>PAXN01000025.1 GCA_002715005.1 Rhodospirillaceae bacterium
CGAACTCGTCCCCATGGTTACTTGGGGCACGAATCCAGAAATGTGCCTACCAATCAACGGAGAAATTCCATCCCCAGACAGTGGCGCTGATGATGATGAACGACAAGAAATTGCCACAGCGCTGGAATATATGGACTTGAAACCAGGCATGGGTATGGAGGAAATTGAGATTGAAAGGGTTTTCATTGGCTCCTGCACAAACTCTCGGATCGAGGATCTACGTGCCGCCGCCGAGGTGGCTGCCAAGGGCAAAGCCAAGGTGCAGACCTGGGTCGTGCCGGGCTCGAAAAGTATTAAAAGGCAGGCGGAAGAAGAGGGTCTAGATCAAGTTTTCACCAAGGCGGGTTTTGAATGGCGGCAACCCGGTTGTTCTCTTTGCACTGCCCTTAATGGCGACCTGCTAAATGATGGAGAGCGCTGCGTCTCCACCTCTAATCGCAACTTTAAAGGACGCCAAGGCCCCAATGGCAAAACACATTTAGCTAGCCCCGCTATGGCCGCTGCTGCTGCCATCACCGGTAAGCTCACCGACGTTCGAACATTGGGTTAGGGAGGTAAGGTATGGAAGCTTTCACAAAAATCACGGGCATCGCTTGCCCATTCGACGAAATCAATGTGGATACCAATCAGCTCTGCCCGACACGTTTCAACAAACTACCAGTCGGCGATCCGTATCTGAAAAAGGTCATGTTTCACGACCAGCGTTTTACCCGCGACGGCAATCTAAGAAATTCAGAATTCATATTTAACCGCGAACCTTACAACAAAGCAGAAATAATCGTCGCCGACCGGAATTGGGGCATTGGCTCGAGCCGCGAAAGTGCCGTATACGCAATGGATGCCTTCGGTATTAAAGTGGTCATTGCCGCCAGTTTCGGCGACATTCACTACAATAACATGACCAAGAACGGCCTATGCCCTGTAGTATTATCCCAGGAAGCATGTAGGGATTTACGCAGACAACTGTTCGACAATGTAGGTGCCAGAATAACTGTTAATTTGCAAACGCTGACCGTTACGGCGCCCGATGGCTCGGAATATGGTTTCGAAATGCATCCGCTCAAACGCCGCTGTCTCTTGGAAGGACTCGACGATATAGCGCTAACTAAACAGTATATGGATGAGATTAAGGCATTCGAGACCGAACACCATACAGCAAAGCCATTTATAAAGGTACAATCACCAACCTAAGAGAACTAAGGATGTCAATGTGTCGCTAGGAATTCGAATTGGGTAGACCCACTGATTATTGGGACGAGACAGTCGATATTGTTGTTGTCGGCTACGGTTTTGCTGGGGCGGCGGCATCGATTGAAGCCCATGATCTTGGTGCGAATATTCTGCTTATCGATAAAAATATAACACCTGGCGGCATATCAATTTGTTCGGCAGGCGGTGTTCGTATCGCAAAAGATCGCGATGCTGCATTGGCTTATCTCAAAAAGACTAACGCAGGCACAACCCCGGAAGAGCCTCTAGCAGCCCTTGCAGAAGGCATGACAAACATTGCACGCTTTATTGAGGACATCGCAGAAGCCGCGGGCGCAAAACCTGTGACAAATTGGATGGGCGGGACCTACCCATTTGAAGGCTATGATACTTTTGGCTTCATATCAATTATTGAATACCCTGGCGTAGATATTTGCGAAAAGTACCCGCACGTACGAAGCTTGCGGGGCGGTACACGGCTCTTCGCAGCACTCGAACACAATGTCGAAGCGCGCGATATACCCGTGCGGCTTTCAACTGCCGCCGAACGGCTCATAACCTCCCCCGATGGAGCGGTCACCGGTGTTCTTCTGCGTAATTCATCAGGGACCACCCGCGTGCGCACACTTGGTGGGGTTATTCTCGCTTGTGGGGGGTTTGAAGCAGATGCCGGGATGCAAGCACAATATTGGCAAGGCAAACCGGTATTGCCTCATGCCTACTCTGGTAATACCGGCGATGGCATTCGTATGGCCCAAGCAGTAGGTGCCGATTTGTGGCATATGTGGCATTACCACGGTACCTACGGCATGAGCCATCCCGATCCAGACTATCCATATGGAATGCGTCTAACAAAGTTTCCAGACTGGATCCCAGGTCACGACGAACCCAAAGATGTGCCCGCATTTTTTGCAGCTTCACAAGGAAAACGTATGCCTTGGATCATTGTTGATGCACGCGGCAAGCGTTTCATGAATGAGTATCCACCTTACCTTCAGGATACAGGGCACCGCGATATGGAGGTGATGGATCCGGTCACTCAAACCCATTTACGGATACCGTCATGGTTGGTTCTTGATGCTGATGGACTGGCTGCCGGACAGCTGGGTCTTCAAACTTATAATGATCCCGCGCAATCCTTTATTTGGAGCGAAGACAATTCTCAAGAGGTTGACCTTGGCATCATACAGAAGGCTGAAACACTGGAGGAGCTTGCAGGCATAATGGGAGTGCCAGCGAGTTCATTACGGCAGTCGGTCGAGCTATGGAACAACCATTGTGCAGCAGGAGAAGACTGTGATTTTGGCCGAATGAAAGAATCTCTCATTCCTATTCAAAAACCGCCATTTTACACTACGGCACTACATCCAATCGTGGGCAACACCCAAGGAGGACCCGTACATGATGGACAGCAACAGGTCCTTAACCCATTTGGGGAAGTGATTGAGGGGCTCTACACTGCTGGCGAATTAGGCAGTGTATTCGGGCATCTTTATATTTCCGGCGGCAATCTCGCCGAATGTTTTGTAGGCGGACGCAACGCCGCACGTCAGGCACACTGCAAAGCGGCTGAAACCGTTCAGACCGTCAAGAATAAGAGCCTATGACTGGCATTTTAGAACACATAAGAGCGCCGAATTAGAAAAAGTACGCTTCAATCCCAGAGATAGTGCCTAAGCCCTAATCGCCCCTACATCGTCAGCGAACGCTTCTGCCTCATTATCGTCCCAGCCAAGCCAATCCTGCAAAACTTCAGATGTATGCTCGCCCAAAAGCGGCGGTGGGAAGAATTCGCGTTCTTCCATAGTTGTAATCCACGGCGGGCCGATGACACGGATAGGCCCGGAGCGAGAATGATTCAGGTTGCGGATGAGACCGCGATGGACTACTTGGCGATCAGCATGCGCGCCCGCATAATCATAAACTTTAGAAACCGGCACACGCTCCGCATCGAACCGTTCGATCCAGTAATCGGATGGCTGCGTTTTCATCACATCACGCACCATACTGTTCACCTCATCACGGCGCGCGGTGCGTTGCGCGATGGTTTTAAGACTGTCATCCACTTCCCACTCCGGCTGGCCGAGAGCACGGCAGATCCCCGCCCAAAATCCGTCATTATGGCAAATTATACTGACATACTCGCCGTCAGCAGCTTGGTAAATATCGGACGGTGCCCTTAGGGGGTTTGCATTACCTACACGAGGCGGCTGTTCATGCGCCATCAAAGTTTGGCCCATACGCGGGCCAAGAGCAGCCATCATCGCATCTTGCATACTAAGATCGATACGGTGCCCAAAACCATCGCGTTCAGCAACACGGAGCGCGCTCACAATTGCGTATGCAGCCATCATACCCGCGATAGCATCACCCACCGGAGCACCAATCTGCATCGGTTCTCCATCCGGAACGCCGGTTACGCTCATCAATCCCGATGCCGCTTGTACTATCGGATCGAGTGCAGGTCGATTGCGGTTAGGACCGGTTTGACCGAAGCCAGAGATAGAGCAATAAACAAGCCTTGGGTTAAGTGCGTGCAGCTCTTCCCAGCCGAGCCCCAGCACCGCGACTTTGCCAGGTGCATAATTCTCCACAAAGATATCCGCCTGCTTAGCTAGGTCCTGCGCAATCTTCTGATGGGATTTTTGCTTCAGATCCAGGGAAATGCTCCGACGCGATCTATTGTTAGCAAAGAAATAATCCTGATCTTCTTCACCCCGATCTTTATAACGCCCCATATGGCGGGTATCGTCGCCGGAATGCGCGCGCTCAATTTTTACCAATTCCGCCCCCATATCCGCTAACATCGTGGAACAGAACGGCCCAGCAATCACCTGGGTCATATCGAGAACGCGAATACCGTCCAGTGCCGGGCGACCGTTTTCAGCGGCCATACTTATTCACCTTTCCAAACCGGCTGACGTTTCTCACGGAACGCATCAATACCCTCTTTGGCATCTGCACTATGCAGAACTCTATCAGCAATATCACGAGCGAGATAAACCTGTTCACGATAGTTCATATCCCATCCACGGCGAGCGGCTTCCTTAATGGCGCGTACAGCTAAAGGCGCACAACCATTGATTTCTTCCGCCCAACGCAATGCGCTCGGCATCAATTCATCGATGGTGACAACTTCATTACACATGCCAAACTGATGGCATACTTCTGCCGGAATAGGCTTGGCACGTAACATATGAGCCATCGCTGTCTGCCATGGCATATTCTTCGCTGCCATGACAGGTCCCGAGACCGAAGAGATACCGCGCATAACTTGCGGCCAACCGAGCGACGCATTCTCAGCCATGATGATCACATCAGAGTTTAGCGCGAAGCCGCCGCCTTGAGCATAACACGGACCATTTAGTGCGCAGATGAAAGGCTTATAAATATTACGGTGAAATTCGTAGACTTGGTCATTTGACATCACAATGCCATCTTCTTCTTTGCGCGGCTCCAGCAAATCTTTGCCAGCACAAAAGACAGGACCATTCCCGGTGATGATGGCGACCCAGACATCGTCGTTGTATTTAACGTCCTTAAACGCTTGTTCGATTTCCTTCCGCATGGGCCGATTAATTGCATTCCTCTTTTCCGGCCGGTTCAGCGTGATCGTCGCAATATGATCTTTAACCTCGTATTTAACGGTCTCACCTCCAATCTTATCCGACATGGCAAAATCTCCCCTTTTTAGTTTTATCTGCGTGATTGGCATTGGCGGCAGAGTGCCTTTAACGGCAAAGGTGGGTCAAGTCACCTCCAGTTAATCTATTCGCCTTGTTTCCGCTGCTCTTCGTCAATCGTAGTTTGCAAGGCGAGTGGCAAAAAATAGCAGGTTTGAGAAACTCAAGACCGGCAAAGCTCCGCCATCAATACGGCTAGGGTACATTCGCTAAATTTATCCCTGAAGCGCTTCGCTGGCGATTACTGCTGAATCTATTATTCGCATGGAAATTTATAGATACTGCGATCATATTCCAGCTGCCATTACGCGACCCACCACTTTACCCCTCGCTGATAATTTTCAATGGAACCTTAGCGACGCTTTGTATGTCCACAATAATAAGTCAATAATACGCCGTAACGGGCCTATTCTGAATAGGACGCCGCTGTATTGCCGCGAAAACCAGCCTTGCTAATAGGAATCACTCTCGAATTTTAGAGATGCGCTACATGACCACGCTTTTCGGGCTCTCGCTACTGAAAGCCCACAATGCCGGAAGCACTGGCCCCCAAGATGGGTTCGATATCGACCTTTTTTTCAGCCTATGCCGTAACACTGTTCGAAAGAATAAAAAGGCCAGTAAACGAACCTACCGATTTTGAAATCATTTTAGCGCTATCCGCCAAACGTGACTGACGCAACAGTCACAATATTTGCGAAGCGTTCACAAATTTTCAAGACCGCTTGATGGTCTTCCTCCGAGCCTGCGCAGCAACAATCCTCAATGATAGTAATGATGAAGTCACGGTCGTGACCTTCCTTCGCCGTAGAAAGCACCACGCCACTGGAAGATATACCGGTAATATAGATGTGATCTATCCCTTGCGCCCGTAGGAGTGGTTCCATACGGGTACCATAAAAGGGGCTAACCCTATGTTTTATAATATCGAAATCGCCGGGCTCCGGTTTTAAATCAGGGTGCACCTCTGTACCCCACTCCCCAAGCTTGAATCGACCAGCCTTCTTCGCACCAGTAAAAATTGGTGAATTGGGTGACACTTCGCAATAATCCGATGAAAACCCAACCCTGATAAACCCAACAGGCACACCTGCAGCTCGCGCTCTCGAGATCGCCTTAGCATTATTGGCGATGGTATTACGGCGCGCAATCTCTTCTAAATAAACACTCGGCCCATCCCGATGGGCCAAATCATTTATCATGTCGCCTATTAATAGAACCGAACTTCCCATTTTGCCCCTCTAAACCGCTACCAAACCGCTACAGGTACCGACAATTGCTTTCTCACCTGACCCCGTTTCGACCCAGACTGCGCATTCAACGCGCATTTTGTCTTTTCCTTCGAGCTCTTTCGACTTTACCACGCCCCGTGCGATGCAATAATCAAAAACGCCAACAGGCCTACGGAATGTAATCGCGTTGCGGCCACCAACAATCCAGCCTTTCCCAAAACACATTCCCATCATACGAAATATTAACGCCGCTACCTGTGGGCCGACCGCCACCGGACCATCTAACCCTTCGGCGCGAGCCGCGTCTTCATCATTATGAATGGTTTTGATACCACCTGCAGCAAACATGGAAACATCGAAACGACGGGCAATAGGTGGTAACTTAAACCCAATGGGTGTCGCTCTTGTAATAATGGTATTCAAATATGCCATTAAATTTTCTCCGGTTTGTGGCCGCTGTCGATTCCGCTGCCTTCACGTGGCGCGGTTCGCTTCACCATGTCCAGTACATGGGTACGAAGCGTCGAAAATACTTTCTTTCCCCTTTCATCATGACCAATAGCCTCGAACTTGATGAATTCGCGCTCATTCTTGATCCATTTATCAACAATTTGGCCGGTTACCATAATCCTTTCATGAGGTTTAATCGCCTTGAAACTCTCAAACTCCCATTTATAAAAAACGCCTCGCACATTGTAGGTTCGCGTCAGCATCCAACGCGGCGGGCGATACTGAATCTGAGGCGGTGCCACACGCGTCCCGTAAGCCGAGTCAAGCATGTAACACTCGTTAAAATCTTCATCGATTTGGCACTGTTTTTCGATATCTTCTTCGGTAACCACCCACTCCATGGGTTCCAATGGTGCACCAATTTCTATTTCATCAAATTCAGCTCGCTTACCGAAAGAATCTTCAGCCCGGCGTACTTTTGCATTATTCCCCTCAGCCATCTTGTCCTACCTCTTTTCGGAACTCGTTTATTTGACCTTCATTCCAACCAAGCCAATCTTCTAAAACTTCATACATATGTTGATTGAGTAGGGGCGGCGGCCGCATTTCTATCTCGGTATCCTTTATTTTCCAACCGGGACCAACAACCCTAACCGGCCCAGATTTTGGATGGTCCAGCGTACGTATCAATTCCCGATGTGCTACCTGGGGATCATTGGCAGCATCTTCATAATCATTGATCGGCGCATTCGGCAATCGGTTCGCAACCATGCGCGGCAACCAGTAATCGGCAGTTTGCGTCGCTACCCTGGTAGCCACCATACAATGAATTTGGTCCTGATCCTCATAGCGACCATTGACCTCATACCACTTCTTATTCTCTAGCCATTCTTCACAACCAAGCGATTTACAAAGCGCTGGCCAGTGGCGGTCGTTAAGCACCATTAACTGAATAAATTTACCGTCTGAACATTGATAGGTATTTGCAGGGATCCTGAGGTTACTGCGATTGCCGCGCCGTGTTGGTGCTTGACCAGCTTGGAGATATTCACCCATACGTGCACTGATCGCCGACATGGCCGCACACTGCATGCTGAGATCAATATAACGCCCTTTACCATCCTGCCGTGTCGCACACAAAGCCGCTGCAATTGCATAAGCCGCCGTCACTCCTGATATCGCGTCGGTGATCGACGCACCGGTCAGTGTCGGAGGGCCATCCGCCTGACCGGTAATACTCATAATCCCACTATACCCTTGGACAATAGGATCAAGCGCAAGCCGGTCACGATATGGGCCATCCTGACCGAAGCCAGAAACAGAACAATAAACTAGCCTCTCATTCAATGGAAATAGATCATCCCAGGAAATACCGAGACGGCCAGCGGTCCCCGGTGCGAAATTCTCCACAATGATATCTGCTTTTACCGTCATCTTATGAATGAGCTCTAGCGCCTTGGGGTTTTTCAGATCTAACGCAAGACTCTTTTTCGAGCGGTTATTGACGTAAAAATAATCTTCGTCCTGCTTGGCTCGGCCCGGATAACGCACAGCGTGACGAGTATTCTCGCCCAAAGGTGGTTCAACCTTGACGATCTCGGCCCCCATATCCGCAAGTAGTACTGTACAAAACGGGCCCGAAACCACTGCCGTAAAATCGAGCACCCGCACCCCGGCCAGCGGCAGCGGCAATGCTTCAGTTTCGGCGGAATTTACCACCGCATCCTCCACCATGCGGATAATCTCCTAAAGCTCTATTGTATATTTCTCAACTTTATCATCGTCTAATTCAATGCCAAAGCCTGGCCCATCCGGAATATAGGCTTCCGCATTCTCAACTCTAACGCTTTTGACCACGATGTCATCCGCAAGCGAGGAGTTAATACCCGTAGCTACATTCCCCGGCTTTATTGGTTCCGGCCAAGCTGCGCAGAGATGCAAGATTGCCGCTGTACCAATAGAGGTGGTAGGATGATTGCCGGGATAGATCGACAATCCAGCAGCAGATGCCAAGGTAAAGAGCTTGCGGATATAATAGATGCCACCATTTTTTGAAATTTTGGTTTGAAAACCGGTTGCGGCTCGTTTTTTGATCACGTCCAAAAGATCATGATCATCGGATACGGATTCGTCGGCGATGATTGGCATGGATACGGATGCGCTAAGCGCCGCCAATCCGTCAACATCCCAGATCGGCACCGGTTGCTCGACCAGTTCCAAGTTGAACGGCTCGAGACGACCCAATGTCTGCACCGCCTGTTCAAAGTTCATGGATGCATTCGCATCGACCCTAATTTCAATTTCATCGCCGAAATGCTCACGTAACATTTTAACATTCTGATAATCAACATCCGGTGTTAAGCCGATTTTGATACTTTGATGTTTGAAGCCACGCTCCATATGTTCCTTAGCATTCTCAAACGTTTCATCATTAGTCTTCTTTAAAATCAGCGTACAGGAACAAGGTGCCGTGTCGCGGCATTTACCACCGAGCAAATCATAGACCGGCACTTCCAGAATGCGGCCACAGACATCATAAAGCGCGTCACTGACCGGTGCCTGACAATAGTAGGAATGATGCAGCGTCTTATTAAGATCGGTCATAATTGCCGCTATCTCGAATGGTGATTTTCCAACGATCAGCGGCGCAAAATACTCTTTCAAGATTCGAACTTGGTTAGTTTGGTCCTCAGCGCTCCCTTGGCGTTTCCAAGCCTGAGTCTCACCAACACCGTACACGCCCGCATCGGTGTGGATTTTTATGATCGTCGACGGCAAGGCATCCATTGCAGTTTTAATACCCGCATTCTGAATAGGCCATTTGAAAGGAACGGCGAGAGGAATTACCTCTACCTCGGTAACCTTTACGTCCGGTGCGGCAATACCATTTGCGCTTATGGAGTTGCTATCATTCATAATTTCGCTCCCTTCATATAATTATTTTTATAATGCCAGATCGATGCACTACCAATTCGGCAGCTATCGGTCACATAACGCATTTACTCGGTTATCAAGGATGCATCATCAGGTATGAAAAAGGCAATGACCCTGGGGCATTTCCCTGTGCACCATTCAGGATAAGCGGCATATTAATTCTAAACCTCTTCGCGCTCTAGCAAGCCTTCGAGATTCAAAGACCAGTAAGATCTCAGCCGACCAGTCTCGGAGGTGCAGCGTTGCCAGTCATATTTTGATACTCCAAATCAAAAAAGTATTTTCGCCTGGGACCTTATTACCAATCTTACGTTCGCGGAGCTGGGCTTAATTTTGATTAATGGTGGTATTATTTTACTACACAATCAAACGTGATTAGCCAGCTTCATCATGGACAAAATGCCCGTGAATTTAAAAACTGCCCCCGAATGAATGTGCACTGGGCTGCAACCGTTAACGACGTTTCTTCTTCAAGCGAAACTTTTTATGGCATGATTTACATGTTTTACTAAGCTCTTGGTACGCCTTGGCGACAGCACCAGACGTCACAGCGTCAGCAGCGAGCTGCAATGCCTGTCTCTCCATTAAGACCGCAAGATCCGCAAAGACCTGCCAATTCTCCCAAATCGCTGGCTTTGCTTGGCTCGGCTCAAAGTTCGACCCTACAGGGAACACGCGATTGATCGCCGTGCCACTATGATCCGCAATAGCCCCTGCAAGTTCCTTAACACGTTCAGGCACAAAGTCAGCGCGCCCATTGATCATAGCCTTAATCTGCTTCATAGCAGCCCCAATAGTTTTCATGGACTCCATTCGTTCCTTGACCACCCCAACAGCGCCAACATGAGCAAGCACCGTGGTCGACAATATGCCCATCAGCAGTATTCCCCCAACGAATAGGTTCCGCATCACCAACCGCTCTTCTAATTTTCTTCATTAGCCCGACGATTAAATTCATCGTGCCGAGCACGGATGGATGCGGGCCATCGGCTCTTAATGAATGAGAGCGCTGCGACGATTTCTTCGTCAGTCAAAATATCCTCGTATCCGGGCATAGCCGAACGGTACGTCCCCCCGCTAATTTTCGTTGGACCTAATTTGGTCAACCGAATCAATTGTTCGTCCGAATGATGCCAAGTATGACCGGATGCATCATGCGGGGGTGCGGGCAAAAGCCCGTTGGGGCCTCGTTGCCACCAATTCGGCTCACCCTCCAGGTTTTTACCATGGCAGCTAGCGCAATGCTTGGCGTAGACTTGATGTCCCAACAAAACCAATGGGCGGTCATTGGGGCGCAAACTATTGCCCGTATCAGCCAAACTGACGACAAGAAATCCGGCGCCCGGGAATACCACCAGAAGAAATAGAACTGTTAAAAGCCGCGTCCGTATCATGATCGTCGCGTCTCTCCGGCAAGGTCACTTAGAATAGGACAGTCCGGCCGCTCGTTTCCCTGGCAAGCCGCAATAAGACGTGACAGAGTTCTGCGCAACTCTTCCAATTCGGAGATCTTTCGGTCAATTTTAATTAAATGCATTTTTGCAAGAGACTGCACATCCGCGCTGGCACGATGTTTATTATCATAAAGAGCCAATAACGCTCGGCAATTTTCCACGGAAAACCCCAAACCACGAGAGCGATGTAAAAACTTCATGCGGTGAATGTCATTTTCAACGAAATCCCGATAGCCGTTAGACGCTCGTGCCGGTTTTACCAAGCCAATTTCTTCATAATAACGAATAGTTTTCGGCGGAAGCCCTGAGCGCTTAGCCGCTTCACCAATATTCATTCTGCTTTCCCTTTAGTCGCATGCGCATGACATGATTTTAATTCTTTTTTGAGTAACCAATGATTTACTGGCCACGCAGCTAAAAAACCCACCACGATGGCTACACCCAGCCCAATCCAGAAAATCGGTGCCAAAACGGAACTCGCCTGCACACCACCAACCCAATAGTCCGCGCCGTTCATAGCAATTTCCATAACGGTGATGGAGACCAACTCACCCAGCCAAACAACGCGCATTGCGCCCTTTAAATCCAACCCAGCCTTTCTGATAAGCGGCAATAACGCTAACGTGAATCCGCTAACGTAGGCCAGTCCAAAGGCTAGTACGATGGTCCAGAAAACACCAATACCCAACGACACGCCGATAAACAACCCAGCGGCCTCCCCTATGACACAGCCCGTCAGGCAGTGAAGCGTCGCATGGGCAGAAGCACCAATCGCATTAGGGCTTTCGACGTCTGCATGGCATTGGGCCTCACCCAATTCCCGTGTGTGAGAAACTTTTAGCATAGTATTTACATAAGGGATCCAGTTACTGGAAGGTCAAGGCAGGCTTTCTAAATTAGTACCTTCCCGAGGAAACTTTGCCCCTTTGCGCCAGCAACCGCATCCGCCAACCAGTCATTCCATTCAGATTGTGAAGGCCCATAAGAAGTGGGGTCGCGAGAAACATTCAGATCATCCATAAATTTCTCGAAATTCTTGTGCCCTGCTTTAAGGTCTTCGCCAAACACTTCTGCAAGTCCTTCGTCACACATATCGTCATGGCCGATTGCCCATTCCATCACCATCGGCAGAGAAAATCCGCACGCTATCCCATGCGGCACCTCGTGATACATGGTAAGCGGGTATGAACATTGATGTGCGATACACGTGCGTGTCTGTGATAGCGCGATACCTGCCAACATAGCCGCATTGGCGAGATTAGTCCTTAGGTCGATATTGCCGAGATCTTCCGCTAATGCCGGTAAATTTTCTAGCACTAAGCGCGATGCCTTAATCGCAATCGGCTGCGTCACTAGATTGTGTTTATCTGTCCAAATACTTTCCAACGCATGACTGAGCGCATCTAGGCCGGTACTAATTGTCTGATCGAGCGGCAGGCTAAGCATCAATTCTGGGTCAACCACCGCATAATCCGCATAAGCATTGGGAGATCGCACACCCCATTTGCCTTCGTTTTCATGATCCCAAATCACCGCACCAATGCTAACCTCACTGCCGGTGCCCGCCGTGGTGGGCACTGCGATAATGCTTGGATTTTGCAATTCATCAACACGCTCGCCACCGGTTTCCAAATGTTCCTTCAATAGGGGCCAATTACCGCCTGAGACGGCCAGCGCCTTGCACGTATCCATTGCCGACCCGCCGCCAAGACCGATATAAACTTCCGGCAATTGAGGAAGCGCCTCCATTTGTTCGCAGCCGAGTTTTACATCAGGAAAATCTGGATTGGCCTGAACGTTGTTCACTACAAGGGCGGCCCTACCCGCCGCCTGTTCTAACCGCTCCACGAGACTTGAAAAATAAGAATCACCATACGTGACAACCGCATAAGACCGGCCTGCGATCAAACTGGGTAACCTCTCGAATGATCCGGGGCCAAAAATTGCGTTAACCGGGTTAAAAAATTCACCCATGAATCTCTCCCATATTTTTATAAAGGCATCTCTTTGCCTTCGAGTTCTTTGGGCGCGCCAGCATAAAGTCCTGCACCCGCGCGCGCATACACGCCGCCGCGGGGCCCAGTATTCAAACGATCTGCAAATTCGGGAGCCAAGGGTCGACCATTCGGAATATTCATCCAAAGTCGATAAAGCCTGCGCCGTTTATGGGCTTCGTCCCAGTCCTCAAATCCTGTTCGGTTATGCAGCACCATGTGATTATTATTTAGCTGAATATCACCTTGCTGAAAATCCATATCAAAACGAATGTCGTCACGGGCTGCCAGTAAACGCACATATTCTAACGCCGCCTCTTCCAAGTCTGTAAGTGGATTGCCAGACTTAACAGCGCCACGCAAAATCGATTTAGCATTGTAACGGCAGCTCATCCGGCCTTCGTAGTAGCTAAACACAGGAATGCGGTTATTAGTCAATTCGTACAATCCACCAGTTGCACCCTCACCCCAGAGATCGTAATGAAAACCATTAAAGAGCGGCTCAAGGAATTCAGGTTTCTCTTTGAGGATACTATTAAAAATTGAAATTGAACTAGCGAGTTGGCTCTCACCACCATTTTTTGCTGGGTGTATACAAAACAATCCTACCACATCACAGCTATCGCAATGCCAACTGGTGGGACTGTTTGAGATATAGCCCCGCGCATTAGCCTTCTTATTGTCTAGCCCCATATCAGTCACTTCACAAATCAAATCACCGCGTGCATTTTGGCTTATCGGCGTACCCATATTCTGTGCCAAGCCCCAATACATCAGCTTCAGCATGTCAAAATCGCTCTCGTAATCCTTGACCGGCACACCACGCACAACAGCAAACCCGCGTTCGTTTTCAACCTGATCAATGATTGAGGCAAGCCGCGGGCCCAATGTCGGCAGTGGGAAATCTGCTAAGGTAAATTCAAAAAGCTTGGCATTTTTGGATTTTAAATGGTCGACAGCAGCATGAATTTCATTCACTTCAACATTATTTAACGTTTCTATCCAGTCATCGGAGCCAGACAGGCTCTCCCCGGTCCAGGCGGATGCATCCGTAATCGCTTCAGTCCGTATTTCACCCATATCGATCCCTTGTTACTAAAGCCCAATGATACGCCTACTAATCTGCTCGAAGCTCCGCCTAGCTTTTTCCATTATACTACGACGAAAAAATAGATTCTTTCTAGTCCACGACTTCTAAACAGGCTCTTTCAGAATTCCCATATTCATTCCTTTTTCACAATTGCTATACCATCGCTCCCCAGCATCTTGGCAGAAACCCCCTGCGGGGGGATAATGCCACCAGTTGTTTCACCAGGAGAAAAAAATGTCTGACCTACCGAAATTCGTCCATATCGCCGAAGAAGGCCCACGAGAGGGTTTCCAAATTGAAAAGGGCCCAATTCCTACCGAGGGGAAGGTTCGGCTGATCGACGCCCTATCAGAAACTGGCCTGAAGCACATTCAAATTTGCTCTTTCGTTAATCCTAAAAGAGTGCCGGGCATGGCAGACGCAGAAGCGGTAGCGCGAGGCATTAAGATCAACCCTGAAGTCGAATATACAGCGCTTTGGTTCAACGAACGTGGCCTAGAGCAAGCAATGGCCGTCGGCCATTTAACCGTTGACTGTAAAATTACACTTTATGCATCGGAACATTTTCTGATTAGCAACCTCAACCGGGATAGGGCGCAGCATTTGGATAAACTGCGGGATCTAGTAAAGTTCTGCATTGATAAGAAGGTGCCGATTAATCGGGCCGGTATCAACGCGGCTTTTGGATGTAATTTTGAAGGCGACGTTTCGGTGGAAAGTCTTATTGCCACGGTTGACGATACTATGGCACTTGCGAACGAATTTAATCTCGATATTGAAGCCTTCAGCTTAGCGGACTCCATGGCCTGGGCAACACCGGATTCCATAAAGCGGGGCGTCGGTGCGGTAAAAGACAAATACCCAGATATGCCAATCCGCCTTCACCTTCACAATACACGTGGCATGGGAATCGCCAATGCCTATGCGGGACTGGAAATGGGGGTCGACCGGTTTGATTCGTCCATTGCAGGTCTCGGTGGCTGTCCGTTCGCTAAACACCAGGGGGCTGCTGGCAACGTAGCCACTGAGGATTTAGCCTTTATGTGCGGCGAAATGGGCATAGAGACCGGTCTAGATTTGGATGCGCTGATCGAGTCGTCTCAAATTGCCACCGAAGTCGTGGCGCACGACACGCCTGCTTGCATCGCCAAAGGTGGATCGCTTAACGCTATTCGTCAGCGTTTGAAACAAGCCGCCGAATAAAAGAAAGGACAATCAATGGCAGATAAAATTTATGTATTTGCGAGCTTTAAGCCCGCGGATGGTAAGGAATCGGAGGTAGAAAGTGTTTTGCGCGGCATGTGTGCGCCAACACGAAACGAGCCTGGCAATGAAATTTACGACCTTCATGTGAAAACGGCGGGCAGCGACGATGGCCCGTCTTTCCATCTTTTTGAGCGATACAGTGATGCAGCTGCGTTAGACGCTCACCGGGAAACTGAACACTACAAAAATTACCGTGCCGCGATCATGGACCTATTGGGTGCGCCCATCCATGTGGTTGTCATGGAGGGGGTCAACGTTGCCGGATAGTTCGGACCAGCTAATTCGTACTGCTTAGTTAGGAGGGCCGGTTGCCGCGTAACCGACCCAACTAAACTACATCGCGATGGAAACGTTACCGAGACGCTCGGTCAGTTTCATGTTCTCGGCATAATCGATAGGCACCGCGAGCAGAGCAGGACCCTCCTGAGAGAACGCTTCTTCCAATGCTGGGGTCAGGTCACTCGCAGCAGTGATTTCCTTGCCCCACATGCCGTAAGCCTCGGCAAGTTTCGCAAAATTCGGATTATCAAACCGCAGATCGCTGTGTTTCCCGTGCCCAACTTGCTGCTTCCATTTTATCAAACCGTACTCATTATCAACCCAGACCATGGCAACGATATTGAGCTTACGACGCACTGCCGTCTCTAACTCCTGGACATTCATAGAAAACCCGGCATCGCCGCTAATCGATAGAACCCGGCGATCCGGGAAAGCCATTTTAGCGCCGATAGAACCTGGCATAGCGAAGCCCATGGTACAGAAGCCATTCGATATTAAACATGTATTAGGCGTTTGGCACTGATAATAGCGCGCAATCCACATCTTGTGCGCACCCACATCAGAAAGCAGGATGTCTTCCGGGCCCATAACTTGGCGCACATCATAGAGCACCCGTTGTGGTTTCATCGGGCAAGCCTGGTCATCTTTCTCCGCAATGAAATCCTTTGCCATGGTTTCACGCAATTCCTTGCGCAATCCAAGATCAAATAGAGGCATTTTGCCGTCGAATTTTTCTTCGATCATCTCATTCATTTGCCAAAGCCCATCAGCAAGATCGCAAATTACCTCAACCGTCGGCATATAATCACGGTCTACTTCCGCCGGCGTGAAATCCACATGGATGATTTTGGTAGTATCTTTGTTGGCACGATTCCAAGCAGATGGCGAATATTCAACAAGATCATAGCCACAAGAAATCACCAAATCAGCATCATCGAAGGCAAGATTGTTGTAGTCGCCACTGCCCAGCCCCATGGTGAACAGACAATGCTCATTATCCATGGGAACAGCGCCCTTTCCCATGAAGGTGTTCACAACACCAACGCCCAGGTTTTCCGCAAGGCGCTGTAACTGTGCGGCCGCACGTTTACGAATTGAGCCGTTACCGGCCAAGATTATCGGTCTTTTAGATGCTGCAATCAGCTCTATTGCCGCAGCCACCGATTTGTGATCGGCCCCAGGACGACGCATTTTAACCGGCTCCATTGGTTTATCGTCCACTTCTTCTTTGGCAACATCTTCGGGCAATTCAAGTACGCAGAGGCCCGGTTTTTCAGTTTCAGCAATTTTGAAAGCTTTACGAACACACTCCGTGATATTCTCTCCGGCAAAAATCGTCTGAGTCCATTTACTGATAGGTTCACACATCCGGATCGAATCCATAATCTGATGGCTCTCTTTATGAAGTCTCTTGGTAGAGCCTTGACCAATAATGGCAATTACCGGCGCACGGTCCATGTTGGCATCCGCCAGGCCAGTCAGCAAGTTTGTCACGCCAGGCCCTAATGTTGCNAAACAGACGCCTGCCTTGCCAGTCAGTCTGCCATAGGCATCGGCCATGAAGGCCGCAGCTTGTTCATGGCGGCANAGGACAAANTCAATTTTACTGTCCATCAAAGAAATCATCATGTCAGCGTTTTCTTCACCAGGGACTCCATAAATTCGCTCGACCCCTTCTTTTTCGAGGCACTTAACAAACAGATCTGATGCTTTCATTATATAATCCTTTTTGTTGCTTATTTGGCTTGACCGTATGCCGTTTCAGTTCAAAGAGATTTGGATCGAATAACCATCATTTTGTCGATTTGCATATCTTCCACCGTATGGGCGATACCGCCAACTCCATGACCTGATTGCCGCAGTCCGGCGAACGGCATCCAGTCGACTCGGAAGGCGGTATGCTCGTTAACCATAACTGCCGACGCATCAAGTCCACGATAGGCTTTCATGGCGGTATCGATATTAGTAGTAAAAACCGAAGACTGGAACGCAAACGGCAGTGCATTAGCGCGTTTTACCCCTTCCTCCATAGTCTCCGTAGGATAGATACAGACTACGGGCCCAAAAATCTCCATTTGCGAAACTTTAGCTTCCGCTGGAGGGTTATAGAGGACCGTTGGTTCGTAACAGGATTCACTGAGGCGATTACCACCGGAAACCAACTCGGCACCGGCATCCACCGCTTCCTTGACCCATGTTTCGACCCGGTCAGCTTCCCCGTGGCGGATAAGTGGTCCTACTTCGGTATCGGCAAGACGTGGATCACCAACTTTCATAGCCTTCGCTTGTGTGCCCAAATTATCGGCTACATCACGCGCGATGGCATTGTCGGCAAAAACTCGCTGCACGGAAACACACACCTGACCCGCATGGTAAAACCCTCCCTTAGCCAATAAGGGCATCATATCATCAAAATCCGCATCCGCAGCGACAATAACTGGAGCCGCACCTCCATGCTCAAGAGCGCACCGTGTGCCCGGCGACAACAAAGAGCGCAACATCCAGCCTACCCGCGCGGACCCAATAAAGCTGAAAAAACCGACGCGCTCGTCGGTTACCAGTTTTGTCGCCAAATCAAGATTTTCCGGCATCACGACCTGACACCATTCCGAAGGCAACCCTGCCTCTGCAAACAATTCCACGATCTTAAGACAAGAAAGCGGTGTTACATCAGCAGGCTTCACAATGACGGGACAGCCCGCCGCAACAGCTGGCGCCACCTGATGGATGATCAGATTGAAAGGATGGTTAAAGGCGCTCACAGCGACCACAACACCAATCGGCTCCTTTTGGGTAAAAGCAATACGCCCTTGTGAACCTGCATTCAAACCCATGGGAACTACATAGCCCCCCTCGGCACGCACTGCCTCGATACAACAGTTAATGCCGTCCGCACCACGATCAATTTCCACAAGGGAGTCAAGCAAAGGTTTTCCGCCTTCACTCGCCGCCAGAAGTGCTAATTCTTCTCGCCGGTCCTGAATCATCGCAGCTAGCCGATGTAAAATCTCGATACGTTCTGCTAAAGGAATCCAACTAGACCGATTTTGATAGTGATCATGTGCTGTGGCCAACGCGCTTTCCACGGCTGTCCCATCGACTAGATCTACGCTGCCTAAATGCTCACCGTCCCATGGGGCTGTTACGTCATCTGACTGGGGCATACCTGAACTCCAAAAATTTATTTTTTATTTTTTTCTTAATTTAACCAGAAAAAACATGGTGCCCCCAGAGAGACTCGAACTCTCACTCCGTTACCGGAACTGGATTTTGAATCCAGCGCGTCTACCAATTCCGCCACAGGGGCTTTATTAAAGTACTCTCCATCATACAAAGGGCTGGCGAGCGGTCAACGACACAGTTAGAAGAATCCAGCTTAAGATCAAAAAATCCGTTACTCTATAGCTACCATGACTGATCAAAAGCTAGAAGCACCGAACTCCCCAGAGGATGCATTCCACCAAGCCATAAAATTACATGAGGAAGGCAAGCTTACGAAAGCCATCTTGCTTTATGAACGCGTCTTAGAGACACATTCTGAGACCCCACAAATTTGGTATTTGCTTGGGGTCGCTCGAAAACAGAACGGTGATTTAACCACTGCAATCGACAATCTCCAAAAGGCCACTAATCTTGACCCAACCCGGCCAGACTTAAAGGCTGAGCTCGGCCTCGCCTATGCTCAAGCTGGGCTCGCCCAAAAAGCGTTTCAAACGCTGAGTGACGTATTACCGAAATTGGTGTCCTTAGACCAAGATGACGCCTTGATATATGGCGCTTATGCGGACGCCTGTTTCAACCTAAGAAATTGGCAAGAAGCCATTACCTATTATCGTAAGGCCCTTACGAAGGAACCCGAAACAATAAATGTNCAGCTGAATTTAGGTGTCGCCTTGCATCATCTTAATCGCCTAGAGGAAGCCATTGAGGTCTATAAAGCCATTCTAAATAAAGAGCCTAACCACCCAGGAGCACTCACGAATATTGGCGTAGCCTACCAGGAAAAACGGAATTTTATTGCATCGCTTCATACACTAGAACACGCTGCCGATTTTTCGCCTAATGACCCGCTACTACTGACCGACTTGGGCGTCACTCTACAAAAACTTGGTCGCACGGATGATGCGATTACTAGGTACAATGAAGCTCTGAGTGTTGACCCTACTTATGGAAAAGCGTGGAGTAACCTTGGGAACGCTCTTCAGGACCAACTTCATTTAGCTGAAGCTTGGGAAGCGCATCAACGCGCAGTCAACATCGAACCTGAGAACCCAGACTTCCACTGGAACCTAGCGATGACTTTGCTTCTAGCGGGCGAATACGAACAAGGTTGGGCAGAGTATGAATGGCGTCTCAGACGGGACGATACAACAAACCTGCTGGGCAACCCATGGCAAGGCGAGGAACTTAGCGACAGGACCTTATTTCTTGCCGCCGAACAAGGAGCCGGCGATACAATACAGTTTGCACGTTATGCCCCGGTGCTTGCCGCAAAAGGTGCAAAAATTATTCTACGAGCACACACAAGCCTTCAAAAGCTTCTCGAAACACTAGAGGGAACCACCCACGTCATAACGCAGAACGTCACTCTACCATCATTCGATTTTCACGCTTCTCTGATGAGCCTACCGTATCTCCTGAATGACACATTTGAAACACTGGGATCAAAAGTACCTTATCTCAGTGTTCCGGAAGGCGTTAATTGCTCGCTACCACCCTCCAGCGGCAATAGACGAATAGGATTGGTCTGGGCCGGCAACCCTGAACATAGAAATGATCACAATCGATCCTGCCCGTTCGACGAGCTGATGCCATTGTTCAAACTTCCCGATACGGACTGGATATCGCTCCAAGCCAAGCCAACGGGGGATGCCGATACCTGCATAATCGACTCGTCTACTCAGCTGAATAGTTTTGCTGATACCGCCGCAATCATGGCGCAGCTTGATCTAATAATAACAGTGGATACTGCCGCAGCGCATTTAGCAGGCGCGTTGGGGTACCCCGTATGGCTGATGTTACCATATGCACCTGATTGGCGGTGGTTGACAGACCGAACAGATTCCCCTTGGTATCCTACCGCACGCCTGTACCGGCAACCAAAACCAGGTGACTGGCACTCTGTTATCGCCGCCATCGCCAACGATTTGAGATAGGGGTTCTGCATCAATGTTGCGCCGCTTATACGACTGGACCATGAATTTGGCCGCCCACCCGCAAGCGATTTGGTGGTTAGCAGGCCTCACTGCAGCAGAAAGCATATTTTTCCCGATTCCACCGGATATTCTAATCATTCCGATGATCTTAGCTGCTCGGGAAAAGACCTGGCGTATCGTCGCAATCGTAACGACAGCCTCTGTCGTTGGCGGAGCTATCGGCTATGGGATTGGCTACTTTTTCTATGAAGGCGTCGGGAAACCTATCATTGAATTTTACGGCTATGGAGCAAAATACGATGTATTTCAAAGTTGGTATCAGGAATTTGGCGCCTGGATCGTTGGTGCTGGGGGGTTCACACCCATCCCATACAAAGTAATCACCATTGCAAGCGGGGTCGCACAGCTCGATATTGTCACTTTCATGGTCGTATCTTTTCTCAGTCGCGGCGCACGTTTCTTGATTGTCGCGGCACTGTTGTGGAAGTTTGGCGAACCAATTAGAAATTTTATCGAAGCGCGACTTGGATTGCTGACAGGACTATTTTTTGGACTACTTTTAGCGGGATTCCTGGCCGTCAAACTATTGGCCTAAATTGAGGTTTCACGATGCCATCATCAGTAAGTCGATCGAACACACTGCTCCTGTGTCTGCTCGTTGTAGCGGTCACCGCTCTTGGATCTGCCTATGGCTCGCAATATTTCGGAGGCCTGCAACCATGCAAACTTTGCCTCTATCAACGTTGGCCCTGGTGGACTGTATTTAGCTTGGCAGGCCTGACATCTGTGCTTCCAGTATCCGTTGAAATGACGAATCGTATGCTAATTTTAATTGGCATAGTTTTGATAGTGGGGTGTGCAATCGCTTTTTACCAAACCGGTATTGAGCAGAAATGGTGGCCGGGCCCAGCTACGTGCAGCGGCGTCGAGGAACTACCCAAAACACTATCCGAACTGCATTTGAACCTCCAACGGTCGACACCCACTCGATGCGATAAAATTCCCTGGTCTTTCATGGGCATCAGCATGGCTGGCTATAATGCCATTGCTTCTGGTACAACCTCGATTTTCGCACTTGTTATTGGTTTAAAGAGAAACTAATGCCCAAAAAAAAGCATGCCAAATCGACAGTGAAGAAAGGACCAAGCTACCTGCCTGGCGACCCAAATCCGTCCAAAGATTTAGAACGTATGATACGGGTTGATCATGCAGGCGAGTATGGTGCGGTTCGAATATATGCCGGACAATATACTGTGCTTCGAGATAGACCTGCAGGCAAAGTGATCCGTGAAATGGCAGAACAGGAAGCCAAACACTTGCAAAGGTTTAATAAAATTTTGCCGGCCCGAAATGTACGCCCAACTATATTATTGCCGCTTTGGCATATTACCGGATATATGCTCGGCATGACTACGGCCCTCCTGGGAGAACGCGCGGCCATGGCATGTACGGTCGCTGTAGAAGAAGTGATCGATCAACATTATGCAGACCAAGCCGCTCGCCTAGGGCCGGAAGAAGATGTGCTTAAACAAACAATCGAGAAATTTAGAGCCGAAGAACTTGACCACCGAGACACTGCGCTGGACCATGACGCGGAGAATGCGCCGGGCTACCCCATACTCACAAGTACCATTAAAATCGCATCGCGTGCGGCCATTTGGTTATCGACACGCATCTAGATCAAGGTCAATTTTCTTCCAGTTCCGTATCCCAATAGAGAAAATCGCTCCACCCATCATGTAAAAAGTTAGGCGGGAACGCCCTGCCATTCTCCTGCAACTCCCACATGGTAGGCTCTTTAGGAGAGCGAAGAATTTTCAGTCCGGATGCCGAAAGCGTTCGCCCGCCCTTATGCAGATTACAAGGGGCACAAGCAGCTACGATATTATCCCACCGCGTTCGTCCACCTTTGGATTTGGGGACGACATGATCAAACGTCAGTTCGTGCACAGGAAGACCGTCACCGCAATATTGACACACAAATCTATCACGCAAAAAAACGTTAAATCGCGTAAAGGATGCTTTACGCGCCTGAGGAACATATTCTTTCAGCGAAATAACACTCGGCAAGGGCAATTCAAAAGATGGCGACCGAACGACTTCATCATATTCAGCCACGACATTAACGCGGTTAGTTACGACCGCCTTGACCGCGTCTTGCCAACTCCAGAGAGATAATGGGAAATAACTCAGCGGCCTGAAATCTGCATTCAGTACAAGTGCTGGACAAGCATCCGTTGCACCGGTCATCACCACTCCTTCTAATTTCCAAACGCCGCTGATCGCTGCACTTCTTTATCAACTATAGGATTCAATCATACCCTACAAGGCAGTGAATACCGCCGACATAAAATTTAACAAAATTTTAACACAAGGGCCGAGCCATTTCTAAAGGCTAAAACGGGCCTTAAGGAAAGCCGCAGCCCCTTTCATGCCAAACTCATCAATCCCATGGCCAAGATTTGGGCAAGCAATTGTTTCAACGGATACGCCAGCAGCTGTCAGACCTTGTTCAGCAAGAGCCAGCGATTCGAACGGTACGACTTGATCCGCCTCACCATGAATAAGCATTATCGGCGGATGTGATTTGATTTCGGTTTCCAATAATTCTGGCGCTATCAAGCGCCCGGAAACACCAACCACCCCAGCCATTGCTTCATGCCGTCGAGGGCTTATATACAAACTCATCATGGTGCCTTGACTAAAACCGATCAATCCCATCTGACCCAGCGTTAAATCGTGGCTATCCAATTCGGCATCAATAAAATCATTCAAAATAGGTGCCGTCGCCTGAACACCAGCTAGTATTGAAGCTGGAGACCGATCTTGCAGGCTAAACCACTGATAACCGAAAGGCGCCATGTCGCAGGGAAACGGGGCATTAGGCGAAACAAAAGCAGCGTCCGGCAAACTCTGCGCTAGGTGCGGAGCCAATCCGATAAGGTCTTGTCCATCCGCACCAACACCATGCAATAAAACGATCAATTGCGAGGCTTTCCCGCCGGATACCGGACCAAACCGCGGACCATCCAAACTTAAATTTTCATCCACCATTCTATTTATCTTTTCTCCTAAGGTACGCCTTTGTAATAGTGCCAGAGAAACAATGCCGCAACGCTACGCCAAGGACGCCAATGCTCAATCAGAGGCTCCGATATTTTTCGGTTAGGTCGCTCATCTAATTTTTTTAACCGCTTGAGCGCTTCAGCGATAGCCAAATCCTCGGCGGGCCAAACATCAGCTCTTTTGAGGGCAAACATCATATAAATCTCGGCACTCCAACGTCCCAGCCCGCGAATTGCGGTGAGCGCAGCAATCACCTCTTCATCGCTTTGCTTAGCAAGTCGACCCGTATCAAGCGCCCCGACCCGCATAGCTTTGGCCAAACCACGCCNGTACTCGACTTTACGACCACTTAGCCCTGCCGTACGCAATGACCCTTCATCTGTTTTTAAGAAATTTTTTGGAGTCATAGGGACAACAACTAATTCTAAACGTCCACGAATAGCCATAGCCGCAGCGGCAGAGACTTGCTGACCGACAATAATATCGATCAACGTTCCAAAGCCTGGAGGCCGTTTGCGAGGCATAGGATAACCGACTCGTTTGAGCGCGTCAGCCACATCTTTATCTCGGGCAGCAATCTCGTCGAGACCTTGCTTGATTTTCTTTGGAGTCATGGCATTGACTTAACCAATTGAGAGAGATATCGCCAGCATCATGAATAAATTAGTCACACGATTTGCTCCTAGCCCAACCGGTTTCTTGCATCTTGGTCATGCTTATAGCGCCCTATTCGCGGAAAAAGCGGCCCGCGCTGAAGGCGGAAAATTTCTTTTACGCATCGAAGATATCGACCGTGGGCGATGCCGCCTGGAATTTGAAACCGCTATTAAGGAAGACCTTCGATGGCTAGGCCTAAATTGGGATAGTGTTGTGATCCGTCAATCGGACCGTTTTGATCTCTATAAGAAAGCGCTCTCACACTTAAGTACACGGCATCTTATTTATCCTTGCTTTTGCACCCGCAAAGAAATTCAAGCTGAACTTATGAGGTCCGGCAGCGCGCCTCACGGATTAGACGGCCCGGTCTATCCGGGAACCTGTCGTTCCCGTTCCGCCGAGGAACGTCAGCAAAAGATTAATAGAGGCGAACCTTACGCACTCCGATTGGACGTNGCGAAAGCAAGCGATGAAGTAGGCACCCTGACTTTCCACGACGGACAATACGGCGAAGTAAGTGTAGACCCTACAATTGGTGGCGATATTATTTTATCTCGTAAAGATACACCTGCGAGTTATCACCTGGCGGTCACCGTCGATGACGCTGCCCAGGGAGTAACATTNGTGACACGCGGTGAGGATCTTTTCGCGGCAACCCACATTCATCGACTTCTCCAAGCGCTACTAAATTATCCAGAACCGACTTATCATCACCACACGTTATTGAAAGACAAGAGCGGCAATCGGTTTGCTAAACGTGATAAAAGTTTCTCATTACGCAGTTTAAGACAGGCAGGATATTCGTCTGAT
The DNA here is from genome assembly GCA_002715005.1 of Rhodospirillaceae bacterium. Classification (GTDB taxonomy): domain Bacteria; phylum Pseudomonadota; class Alphaproteobacteria; order UBA8366; family UBA8366. The sequence goes on from PAXN01000025.1 coordinate 25,281, forward strand.
GATGTGCGTGCAATTGTGAAAGACTATATTTTGAAGTAGCGGCGCCGTCTTTTATTACCGACCGAAGATAAAATACCCCCAACAACTGCATGGAACAGGACCACAATTGCTAATGCCTCCCATACGGGACGGTTGAGGAGCGGTACGATAATTGAATCCCAGAGACCTACACTAATGTAACGTTGAATGAAAGCCTGAGTAANATTTAGGCTTGAGCTATCCATCTCATACCAGAGTTGGCCTGCAGGCGCCGTCACCACTGCCCCCGAGGCCCAAAGGACCATACCCAGAACAGCAAAACCAAGGCCCACTATGATAAAACTGCGTCCTAAAAATCGGACCAAAATCCAACCCCTGCCAAAATAGACTGCAATCTGACAATCTTTAAAAATAGGAAAATACCANAGAATCAGGTTTTGTTGCGAGTCGTTTACCCGACGACTTGCTTGAAGCAATTACGTCAGCTAGGTTCACGCCCTTCAATGCGGAGGGGTGGCCGAGTGGCTGAAGGCGCACGCTTGGAAAGCGTGTATGCGGGAGACCGTATCGAGGGTTCGAATCCCTCTCCCTCCGCCATCTGACCTTTATTGAAATTCGTTACACAGAGAAAGCCAGTTTCTGTTTGAAACTTAGTACCGTACGTTATCCTAAATCGGCACCTACCCCGCAAGCGCAATCACAATTCTTCGCCCTCACATAAGCAGTAATTTGCCCTAAAANAATTCAAATAGTCAGACGCTACCGTCGCAAATAACTTCGACCAGGTTTGGCCCCTTCCTATTGTCAAATGCTTTTTCAAGAGCGCCGCGCAAACTTGCAGGGTTTTCCACACGCTCGGCTTCAACTCCCATAGATAGCGCTAGGTTCGCAAAATTAACCGCGGGATCCTTGAAATCCATGCCGATAAAATGATCGTTCTTATGAAAAGCTAATAAACGCTGCTTAATTATCCGATATCCGCCGTTATTTAAGATAATATATGTCATGGGGAGCTTATGATTGGCAGCGCTCCAAAGCGCTTGGATGCTGTACATGGAACTGCCATCGCCAATGATAGCGCAAACGGGACGATTTGGATGAGCCAACTGGGCACCAACAGACGCAGCTATTCCCCAACCGATGCCACCAGACGCAAGACCATGGTAATCATGGCGATCACGATACGGCCAAAGTTCATTAAGAAATCGTGCCCCCGTCAATCCTTCATTAACAATGATAGCATTCTCCGGCAACGTTTCAGTGACTTGCAACATTAGCCAATCAGGATTGATCGGCATAACGCTTTTCTCGCTAGAAAGTTTTTCTATAAGTTTCAACCGCTTTGCGGACCAATTGGCTTTTGAAAAGACCTTAATACGCTTTTCTGCCTTTGCGGCTAAGGCCGCGCCTCCTTTCTCTCGTAAAACGGGGGACAGCGCTCGGAGAGTTTCCCGAACGTCGCTGCTAATCGCTAACTCTGTTGGATAGTTCTTCCCCATCTCGCCATCGTTGAGCCCAATCTGTACAATCGGAAGGCCATCCGGCAGCGGATCGACCTCATCCCAAACCGACATTCGAAGCACATCAGCGCCTATCACTATCATGAGGTCGAAGGGTTTAAGCACGCCTCGGACTTCCTTCTGGCTGCGTGAGAGCGCACCCATGAAACACGGGTGCTCGGAAAGGAAGTGCGAGCCGTAGGGTACAGTTTGCTGATAAACCGTGGCGCCCAGCGCCGTCGCAAAATCTGCAGCCTCGGCCAAGGCATCGCTAGTCACTATTTCATTGCCACAGATCATCACTGGGTTCTCAGCACGCAGNAACCGTTCAGCGATAACTTCTAGTACTTCGTCCGATGGCCGATTACGCGTATCTACCCTTGTCACCGAGCCAAGATCGATTCCAGCTTCATGATTTAATATGTCACCGGGCAACGATAAAAAAACAGGACCAGTAGGTGGCGTCATAGCAATTTTTGCGGCACGGTGAATAATACGCGGCATGTCTTCAAGGCGCGTGATCTCCGTAGCCCATTTTACTAAAGGTTCCGCCATTGGCACCAAGCTGTCATAAAGCAACGGTTCTGTTAAACCATGACCTATTTCCTGCTGCCCTGCCGTAATTATCAACGGTGTGCCCGTAAATTTACAGTTATAAAGTGAACCCATTGCGTTACCGAGGCCCGGGGCCACATGAACGTTGCAGGCAACCAGTTCGCCAGTCGCACGCGAATAGCCGTCGGCCATCGCCACTACAACAGATTCTTGCATCGCCATTACATAGGTTAGATCGGCATGCTCTTTAAGGGCATGCATAATCGGCAACTCAGTGGTTCCGGGATTTCCGAAAAGATGAGTAATGCCCTGCGCTTTTAGCAAGGCGAGGAACGCCGAACATCCTGTTATCTGATTCGCAGCCACAGCATACCCTTTCAATTGATTATAGAAAAATGGGCGCGCTGCACATTTACCATCGTTAATTTATATTGGGTAGGCACACTCAGGTTTATCACCAAACTGACGTCGTCTCATAAAAATCTACTTAGATTTACATATTCACTTTGAGATTTTAACCTGATCTCNGAATCATTTATATCACGATGGAGCATTTCAATGAGGGGGAATAGACTACATTCCCGACTTTTCTCGAAGCCAATCACTCTTAAGAATTAGTATCTTGCGATCAACATAGCGGATAGCACCCGCAGTCTGAAATTTATCCAAAGTCGCAGTAACCCACTGCCGCGTAGAGCCAACCATATTAGCTAAATCTTCATGGGTAAGTTGGCGATCAATAAAGGCCCCTGTGTCATCTTCTTTCGATCCCACCTCCGATAGAAGCAATAAAAGCTGCGCCAACCTTTCTACCACTGAACGGGTACCAAGCATTTGAAGCAGCGCTGAGTAGCATTTACCTTTTTGGATGGAACCCTCTAGCAATCCCGCTGCTAGAACTGATGACTTCTGAACAAGACGCCGCAAAGGTTCGCCGCCGATTTTTAGCAAACGACAATCTTCTGCAGCTACGCCTGACCAAATATGTTCGCCACCACCAAAGATTTCGGGACCGCCAACAAAATGACCACGGGTCCAGTAGGCAAGTGTGATCTCACGGCCAGACGGACCAACATAGAAAGTTCTGACGGACCCAGACTCAATTAAAAAAATGCCGTCGTGACGCTCGCCCTGAAAAAACACTGTCTCGTCAGACCGGACATAAATTTCTGCCCCAATATCCCTAAGTGCGCAGTATTCCTCCGCACTCATTCGATTTAAAAAAGTCGTCCGCATACCAATTTCTACTGGAGCTTCCGCCAAGAATAATGCCGCCGGAATTTCCTCAGGAGCCTTGCTGTCGCCCACACACGCGCAATCTGCGCTGAGGTCTCGCACTGGTGTCTTTGACGCCATAATATTAATCATCGCATTTCTTTCTGTCTTGGTTGCGCTGCCAGATACATTGCAAGATCAACGATCTCCTTAGGACTTAATATTTTAGCTATACTTCGCATCACCCCACCCGGATCATTTCGCCGTGCGTTACCACGAAAGTCCATAAGTTGCTTTGCTAGATAGGCCTGATGTTGTGCTTTTAATCTTGGAAACTGACCCGTAGTACCATGACAACTGCGACAGGCAGGTAAGTTTCGCCTTGGATCACCATTTTCAAATAATATCTGGGCATTTCTATCAATCGCACTTGGCGAACGCTTAACTACTGGCGGTGGAGGCAAACGGCTGTAATATTTGGCAGCTTGCCGCAATGTTTTCATCATTTTCGATCCTGCCATTGCCGTCATAGTACCATTATCGTTGAGGCGACGCTCTAGCTTGAAATCACGCAACTGTTTAGTGAGATAGGCTAACGGCTGCGCTGCAAGTTTGGGAAAACGATCCATGTGGCTAACCCCGTCAACGCCGTGACACATAGCACAAGTTTCCCATGCTTTCAGCCCACTAGTATCGATCATGTCTCCCTGCACGTTACCCATCGCGATCAGTAATGTGAGCATGCCGCACAGTAATGCGTATAGGGAAGCCAATCCTTGCACATTCACACTTTGCCTAATGGCCCATATGATGATGGTGTTTATGCGCCATTCCGGGTGCCTTTTTTACAGGAGCTAAGAAAGTTTTTGATGATCCATCTGCAAACTCCAAAGAAAGTTGAATCTCATCACCCACTTTCAAGGACCGCTTTGGATAAAAGAGCATAAAATGGAAGCTACCAGGCACCATCTTCACACTACTTTTGGCCGGTATAGATATTTGTTGTTGTTTAACCATTGTCGCGATGCCGTTCGTTACCTTCGAAAGGTGTAATTCAACTTTTCGATAATCGGAGCTTTTTGCCGATACCAGCGCAACGGTTTTAGTCCCTTTATTAATCAACTCCGCGTAGGCAGCATGAATTTCCATTTTAGGCGGCGCCTCTCGCACCCAAGGCTCTAAGACCAAGAGCTTAGTCTCGGCACGGGCCTGAAAAGCAGTTATCGAAGCCAGTGAAACTAAACTCATTCCTATGAGTAAATGTAGAATCCAAAAAAACCCTCCGTCACTTTTCGTGGTAGTTTCCATGCTTAACTTGCCCCTTTGAATTTTCGTTTATCTAAATCGGAAACAGAGGAAACAGAATTAGGCTCGTAAGCCGCCTTTAATGATAAGAAAGCGCTTTTTGCGAGGGCTGGCTCAAGAGGTGGATTGAGCTTGGCAAACACTCTTCCCGACGGATCAATAACAAAGATTTCTGCACTATGCACGACGTCATATTCCCCCTCGCCCCGTTTAGCGCCCAACTTGTAGTAACCACCTATTTGATCGACAAATTTATCAATTGCTCGTTTGTTTCCAGTCGCAGCTTTAAAGGCAGGATTAAAGTGTTGCACATAGTTCTTCAGCGTTTCCGGGGTATCACGACCTGGGTCAACCGACAAAAAAATTACTTGAGGGATCCTATCACGAGATAATTCTTTTGCCATTTTTTGATAAACCACGGCCAAATTGCCGAGAACGAACGGACATACATCGGGGCAATGTGTAAAACCTAAAATCAAGTAACTCCAGTTGCCCTTAAGAGACGTCAAATCGAATGGTTCGCCGCGGCCGTCCAGAAGGTTAAACGGTTGGAGCGTGCGAGGTTTATCAATCAACTCCTCAGGAATATTGCTTAGCATCTGGTTTGCCGGTTTTTCCGTTAGGAATAAATAATGCAGCATGATACCGAGGATTGGTGCTGCACCCAGCAAACCGAGGCCAAGAGGAGCAGGAATAGGGCCCTTGAATATACGGCGCCAATTCATCTGTTCGCTCCTGGGTTCTGCTGTTCAAAAGCGCGCAAACTTTCTGCTTTGATAAAGTCGATGCATTGTTTTTTGGCACGGATGAATTGATCTTCGGTCGCCATTTCCATTGTCCGAGGTCGGTCGAGAGCAATATCGATATCTGCAATTATTCGACCAGGTGATGCACTCATCACCAAAACGCGGTCAGCCAGAAAGATAGCCTCATCAATATCGTGAGTAATAAATAATACGGTGATGCGAAACTCTGACCAAATTTCGAGTAGATTCTCCTGCATCATTAATCGCGTCTGCGCATCCAGTGCACCAAACGGCTCATCCATNAGAAGGACACTAGGATAATTCGCCAGGGCTCGCGCAATGCCAACCCGCTGTTTCATGCCACCAGAAAGTTCTGCAGGGAAACGGTCGGCATAGTCATAGAGCCCTACCATTGACAAAAATGTATTAGCCGTACTTTCTGCCGCCGCCCGTCCCGCGCCCGTCCTCATTGGTCCAAAAGCCACATTCTCACGAATGGTTTTCCAGGGGAAAAGTGAATATTGCTGAAATACCATGCCCCGGTCGGGACCAGGCTTCTCAATTGCTTCGCGATCGACAGCAACCGTGCCATTGGTAGGCTTGATGAATCCAGCTACCGCGTTAAGCAAAGTGGACTTCCCACAACCTGAAGGGCCAAGAATGCAAACAAACTCCCCAGGTGTAATATCTGCAGAAACTTTGTCGATAGCGACATTGTCCACACCACCGCGTGAGAAGATGACGCTTACATCCTCAATCGAAATATGACCATGGTCGATACGATTTTTCTTCTTTTCTGCATGTTTGGGCATGAGTTCGTTCACAGCTTGCAACAAAGCGAACCTTCCTTTCCTTCACTCACGCTAAGCGACCACACGGTCGGTGCCTGGCGGATCGCTCGCGAGCAAAACAATTCCGCCAAATAGGAGAATGAATCCCAGGACAGACAATATGGTCCCTACTGGCTCGAGCCATAGCGCAAGCGAAGCGCTCATGCCGAGCATGGCCAAGCTAACGACCCACGTCGAAGCAGCGCAGCACACTACCCAACTCAATGTTGCGGTCGTGAAGGCGACCAGAAATGCTCCACTGCTCGTAAAAGACATAGCGCGAATTTTTGATGCAACTGGGCAGGATTGCTTTTTACGTTCGACTATCAGGGTGACTGCAGCTGCGATTAAGAATCCAGCCAGTAGCTGGACAAGAAAATATGAGGGAATGACATTCAGGCTCCATTCCGAAACGCCATGGCCATAATCGTAGTTCATAAAACCAATCTCAATTAACCACTCATCGCTAATAATTCTAAAGGCGTCACTGAGAGCAGGCGTCTCTAACAAGATAGTCGAAACATTGCCGACATAATCGTAAAACGTCACATAATTGGGAATATTGCCAAACCGGACAACCATTGCGCCCAGCAAAAATAAATAATAAACACTGACAAACCCCAGTGCGGTCCCAAACCAAATCAGCTTATTCTCTCTGATTGCACGAGCTAGGTTATAAAAGCGGCTGCTCATCGGCCTGCCTCCAGCGCCTGCCATCGCATCATAGGACGGGTCAGAAGCCGAATAAGGTATGTGGAGAACGTTCCCAATCCACCAATTATTAACATGCCCACCACAATGTCGGTGTATTTGATCAACGAATAAGCATTCCAGGTGAAGTAACCAATTCCATATTGTCCCGAAATTATTTCACCAGCCAACAAAGAGAACCAGGACACACCCATACCAATGGCCAATCCCGATGCAATGCTGGGAAGTGCTGCAGGAAAGACCACATGCCAGAAAATTTCTACATTGGTCGCGCCGAGAGACCGTGCAGCACGGACCAAAATTTCAGGTGTGGCTTCGACCCCTTGCACTGTATTGAGTACGATTGGAAAAAACGCGCCTAAAAAAGTTATAAAAATTATACTGGATTCTTCTGTTGGCCATATCAGGATAGCAAGTGGTATCCATGCGACCGCCGGGATTGGCCTTAAAACTTCAATATAGGGAATACAAATATCTTCGGCAGTCCGAAATCGGCCCATTAATAAGCCTACTATAATACCCAGAACAGTCGCAGCTACATAGCCAATCAAAATGCGCTTCATACTAACGAGGATATGAAGATAAAAATCCATCGTTTGAGCGTGGTGAATAAAGTTAACTGCTACCTTCCATGGCTCCGGTACGTTCTCGAAATTGAGAACTCTATTGAAATCTGTTTCCGTCAAATAATGCCAAGAAGCGATGGCCAAACAGATCGCAAAACCCCGCACTGCCCAACGTTTTACGACGTCGGGGATTTGTATCGATTTTTGCCGAATAGTTGTTCCATTATCGCCGTCTTCGGCAGAGGAGAGAACCGAAACACTTGCTTCAACATTTGATTTTGTAGGCGGCGGTATCTCGGTCACCAGCTTATGTGTTGACATTTCGATTGTGCCTAATTCGGACTAAGAGAAGTCCGGCGCCAACGGGGAAAATGAAAGAAGGCGCCGGACGAGGGAGGTTCACCTAGCTAGTTGCAGCCAAAATCGCTTTTTCGAAATCAATTGGCGCACTGCCAACTTTCTTTGCGTACAATTCTGCATCCTGTTTTCGCAAGAATGCTTTATATGTATCTTTTGTCTTAACGTAGTAGGCCATCTTGCCAAAAAGCTTGAGGCCGGTGACGTCATCATAGACATATGTTGCGTTTAGTTTCTGTGCGTTGGCTTGGAACTTTCCGACGGCTTTAAGGTATGATGCCAAGTCTTTATAGCTTTTAATTCCCTCCTTAGCGTGCCAGACTTCCGGACCCAAACCTGCGTGGGCTTTTTTAGGGTCGTGGATGATGCCAACCTGTTTGTCATAATCCATCGCCATTTCGGAGAATGCCTTCCGGATATACTGGTCTTGTATCCATTCTTTCAAATCAAGTGGCGGAATTTGTTTCTCCCGCGCCAGCACACCATGGTCGAATTTTAATGCTTCAATCCATTTTGGCTTGATAGTCGGCTCGAGGGTCAAGTGGCCGCCCTTACTAAAATATAGGTACTGAACCTCTTTTTCGATACCAGTCCATTTCTCGAGAGATTCAGCTGCACGTATCGGATCCGCCAAGACCCAATTTCCAGCATCAATTACTGCCTTTAGGAAGGCGATTACGACTTCCGGATACTCATCTGCCAGCTTTTTGCGTACCACCACACCATGGAGGTAGGGAATGCCGGCTTCACTACCATCAAATATTTTTCGGCCCGTACCGCGAAATTCCATTAGCTCCGACCAGGGGCAAAAATCAGCGTGTGCATCAATCTTTCCCTTTGCAATATTAGCCGCACCCACAGCAGGGCTCTGGTTTTTAATAGTTACTTCTGAACTCTTAATTCCCGCATCCTGCAATGCCTTAAGCGTCATACCCCATGCAGCACTTCCAACCGGGACCGAAATTGCCTTACCCTTTAGTTCGGAGAATTTGTGAATTTTGGAAGCAACAGGCACGACAACAGCATTTCCCGAGCCTTTTAGATTATACCCTGTGCCCGCCACGTAATAAGTTCGTAGACTTTTTGTAGCCTGGAACTTAGCGCCATTAACGATCAGCGGATAATCCCCCATCACACCAATATTGAGTTTACTGGCCATCATTTGATTAGTGATTGGGCCTCCTGAGCTGTAATCAGCCCATTTGATTTGATAGTCTGCATCCTTATATTTCCCAGTTTTGGGCAGGTACTTTTCAAGTAATTTTAATTCCTTGACGATAATGCCGGCAGTATATGTATCGGTGCACATACTTTGGTGACCGATCCCTATTTTTATGGTTTTAGCTTCAAGAACGCTGGCCAAACTTACCGTAGCGGCTAACGAAGCAATAAGCACAGTCTTTCGCATGAAGATTAGCTCCTTGTTGATTTTATGTTGATTTTAATTCAACTATGATGCTTTCTACCTTCACCACTGCTAATCTCGTGCCAAAAATGGTGTGGCGCACAATAATTAATAAATAATTGTTTTATATGGCATATTCGGCCTAGAGGCATATAGGCCAAACCAACCGGACTATCCGTACTGCCTAATTTTTAATCTATTAATATATGCTGTGCATTATTTAATCATTTTAAAAATGCGTTTTTAGTACAGGTCTTACCCGATCATTTCGCCGATACCGGCGTCCAGTCAGGTGCCAGTTTTTTTAGTGGTGCGTCCTGAATAGACAAAATTTGCTGAATTAGGAGATTTTTGGCCCAATTACGCTCACCTATAGCGCCAAAAAAAATTACCCCATCCTGATCCACCACATACGTGGTCGGCATAGCAGTTACTTGCCACCGCAGGCGACTTTCTGCGCTAGGATCAGTCAACACGGGAAACGTCAAACTCCGATTGGAAAGAAACCGACGGACATGGTCCCTACCCTCACCGACATTGATAGCGAGTACCGCAACTCCTTTCGGCCTTAGTTTTTCAAAAGCTTCTTGCAAAGCCTTCAGTTCACGTCGACAAGGTGGACACCATGTTGCCCAAAAATGGACTAAGACAATGTTTCCATTATAATCCTCTAATTTATGCATTTTCCCGGTAAGATCCGCGAGCCCCAACGCAGGTGCTATTGGCTTTTGCGGAAATTCAATTAGGCCAAGTGATGCGGAATGGGCTTTAGCAAAAACCCCAAGAGAGAACAAAGTTATATATAAAGCCGAGAGTTTCACCACCTCGGCACCCGCACATGAAACTGGAAGGCATCGCTGCGGCCTTTTAATATTTCAAAGTCAACTGGGCTTCCCTGGGCATCCAAAGTCAGCCGTTCTATTTCGACTATAGCCCCACCTATTTCAATTCCGAGCCTTGCTGCCAACGCTTCATCTGATTTACCTATCTTGATGACTAGATCCGCTGTGCTAAGTTCTATTCCGAGGCGATCTTCAATCAACACAAATACGTCCTGACGCTCCAAGTCGTATTCACCCAAATAGCGGCCAATACCGACCGGAAAATAACTAGTATCGAAAGAGGCAGGTCGAGAGTTTATAAATCTCAATCGCTGTAAGCACGTAACGCGGTCATTTATCTCCACGTCAAGTGCATCCGCAACTTCCGGAGATGCAGGTACCTCCTCTAACGCAAATACCTTGGAGGTAACGATCATTCCGGCCTGTGATAAGGACTCTCCCAGCCCAAGCAAACGACCTAAATTTTGCACCGCTGTGGGGGAGGACACAAAATGACCTTTGCCCTTTTTACTGTGAACGAAATTTTCCTCTTGCAGCTGCTGCAATGCATGACGCACCGTTACACGGCTAGCGTGATAATTCGCCATCAACCTCTTTTCCGAGGGCAGCCGTTGGTCCATAGAGTATTCGCCATTACCAATACGGTATTTAATATCATTATAGATAACGCGGTAAAGTGGCCCAGTCGAATTTGGGGCGGCCGAGGTTGATAATGGTTTCGTGGATTGCGCCACGCCGAAATCTCCAGTGGTTTAGTGACCTAAAGCGAAACTCATTGCCTTAAGCGGTCTGAATTTGTCCAATAGCCCAGCGAATATTTTTCCGAACATCAGGGTCTGGATCATCTTCCACACTCTTTAAATACGGGAGCCCATCTGGGTGAGCGATCTCACCAAGCGCTGCAGCCGCCTCTTTGCGGAGGTTGCTTATATTATGTTGCAGCGACGGTGCTAAAGCAGAAACTGCGGATACGGACTTAAACTGGCCCAAACTGCGAGCTGCTTTTACACGAACTTGCCAAAAGTTATCCTCCATTGCCCCCATCAACGAAGTAGCCGCCGACACTGCTCCGACACGCCCCAGTGTTTCAGCAGCAATTTCGCGTACCGACCACTCATCATCGCCTAATCCCTCAAGAAGCGCATCCACAACCAAATCTTCACCGCAAAACGCTATGGCGCCGAGGGCTGAACGACGCACCTTGGGATCTGGGTCGTGGGTCGCATGTATGAGTGCAGGCAAAGCATTAATATCTTTTAGGTAACCTAGCACTCCAACAGCTTCCATTCGAACAACTGGGTCAAGGTCGGCAAGCGCTTTGAGGGCGCTTCCAAGAACCGCTGGATTACGCAGCTCTTTCAGCGCATGCAAAACGGAGGCTCGCACAAATGCGTCTTTGTGCCCAACAACATCAAGTAGCGGCACGGCACATTCCGGATTTTTAAATTCTGCCATACTGTATGCGGCCGCCTTTCTAACCGCCTCATCACCATCAGAAAGTACTTCGGCCAAGCTTGCCGCTGCCTCGGGCACATCGAAAGATTCTAACGAGCGAGCCGCTTCTAGTCGCACCTCCGCCGCATTATCTTTCAGACAATCAATCAGCGTATCAATTACCGTTGGCTCGGCGCTTTCAGCCAAATCAAGCACAGCAATCCGGCGTACCATGGCATCATTATCCTTAAGTCGCGCTTGGATTTCCTCTAGGCCGTCCTCATCTTCGAAAACTTCAAACACTGGCATGACGCATCACCGCAATAAATAAGGAATGCTTACGTTTACTGCGCCCGTCGGGCAGTCCGCTTCGCATGGCATGCAGTACCAACACTCATCATATTTCATATATGCCTTCTTGGTTTCGTCGTGAATACGAAGAACATCAAGCGGACAAACGTCGACGCAGACCGTACAACCCTTGTGGGCGATGCATTTTTCATCATCTACGGTAACAGGCACTGTGGTTGGGGAGTTAGCTAGTGGCATTCTTATTTCTCCTATACCTTTGGGACGACTCAACTAAGCCTGGGCTTCGACGCGCTGCTTGTCGTAAAGATCTTTTTCGGAGTCATCGACCGGCACCAGATAAGGGTCTACGTCGCGCTTTTTGATGTCCATTAACCCGTCCCGATTTTTGAATAACTGGCTAAAGCAAAACCAATTCTCATTATCACGTTCTGGATAGTCAGTTCGGTTATGATATAGACCCCAGCGACTTTCAGTACGGAACAGCTAGGCAAAAGCCGCCATATCCGCACAGTCAATAATCGAATGGACCTCCATAGCTCGCATCAACTCATGGGAATTGCGCGCCACCATATGATTTAAATCTTCACGTACTTCAGCAAACCGTTCCTGAGCCAATTGCATTTTCTTAGTCACTTTCGGTGGCTGAAGATAATCATTAACTAGCCTCCGGATCTTGTACTCAACCTGATTAGGAGGAATGCCGTCATCCAACTTAGTTGGCGCTAATACGCGTTCCTTCTCGAGAGCGACCTGATCTTCGTCAATCTCGGCAAACTCCACTTCACCAGCATATTCCACGGCATCTTCTCCGGCAAAACGTCCGTTCGTGAATGCTCCCAACATATAGTTATGAGGCACATTGGCCATGTCGCCGGCAGCATAGAGGCCATCCACCGTGGTCCGCGCATTTTCATCCACAAAAACACCTGAAGCGCTATGACCGGAACAAAATCCAATCTCTGAAATATGCATTTCTATCATTTCTTGGCGATAATTGATGTTCCTGCCATGCTGAAACCGTCCACGCGTCGGCCGTTCAACGTTATGCAGCGTACTTTCGATTTCCTCGATGGTTTTGTCGTGGAGATGATCCAGCTTCAGGAATACGGGTCCTTTGCCACTTTGAAGTTCGTTGTAGAACTCCTGCATCATCTGTCCGCTCCAATAGTCACACTCAATAAACCGCATGCCCTCATTGTTAGCGGTGTATCCACCGAAGGGCCCAGCCACATAGGCGCAGGCGGGACCGTTATAATCTTTGATCAAAGGATTAATTTGATAACATTCTAGATTGGAAAGCTCGGCGCCTGCGTGATAGGCCATCGCATACCCGTCACCGCTGTTCGCAGCGTTTTCGTAAGTACCAAAAAGATATCCCGATGTCGGGAGACCGAGACGTCCAGCAGCACCCATACAAAGGATTACCGATTTCGCCCTAATAACTAGAAATGTTGCATCGCGTGTGTTGACTGCAATAGCCCCAGCAATTCTCCCGTCTTTGGCTGTCAGAAGACGGGTCGCCATATAACGGTTAGTAATCAGCAACCTCGCGCGCCGAAGTTGGCGATAAAGCGCTTTTTTTACCGTATCTCCGTTTGGCATTGGCAATACATAAGTACCAAGGTGATGAACCTTTTTAACGTCATAATCGCCAGTTTCATCCTTCAAAAAACGAATTCCAAAAGAATCTAACTCCTGAATTATGTCAAAACAATTTTCCGCGTATTTATACACGGCCCCTTGATTAACAATACCGTCATTCGCAATTGTGATTTCTTTTGTATATTGCTCCGGTGTCGCGTGACCTGGGATTACGGTATTGTTGAGGCCGTCCATACCCATCGAAATCGCACCACTGCGTTTAACATTGGCTTTTTCCAACAAAACTACCGTCGCGTCCGGGTTTTTTTTCTTAGCCTTGTAGGCCGCCATCGGGCCGGCCGTGCCGCCACCAATGACAAGTACATCGCAGTCAAAGGTTTCCGTACCATTTGCGATTTCGTCCATTTTTTATCCTTTTTGGCTAATCGAGTTTTACGAATGCTTCGATAATATTATTGAGATTGAGCATCATTCTGTTGAGCAATTAATTGCCAATTGCCGTCTTTTCCCCAAGATCACGTAAGTATGCCCAAGGATAGATCCCCCGATCATGACCATCGGAAAAAACTAGATTCACAGCGTAACGCCCAATCGCGCGGATATCATTAATTGTCAATTCCGGCATTAGTGGGGTATCGATTTCATCGAGGCGCGCGCGTTTCGCACTCGCAGAATTACAATGTTGACGAAGGCATGACGCGGAGATCGCTGTCGCTTTGCCATCGGGCCACCGCACGGTCAGATTTTTTTTATCTTTTGAGAGATCGAGTTCAATCGGCATCATGTGCAGTACTCCGGATATCTAAAATTTAGGCAAGATGAGTCGCACAAATGGATAGGCATGGGTAAGCAATTAATTGCCGAAACGGCATGCCGGAGAAATCTTCAATTATTATTTTCTCGAAAAATAAGTTTTGACCTATGACCGTCTATTTCCGAATTTTATTGCTCACAAATCAAAGCCGACTTTCCCATTTTAACGCTTTATCAGTAATGATATCAGCAAGCACTTATTCTAAGGCGTCTAGCCTATGAGATGTTCCTAGCTTTGATGACACTTGCTTCAGCATCTTCTCTTTTGCTGCGGGAATTCCTTTGAGAGCATGCCCATCTTCGCGACTGGCGACCATTAGTGCGGCGACGTTTATTTGCTCACCTTTTACAAGATAATGTTACCGGACAGAGACTTCCGATTAATTTCAAAGGTAAATATTTTTAAAAATTTGACCTACCTATTTCGTCCGTGCAACCAAACCGCTGCACTGGCCAACCATTACCTTTTCACCCTTGTCGGTCTCCACCCATACCTCGCATTCAACACGGAGCTTTTCGTCTCCTTCAGGCACCTTACTTATAACGATGCCTTTCGCCGTCACCAAATCATCGACACCAGCTGACCGACGCGTCGTAACAGAGCCTTTGCCACCCACAACCCACCCGTCATCAAAGCAGAGCATCATCATGCGCGGAATGACACCAAATATGCGAGAACCCACCGCAATTGGTTTATTGAGACCTTCACGAGCAGCGGCGTCCGGGTCTGTATGGATGGTGTCTATTTTACCGTCATCGGTTTTAACTTGATTCAGACCCACATCAAGTTTCCGTGAAATTGCCGGCAGCGTATAACCGATCGGTGTGTCTTCTGTAATAATAGCCATTGGATTCCTCTAAATCCTTTCTGGCTTTGGGCCGCCATCTACACCAACGCCTTCACGCGGGGCGTCGCGCTCGATGATATCCATGCACTGAACCCGAGACGCGGAAAACACCAACTCGCCGTCTTCATCATGAGCGAAAGTATCCCAGCGCATAAATTCTCGATTGCGCTTAACATATTTGTCGGAGATTTTACCCGAGATAGTGAGCGTCTGACCTGCCTTGATAGCTTTCAAATATTCGAAATCATGCTTGTAGCTGACACCACGAATATTATAAGTGCGGCCTAATAGCCAGCGCGGCGGACGAGACTGTATTTGCGGCGGAGCTACCGCTCCACCCCATGGTGAATCACTGACAAACCACTCATGCCAATGCTCATCCAACACACATTGCCGCTCAATATCCGCCTCGGTGACCGTCCATTCAAAAGAGCCTAAATCTTTACCTACTTCAATTTCTTCGTAGGTAGTACGCTTGCCAGTAGCATCTTCCGCCATACGGACTTTACTAGGTTTTGTCATAGTGATCTCTTTTATCCGTTTTGTTTTTTCAGCATATCCTTGCTCTTCGTTTCATCCCATCCAAGCCAATCTTGCAATACATTAGCGGTGTTTTCCCCCAACGTCGGTGGCCGCGTGACCGCTTCATTATAGGCAGGATCCATTAACGGTACTCCGACCGTCCATACCTCACCGTCTAAAGGATGGTCTCGTGATGTCAACTGGGACCGATACCGTACCTGCTCGTGATCTAACGCCTCTTGATAGTCATGTACATGAATGCAGGTGGTATCTTCATCATCGAAACGTGGCATCCAGTCCGCCTGATCGCGCTCGGCAAATCGGGCCGCCACCATCGCATGAAGTTCTTGTCTGTGTTCCTGACGTTTCTGCATCGTGTCGTATTTCGGGTTCTCTGCCCATTCGGGAACTTCCAAAGCACGGCATAAAGCTTCCCAACGCTTGTTGTTGCTGCAGTGGAGAATAGTCGGTCTCTTATCTTTGGAGAGAAAAACTTCTGACGGAACGCGGAAAGGATTTTGATTGCCGACACGTTCAGTGACAATTCCAGCTTGCAAAGTTTCCGCCATTCGGCAACCCAACACATAGAGCATGGCACCCTGCATACTCACGTCCAGGTGTTCACCAACCCCACTCTCGCGCGCCTTCAGCAGGGCAGTTACCACCGCAAAAGCACCATACATGCCAGCCACCGTATCAGTAAGAGGATAGCCCGCCATCATAGGTGGACCGTCTTGCTCACCGGTCACACTCATCACACCGGAGACTGCTTGAATAATAGGATCGATAGCGGGCCGCTGAGCGTAGGGGCCGGTTTGCCCAAAACCAGAAATGGAGCAATAAATTAGCTTGAGGTTGACCTTTTTCATCGCCTCGTAGCCGAGGCCTATTCGGTCCGCTGTTCCGGGCTTAAAATTTTCTACTACCACATCCGCATTACGGATGAGATCGACGACAGCCGCATGATGATCCGGATTTTTCAGGTCCAACGCGACACTCCGCTTGGTATTGTTGACTGAATTAAAATAATCCGGATGTCCCTCCCGACCTTCATAGCCCGGTATATTGCGAAGTGAATCTCCCACATCAGGCCGCTCCACCTTCACTACGTCTGCGCCCATATGCGCTAACATCATTGTGCAAAAAGGCCCGGATATTACGTGAGTGAAATCAACAACGCGGACACCCGAAAGTGACAGATTATTATCCATGACATCCTCCGGTCTTTAAACCGATCTTTTGCTTAATCCCGATCGGCCAGCGGCAAATAAATCTTCTTGCCGCGCCGCATAGAAAGTGTGACCGCGTCGGTCCATTCCATATATTTGGTCGCCGTAGTGAAGTCGGTGAGCTTGACCTCCTCCTTGCCACGGATAGCGTTGATGAACTCTTCTTCTACACGCCAAATGCCTTGCTTCGATTTCGGAATATTAACCCGTTTAACGCCTTTATCATTGCGCTTCCCCGCATAAACCTCCAGCTTACCGCCATGCTTCTCCAGCACGGAAATAGTACCTTCAGTCCCGAAAATATGACATTCGATACTCATTGGTGAATGGCCGAGCACAGAGGAGATGCTGTAGCGCATAGTGCCACCCTGCTCCATTTCACAGATACAATCGACATGGTCAGGAATTGTCATTTGCACGCGGCTCTTGCCTGCCCCGACGCGATGCTTAATCACCGATTGGCCAAGCGCCTGAACTGATTTCGCCGTGCCCACCCAACGCATCATGGCTTCATAGAGAATACCCATAGCCATTATATTATTGCCAGAAAACTCCCGCTCATAGCGCCAATGCATGGGCGAGCCATTTTTAGGGAAAGTGCTGCCCGTATTGACCCGGGCATCGACCGAAATCAGATCACCAATATAGCTCTTGCCCATCATATCCATGATCGTACGATCAATAGCAAAAGTCCGCGGCGACGGCACGACTTGCGCTACCTGGCGCGGATAATCCATGGATACCTTTAACATGCGATGTGCTTCAGCGGAGTTCATTGCCATTCGTGCTTCGCACAATACGTGTTTCCCATGGTCAAGCGCGGCCACCGTCAATGTCTCATGCATATAAGGCCAAGTGCCGATACACACCGCATCAATTGTCTCGTCTTCAATAATCTCTAACCAGTCCTTACAAACTTTCTCTACTCCAAAAGCATTGGCAATCTTTCGGCTCGATGAGACCGAGCGGTTCGCCACGGCAGCCAATTCAACACTCTTTATTTTTTTGAACCCCGGAATATGACGGTTCCGCATATTACCGCCGGCGCCGATGAGACCGACACGAATCGGTTTAATAGCCATTACGCAATCCTCTCTTGGAAGTTTTATTTAGCTCGATTATAGGCTTCTCAGCGCCTTTGGGAATGGGTAATGGGAGCACTAATGACAAATGTATGACTTTAGGTAGACTGCACCAATCATGACCATACTTATCTTTGGTGGCACGGGATTAATTGGCACGGGCACGGTCGCGCAGCTTTGCGCAGATGGGGAAATCGTGGCCGTTGTTGCGCGCCGAAAGCCGGATGACGGTGAATTATTAGAATTGGCAGGCCAATACATATTCCACGAAGGGGATATTACTAATACCGATTTTGTATCTAGTGTCGTTAACGAAACCAAACCAACTGGCATCATCCATTTGGCTGCTATGTTAATCGGCGGGTGTGAAAAAGATCCGGCGGCAGCCCACGAAGTCAATGTGAACGGTACGATGCACATTCTGCGCGCAGCAGCAAAAGCTAAAGTCAAACGCTTCATATTCGCCAGCACTATCGCCGTCTATGGCGGCGGCGATGGACCTTTCGAAGAAAGTATGGACCCAAGCACACGCTCGGTCTATGGCGCCAGTAAGTTCTATTCAGAAATTTCCGGACGTCGCTTTGCCAGGCAGCACGGCATTTCTTATACAGCACTCCGTTATTCAGGCGTTATCGGGCCCGCAACAGTAAAAGGAGAAGGCATGGCAGCAACTCGAGACAAAATTAAAGGCACCGTTGACGGTAATGATGTTGAAATTTCGATGGTCTCTGGCGATGAGCGCACCCAATATACTTATATATCAGAAGCGGTTGACGCGACACTAGCTGCACTCCGCCATCCCAACCCTAAATATCCTGTCTATAACGTCGCCGGCCCGGACGAGAATTGCGTGAGCTTCAAAGAATACTATGCCCTTATTAAAAGATTAGTGCCTAATGCCGGTAAAGTGCAATTTACCGGTCGTGGCATGCGCGGCGGTGGGCGGATGGCCACCAAACGTATGCGAGAAGATTTAAATGTGACACCTACCATTACTGTCGAACAAGGGTTACGTGAAGAATTGAGCAAAAAGGGATTACTGTGAGCGAGCCGGACTTCATGACTGATAAAGGCCGAAAGCCAAAACTGATCGCTCCGCCAAAATCTTGCGATACCCATTCCCATATATATGGGCCATTAGATCAGTTTCCCCGGACCAACAGCAGTACTCGCTTAGCCACACTAGAAGCCTATCGCAGCATGTTAACCCGGCTCGGCATAGAACGCTGCGTCGTTGTCCATTCTTCCGCATACGGTTTTGATAATTCCGTCACCTTGGATGCGATTGCTCAAATCGGCCAAGACCGGGCGCGCGGCATGGCAGTTATTCCATCAGATATCAGTAAAGAAGAGCTGCAGATTCTGCATGCGGGTGGCATGCGAGGTGTTCGAGTATCAGGGCACAGCACTGACCTTTCTGCCTTCGACGCCGATAAGATTGCTGCTCAAATCGCAGATCTCGGTTGGGCGTTACAATTGCAGGAACCAAACCCCGGATGGGTACAAAAGATATCCCCAATGGTGAAAAATTTACCAATCCCGACCATTTTTGATCACCTCGGCACATCTCCAATAAATGAAAATACCACCGGGAAAGAATTCCGCGCACTTGTGAAGTTGTTGGAAGACAATGACCATATTTGGGTAAAAATTGCGGCTATCTATTCCAACTCGAACACCGGACCACCAGACTACGTGGACGTCGGTGATAGGGTACGGGTATTAACCCAAACAAGACCCAGCCGCATCATTTGGGGCGTCAACTGGCCTCATCCACATTTTAAGTTCAATGGTGTTGCAGAAAGTGCCGATGTATTAGACCCTTTACTCGACTGGATACCAGAAGAAACCACACGTAAGATGGTATTGGCAGACAATCCAGGCAAGCTTTATGGCTTTGACCCATAAAACTTAATCATTTTTGATCAAATACAATTTTAATCGCCCTAAAGCGGCAAAATGATAAGGTGCACAGAATAATAAAACTACAAGGATGCGTATGCTCGCAAAGAGCACAATTCATCTGGCGAAAGGCGATACCGCCCAATATCTCGATCTGATAAAATACAATCGATTTTGCCTGGCCGCAGGTGCGGCAAAGACCTTCAGGACAGCCCCACGCACAGTTTAATCGAAGACTATCAGCCGAAGTGAGGGGGCTTGGTTAAGAGCCCACCGGGTTCATTGTTATGCTAAATAAAGGAAAAACCGAAAGGGAAGAACATGAAACTTTATATCACGCCCACATCACCCTATAGCCGCCGCGCACGTCTTGCCGTTCTTGAGGCGGGGGACGCAGACCAATGCGAGGAAATCGATGTTGGGCCGATTGCCGATAATCTCGACACGCTATTGGCGGCCCACCCCTCCGGCAAGGCACCAACACTGGTTTTGGATGATGGCACCGGACTTTCAGAGTGTATGTTAATCGCGCATTATATGGACGATATATCAGGTGGAAAACTATACCCCACCGACCCAGAGGCTCGACTGACTTGTTACAAACTTGAAGCATTAGGTGCAGTATTAATGGATTCAATGTTTACGCGAAGCGGCCAGAACCGACTTGATCCGTCGGAACAATCCCCGACCATCTTGAAAAAGGAAATTATCCGTTCCAATCGTTGTTACGAAGCGCTCGAGGCTCTTGTTAGCGATCTGGTAGGGCAAACCCATATTGGGGCACTAACCGTCGCATCGTCGCTATCCTATGCAGATTGGCGGGGTGCGGAAGATAAGTGGCGTGATAGTCATCCGAAACTCGATACTTGGATGAAGACCATAGAAAGTCATTCCTCCTTCGCGGTAACCGCTCGGACAGACAACTAAAATGAAGCTTTATATTTCCGCTAAATCCCCTTATGGCCGCCGCGCCCGAATCGCCCGCTTAGAAGCGGGGCTAGAAGATCAAATCGAGGAGGTTAACGTCAACAACCGTTCAGACAGGAAAGCGCTGCTCTTGGAAATGGGGCCCGGAGGAATGATTCCCACCCTATTGTTGAATAATGGAACAGTTCTTTCCGAAAGCATGGTGATTAATCATTACTTGGACCGCATATCAGCCGGGAAACTCTATTCTACCGATACCGCAGCCTTGGAAGATTGTTACCGCCTTGAGGCTGTAGGGGCAGTGCTGATGGATTCACTGCATACCCGGTCAATACAAAGCAGGCTAGACCCGGATGAACAATCACCAACCCTCCTTAGAAAGGAAGTGGAACGTTCCGGACGTTGCTATAAAACGTTGGAGTCCATGCTTGATCTGTTGACCGGGCAAATACATTTTAGCGCGTTGACCGTTGCCGCTTCCTTATCTTACGCAGATTGGCGAGGCGCCGATGATAATTGGCGAGAGGGCCATCCAGGGCTTGACGCCTGGATGACAGAGATAGAACAGCACCCTTCCATGGCCGCAACGGCCCGCCTCGGCAGCTAATCAATTAAATGGCCTAGAGGTTAATAACGTAGTTTATAGACCCTATTTAAATAACAACTAACGACGGTAAAATGGATTATACTACTCTTGGCAAAACCGGCTTAAAGGTCAGCGTCGCCGGTCTCGGCACCGGCGGGAACAGCCGTTTGGGCCGTAAAACAGGACGAAGTACCGAAGAATCCGTTGCGATCATTCATACTGCAGTCGATCTTGGCATAAATTTCATCGACACGGCGGAAAATTATGGCACCGAGCCGCTGGTCGGCGAAGCGTTGAAGTCAATTCCGCGCAACAGCGTTATCGTCGCCACCAAATCCCACATCAGTGATAAAGAGCGACTGTGGTCCGGGAAAGAAGTGGTACAGCATCTCGAAGCCTCCCTGCAACGCTTGGGTACGGACTATGTAGATGTTTTCAACCTGCACGGCGTGAAACCGCTTGAATATGACCATGCGATGCAAGAAATCGTGCCTATTCTCCTGCGCGAAAAAGAAAAAGGTAAATTTCTTCACCTCGGAGTCACCGAAGCCGCAGCCTCCGACGCCGAACATGCTATGCTCCACCGAGCCGTGCAGGACGAGGTTTGGGAAGTGTGTATGGTTGCCTTCCATATGATGTGTCAGAACGCCCGAGCGCAGGTGTTTCCGTTCACTCAGAATGGCGGGGCTGGCACCTTGTTGATGTATGCAGTACGAAGCATATTCAGTGACCCATCTTATTTAGCCGAAACGCTGGAAGTACTCGCCAAAGCAGGCGAAATTCCAACGGAACTAGCTGGTGGCGATCCACTAAGCTTTCTAATGGAGGAAGGCGGAGCAAAAAGCATAATCGATGCCGCTTATCGTTTTGTGCGCCATGAACCTGGTGTGAATGTGTTGCTGTTTGGGACCGGCAATTTAGATCATTTGAAAAGTAATTTGACTTCAATATTATCGCCGCCCCTGCCCGAGCAAACTGTTCAAAGGCTATATAATCTTTTCGGCTCTTTAAAAGGTGTTGGATTAGACTTGCCAATCTTCAAGCAGTAAGGCCGCACGAAAACTTGAGGAGTTTGATATGCCTACAACTAACAGCAATGTCCATTTTCTTGGCATGGCACCGCGTTTTTTAAACGGCGTTTTAGAAGTACCAGTCTATCATATGCGTGGCGGCACTTCGACGGGCATCGTCTTGTTCGACGATCATTTACCCACCGACCGCAAGCTACGCGAAGAAGTGATTAAACGCATTATGGGTGTTCCACTAGAGGGCGAAGTGAACTCGAATCGACAAATTACCGGTCTCGGGCGCGGCATTCCTCAGAGCTGCAAAGTCTTTATTGTTGCCCCATCGGATCGCGAAGACGCTGACATAGACAGTACACTTGCCCAACTCGCCCCCACAAAAGCGGCAATCGATTGGAGTGTAAATTGCGGCAATATGTCTGCGACCCTGCCCATCTTCGCTAACGAAATTGGTTTGCTGCCGTTGGAGCCAGGTCGCTCACGGGTCCGAATCCATAATACCAATACAGGCATCGTCGCTCATGCGCTTGTTGATATGCCCGATGCGGGGAGCCCCATGGAAGCAAAGACCGAGATCCCAGGCGTTCTCGGAACGTGGCCCGGGGTGCAGCTAGCATTACTGAAGCCAGTCGGTTCTAAAACAGGCAAGCTGCTTCCAACCGGAAATTTGGTCGATGTGCTGGATGGTATCGAGGCATCCTGTGTGGACCTTGCGGTCCCCATGGTCATAATTCGCGCTGTTGACCTCGGAAAAACAGCGGCGGAAGCGCCAGGGGACTTAAATGCAGATGCCGGCTTTAAGGCTAAAATTCAAAGAATTTGGATTGAAGCGGGCCTAAAAATGGGGCTCAAGGGAACAGACGGCACACCCTTAACACCGGAACAATTAGCCGCGAGTGAAACCGTACCAAAAGCCTGTATAATCGCGCGGCCTTCGAATGCGGAAAAGGCCCGAGGTGCAAACATCCGAGTTCGTTACTTTACCCCGCAAGACGCTCATAAATCATTAGCTGTTACAGGTGGTGCCTGCCTTGCCGCCGGTTGCCTGGCTGCCGGCACGGTCGCCCATGAATTAGCCGAAGATATCTCTGAATTAGGACCGAATCTTCAGGAGCATGAAGTGAAAATGGCAAATCCCGCTGGTATTTTAAAAGCTACAATCGAAGGCGCACAAGATAAGGCCGGAAACATAGTCATGCCGAGCGCGGCATATGAACGCTCCACACAGATTCTCCTGCGCGGACATACGCCTATTTACAACGCATCACCTGAATTGATGGACTTCTACAGAGAAGCCGAACAGGCAGCCTAAAAACCCGTATTCCGCTCACGTCAAACCTGAATTCTTTTACCTGCAACATACGTTTCGGATTATTATACGAGTTGAGGGTGGACTAAATTATCGTTTTGCAATTGGTGTAGAGGATGGCATTACATAAATGGTGATGATGAACCAATTGCAATGAGCCAATCACAAACTAACGATAAAGATACAGAGCTGCGCCACTTGAAGCAGTCGATTCGGGCCATGCGAGACGAGCTCGAGATGCAGCGCCTTAGTGCGGATAATGACGTGCAAAAAGTTACCGCACAATCGAAAGCAGAAAATACACAGTTGAAAGCGACGATCACCGCATTACGCGGTGAATTAGAGAAAGCGCAACTTCTGACAAGTAGCGAAGTGCAAAAAGCTACTTTAGCTACACATGCCGAAATAGCACAGCTAAAAGAAACCATCCATAGCCTGCGCGATGAAATGGATCGGCTTACGGTCAAGTTCGAGGATAAGGTTCAGGATTTTGAGCGGTCACATAGAGATGAGGTTAGTCAATTGCAAAAAACAGCCTCTGTACTGCGCGAAAAATTACAGGCCCACGATGAAAAGTAAAACCACCATCACCCCCATNATTCAGNNAACNAACNCNAGTGCACTCNGCNATGATGAAAGACAACGNTTGCGCNAAGCGGAATTGCTNTTAGCTGTCTCGCAAAAACTNGCNGCNCTAGAAACACTCGACGAAATGCTNGAAATGCTAATNAGNATTACNNCNACGGAAATTGGNGCAGAGCGNGGCNCNCTNTTTCTNAATGATANNGAAACCGGAGAACTGTATTCNCGCATTGCNCTTGGCAGTCAAACACGAGAAATCCGNCTNATGAATACCGANGGNATNGCCGGNNCTGTNTTNCANTCGGGTNAAGGNTTAATNATTGAAGANGCCTANGCTGATGANNGNTTCAANCAAGANNTTGATCNNCAAACCGGATTTAAGACCAAAAGCATCTTGTGCGCACCTATCAAAACTGCCCGAGGCGAAATTATCGGCGTAGTACAAACGCTGAATAAAATCGAAGGCGTCTATACACAATCGGACCTAGCACTCCTCGAAGCAATGGCTACACAAGCCGCCCTAACGCTGCAGTCGAGTATTTCCTTTGAACGGATGAAGGAAGCTCGGGAAAAAGAGTTAAAATTCCTTGATGTGGTCGCCGACGTTACCTCCGAAATTGAACTTAACAGCATGCTGCAAAAGGTCATGGGCGAAGCAACCGAAATGCTGAATGCGGACCGATCAACATTATTTCTGAATGACGAAAAAACTAACGAATTATGGTCTAGTGTCGGCGCTGGCTTGGATACTACCGAAATTCGTTTTCCAAATCACCTTGGAATTGCCGGAGCCGTCTTTGTTTCCGGTGATAGCATCAACATACCCCATGCCTACGCAGACTTGCGTTTTAACCCTGCATTCGACAAGCAAACTGGGTTTTTCACCCGTTCCATCCTTTGTGTTCCAGTGGTCAATAAAGACGGCAAAAAGATCGGTGTTACACAGGTATTGAACAAGCGCGGCGGACCCTTTACCGACGAGGATGAACAACGCCTCAAGGCCTTCTCCGCACAAGTTTCCATCGGCCTTGAAAATGCCAGCCTTTTCAACGATGTGCAGAATACCAAAAACTACAATGAAAGCATGCTACGCAGCATGTCGAANGGGGTGGTTACGTTAGATGAAAAAGGAAAGATTGTTACCTGTAATGCAGCAGGATTAAGAATTTTCAACGTCCCTGAAGAAGAAATTCTCGACCAACAGACCTCAGAATATTTTGTCGGTGGAAATTTATGGGTTGCAGAAAAGATCGCTCGCGTCGCAGAAACCCATGAAACAGATATTACCGTTGATGGCGAGCTGATTATTAAAGACAAGAAAGTATCGGTAAATTTGACCATTCTGCCACTAGTCGCAGAAGAAGATACCATTCTTGGCACTATGTTGATGATTGAAGACATCAGCAGTCAGAAGCGCATGAAATCAACAATGTCACGCTATATGGACCCGAGCGTTGCCGATCAGTTGCTTGCCGGCGGCGAAGATGTTTTGGGCGGCCAAAGCAAGTCAGCAACCGTATTATTTAGCGATATTCAAGGCTTCACTAGTCTGACTGAAGAATTAGGTGCGCAAGGCACGGTGAGCCTGCTGAATGAATATTTCACCGTGATGGTGGAATGCATTGAGAATGCGGAAGGTATGCTAGATAAATTTATCGGCGATGCGATCATGGCTTGTTTCGGCATACCATTGGCCCGAGATGATGACGAAGACAGGGCAGTCCAGTGTGCAATAGCAATGATCTCGGAATTGGAAAAATGGAATGCAGTACGCGAAGAGAAAGGCCTTAACTCAGTTAACATGCGCATAGGGCTAAATACGGATGAAGTGGTCTCTGGAAACATCGGCTCGCCGAGACGTATGGATTATACAATCATCGGTGACGGAGTGAATCTCGCCGCGCGCCTCGAGAGCGGGTGCAAGCAATATGGCGCGCGCATCATGGTTAGCGAATATACCCATGCGAAATTACGAGGAACCTATCGCACTCGTGAGGTTGATAGGGTTATTGTACAAGGGAAAACCGAACCGGTTGGCATCCATGAAGTGCTCGATTATCACGATGATGATTCTTTTCCCAACATAACCAGCGTGCTCAGCAGCTTCAGAGANGGTCTAGCCGCCTATCGAGAAATGCGGTGGCTCGACGCACGAGACTGTTTCCAACGCGGTGCTTCTCTTAATCCTCAGGACACACCGTGCAAAATTTACATTGACCGGTGTGATTACCTGGAAGCCAATCCTCCTGGGGATAGTTGGAATGGTGTATGGATTATGAAATCCAAGTAACAGGAAAGGGCTGTTCAAGCGGGCGAATCACGGTAAAACGGAACTAGATAACCGACTATAAAAGGAAAGGAAACTATGTCATCCGACGGTGTCGCACGTGAAAGATTACGCTCAATTATTGCAGATAGATCGCTGTTAAAAGATGGTGAATTTACCCTGGCGTCGGGTGCGAAAAGCTCGATGTTCTTCGATATGAAAAAAACCATGCTTGACCCAGAAGGAGCATCTCTGCTGACCGATGCTCTATGGGAATTGCTGAAAGACCGCCCTGCGGACTGCATTGGGGGGCTTGAGATGGGCGCTGTACCGATCGTATCTCAGCTCAGCATGCGAAGTTTCCCTGAGAAACCTATTCCGAGCTTTTTTGTCCGAAAGCAAACAAAAGGCCATGGTACGGATAAGAAAATCGATGGTTACCTGCTAAAAGGAAAGACTGCGATCATATTTGAAGATGTCACCACAACCGGTGGTTCGGCGATGCAGGCGGTGGAAGCTGTGCGCGCCGCTGGTTTGATAGTCAACACTGTCATCACCGTGGTCGACCGTATGGAG
The DNA here is from genome assembly GCA_002715005.1 of Rhodospirillaceae bacterium. Classification (GTDB taxonomy): domain Bacteria; phylum Pseudomonadota; class Alphaproteobacteria; order UBA8366; family UBA8366. The sequence continues at coordinate 52,306 of PAXN01000025.1, forward strand.
GGTGCAGAAGAAACCTTTACTAAAAGCAAAATCAAACTCGTATCGTTATTCACCAGAGACGATTTCTAATTTTTAGACAGGCTGTTGATCACTTGAAATTAAGTAGTGCAAAACGGTACTCTCAACTGATAGCAATTTTAGCTGGGGTGCCGACCCCTCACTGGTCGGCTGAGAATACACCCATGGAACCTGATCTGGGTTATGCCAGCGCAGGGAGTCAATATGTCGATAAGTCTTTCTAAACTGAACGATTCAGAACCAACCGTCGCTATCATCGGGGCGGGTGTGTCAGGGCTTAGTATTGGCTGGCGTTTGGCTCAAGCCGGCGCGCACGTAGAAATATTTGAACGAAGCGATCCCGGGCGTGGAGCTAGTTGGGCGGCCGCAGGCATGCTAGCTGCTCGCTCGGAGGCTGAGCCGGGAGAAGAAACGCTGCTCCAACTAAATCTCAAATCTCAGAAAATGTGGCCATCGTTTAAGGACGAGGTCGAGGCAGCCGCACATATGCCTATCGACTACCGGGACGAAGGGACATTGACAGTCGCTCTTGACCAAGATGACGCGGAAGCTCTTCACTTCAACTACAAGTTCCAATCTAAGCTTGGCTTAGAGGTAGAATGGCTGAGTGGTCGAGAAGTACGAAAGCGGGAATCTTTCCTCTCCCCCAATGTCACCGGTGCGGTATATAGCCCACTGGACCACCAAGTGGAAAACAGATTGTTGGTGGATGCTTTACGCATTGCTTTTATAGCGGCCGGCGGAATTGTCCATAATTATACAGAAATCAACGCTATAGAGACCAAAGGCGATACCGTTACCGGTGTTCGCTGCGGAGAAAAGCACCTGGAATTTGATGTGGTTGTCCTCGCAGCAGGGGCCTGGTCNCGGACAATCAAGGGTCTGCCAAAAGAATTCATGCCGCCGGTGCGGCCACTAAAAGGCCAAATGCTTGCGCTTCGCATGGATGTAAATGAGCCCTTGTTGCGACATGTGTTGTGGGCACCAAAGGGTATTTACATGGTCCCNCGTACGGACGGACGGATACTCATCGGTGCCACAGTGGAGGAAAAAGATTTTGATGCTGACCTAACAGCAGGCGGTGTTCTACATTTGCTTCGGGAAAGTTGGGAAGCATTGCCGGGCATAGACGAATTACCCATCGACGAAATGTGGGTTGGGCATCGACCTACCAGCCGCGACGACGCACCTATTTTAGGGCCAACAGATTTGAAAGGGTTGGTGATGGCGACAGGCCACCATCGAAATGGGATTTTACTTACCCCGGTGACTGCCGATGCAATAAGTCGATATATTATTGATGGTATCGTGCCAGCAGAAATTGTTCCGTTCGGCCTAGATCGGTTCCAAAAGAAACAATCGCATAATAAAGCTGCGGATAACATTGAGTTTCAGAAGGGAGCAGCATGAATGAACTGCACCATTAAAATAAATGGCAAGAACAGAATAACCGCCGCCTCAACTGTGATCGAGCTTCTTGAAGCCGAAAAAATTGATGCCGNAGCAAAATTCGTTGCAATCGCGATAAATGGTAGTGTTGTGTCACGCCGAAATTGGCCCAATGCCGAGATAAAACCAGGAGATGATGTCGAAATCGTAAGTCCCGCCCCGGGCGGTTGATTTAAAAGCGAGAACTGAATGACAAACCTTTTAGACGATCCGCTAACGATCGCTGAGCATAGCTTTACCTCCCGCCTGCTGATCGGTAGCTCAAGCTTTCCCAACAACCAAGTAATGCTGGATTCCATTGAAGCAAGCAATGCACAAATTGTAACAGTCGCTATTCGCCGGGTCGATTTAGGCGGCGGCAGCGAGAATATTCTCGACCTGCTGGAGGACAATTATTTTATTCTACCAAATACGGCCGGCTGCTTTACCGCAAAGGATGCCGTACTGACGGCTAAGCTCGCTCGTGAAGCCCTAGAAACCGACTGGGTTAAGCTTGAGGTTATAGGTGACCGAGATACGCTTTATCCAGATGCGGAACAGTTATTGAGAGCTGCTGATGAGCTCGTCAGTTCTGGTTTTAAAGTCATGCCCTATTGCACAGATGATCCGATTACCTGCCGAAAACTAGCCGATCTCGGTTGTGTAGCCGTAATGCCTCTTGGTGCGCCCATTGGATCAGGCATGGGAGTCCTTAACCCTTACAATATCGAAATAATTCGGCGCATCATCAACATACCAGTTATCGTAGACGCGGGTATTGGCACAGCTTCGGATGCCGCACTCGCCATGGAGCTTGGCTGTGATGGCGTCCTACTTGCCTCGGCCGTCTCCCGCGCCCATAACCCTGTCATGATGGCTCGCGCCATGAAAGGCGCTGTCACTGCAGGTCGACTGGCTCACCGCGCAGGGCGCATTCCCAGAAAGCGTTTTGCCCAAGCATCTAGTCCGGAATCGGGCATTATCGGCACGTGAATCTACCTAAACCGCCGCTCCTGTTGATAACCGATCGCAAGCAAGCGATCCACCCTCTANCAGAAGTCATTTCATCGGCACTGGATGGTGGCTGTAGATGGATCATGCTGCGTGAAAAAGACTTGACCACAAATGAACGTATCGCGCTTTTATCCGAGCTAAAGGAAATCGCCACACCCTACNATGCTTCTGTTCTAGTGAACGAGGACCTAACTGCCGCAAACACGTCTGGCATCCAGGGCCTGCATCTACCACAAAATAGCCTCAGCCCAGCAGAAGCGCGTGCTCAACTTGGGCCCGATGCGGTCATCGGTGTATCAGCCCATACTCTAAAGGAGGCGAATGCCGCCGCACACGCCGGGGCCGATTATATAACCCTTAGTCCGTTCTTCATCAGCCCAAGCAAACCCGGATATGGCCCAGCCCTAATGCCAAGCGGTTTTAACGATATCGCAACGCATGTAACTATACCGGTTCTCGCCCTAGGCGGGATTGATCATACTAATACAAAAGAAGTTTTAGCCGCCGGAGCCGACGGTATAGCTATTATGGGGTCCATTATGCGATCAGAAAATCCGGCCTCGGATATTAAATGTTTTTTAGACTTAATTCATGAATAGGTCTGTATTGCCGTTCGATGGCGACGGGGTTAGAACTCAGAGTAACAAAAACTCTGCCCGAAAATATGGATGACATTAGGGAGCGTATTCATTGCTCAATTGTTTCACAACCGAAGCCGGTGAAGACACCATCACCATCACTGCAGTGACTAAGAGTTCTTTTGCCGATTGGTCGAAATCTCAGCCTAATTCAATACAATCTTGGATCAAAGCATCTGGCTATCTAGGCAAGGCTGGTAAAACTCTACTCTTGCCACCAGTAGGAGAGGTCGGCTCCATAAGCGTGCTTCTTGGTGTGGAAGATAAACATGATATTTGGTCTTGGGGTGCAGCTGCTACTGAGTTAGCTGGTGGCATTTATTCGATTGTGGGCAATATTGACCAAGAAACTGCAGAAAATGCTGCTTTAGGCTGGGCGCTCGGAAGTTATCGNTTTACGCGATATAAAAATCCAAAAAGAAATCCACCAAAACTGCTAATCCCAGAAGAGGCTGCCTTACCTAGCGTCTTAAATTTAGCGGAGGCGGTTTATTTCGCCCGCGATCTTATCAACACCCCGTCATCTGAAATGGGACCTGGTGAACTGGCCGCAGCTGCCAATGATATGGCTGGACGTTTTGATGCTGAGTGTAGCGTAACAGTTGGTGATGATTTACTCCGCGACGACTACCCTATGATCCACGCGGTTGGTCGCGCCTCAGTCCGAGAGCCGCGATTAATCGACATCACCTGGGGTAAACCCAAATCCCCTAAAATTACCCTTGTCGGCAAAGGTGTTTGTTTCGACACAGGCGGGCTGGACCTCAAGCCTTCCAGCGGTATGTTGATGATGAAAAAGGATATGGGCGGAGCCGCCCATGTGCTCGCTTTGGGTCAATTAATCATGGCTAATCGGCTCGATGTTCGACTGCGAATTCTAGTACCCGCTGTCGAAAATAGCGTTTCCGGTAATGCCTTTCGACCAATGGATGTACTAAAAACACGTGCCGGCTTATCAGTCGAGGTTGGTAATACAGATGCGGAGGGACGACTGGTACTTGGCGATGCTTTGACAGAAGCCGTCTCTGAAAACCCAGATATGATCATGGACTTTGCGACGTTGACAGGGGCAGCCCGTGTCGCCCTCGGACCGGACATGGCAACCTTATTCTCAAATAATGACCAACTTGCAGCAAGCATTGAAGCTGCAGCCAAGGACTGTGCTGACCCGGTATGGCGTCTGCCCTTATGGCAGCCTTACCGACGGTTCCTGGACAGTGACGTGGCAGATATTAATAATGCCGGCCAAAGTCGATTTGCTGGCGCTATTACCGCAGCATTGTTCTTAAAGGAATTCGTAAGCGATCACATTCCGTGGGCCCATTTCGACATTTATGGTTGGAACCCCGCAAAACGGCCCGGCCGTGCAGTTGGTGGCGAGGCTATGGGACTCCGCGCAGCCTATGCAATGCTGGCCAGCAAATACGAAGCTTAGGCCATAGCCCGACTCGGCGACTAGTACCCTGCTTTGAGATTCACCTCATTGAGAGGCGTCTTACCGGAAGCAAGTCGGCGGATATTTTCAGCCACAATCTTCGTCGCCGACTGGGCATCGGTAACCGCCGCGTTATGCGGTGTTATAGTTACCCTTGGATGATTCCAGAACGCATGTTCTGAAGGTAAAGGTTCTTCTTGGAAAACATCCAACGTCACATACGCGAGCTGTCCAGATTCTAAAGCTTCTAAAATATCTTCTTCTACCTGCTGACCACCACGACCGGCGTTGATCAAACATGACTTTCTTGGCATTTGGGAAAAGAGTTCGAAATTGAGAATGCCCTCTGTTTCCTTGGTAAGTGGCAACAAGCAAACAAGAATTTCGACATCTGCCAGAAAATGCGGTAGGCTATTCGGGCCGTGGTAACATTGGATGCCTGATATATTTCGCGGGCCACGCGACCATCCCGACACGCGGAAGCCTAAATTCGCAAGCGCTTCGGCAACCGCTCCACCAATCACACCAAGTCCCATCACGCCAACCCGGCGCTCACTTGCAAGCGGCGAGGCGAATGCATCCCAAGTGCCAGCTCGTTTCAACTCTTCCAAAAATGGCTGCTCTCGGTGATGGCGAAGCACGTGGAGCACTGAATATTCTACCATGCCTTGAGTTAGCGATTCATCTACCATCCGGCAGACAGGCACGTCGTTGGGCAGTTCTGGGTCGCTCAAAAGAGCGTCCACCCCCGCGCCCATTGAAAAAATAGCTTTGAGTCTGGAGAAATTTTTCAAGATGCCGCTTGGCGGTTTCCAGAGTAACGCATATTCAATCTCATCGCGGTTGCCAGGGGCATCCCAGGGCCGGATCTCGAGGTCCGGTAATTCTTGCTTTAAAGCCCGACTCCATAATTCGAACCGGTCAAGATCGTCTTTCGAGTAAAAAATCAGCGCCATGTTATTTAACCCGTAATTAAGTCAACCTAGATTGTCACATCTGTAGTCTCGATATCCAACGCAGCGGCCATCAGCGCTCTTGTGTAAGGTTCTTTCGGCGCATCAAAGATATGCTGAACAGGCCCCTCTTCAATCACCTTCCCGGCGCGCATGACGATGACATGGTCTGACAACGCGCGCACTACCTTCAAATCGTGGCTGATGAATAGATAGGCGAGCTTGTGGCGAGCTTGTAGTTGGCGCAATAAATCGACAATTTGTGCCTGCACAGACCTATCGAGTGCAGAAGTGGGCTCGTCCAACACAACGAAACGAGGCTTTAGCACTATTGCCCGGGCGATTGCGATTCGCTGGCGTTGCCCACCAGAAAACTCATGTGGATACCGGTTGAGCGAGTCAGGATCTAAGTCGACCTCCTCAAGAACATCTATTACCAATTGTTGACGTTCTCGAGAACCATCACCAATTCCATGAACCAGAAGACCTTCTTCAATGATTTGGCCGACCGACATACGCGGGCTCAAGCTTCCAAACGGGTCTTGAAACACAACTTGCATTTCCCGTCGCAAAGGCCGTATTTCTCTATTCCTCAGACCCTGAAGGTCACGACCAATAAATTGAATAGCCCCTTCGCTTGTTTGTAAACGCAGTAGTGCCATACCCAAAGTGGTTTTCCCCGATCCCGACTCTCCAACAACACCGACAGTTTCTCCTTCACGGATTTTAAGGGAAATCCCGTCAACGGCTCGAACATGATCCACGGTCCGGCGCATGATGCCTTTTTTAATGGGAAACCATACCTTTATGCCGTCGCCTTCCAAAACAACGGGAGCGCCTTCCGTCGAGGGCGTTTTTATACCCTTCGNCTCCGCATCCAAAAGTTTCTGTGTGTAAGCATGCTTTGGCTTTTTAAATAATGATTTTGTATTATCGGTCTCAACGATTCTCCCCTCATTCATCACGCTAATGCGATCAGCGACCTTCTCCACAACGCCTAAATCGTGAGTGATGAACAGTACCGCCATGCCGAATTTCCTTTGTAATTTGGCTAGCAGCTCGAGAATCTGCGCTTGTAGCGTTACATCGAGGGCCGTAGTAGGCTCGTCCGCAATAAGAAGATCTGGTTCGTTGGCAAGGGCCATGGCAATCATCACCCGCTGGCGCTGTCCGCCAGACAATTCATGTGGATAGGCGCTCATCCGTTGCNCGGCATTAGGAATACCAACCAAACTCAACAGATCTAGAATACGATCGCGCAAAGCGCTTGCAGTAAGGCCTTTATGCAAAATCAAAGCCTCTCCAATTTGCTTCTCAATAGAATGTAACGGATTGAGCGAAGTCATCGGTTCCTGGAAAATCATCGAAATATGCCCTCCACGAACACGTTGTAACCTGTCCGTATTGGCGCCAATGAGTTCTTCACCTTTAAAGATGATCGAACCACTCGGATGGAAAGCCACAGGGTAGGGCAATAATTGTAATATAGAGAGCGCCGTAACTGACTTTCCCGACCCTGATTCCCCTACCAAAGCTAGGGTCTCGCCTGCAGCAATATCGAAGGACACTCCCCTAACCGCATCAACATTACCCCCCGGCACCTGGAAGGTTACCGAAAGGTCTTNGATAGAAAGGAGGGGCTCAACTGACATATAGTTAGTTCTTTCGTGGGTCGAAGGCGTCGCGCACAGCTTCGCCAATGAAGACCAGCAAAGATAACATTACTGAGATAACGATAAAGGCGCTAATGCCAAGCCAGGGAGCCGCAAGGTTATCTTTACCCTGTTTAAGTAGTTCACCAAGGGACGGAGATCCCGGTGGCAAACCAAACCCCAGAAAATCGAGCGAGGTAAGTGTGACCACCGACCCGGACGTGATGAAGGGCAGGAAAGTAAGCGTTGCGACCATCGCATTGGGCAAAACGTGGCGATACATAATTACACTGTTTGGCTGCCCAAGGGCACGAGCTGCTTTTACATACTCGAAATTACGGCCACGCAAAAATTCTGCCCTGACAACCCCTACCAATGCGGGCCAACTGAATAAAACCATCAACCCTAGTAACCACCAGAAATTNGGCTGGACTACGCTCGCCAAGATGATCAGCATATAAAGCGCCGGCAGACCCGCCCATATCTCAATGAATCGCTGACCTAATAAATCTGTCAAACCACCGAANTACCCCTGGATTGAGCCAACAATAATACCGATAAAAGAACTGACCAATGTAAGAATTAAGCCAAACAACACCGAAATACGAAAACCGTAAATAATACGTGCAAAAACGTCGCGTGCTTGGTCATCCGTACCAAGCCAGTTTTCCTTTGATGGCGGAGCCGGCGCGGGCGTTGGTAAGTCAGTTATATGGGTATCGAAACTGTAGCGAATAGGCGGCCAAAGCATCCAACCCTTGTCCTCGATTAGAGCCACCACATGGGGGTCCTTATAATCAGCCTCAGTTTCAAAATCACCACCAAAATCTGTTTCTGAGTAGAACTTAAAAACTGGTGTGTATAGTCCTCCATCAAAGTAAATTACGGTTGGTTTNTCGTTTGCTATAAACTCTGCAAAGAGCGATAACACAAATAACACAAGAAAAATCCAAAGTGACCAAAACCCACGTTTATTCTTTTTAAATTTTTCAAGCCGTCGCCGGGTAATTGGGGTAACTTTCAGAGCCCAAAACCGCTTCTGTGCAAAACTTACATCCACAGCTCAAACTTCCCGGCTTTCGAAGTCAATGCGTGGGTCGACGAGAGTATAAACCAGATCACTGACCAATTGCAGAACAAGGCCAATGAGCGTAAAGAAGAAAAGTGTCCCGAAAAGAACCGGATAATCTCGGTTTATGGCTGCNTCAAAACCAAGNAGGCCCAATCCATCTANAGAAAATATAACCTCAATCAAAAGCGATCCGGTAAACAGCAACCCAATAAATGCGCTTGGAAAACCTGCTATAACTATTAACATCGCATTACGAAACACATGACCATATAGAACAGCCCGTTCCGTTAGCCCTTTTGCACGGGCCGTCACCACATATTGCTGATTAATTTGATCTAAAAATGAATTTTTAGTCAGCATCGTTAGCCCTGCGAACCCGCCAATTACCAGAGAGATAACGGGTAATGCCATGTGCCAGAAATAGTCACCGATAAGCGCAAATGTCGATAATTCGCGCCAATTGGATGAGACAATGCCCCGTAATGGAAACCAATCGAAATAGCGACCACCAGCGAATAGAACTACCAGTAAAATAGCAAATAGAAAGCCAGGCACCGCATTACCAACGATAACTGCGGCGCTGGTCGAAACATCAAATCGACTCCCATCCCGCACTGCTTTTGCTATTCCGAGTGGTATCGAAATCATATAGATGAGAATCAAACTCCAAAGACCGAGTGATATAGAAACCGGCATTTTCTCAATAACTAGACCGGCAACGCTTTTATCGCGAAAGTAACTCTTCCCAAAATCGAAAGTTAAATAATTACCCATCAGCAGGAAAAACCGTTCATAGGCGGGCTTATCAAAGCCGAATTGCTTTTCAATTTGTTTGACAAATTCCGGGTCTAGGCCTTGAGCGCCACGGTACTTACTTTGAACGGAACCTGCGCTTTGCCCAACAGTTTGATTTTGCTCTTGGCCGCCAACTTCAGAGCCTTCTTCGCCTGAAAACCGTCCCGTCGCGGAAACGGCGGTGCCTTTGATTTCGGCAATCATCTGTTCTACCGGACCGCCTGGCGCTACGTGAACAATGGCAAAATTAATTAGCATTATCCCAAACAATGTCGGGATAATAAGTAAAATTCGGCGAATGATATAAGCCAGCATGAATTAAGACCCGGCGCAGTTAGTTTACTTGCTACCGCCATTCGTGCGACGCTCAGCAAGTTTAGCGGCTTTGTTCGGATCAACCCACCAAGAGGAAAAGGAAATGCCGTTTTTAGGCAGCGTCTTAGGCTTACCGAACTTATTCCAATACACAGTGCGATCGGTGCCAGTATGCCAATGCGGTATCACCAAGTGATACCAGAGCAAAACACGGTCCAACGCTCGTGTGTGCTGGACCAAACTTTCGCGAGACGGAGCTGCAATCAACTTTTCAACCAGCGCATCAATCACCTTATTTTTTAGGCCCGCCAAATTCCGACTACCTTCGCGATCCGCAGCAAGAGAAGACCAGTATAAGCGTTGCTCATTACCGGGAGAAGAAGATTGTCCCCAAGATGTCACAACCATATCAAAATCAAAGCTTTGAATTCTTTTTTGATACTGGGCGGAATCAACAGTCCGCACATCCAACAAGATACCCAATCTTTCGAGATTTTTTTTAAATGGCAGTACAACACGTTCAAACAGCGGACTAACTAGGAGCACTTCAAACGCTAATGCTCTACCACTCTTTGTATGAACCAACTGTCGCTTCTTCCGATCAAATTGCCATCCCGCATCGGCGAGTAATTTACGGGCTTTGCGCAAGTTACCACGATTATTGCCCGACCCGTCAGTTCTAGGAACATCGAATTTCTTCGAAAACACTTCTTTCGGCAAATCTTTTCGGTATAGCTCCAAAATTGCCAGCTCCTCTTTTGTCGGCAGACCTTTTGACGCAAGCTCCGAGTTAGAAAAATAGCTTCGGCTTCGCTTATATTGGCCATAAAAAAGAGTCTCGTTTGACCATTCGAAATCAAACGCATACCCAAGTGCCTCACGAACCTTGGCGTCTTTAAAAATTTCTCGGCGTAGGTTAAAGACAAACCCTTGCATGCCCTTGGTACGTGCATGCCTAAAGGCATTCTTGATCAAAAATCCCTTCTTTACCGCCGGAATATCGTATGCGGTCGCCCAGGCTTTAGACGAGTTCTAATGGCGATAATCAAACCTGCCAGCCTTAAAGGCCTCCAGTGCAACCGTCCCATCGCGGAAATATTCGTAGATTATTTTATCAAAATTATCGTGCCCGCGTTTAATCGGCAAATCTCTTGCCCAATACTCCTTAACTCTCTCGAAGGTGACGCTGCGATTAGCTTCAAAGGATACCACCCGATAGGGGCCGCTACCCAAAGGTGGCACTAGGGGAGTGGATTTTGTTGGATCATGGGTTTCCCAATAGTGCTTTGGAAGCACTTGCAATTGACCAAGAATCAATGGCAACTCTCGGTTCTCTCCCGGCTTGAAGGTAAATTTGACACTTCGGGGACCAACCTTCGACACAGTGTCAACACTGCCATAGTAAAACCGATAATAAGGATGCCCTTTTTCCAACAAGAAATTAAACGTCCAAATAAGGTCTTCAGTAGTAACTGGTTTGCCATCATGCCAGCGCGCGTTTTCGCGTAGCGTAAAGGTTACCGACGACCTGTCTCTGGGCACCTCGACGGTTTCTGCCAGCAGCCCATACATAGAAAATGGTTCATCATTGGAGCTTTCCATCAAGGTGTCGTAGATGCGATTCAACCCCACCGCCTTGCGGCCCTTCACGATAAAGGTATTGAAAGTATCATAGCCGCCAATCGCACCAAGCCGAATGGTGCCGCCTTTCGGCGCATTCGGGTTTACATAGTCAAAATGCTGAAAGTTGGACGTGTATTTTAGGGTCCCATGCATGGCCAAGCCGTGACCGCGATATACCGGTTCAGCTGATAAAGGCGCTGAAATAAGTGCCATCAGGCAGACAGCAGTCGTTAAAAGCAGTGTAATGTGCATTTGAGCCTTTGTGCCTTCCCAACAAATTCTATGAGATTTACTTAAGAGTAACGCCTCGCTACTTCAAGCAAGGTTAAAAATTTCATGCACGCAGGTGATTGAGCGCTAAATCCCATAATTTCTCATTAGCCGCTGCCAACATATGTCCATCGGAACCTCGCCCTAAGGAATCGCCTTGCCAGTCTGAGATTACTCCACCGGCGCCCTCCACTACCGGGATCAGCGCCATGTAATCGTAGAACTGTAGTTTCGCCTCAACGACAAGGTCAATATGCCCAGAAGCGAGTAACCCGTAGGCATAACAATCACCGCCAAAGCGGGCTTGCCCTACAATATTAGCTAGGCCGTCAAATTTGACTTTATCAACACCTTGATCAAACATGCTAGGATGAGTCGCATAGAGGGCGGCATCAGCCAAGTGCAGGCAATCACGGGTCTGAATGGGTTTCTCATTAAATTGTGCGCCGTATCCCTTTACACCGACCCATCTTTCACCCAGGACAGGTTGGTCAATAACCCCAACGACTGGTTGGCCATCAATAGCAAGCGCAATCAATGTGCCAAAAATAGGCAGGCCGCTGATAAAGGCTTTGGTTCCATCAATTGGGTCTAGCACCCATATGTGCGAAGCATCCTCGCGAACGGGGCCATATTCCTCGCCAATAATACCATGATGTGGGAAAGTTTCTTCGATACGTTTTCGAAGGGCCGCCTCGACACTCCGGTCGACTATGGTAACTGGACTACGGTCTGATTTGGAATGAACATTTAGTGGTGTCCGAAAATGCTCGCACACGATAGGCCCGCTGATATCTGCCAGCGTTGCAGCAAATTTAGACAGTTTACTCAGTTTAGCTGTCATCGCCCTTTACCATAGAGCATAGAGATCAGCCATAAACCATATATCAGGGAAGAGCTTTGGGATTTTCGCTCAAAGAGCGCAAATACGCAATCATTGACGCTCGATCACCGGCCTTTTTTAGCCCTACAAAGCTCATTTTGGTACCCTTTACATAGGTCTTTGGCTTATAGAGGAACTTATTAAGATCTTCATAACTCCACACCCCACCCAGTTTTTTGAAGGCACCAGAATATTTATACCCAGCGACACCACCTTGTTTGGCATCAACTATATTCCAAAGGTTAGGCCCAATGCGGTTTTTGCCGCCCTTACTAAAGGTGTGGCATGCCGTACATTTTTTGGCGACTTTCTTACCAGCGGCAGAATCGGCCTTAGCCAGAATGGGAGCGATCGGCTCGGGGCCGGTTTTTTTAGGAGTAGAAGCGCTTGACGAACTAGCGACAACTGTACCTCCGTCAATTGAATAAACGTTCTTATCCAACATCTTTGGCTTATAAACAAAGCTTGTGATAAATGCGGCCGTCATGCCTAAAAGCAATGCGCCAATTACTGCCGCTGCTATCTTGTTGAACAATAACGGATCATTCCCCATTTTCGTCCCCAAAATCTGTGATTAACTATGACCGCCAGATCTATTACTAAACCCAGTAAAATTTTTATCGGAAAGAATTTTCCCTCATCATTATCGTAACTTATACTAATGAGCTCTAATGCCAAAGTTCGCGGCGTCGCAGAATGGAGCGGCATAATGACGCAGAAATTTTATATCGCATCACGTTATCGATTTGTCTCATCGAATCTTTTTATGTTTCTTGGCACATTATGATTAAACCTCTGAACCCGGTCGTCGTTATTCCAGCGCGCTTAGCGGCAACCCGCTTTCCCGACAAGCCTTTGGCCCCAATCCATGGCGAGCCTATGATTGTGCATGTCTGGCGCCGCGCAATGGAAGCTAAGGTCGGGCCTGTGCTGGTTGCCGCCGGTGATCAAGCGATTTTGGATGCCATAAAAAAAATCGGTGGTGATGCAATTCTAACAAACCCTGATTTGCCATCAGGCTCTGATCGGATTCACGCGGCATTGACATCTTACGATCCTGACCAGAAGTTCGATGCGATCATAAATTTGCAAGGCGATTTGCCGACCATCGAGCCCGCATCAGTGTGCGCCTGCTTGGAACCTTTGGCACATCCAGATGTAGATATTGCGACCATCGGCGTAGAGATCACCAGCGACACAGAGCGCACCGACCCAAATGTGGTCAAGGCGGTTGCCTCGATCGAAGCTAACGCTAAGGTTGGCCGGTGTATTTATTTTACCCGCGTAACAGCGCCTTCTGGAGATGGGCCCCATTATCACCACATCGGTCTCTATGCCTATCGTCGTGCTGCGCTAGATCGTTTTGTTTTGCTGGCCCCAACGATATTAGAGAAGCGGGAAAAGTTAGAACAATTGCGAGCCCTTGAAGCGGGCATGCGAATTGATATTGCACTCGTTGACACTGTCCCATTGGGTGTCGATACTCCCTACGACCTTGAACGTGCCCAATCCATGCTTTAGCCTTACCCGCCCGAATCGGTCCCAATATTATGGCAAATGAAAACAAAATAGCTTTCCAAGGCCTGCCTGGCGCCTTCTCTGACATGTCATGTCGCATAGCGTGCCCAGAAATGGCCCCTTTACCGTGTGCGACCTTCGAGGATACCTTTCAAGCAGTCCATGATGGGAAAGCCGAGAGGGCGATGATTCCTATCGAAAACACAGTGGCCGGGCGAGTAGCGGATATTCACCAAATAATGCCAAATTCCGGTCTCCATATCATTGGAGAGAATTTTCAACGGGTGCAGCATCAGCTTTTGGGACGCAAAGGTGCGACCCTGGAACAACTAGAGACAGTTCACAGCCACGTACATGCACTTTCCCAATGTCGGAAAACCATCAGGGAATTAGGGCTCCGAGCTGTTGTCCACGCGGACACAGCAGGTGCCGCGATGGATTTAGCAACATCAGGCAAAGAATCTATGGCCGCAATTGCTTCCGCTCTTGCAGCCGAAACCTACGGACTGGATATTTTACAAGAGAACATCGAAGACGAAGACCATAACACTACACGCTTTGTTATCATGGCCAAAGAACCAATCGAACCTGATCCAAATGATAGTATAATTGTAACTTCCTTCGTCTTTCGGGTCCGAAATGTTCCTGCAGCGCTTTATAAGGCGCTTGGGGGATTTGCTACCAATGGNGTCAATATGACAAAACTTGAGTCTTATATGTTGCGCGGCGAGTTTACCGCAACGCAGTTTTACGTTGATATCGAAGGTCATCCAGATGACGAATTGGTTCGACTTGCTTTGGATGAATTGAGTTTTTTCAGTCGTGAAGTGAAAGTTTTAGGGGTTTATCCCGGCGCGCCATTCCGCATGGAACAACCCAAAAACGGCTAGGAGCCAGCCGCGAAAACGACACTGTCCAGACCAACCCAATAAATCCGCCAAACCAGTCAGTTGGCTCATCACCCCCATCTTTTTAGCTAAAATAAACTCTACCAAGCAAACGACGCATATCTTGACCGTATTTCCCATAGCCCCAATCACCAATATTAGAGCTCTTTGCTGCGATTTTAGAAGGCAAAGCTTAGTGCTAGGCCGACAAAGCGAGGTTAGGATGCGGTTTCGCTATCGATCCATTCATTCATCAACCGCCTAGAAATAGAGTCCCGGCGTGGCAACCTAAAAGTATCATTTTCCGGCGAATTTTTTAGAAAATCTCTCGTAAACCATTGTGCTCCACCTTCTAACTCATTGTAATCAACGGTGAGATCAAATGTGGTCGCGCGTGCCGTAAAGCCGAGCATGATATTTGATGGAAAGGGCCAAGGCTGAGACGAATGATACTCGATATCAGTAATCTCAAGACCAACTTCTTCAAAAATCTCACGTGCCACGGCGTTTTCCAAACTTTCGCCGGGTTCAACAAATCCCGCTAAAATTGAATGTTGCCCCGGCTGCATCGTCTTTTTTCGTCCCAAAACGACCCGATCCTTGCCATCGTGAATTAACATAATGACTGCTGGATCAATACGCGGAAAACAATGCGAATTGCAGTTCTCATTCTTACAAACCCGAACATGGCCGCCTTCACGACTTTCGGTCGCTGAACCACATACACCGCAAAAAAGATGCCGTTTATGCCAAGTCATATGCGCCCGCGCGAATGCCATAAGCGACCCTTCCTCTCGGGGAAGTAGAGGACCGATTCGCCGTAAATCCTCAAAAGAACCAAATTCCGTCAGCGGCGGCTCAGATTCCGCGGACAGGTCGATTGCAAAATGTGCCACTTCATTAATTAAACCCAAGAAAACCAGTACAGGACTTCTTTCCAATAAGTTCGTATCCATCGGAATAGTCGTAAGGGTCGGTTGCTTTGCATCTGCAACCAAATTACGGCTCCGCCATATAGGGACAAGTTGGCTTTTCTCATCAGCGATACGCTCAAGCAGCCACCCTTGCTCCCGGCGCAAATGGCCGGCACGGTCAAATCCCGGACGGTCATAAAAATTTTGACTTTTCATGCGCTCAAATTGGCATGGTATAAAAAACGTTGCAACTTTCACACAGAGGCTTTTCCAAAACCCGTCTCATACTGGTATAGTAACTGCGGGCGGCCGGCCAATGGACGGATCTCTCGCTAACCCGGTCAGGTCCGGAAGGAAGCAGCCGTAACGAGTTCGAGCCGGGTCACTGGTTCGGTCACCCACCTGAAAATTTAATATCACCTGATAGTCGATGTCCCATACTGAAGACCAAGCCGTTTACCGCGTCCTCGCCCGAAAATACCGGCCAACCAATTTTGCCGAACTCATAGGCCAGGATGCCTTAGTACGCACTCTCTCTAATGCCATCAAAACCGGCCGTGTAGCTCACGCCTTCATGCTTACGGGGGTACGGGGAGTCGGCAAAACCACTACGGCTCGTATTATAGCCAAAGCATTGAATTGCATTGGTCCCGACGGCCAAAGNGAATCCATGACCGAACCTTGTGGCGTCTGCGAGAATTGTATTGCTATCACCGAGGACCGCCACGTAGATGTCATAGAGATGGATGCCGCGAGTCGCACCGGGGTAGACGATATTCGCGAATTGATCGAAAGTGTCCGTTATCGACCAGCTTCCGCACGATATAAAGTGTACATCATCGATGAAGTTCATATGCTCTCAAAAAATGCTTTCAATGCATTGCTCAAGACATTGGAAGANCCGCCGGAACATGTGAAGTTTGTCTTTGCGACTACGGAAATTCGAAAAGTACCAGTGACGGTGTTATCACGTTGCCAGCGTTTCGATCTTCGTCGCGTCGATATAGGAGCCCTTAATCGCTACTTTAAATCGATTGCGGAACAAGAACAGGTCGATATCACGGACGACGCGTTACAACTTATTTCTCGGGCCGCCGACGGTTCGGTACGTGATGGTCTTTCGTTGTTAGACCAAGCGATTGCGCTTAGCAGCGAGTTGGTGTCAGCAGAACTAGTTCAATCAATGCTAGGGCTAGCAGATCGCGCTGCCATATTNGANCTATTTGATTTAATCATGTCAGCTGAAACACAATTGGCGCTAGAACAATTATCGACGATGTATGCCAAAGGCGCTGACCCCGCAGTGGTAGTTCAAGATTTACTAGACGTCGTCTACTGGGCTACAAGAATCAAGATAGCACCGGAAATTGCCCAGGCGAACTACACACCTGAAATTGAGCGTGTCCAAGGCGGTAGCTTTGCCGAAAAGCTTGCCATGCCGGAGTTAACCCGCACTTGGCAATTGCTGCTTAAAGGCCTGGCAGAAGTACAATCAGCCCCCTCGCCCTTGCAAGCAGCGGAAATGTTGCTGGTCCGCATTGCCTATGCCTCAACTCTTCCACCAACCGGAGACTTGATCAAGAAAATACGGGACACTGATTCCACCCCTAGGCAAGGCACTACTGATATTACAAAGCTACCGCTACCAGTTACACCGCCATCCAAGGAAGATAGCCCTCGGAACGCTGCACCATCAGCTACAATTAGCGCGGCCGCAGTGCCGCAGCTCCAACCAGTACCGCAGGCAGACCCTGTTTCGAAAGCCCAAACAAAAACGGCACCGGAAACGTTCCGCGAAGTTACCGACCTATTCGCTAAGCACCGCGAAGCGGCACTCTGCACAAGCCTCCGGAATAATGTCCATTTGGTTGCCTTTGAGCCCGGACGGATCGAACTTCGGCCCGGTCCACACGCCCCCCGAGACTTAGCCAGTCGAACCGCGTCACGATTGACGGATTGGACCGGAGAACGCTGGGTTGTCGCCATTTCAGGCGAGGAGGGCGCGCCGACCCTAGTTCAACAAGAGGAAGCGAGTGAGCAGGCAGCCAAAAATGCTGTTGATGCTCTTCCGTTGGTTCAATCAATCAAGAAAGCCTTTCCAGGGGCTACGGTTTCTAAGGTCACCCCGAAGTTATTATTGGCTGATGAAGACATGCCGCTGGTCGATGAGGAATTAGGAGAAGAGGATTAAAGCATGAAGAATTTAAGTCAACTCATGAAACAGGCCCAGGAAATGCAGGCTAAGATGGGCGAATTCCAGGAAAATCTATCGTCACTGGAGGTAAGCGGCAGTTCGGGTGGCGACTTGATCACAGTTACATTGAACGGTAAGGGCGAGATGCGCAGCGTCAACATTGACCCTTCACTATTAAAGCCGGACGAAGCGGAAATTCTCGAAGACCTTGTAACGGCGGCACATAATGATGCCAAATCAAAGCTCGAGGAAAAAGTTCAGGAAAAAACATCCGATATGATGGGTGGCCTCCAGTTGCCACCTGGCATGAAACTACCTTTCTAGAACCTAAACACACGTGAACTCAATTGACCAACTCATTCTGTTTTTAGCTCGATTGCCGGGCCTAGGGCCTCGTTCAGCGCGGCGTGTTGCTTTATTTCTCATTAAGAAACGCGAAAGCCTACTTTTACCCTTAATTAAGGCACTTGAAGATGTGGCTGAAAATATTCAAAATTGCGAGATTTGCGGCAACCTTGATATACTTAGCCCTTGCGCCATTTGCCGCGATGAAAAACGCGACCCAACAGTACTTTGTGTTTTAGAGGAAGTGGCGGATTTATGGGCTCTGGAAAGGACAGCCTCGTTTAAGGGACGCTATCACGTTTTAGGTGGATGCCTATCTGCGCTTGACGGTATCGGCCCCGAGGATCTCAACATTAATTCTTTAGTGGAGCGGGTTAGGCAGGATTCTATTAGCGAAATTATCCTAGCGACAAACCTAACGGTCGATGGTGAAACAACCGCCCATTACGTTGCCGAACGCCTGGTGCCAACTGGCGTTAAGGTCACGCGCCTCGCACACGGTGTGCCTGTTGGCGGCGAGCTTGACTATTTAGATGACGGCACTCTAACTGCCGCACTCCGCGCGAGACGGGCTGTCGGCAACAAATCATTATAAATACCACCATCATAATTCCTCGGTCTCTCGCAACTCAGGTACCGGCGGGGTGTCTTGGTCCTCTAACTCGACTTCGGCTACTCGTATGGCGCGTTTTTGAACCTTCTCTGTAGAAATACGAATTTGCCGGATATCCTCCTCCGCCTGACCGAAGTGGCTCTGTAGATTAGAAACACGTTTATCCAGCCGTACAACATCATCATTCATCGCCATTACTTCCTTTTGAATCAAGCTGGCTTGTTCGCGCATTTGCGCATCTTTCAATACTGCCCGAATTGTATTTAGCGTCGCCATCAAAGTCGTCGGAGAGACAATATATACCCGTAACCGGTGGGATTTCTCGACAACTTCAGGCAATGAAGAATGGAGTTCGGCATAGACAGCCTCGGCTGGCAGGAACATCAACGCACTGTCCGAAGTTTCACCGGGGATAATATATTTCTTCGCAATGTCTTTAACGTGCCTCATAACATCGCCCGCAAATTGCCGGCGTGCCGTCCGTTTTTCTCCCTCATCTTCAGCTGCACGAAAGCGGTTAAAACTTTCCAGAGGAAATTTCGCGTCTACTGATATAGACCCCGGCGGATTTGGTAACTGTAACAAACAGTCAACCCGGAACCCGTTCGATAATTTCTCCTGAAACCTATAGGCTGATGGCGGCAGAACATTTTTAACTTGGTCAGCCAATTGCGTTTCACCAAAAGCACCACGAGTTTGCTTGTTTGATAAAACTTGCTGCAGATTCACTACATCGGTCGATAATTGAGTAATATTTTCCTGAGCTTTACCGATAAGGGCAAGCCTCTCACGAAGTTCGCCCAAGGTATTAGTGTTTTCTGTCGCCTGCTTGACTAACGACTCACCAACCCGCTGGCTTACCTTATCCAACCGTTCATCCAATGATTTCGTTAATGCCCTTTCCTGAGCCTGCAAACGTTCTGTAATTTGGTTTTGGGCGAACGCTTGTTGTTCTACTAAACTGCTAATTTTATGAGATAATTCCATTGAATTAGCACGCTGGCGTCCCCCAAGGACAAAGCAAATAACCAGCAATGCAAGAAACAAAATACCAAGCGCAATAAGAAATGGAGGGTTATCAAGAAAGGATTCTAACGAGAATTGCATAACAATCTATTATAACACAAGATTCTCACAATCGCATCTCCGCACTTGATTTCCACAAAGCCTACCAATAGGAAGCTGTTAGAATTCATCTTTTTAGGGAATAGATTATGGCTATACTGCCGATCATCATCGCCCCAGATCCCAAGTTGAAGAAGAAGGCCGAAGCTGTCAAAGCTGTCGACCCCAAAACTGTTGAGTTGATGGAAAACATGCTGGAAACTATGTACTTAGCTCCTGGCATAGGTTTAGCAGCGCCACAAATTGGTGTATTAAAACGCGTTATCGTTTTGGACATCACTAAAGGCAATGGGCCGCCCGACCCCATTTGCATGGCCAATCCCGAAATTACTTGGTGTTCGGACGATTCTGCGACCCATGAAGAGGGCTGCCTTTCACTTCCGGAACAATACGACCGGGTCACTAGGCCTGCCAAAATTCGTGTGAGCTTTCTCAATAAAAAAAACGTACGGGAAGAGTGCGAAGCCGACGGATTATTGGCTACCTGTATCCAGCATGAAATGGATCATCTCACAGGTACATTGTTCGTAGACCATCTTTCCCATTTGAAACGCAGTATCATCCTGCGCAAGCTCAAAAAACTGAAGAAGTTAAATGCATCCTAATCATAAAGTAGCCTATCGTTCGCCACATCCCATTTTGGGAGAAAACCGATGGCCTTAAGCCTTGCATTCATGGGATCACCGGACTTCTCAGTACCAGCCTTAACAGCATTATATGACGCCGGGCACAAGATTTCTGCGGTTTATTGTCAACCTCCTCGCCCGGCAGGCAGGGGCCAAAACGAACAGCCTTGCCCCGTCGATGCGGTCGCCCACCAATTCGGCTTTCCCGTTTTTACTCCATCGACACTTCGTGATGACTCTACCTGCCAAGATTTCACAGACCTGAATCTAGACGTTGCCGTTGTCGCGGCATACGGGCTCATCGTACCAAAGGCAATTCTCCAAGCACCACGACTTGGCTGCATTAATATCCATGCTTCCTTACTGCCACGCTGGCGTGGGGCGGCACCAATTCAGCGGGCTATTCTAGCAGGCGATTCGGAAAGTGGCATCACCATCATGCAGATGGAAGAGGGGCTCGACACAGGTCCTATGCTTTTATCCGGCAAGGTACCAATCACGTCAGCTACTACCGGAGAAACCCTTCATGATTCACTCTCTGTCTTGGGCTCTTCACTCATCCTAGATGCGCTAGCTGGGTTACAAGAGAAGACCATAACTGCAACCCCACAGCCTAATGAGGGCATCACCTATGCGAAAAAGTTAAATCAAACAGAATCTATACTAGATTGGCAGAAGCCCGCACAAAATCTCGAACGTCAAATACGNGCATTTATCCCCTGGCCCGGTAGCTGGTTCCAACATAATGGTGAACGTATTAAGGTGCTTGCTGCATCACAAGCGGAAAATACGGGGTCACCAGGTACCGTAGTCGATAATCAGCTCACTATTGCATGCGGCGATGGTAGCCTCCGACCCCTCACACTCCAACGGGCCGGCAAACGCGCCATGCCTGCCGAAGAGTTTTTGCGCGGCTGGCCAATCCCAGCAGGAACTAAATTACCGTGACCCGGTGGAAGATCACCATTGAATATGACGGGGGGCCCTTCGTCGGCTGGCAACGGCAAGCTGAAGGCTTATCAGTTCAGGGCTCGGTAGAGGCAGCTATCGAGAAATTTTCTCAAGAGAAGGCGACCCTATATGGCGCCGGACGCACAGATTCCGGCGTGCATGCCCTGGCTCAAGTCGCACACTTCGAGATTACCAAAGAAGTGGGAGCAGATACGGTACGAGATGCTTTAAATTTTTACTTAAAACCGGCTCCTATCGCCATACTTTCCGCAGATGTGGTCGATAAATCATTTAACGCTCGCGTATCGGCAATCGCACGACATTATCAATATAGAATATTAAATCGACGCTCACCTGCAGCACTATTAATTGGGCGGGTTTGGCATTTGCCACAGTCCCTTGATGTGAAGGCCATGCATGAAGCCGCACAGTTTCTAGTTGGTCACCATGACTTTACCAGCTTCCGGGCTACCAACTGTCAATCCAAGTCGCCATTCAAAACTCTAGACCGATTAACAGTTAACCGTGACGCAGACGAAATCATAATAGACGCCAGTGCCCGTTCTTTCCTGCACCATCAAATTAGGAATTTTGTCGGCACGCTCAAATTGGTNGGGGATGGCAAATGGTCACATCAGGACGTCAAAGAGGCGTTGGATGCTAAACGTCGATCAGCTGCAGGCCCAACCGCACCGCCAGACGGACTATATTTGCTCCGCGTAGATTATTAAACTCCCTCTAAATTGAGGTAAAGTAACACCATTCCGCACGCGATCTTCAAAATGCCCCCAAAAGGTCAGTATAAACGTTACCCGTATCTGCAAACTCATAAGTNTGCTAAAATAATTATTTAAAAGACCATGGTAAATTCGAGGCTACTTTTGGTAAGCGCCACTTTATTGCTCGATCTAAAATCATTTATGCTGATGAATTTACCAACGCCGAATAAAATCACTACTCAAAACGGAACTGATACCAAATGGGTGACTATCTGCTGCCCTTCGCAAGGCTTAGCCGCATTCTCGGCGGTCATAAAGAATCGCATAGGGCTAGAATCTAGGATACCCAAGCCAAACGAGGGACCATTAGGGATAAGTATGAAATGAATACCGTAAATGGGAAATGCCGATAGGCGCAAAGTGAAGGAAGGTAGATCATTTAGCGATCGAGTGTATCGTAGTTTCATCGCACAACACAAATCGCCAACCTATAAATGAAAAGCGGAATGTCCACATTACTACGATGATTGGCTCTTGCGAAAGTAGCCTTCCAATATAGCCTGATAAATGCCTACCAACGCCTCGATGTCTTCCAAGCGACATCGTTCGTCCACCTTATGCATAGTTTGGCCGACCAAACCGAACTCGCATACGGGACAATGGTCTTTAATAAACCGCGCATCTGAAGTGCCACCGGTTGTGCTCATTTCTGGCCTCTCCCCAGTCACACGTTCAACACAATCAGCGACTAAATTACTGAGCAGACCAGGCGGAAAAACAAAAGATTCGCCACTCACCCGGACCGTAATTTCGTAATTTTCGGCACCGCCTGCAGAAGCGTCTAATTTCATTTTGATCCACTTTTTAAGCGACTCGGAGCTGTGCATGTCGTTAAAGCGGATATTGAAGCGAGCCTCAGCTGTTCCGGGAATCACATTCTCTGTGGGATTAGCAATATCGATAGACGTAATTTGCAGGCTCGACGCTTGGAAGTGATCGTTGCCATCATCAAGCGGTTCCGCCAGTAAGGAGTCCATCATTCGCACCAGCCGATGCGATGCACTATCGGCCAAATGTGGATACGCTACATGACCCTGCTGACCCAGCACGTTAACAATAGAGTTCATCGATCCCCGGCGACCGATTTTCATCATTTCGCCAAGTCGAGTTGGATTGGTAGGCTCCCCTACAACGCAAACGTCTATTTTCTCGTTTTCCTGCTCTAGCCAACTCAGTACCTTTCGCGTGCCATTGATCGCAGGTCCTTCTTCATCACCTGTAATGAGAAAACTAATAGACCCTGAGAAGCCACTATTAGAAATCAGTACCTCCGCCGCGCTAGCAAAAGATGCGATGGCGGTTTTCATATCAACGGCGCCGCGCCCATATAAGATTCCGTCCCGAATTTCCGCAGCGAATGGATCGAAAGTCCACGCGTTCAAGTCACCAGGCGGCACCACATCTGTATGACCCGCAAAACAGAAATTCGGTGCACTATTACCAAACCGAGCATAAAGATTATCCACATCAGCAGTGCCATCTTCGGAGAAAACAAGTCTATGACAGCGAAACCCAATTTCTTCCAACGTTTCCTGCAACAGGTCAAGTGCACCACCCTCGGCCGGGGTGATACTGGGACAACGAATAAGCCGCTGAGAGAATTCGATAGCGTCGATCATTGCTGCCTAGTCACGGAGTAATTCATTGATTGATGTTTTAGACCGGGTACCTTCATCAACGGTTTTTAATATGACAACGCAATAAAGGTTTGGCCCCGACGTTCCATCCGGTAACGGGTCACCAGAGTGAGAGCCCGGCACGACGACAGAATACGCTGGAACTCGGCCGCGAGTAATTTCGCCCGTCTCACGATTGATAATTTTAGTCGATTGACCAATAAACACTCCCATGGAAAGTACCGAGCCTTCTTCAACAAGAACTCCTTCTACCACCTCCGAACGAGCACCAATGAAACAATTATCTTCAATAATAACTGGGTCCGCCTGCAGAGGTTCAAGCACACCTCCAATGCCAGCGCCACCAGAAATATGAACATTTTTACCAATCTGCGCACACGAACCAACCGTAGCCCATGTGTCTACCATGGTACCTGAATCGACGTACGCACCCAGATTGACAAAGGACGGCATCAGCACCACACCAGGTGCAATATAAGCTGACCGACGAATAACGGCGTTCGGTACGCTCCGGAAGCCCGCTTTTTCAAAATCTGCTGTTGCCCAGTCTTTAGTCTTAGTCGGGACCTTATCCCACCATGCTGCTCCATCTGGGCCGCCCTCGATAGCCCACATATCATAAATACGGAAAGACAACAAAACCGCCTTTTTTAGCCACTGGTTCACTTGCCAACCATCACTGCCTTTCTCGGCAACACGTGTTTGTCCCGAATCCATTAACTCGAGAGCACTCTCAATGGCATCGCGCACCTCGCCTTTAGTCGCAGGCGTGATCGAATCTTTATTTTCCCAAGCCGCGTCTACCGCCTTTTGTAAATCTGCGTGTCTCATGAATTTTCCCTGTCGCTAATACCTCCGGAGCGCGAAGATCCTCTTTAAGTTAAGCGCTCAAGTCAAGCGATGCCGTCACTTTCCTTCTCCACCAACCCACTTAACCAAACCGTCAAATCATCAATGCGGTGATCGACATAGTCCGCACCGTCTGCATCCTCGGACCAACGATGCTCTGTATGAATGAGTACCGTGGCCATGCCAAGTCTTTTAGCGGGCTCTAAATTTCGCGCAACGTCTTCCACCATGACTGTTTCTAATGGATCAATGTGATACTTTGAAAGCAGAGAATGGTATGCACCTTCATCAGGCTTAGGCCGAAAATCCGCGGCGATAATGTCAAAAATATCATCGAAATGGTGACGTATACCCAATCGGTCAGTAATACGTTCGGCATGCGCGAATGACCCATTGGTATATATCATCTTTCTCCCTGTCAGTTTTGCGAGCGCTTGGTCCAGTACTGGGGAGGGTTCAATGACAGACACGTCTATATCATGGACATAATCAAGAAAGGGTTCTGGTTCCATACCGTGAACTTGCATAAGACCATTCAGCGTCGTCCCGTATTCGCGAAAATATCGCTTTTGGAGCTTGTGCGCCTCATCCAAGTCAATATCGAAATGTTTAGCAATGAATTCCCGCATGCGCACATCAACTTGATAAAACAAATTACATCCAGGCGGATATAGCGTGTTATCGAGGTCGAAAACCCAGTGTTTAGCGTTGGCAAGTGGTAACTGCATAACGTCTCATTCTTGATCCTGCATACACAAACACTCTACCATGATCTCACGTCCTATCAGCGCAGAAAAACGTACATTTTCCATTAAATCCTTTAACCCCACTTACATGCGGCATTTTCCGCGGCCAGGGCCAGACTCAAAATTAAGAAGTGATTAGTTCGACAAACCAAGAAGAGCTAAAGAAGCTGTGTTCGTATCCCAGACAAACGCAGTATGAAATACCAAAAATCAGTTCCAGTCGCCAATTCACCGAAGCGACGCTTCCGAAATGCTACTAAGAAGAAATTTTATGATTACACCGATTTTAACTCAAATGGCCTGGGACTCATAAGTAACTTTCTATGTAAATTCGGCCGGAGGCCATCGATGACATAAGGACAGATTGACAGCGATAATTTCTATTAGGAGGCTAGCGCTTTCAGTTTCTATTTTCTAATTAACGAACCCGACCCATGCTCCGTGAAAATTTCGAGCAGCACACCATGGGGCACCCGTCCATCTATAATAACAGCCGCTTCAGCACCATCTTCAACTGCCCGAATGCACGTTTCTAGTTTGGGAATCATCCCGCCAGAAATCGTCCCATCACGCATCAGCACTAACGCCTCATCAACTGTCATTTCTGGGATCAGCTTACCTTTTTTATCTAAAACCCCCTCAACATCAGTGAGCAATAATAAACGCGTCGCATCTACGCCACCAGCCACAGCCCCAGCCACCGTATCTGCATTGATGTTAAATGTTTGTCCCGAATCATCTATCCCCAACGGCGCAATAACGGGAATGATCTCGGTTTCATGTAAGGCCTCCAAAATATAGGGATCAATTTCTTTTGGTTCTCCAACAAACCCCAAATCGACCTCTTTTTCGATTTTGGATTTTGATAAATGGGTGGCCTTTCGAACTGTGATCAACCCACCATCTTTGCCCGATAATCCGATAGCTGTTCCACCGGCAGCATTGATTTCTGCAACAATTTTCTTATTGATCTGCCCCGATAGAACCATTTCGACGATGTCTACCGTTGCCGAATCGGTTACACGCAGGCCATCGATAAACTCGCTTTTAATTTTTAACCGTTCCAGCATTGCCCCGATTTGCGGCCCCCCGCCATGCACCACTACTGGATACACACCTACCTGCTGAAGCAACACAATATCATTAGCGAAACTCGCCGCGAGCAACGAATCTCCCATAGCGTGTCCACCATATTTAATAACAAATTTCTTGCCCGCATACCGGCGCATATAAGGCAGGGCTTCCGTTAAAATTCCTGCTTTCTCAAGCCATTCAGCGCGACGTTTTGATTTATACGACATGTCGTATTTCCGTTACTTTACACTCTAGCAGCGGACTTTACCCTAAAGGTTTGTTTGTCGCCAGTTGTACAAGGTCAGCTCGTAATTGCTCAATACCGAGTTTCTTAAAAGAGCTAGTAACATGAACTTCAGGCTTGGCAGCGGGGTGTTTCTTGAGCTCCGTAGCAATGGCTGCCACGGTCTTTTCCAGTTCGACCGCTTTTAGTTTGTCTGATTTGGTCAGCACAATTTGATAAACAACGGCATAGTGGTCAAGCTCTGTCATCAAGGCCCGGTCGTTGCCTTTAAGACCATGGCGGCTATCTATCAACAAACAGATGCGCCGCAAATTAACCCGCCCCTTTAGGTAAAGGTGAATGAGGTGCGTCCATTCGGCGATACTTTTTTTCGAAGCGCGTGCATAACCGTACCCAGGCAAATCCACTAACATGAGCCGCTGACCCAGATTGAAAAAATTTATCTGTTGCGTGCGGCCGGGCGTATTGGAAATTCGCGCCAGTGTTTTTTGCCCCGTCAGAGCGTTTACCAAACTCGACTTCCCAACGTTGGATCGTCCGGCAAACGCTAGTTCCGGCAATACCGGCTCCGGCAGCTGATCAAGCTGCATAGCGCCATGGATAAAAATGCAATTTTGGGCAAAAAGTTTCCGTCCGCGTTCCAAAAGTGCCGCGTCCAAGGTTTCATCGAAGCTCGGCATTTTCTTTTCCCAGGCATCGCTCAGCTAATTTTCACGCCCATTCGCCGCATGATCACCCATTGCTGTGCAATAGACAAAATATTATTCCAGGCCCAGTAGATAACCAAACCGGCTGGGAACGGCGCCAGGATGAATGTAAAAATAAACGGCATAAACATAAAGATTTTTGCCTGGATGGGGTCTGTTGGCGTTGGGTTAAGCTTTTGCTGCAGGAACATCGTAGCGCCCATAATAATCGGCCAAATTCCAATATTCACTAGCGCCAAAGTCTCCGGGACATCCCATGGTATAAGGCCAAATACAGTAAAAATTCCCAACGGGTCTGGAGCGGATAAATCGTGAATCCAACCAAAAAACGGCGCATGGCGCATTTCAATGGAGACAAACAAAACTTTATAGAGCGCAAAGAAAACCGGAATCTGAATAATAATCGGCAAACAACCCGCAGCGGGATTAACCTTTTCTGTCTTGTAAAGGTTCATCAACTCCGTGTTCATGCGTTGACGGTCTTCACCAAAACGTTCCTTCAGCTCTTCCATTTTCGGCTGCAAAGCTTTCATCTTGCTCATAGCGCGATAGGATTTATTCGCCAAAGGGAAGAAAATTAATTTGATGATGACGGTCAAAATTAAAATGGCGATGCCGTAATTGCCAAACATACCATTGAAGTAACTTAGTGCTTCGGCAAACGGCTTGGTAAAGAACCAAAACCAACCAAAATCAATTGCCAGGTCAAACTTATCGATATTCAAGCTTTCATTATAACTATCCAATAATTTCTTTTCTTTAGCACCAGCAAAGAAATGGCTTTTAGTTTCGATCGTACCGCCGGGATTAACGGTCAGAGCCGGGCTAAGAAAATCCGCTTGGTAGGCTTGGCTATTACCGCGCGTGTGACTCACAAAGCTTGTTTTTACCTTTTTCTCTTGATCGGGAATAAGCGCAGCAAGCCAGTATTTATCGGTAATCCCCAGCCAGCCACCTATAGTTTCGAAACGTTTTGGACCACTTTCCTCGAAGTCATCGTAATCAACTTCTTGAAGCGCACCTTCCAATACACCGATGAGGCCTTCATGAAGAATATAAAAGCCGAGAACGCTCGGCGTGCCTGTTCGCGACACCAGTCCATAGGGCGCTAAAGAATAAGAGTTTTTGGTTAGGTTTCTTACCCGTTGGATGATTTCGAAGACATAGTCTTTATCCAAAGATATTTCTCTTTCAAAGACCATCCCTTGGCCGTTATTCCAGCTCAGCGTTACAGGCTTGTCCGGGCTTAATTTCGAGCTAGAGGCCTGCCAAACCGTCTTACTATTTGGCGTTTTCACGCCATTTCCAAGCCAGCCAAATTCCGCGTAATAGGGGCGTTCAGAACCAACTGGCAACAAAAGAACAATCTCATCACTAGTCGGATCAAGTTTCTCGCGATAGTTTCGCAGCACCAAGTCATCAATTCTACCACCTGTTAAGTTTATAGAACCGCTCAGACGAGACGAAGTAATTTGGACACGTGGATCTTTCTTTAACGCCGCCCCACGCGTCATCGTGGTATTGTTGGCACTTGTGGGTGCTGCCTTTGGCATCACATCACTTATATCTGAACCCAGTTTAGGCCCGTCATCCAAAATTTTACTTTTAACTTTATTAGTTGTTTTTTGTTGGGCAATTTTATTATCGCCTAGTGGACCGGTCGATGGTGCCGCGTTTTGGTCCGCCGCCTGTTCTGACTTTTCAACTTCTCCAGGAACTGGCGGTGGCGGAAAGATAATATTGAAACCAACAACGATGACTAACGATGCCGCAATCGCGAGCAGAAGATTTTTTTGTTGGTCGGGTATCATCGTTTTTATCCAAATTTATTCGGCACGTGTAACAGGGGGAACCGGGTCATCACCCGTGCTACCCCAGGGGTTGCATCGGATGATACGGCATATACCAAGCCAAGTACCCTTTAAAGGACCATGTTTATCAATTGCTTCCATAGCATAGGCTGAACACGAGGGGTGGAACCGGCAACTGGCGCCCAAAAGCGGAGATAAAACCAGTTGGTAAGCGCGAATACAGCCTTGTATTGACTTGCCAATTACATTCATGAAATCCCCCTCCCCAGAAAAATGCTAAACCACTTCTAGTCGCTAGTTTCCCGCCAAGCCTTTAGATTCTTCATTGCCGTTACTAAATCTCTATGCAACGCAGAAAAAGAGCGAGCTACCGTTGCCTGCCGGGCAATTAATACATAATCATGCCCGGCGATAGCGTGTAGAGGCATAACCTCACCGACCACTGCACGCAAGCGCCGCTTTGCGCGATTCCGAACAACCGCATTACCTACCTTACGGCTTGCCGTGTAACCTACACGCACAGATAGAGGGACTGCTTCACGCACAGACGCCTGAAGAAGCAATCCGGGCGTGACATNTTTACGCCGAGAGGCTGCAACGCGCAGAAATTCCACACGCCGCTTCAACGGCTCAACGCCGACCGGCATACTTATGCGGAAAGNGTTTTGCGACCCCGCGCACGGCGGCGGGAAAGCACTTGACGACCTGATTTCGTGGCCATCCGCGAGCGAAAGCCATGACGGCGTTTGCGAACCAAATTACTTGGTTGAAATGTACGTTTCACATTCGGCCTCCGATACCCAGAACTTAGAGGCTCGGTATATAGAAGTTGATGAATACGAAGTCAACGATTGCGCATACTCACTTTTCAGCAACCTCCTGGTATAACAACAAAACACCGTGTGAGTTCGCTTGTTATAATCAATACCCCCAAGCGTGCCAGAGCAGTTGATAGTTTAAAAAAACTAACTCAAAGGTGTGGTATGACAGATAAAAGTCTGAATTAAACGTCCGAGGCAAATCAGATATTCTCTTTTAAACGATTAATTCCAATGATCATTTTAGGTGTCGGCTTGGCCCTGTTCTTTGTTTTTAACTTAGACGCGTATATCACACAAAACACATTGCGTGATAATCGTGAGTGGTTACTAATACACGTTTCCGAAAATGCAGTTTTGGCCGCACTAGTTTTTATGGCGGTCTATGCAACAGCTGTTCTATTTTCATTACCCACTGGCGCCATCTTAACCATCACCGGCGGTTTTGCTTTCGGCCAAATTCTCGGCACATTGTATGCGGTTACCTCTGCAACAATTGGAGCCACCTGCCTATTTCTAATCGCCCAGACCTCATTCGGAGATCTTTTGCGCACTAAAGCGGGGCCAGCCATCAAATCAATGCAAAAGAAATTCCAATCGAATGAGCTGAATTATCTTCTCATGCTACGGTTGATTCCGATTTTTCCGTTTTTCATAGTCAACGTGGTACCAGCGTTCTTAGGGGTGAGCCTCCAAAGCTATATTATCGGCACATTTTTCGGCATCATACCCGGATCGTTTTTTTATGCGGCAATTGGCGCCGGGATCGGGTCCATTTTCGATCAANGCAAGCCCCTGGAACTCAACAACTTACTTACCGAGAAAATTATTGCCGCATGTATTGGCCTGCTAGTGCTAGTGTTAATGCCTGTATTTTATAGGAAGACCAAAACCCATTAGGGCATAATAGAAAATGAATAATAAACTTTGAGAAAAAACCGTCGCATACAAAGCCTGAGGCCATATTGGACCGAGAGCTTTCATACCATGGCTCGGAATCATGGTGCGTAATGCCGCAAATACCGACGCCATGAAATAGGCTTCTTCGNCTAAAATGCAAATGGATAAACCGTGATCGACATCGTTGATGGTGACCTCGACGTTCTAGAGCGAGAAAAGGGGAATTTAATCATACCTTCCTTGGGTTTAACCCGCATCGACAATAAAAAGTTCGGGCTGTCAATTGCCGAAGGCGTGCCAATTTGCATGGTTACTACCCTGCTCTTATGCTCCATAACCGGGGAGGCAGTATGGATCCGCTTAAGCATACCAACCAAACGTGCCCTTCGGAAAGGGGCACTAAATCTCTTCCAAAACCCTTGCCGCTAAGCAACAGTTATGAGATGAACCTTGTCCTAACAAATGANCCGATACTAACTGGCGTTGCGAATTAGGAGATTTTCGGATAAATGGCGCGTAAGAAACTAATTAAGCGTATTACCGTTCCTGAGATTAGGGAACGAAAAGGCGCTCAACCAATCGTCTGTCTCACTTCCTATACGGCACCTGTCGCTGAAATGGTGGATCCACATGTCGATTTAATCCTTGTCGGTGACTCCGTCGCGATGGTTCTTTATGGTATGGAATCGACGCTTGGTATCTCTTTGGAGACCATGATCGAACATGGACGCGCGGTCGTGCGGGCATCCCAAAAAGCCCTTGTGGCGGTCGATATGCCCTTTGGAAGCTATCAGGAGAGCAAAGAGCAGGCTTTCCGCAATGCTTCACAAATAATGTGCGAAACCGGCTGCCAGGCCGTTAAACTAGAAGGTGGTATAGAATTAGCAGAAACAGTGCGCTTTTTATCCGAAAGGGGTGTGCCGGTCTTCGGGCATGTGGGGTTACGACCACAAAACATGCACACTGCCGGTGGTTTTAGGAGTCATGGCAAAGAACATGACGAAGCATTACAAATCGTGAACGATGCAAAAGCAATCGCCGATGCGGGCGCATTTGCTATCGTCGTGGAAGGTACCGTTGAGCCTGTAGCGGCACGCGTCACTGAAGAAACACCCATACCGGTAATAGGTATCGGCGCATCTCCTCGGTGCGATGGCCAAGTATTAGTCACCGAAGACCTGGCCGGCATGTTCAACACCTTTCGTCCTAAATTCGTTAAACGGTATGCGGAAATAGGGGACCAGCTATCTAAAGCGGTACAATCTTTCGCAGAGGATGTGCGCCACCGCCGATTTCCTGAATCGGAGCACTGCTTCAGAGCGGAACCACGCAAAATTTCCGGCTGAGCGGGCCCAACGTAATGGGCTCATCAACCGGCAGTATATACACTCTCACTGAGCTACGCGAAAATGTTGTCACATGGCGCGCTAACGGAGAACAAATTGGATTGGTCCCGACAATGGGCGCGCTGCATGACGGTCATTTGTCTCTTGTGCAAAGGGCCATATCTGAATGCGATCGGGTAATTGTCACAATATTCGTTAATCCTAAACAGTTCGGGCCGACGGAAGACCTGGAAACTTATCCGAGAGATAATAAGGGTGACCTGCAAAAACTGGCATCCTTTGGTACTGTACTCGTCTATATTCCAAATGCCTCAAAAATGTACGGACCGGATTTCGCGACCCGCGTTGAAGTCGGCGGCTTAACGGAACACCTATGCGGAAAATTGCGTCCAAATTTCTTTGGGGGTGTCGCAACTATTGTGACAAAACTACTTATCCAATCGCNACCAGACCGAGCCTATTTCGGCAATAAAGACTTTCAGCAATTGTTGGTTATACGCCGATTGGCCTCCGATTTAGACATCTCGGTAGATATCATCGGTTGCCCGGTAATCAGGGAACCAGACGGTTTAGCGCTCTCCTCAAGAAATGCCTATCTATCAACGAAGGACCGGATAACAGCACCGGCCCTATTCAAAATACTTCAGCAAACAGCTGAACGCGCTAAAGCAGGCGAGCCATGCCGGGCCGCAGAAACCTGGGCAAAGAATGAACTAATCCAACACGGTTTCACCAAAGTCGAATACGTAGATATACGAAAAGAAGAAACGCTAGAATCTCTCGACATGATCAAGGAGAGATCACCGCGAGCACGTGTATTTGGTGCTGCATACCTGGGCACGACTCGCTTGATTGACAACGTCACGACTACGTCGCATGACTAGCCGACGCTGGAAGAAACGAAACCCGAGTAATCCTAAAGAAATACCACCCAATCATCCGGCTTGACCAAACTCAAAACAATCTGGCCATTTCCGTTCTCTTAAATCTGCAAAAACGGTTAAGTTCATCGTTTTGGACAATACTGGCCGCTACAGGGGATTAAGTTTGGCCAGCACATATATTTACCGTCACAAGCGCTGACAGAAAACGCATACGCCGTCGATCATTTAATTGCGCGAATGAGATTTTCTTGAAGCTTAAATCAATAGAACGAACCAGCCTTGTCAAAACGCCGATTTCCAAAAACTTCGCCGCAAATCTATCGGACGTAAACNCGAACCTCGCTCGTCTGCGCGGTCGCACTGTTGGTTGCGGTCAAATTAACCCGGGATGATGGTAGCCCCATATCAGTTAGGGTGCGCAAAACGCCCTCGGAATTACGCTTAGCTGCAGTAGTGTTCAGAATGCGCGCTGAGGGCGAACCAACCTTAGGGCTAACCGCCACAAGGTCGAAGACCGCGTCAGGCTTTCGTTCTACAGCACGACTCACCGCATTATAAAGCGCTTGCTTATACGCCACGTTTTGCCGATCAAATCTAATAACCACTAAAGGCCGACTTGAGGCGCGGCGTTTGCCAGAGCGAGCTGCCGTCCGAGCCTTAATTTCAGCTTGCGCAAAAGCACGATTCATCAAACTAGCGCCGTAACGCTCACCATTTTTAATAGCGATAGACATGGTTGTGAGATTTCGCCGCTCATTAGCGAGATAGCTAGATTGCCGATTAATATCATTACTAAGCTCGTTCAACAGGCGGTTTATAACCACGACCGTACGATTAGCCTCATCTTCAACACCACGAAGATGCACATGATCTTCATCGACAGCGCCGCTCAAAGTGTATGTAGCACGGACGCTATCCAACAAATAACCAGCGACTGTCGCCTCCGAACCAGAGTCGTTCGACAATCCGTTCATTCTAGATATATTATCTTCGATTTTTTCGAGCTGCTGCTGCGCCTCATTCCATTGCTTTACCAAAACGGGATTGCCCGGAGTAGTGCCAGCCTGCAACTTGGCATTCATAGCCGCAACGATACCGTGATAACGTTGAGTCGAAGACTCATTTTCGGTCCTTAATTTAGTCATGCGAACGTTGAGACGCTTTACCGCACCTCTTAATTTTTCTAAATCACCACGCATTGAAACAATTTTTTTGCCAACAAACGTGCCTGTGGGTTTCAGTGCGGGACCGGCAACAACGGGGGTGGCTGAAAAGGTTGCTGCAGTCGCAGCGGGTGGCTTGTAAGCGCTGAAAGCTGATNTTCCAGCTGATGGCGTCGGTGCTTTCAACACTAAAGAACTGGTGTTTTGCTTAGTTTGCGCCGAAGCTGGATTCGGATTTTCGCCTGACAATGACGGCCACATACTATTCGACTCGCAACCTGCGAGGAGTAGGCCGCTCGAAATTAAAACGAACGTTGTTCGTGAAAATGTCATCTTTAAAAAACCACCTTGCGAGTTACGAACTCATGAAACCCAATACTATGTTATCACCGCTCCGAGCCTACAGGTTATGAATACTCCGGTTTCCGCGTAAGTATTTTTTACCCTCTCAGCCAACATAATGATTCTACCCAAGCGAATATGGCTAAACAAGCAACAAATCGCAACAAATATCATACGGAAAATCTGCGTTACTTTGGGCCACAGTGATAAATTTAGAACCCCGTAAATCATGCGGTTTCCAAAAAAACAAACAATTATGGGCACCAACCAATTAACCACCCAAAAAATTTCTTTCGCAAACTACCTTTTCAAAAAAACAATTCGCAGCACTGGATCATATTATCACTAGGTTCACCCTACCGCTCAAGCCTAGCCTTTAAGGCATAAATTAGGGCTATCAGAATCGAGATCCCGATCAAATTTGCGGCGTCAACTCTACCCGTTACTGAGAAAATATTTTCCATAACTGACGTTACAAAGGCGCCAGATTGTTGGCCGAGCACCAAAAATATCAAAATGCAAACTAAGACAAGTAGCAACCCGAATTCCGCAAACATCCATAGGGCTTGGTTTAATTTCCCAATTTTTTTCAACATCTGTGACATTTCATGCCTCTCGAAGTCTAAAACCGTACACCTAATAGTTGGGTGGAAGCGCGAGCGCTCCCACCCATCGCGTAAGCGAAGATTATCCAATCAAATTGGACAATAACTATTTTAAGGAGCATCCGATCACACGGATGCCTCTGCTCTAAAGCTATTTTCTAGAGAACAACCAAAGAATGATGCCGATACCGATTAAGCCAGCTAAGCCGCCCTTCGCGAGCCCATCAACAAGGCTTATAATATTTGCAACGACAGAGCCCATGGGGCCAACATTACCGGCACCAATCAACAGCGCGACGACGATAAACAACGCGAGTAAGCAAAGACCAATATCTGTAAGATCGGTTACAACACCTTTAATCTTCGAAATCATATCCAAAATTCCCCTTAAATTTGTAAGTAAGACACAACACTAATCCTAGATATGGTGCCACCTTTTGACCCAGAACACAATATCGTGATTAGAAGATTTTTTTTGTGCAGTGTAAGCAATTATCAACCCTACATATCCATTTGGTTCAGAATGAAAAATCTAGCCTTAGGGATAGATTTTTTTGCGACGCAACATGGGTATATACCGTTTTACTGCTAAGATATGAACGCCAAGATCACCGAATCTTATAATAAAAAAACCGTTTTAGCCGAGCCCAAGCCGAGGAGATTTTTGTCAATCACCGATCAGCAATTACCTTTGGTTCTAGTTTTGCCTGCAGTTGAGAAAACAGTCCTCCCTTGGAGGTTAGTTCACTGATTTTATAATGACTTCTGAAATCTCCTTATCAACACATCAGTAAAAGATACCGGCAGGTTAAAACTTCTGGGTGACAATCCGATAATGCTAGGCTAAGTAAAGCGCCGCTGTGTTACTGTATTTTGCTGAAAATTTACGACTTACGGTTATTTTTATTGGGTTATAACTGTATCGGCTACAGTCCAATACGGGGCGCCCGTAGCTCAACTGGATAGAGTACCTGACTACGGATCAGGGGGTTGGGGGTTCGAATCCTCCCGGGCGCGCCATCCCTCATGAGACAAAACTAGCAACCTCGTTAATATGTCCGGCACAATCTCTATTGGTTGTAGTACTNCAGAGCTTCGTCGGGTTTAAACCCAGCATTGCCAATACCAAACAATTTTTAAAAGGTCGGTTTTCTAGCGTAAGGCTCGACGTTTTCCCATTCACGTTACGGCTTCTTTTGCTGATGTTTTGTATGAACCGCTTTTTTGGCCTCCCGATTTTTCTGAAGTGGCTTGGCTTTGATAGCTTCTTTCTTAGGTGCCGCAATTTTAGTTTTTTTNGTTTTTATATATCCTTGGGGTGTATTTTTTTTGGGGGCAACCTTTTTATATTTCCGCATTTTTTGAGCAGCTTTCGACATTTTTGGTGTTGCAGCTCGCTTTTTTTTTGTAATGGGATTGCTGATTATCTTTTTTTGCTTCTTTGATCCCTTAGGCTCTTTATGACCTTTCTTCTTGGATATTATCTCCCCAACCCAGAGCCCACGGTTCGACTCTTTCGCGTCATCTTCATCAACTTTGTAACGATCTGTTTGCTCACTATATACCTTTGCCCAGCCTGATCGCACATGCTCCTCTGCGATATCATGCTCACCGGCATAGCAAGTTGCAAAAATAACCCCCGCCTTTTTCGAGGTAACTTTTTCAATGTCGCACGATAGGAATACCCCATCCGCAATTTTGATCAACGCAGCCCAGGAAACGATGCCACACCTCATTATCGCCGCATTGACAAGGCAACTTTGCGTCTTTGGCGGTGCCACAATGCCAAAGAGCCGGATTTTCTGCTTTCCAACTGACAGTAGATCACCTGACAAAACCACCGCGACGCCACTAATCTCCTTCGCGCGCGCTTCAAAAGACAAAGACAGCACGGATAATGCGATGGCGATAGCNACCCATGGCCACTTCCTAGCCTCAGACATCAGGCGTTTCTTTTGCTCTGAAATTCACGCCTTTTCTATTTTGTATATGTTCTCCAATAGATTCGCTACTAGCACCATCACAACAAGGCGCTATATTTGTTTTACAAATTATGCATTGTGCATGGCCGTGAACATAATCCAAAGGGGTTATATGGCCACAAAAAGGACAAAGAATGGGCGATTTGGCGGACATACGAACAGACTACCACACATACGCAAGCCCACAAAATTCATACCCACGAAAATTTATCTCCATTAGAAGATAGGCTCCGAGTGAGCACTAGATCGTTAGAGACCCCACCCGTTCGAGACTTTCGGGCATCCGGGAATCATAGTAGCTGACTAATGGCAAAATCATCTGCTCTACAGCTTCCCGGCCTAACGTATCCATCAATGCACAAGGTGGCTTACCAAATTTAAGCGCCAATGCAGCCCCTAAGTCGATATCTGCCGGAACGGCGACCTCTTCATCTAATTCTTGAAGGACCGGCAGAAATATCGCACCCAACAATCGGTCGGCAATTTCTTGGTCACGTATTTCATTCGGTTCCGAATTAAGCGGATCAATAGACCAGGCTTCGGCATGCTTGCCTTTATTCACAACCGAAGTGGCTGGGGTATAGAAAGAACCAAGTTCGGTCAAATTATCCTGAGCGTGCAACATCACCTGCATACCCACTAAATTCATAACTACGAACGGACCTGCAGCGGCCTCCAATATATGCCTAGCCACGCGATCAATTTCCGCTGCGCTTCCAAGCCCTTCATCGAAAAGGCGAGCGGCTTCATTGGCATAGGGACAAAAAAATCGGTTGAGCGCAAACCCACTGCTATCCCGGCATAACACGGGCCTTTTATTGGTTTCACGGCAAAAATATAATACCTCTTGGACAACGCCTTTATCCGTTTTTTCCCCTCTTACCACCTCAACAATGGGGCTAACCGCCGGCGGATTAAAATAATGGATTCCTAAAAAGCGCGCAGGATTCTGCACTTTCTCCCCCAGCGCACTCACTTTTAAGCAACTAGTATTTGTTCCAAGAATCACGTCATCTTTAAGCAAACCCCTAAGATTACTGTAGACCTGGGCTTTTAAATCGAAGCGCTCAAATACAGCCTCAATCACTAAATCACAGTTCCCCAGAGCGTCCAGCTCGGTCCCCACGCTCAAACGCTCCAGTGCTGCCGCAGCAGCCGTCCGGCTCATCCGTTCCCTATCGACATTACGTGCGTAAAATTTCCGAGCACGCTCAAGTGCGCTATCAAGCGTTTCCTGAGAAAGGTCGATAAGACTAACCTCCATATCGTTTTCCGCAATATTGGTTGCTATGCCGGCACCCATGGTGCCGGCGCCGATAATGCCTACCCGCTCAATCGTCATTTAATTGCTCCAAGAAAAAATCGCTGTCGTTAGTAGCTACATGCTAGACTCCTTGATTCACTGCCGCAACGACTTTGCTGCGGTGCAGCGTAAAATTCAACCCGATCATAATTAAGACAAATACCGCTCACCCTCCGTTTCACGCACGTAAACCAATTCCGTTGCGCATAAGGCTGGAATTGCGTAAACCCCTTGTAATATTCCGAAAAATTCTTGTTTCGGATCGAAAGGCTTACTACTAATTTCTGCCGCAACCGCAAAGTTTTAGCAGGCAAAATTATGGGGGGAGAAAAAAATGATTGAAGTCGATAGGCTATGTAAGAGATTTGGGTCAAATATCGCCGTCGATAACATTTCCTTTAGTCTCCAAAAAGGTGAAGTGCTCGGTTTCTTGGGCCCAAACGGTGCCGGCAAATCAACCACGATGAAGATGATTACAGGGTTTTTGCCGCCCAGCAACGGCACGGCACGGATAAATGGCTACGACGTCCAAGAAAATCCAATTGAAGTAAAAAAATCGATTGGATACTTGCCGGAGGGTGCGCCAATGTGGGCTGACATGAACGTGGCGAGCTTTTTAAGTTTTATTGCCGATGTTCGGGGCTTTAAGGGTTTGAAGGCGGACGCAAAAATCAAAGATGCCGTAGACCAAACCCATCTAAAAGACGTTCTCTTCCAGCCCATCGAAACTTTATCGAAGGGCTTTAAGCGCCGCGTTGGCCTCGCACAAGCTTTGTTACACGATCCAGAAATTTTAATCTTAGACGAGCCTACCGATGGCTTAGACCCCAACCAAAAACACGAAGTTCGCCGCCTCATTCAGAGGATGGCCGGGGAAAAGGCAATAATCATATCTACCCACATTCTTGAAGAAGTAGAAGCCGTTTGCACTCGCGCAATTATTATCGCTAAAGGCAAGTTGCTAGCCGATGCCACGCCCAATGAGCTACTTAAGCGCTCTAATCACTATAATAGTGTTTCTGTTTCAGTTTCTAATACAGAGAAAGCAAAGAAAGTATTAGAGGCTCTTGAGCCTGTTCGAAGCGTCGATATTATCGATAAAGACTGGCTTTTGGCTTATCCAAATGGAAAAAATCCTATTAATGAGGATGTTGCCCAAGCGTTGCGTTCTGCACGGCTCAAAGTAAATGAAATTCGTTTAGAGGCCGGTCGCCTTGACGATGTGTTCCGAATAATTACGACGAAAAGCTGAGCTGAACTATGCGTAATATATTGATCATTTCTCGCCGCGAAATGGCTAGCTATTTCGCAACCCCACTGGCATACATTTTCATTGTTATTTTTCTCACTATGGCTGGTGTGTTGACGATCTTCATCGGTAATTTCGTAGGACAAGGTCAAGCAGATTTGCGGTCTTTTTTCGGACTTCATCCCTGGTTTTATTTATTTCTGATCCCCGCTCTTTCGATGAGGTTATGGGCCGAAGAAAGAAAAACCGGCACCATTGAACTCACCATGACCTTGCCACTAAAGCTTGGTGAAGTCGTTATTGGCAAGTTTTTGGCGGCTTGGGTATTTGCCGGCATCGCGCTAGCGCTTACTTTCCCATTCTGGATTACAGTCAACTATCTTGGCAACCCAGATAACGGGGTCATCTTAACAAGTTATTTAGGTAGTTGGCTTATGGCAGGCAGTTACCTCGCTATCGGCGGATTTTTTTCAGCGCTCACTCGCAATCAGGTAATCGCCTTCGTTGTGACAGTCACGGCTTGCTTCTTTTTCGTGGCCTTGGGATCAGCGATTGTAATCGATTTTCTTGATGGCTGGCTAGCTGATAGCGTTTTGGAATTTATTCGATATTTAAGTTTCCTGAACCATTTTATAGGCATCTCCAAAGGTGTTCTTGATCTTCGAAGCATTGTTTTCTTCGTTAGTATCATCGGTCTATTTCTAACCTTGAATGCGATCGTGATTGATCGCATTCGATCAAGTTAAAGGAGGGATCGGCATGCGGAAACTACTTAACCATCCCATTGGCTGGCTGATCGCTATCGGCGGGGCACTAGCCCTATTTATCATCTCAAATGCGATCGTCGCGCCTATTTCAAATGCGCGTCTGGATTTGACCGAAGAGCAGTTACATACCCTCTCCAAGGGCACCCGAAACATGCTAACCAAGCTCAAAAGGCCAGTCACATTAAACTTTTATTTTTCTAAGAAGTTAGGCACCAGTGCACCATCATTCGGCAGCTATGCCAAACGAGTACGCGATATGTTGCGCGAAATGGAGCTCTCCGCGCAGGGCAAAATAGTTATTAGTGAGAAAGACCCAGTTGCATTCTCTGAGACCGAAGACCAAGCGGTAGAAGCTGGTCTTCAAGGCGCACCATTCGACCAATCCGGGGATCAAGTCTATTTTGGTCTCCAAGCCCAATCAGGCGAGGAAAGCCAAGTCATACCCTTTTTCCAAACACAACGAGAGAACTTTCTTGAGTATGATTTGGCTCGTATGATCCATTCGGTCGATAACGCTAAAAAACCTATAGTCGCGGTTTATACAGGGCGCCCCTTATTCGGAGACATGAGACGCATGATGGCCGGCATGCCTACGCAAGCCTTTCGGATTGTACCGGAGCTTAGAAAAAGGTTCCAAATAAATCATATGTTCAGCATGCGCGACCTGCCAGACGAGAAGCCGGATGTCTTGATGGTGGTCCACCCTTTAAAGCTAGAGCAAGACGAGAAATACGAACTAGATCAATATTTACTGCGTGGCGGTAAAGCTATTCTTATAGTTGATCCCTTTAACGAGACCGCAGCCGGCACGCCAGCTCCCCAAGGGCGACAACATGTCTTTAACTCCGTCGTTAACGTCAAAGACTTTTTGGACCGCTGGGGTGTTGAAATTTCCGACAAGGTCATCGCCGCGGACCGCTCAATAGCAAGGATGGTCAACGCGGGTACAGCCAGCCAAATACTTCCTGTCCCGTTCGTCACCTGGCTCGGGGTTGAAGGTAATCTAATGTCGAGAGATGACCCGGTCACTTCGGAATTGCGTCGTTTGAATATCCAGAGCGCTGGCATCATAAAAATTAANAAAACCGATAATATCAAAGTCGAGCCGATTATTCAGACCACCGGCGACAGTCAGGAAATTGAGACTAAAACCCATCGAGGCCGTATTAACGTTGAAGAGATGGCGGCAAAATTCAAGCCGTCCGGCAAACCAATGATCTTGGCAGCGCGTGTCTCGGGCACCTTCAATACCCTATTCCCTGACGGACCGCCCAAACCAGACGATGTAAAGGCCGACGAGAAGGATGCCAAGAAAGATGAAAAACCAAAAGCTAAGGTTAAGCCCAAAACGGTCGAAGAAATAAGGAAAGCGGCAAAAGAAGCGGCAGAAGAGAAGGCAGCGAATGCCAAACGTATGGAATCTCACTTAAATGTATCCAAGGCACCGTTCAATATTCTGCTCGTTTCGGATGCAGACATGCTTGAAGACCATTTTTGGGTGCAAGTACGCCAGTTTTTAGGTCAAAACGTCTTAGTCCCTACCTCGAATAATGGCGATTTCATCATTAACGCAGTTGATCATTTTACTGGTAACGCGGACCTGATTAGTTTGCGGTCCCGTGGCACTACCCAGCGACCTTTTACGAAAGTGGAAGAATTACGTCGAGACTCAGAAGTCAAATACCGCAAGGTGGAACAAAGCCTCGCGCTAAAACTCAAGGAAACCGAAAAGAAACTAGGCACCTTACGTGACAAACAGTCAGATAAATCCAAGAAACTCGCAGGCGATAAAAAGAAAGAAATCGAGGTTGAAATTAGGGCGGCTCTCGATGAACTTCTAAACACTCGAAAAGAGCTGCGTAATGTGCGACTTAAGCTGAACGAAGATATAGAGCAACTGGAACTCTGGGTGCGTTTTGCCAATATCGGCCTAATGCCCATTCTCGTCGGCTGTTTTGCCATAGGGCTTGGCGTACTCCGAACTCGCCGTCGACAAATACGCGCTCAAGAAGACTAAGCTATATAGGGCTCGAAAGAGCTACATTTTGCGCTTAGCATAGGAATAGCGAGTCAGGTCCAGGGTTTTCGTTTCATGGTGCGTATTGTTAGTTTAATCGCCAGCGCGACCGAAATTATCGCCGCGTTAGGGCGCGAAGATCAGCTGGTAGCACGCAGCCACGAATGCGACTTCCCGCCCTCGGTAAATGGCCTACCAGCCTGTACCGCCAGCAATATCGATGTAACAGCAAACTCTTTGGAAATCGATGCAG
Organism: Rhodospirillaceae bacterium; assembly: GCA_002715005.1. GTDB lineage: Bacteria > Pseudomonadota > Alphaproteobacteria > UBA8366 > UBA8366. The sequence continues at coordinate 95,051 of PAXN01000025.1, forward strand.
AGATTAAGAAATTGGTCGCTGGCGGCTTATCTATCTATGACGTCGATGCCGAACAGTTAAAAGCACTCAAACCGGATATTATCATTACCCAATCTCAATGCGACGTTTGTGCGGTCAACGAAACCCAACTTCAAACCGCCGTGGTCAATTGGATTAATCACCAGACTAAAATAATATCTCTAGAACCTAACGGCCTCAGCGACATCTGGGCGGACATTCAAAAGGTCGCCGATGCGATTGGCGTGCCAAATAGAGGCGCTACGTTAATCTCCAGTTTGTTGGCACGTTTGCACGATATCGAAGCCAAAACTACGACCCTTCCTATCCGGCCTTCTGTCGTCTGCATCGAATGGATTTCGCCGCTTATGGCAGCAGGTAACTGGGTACCTGAGCTGGTTCACTTGGCAGGGGGTATCAATTTATTAGGTGAGGCAGGAAAACATTCGCCCTGGATGGAATGGACAGCGCTAGAATCTGCTAATCCGGATATCATCTTGATCATTCCGTGCGGCTTTGAAATTGATAGATCACGCGCAGAGCTATCCGCCCTAACTGCGCTACCTGGCTGGCATACCCTCACCGCCGTCCAACGTAGGCAAACTTTTATCGCCGATGGTAATCAGTATTTCAACCGACCCGGCCCCAGGATTGTCGACTCCGCTGAGATCCTGGCAGAAATCCTGCATCCACAAATCTTTTCTTTCGGGCACCAACAATCAGGCTGGCAAAAGTTGTGAGCCTCCTCCAGGCGCGTTAAAGTTCTCCACCGGAACCTCAAAAGTGCGAAAGCGATAGATCATGCGCCACTTCATGCTGCGGCTATTCATCTTTTTTACATTCTTTTTCACCGTCTTGCCGACATTGGCCGTGGGAGAAACGACCCCACAATCTATCGATACCAAACATTTGAAGGCCTTGGTTGAAACCCTAGAGAACAAGGACCGGCGCGACGCTCTGATTAAGGATTTGCAAGCGATCATCGCAACTCAACGTCCACAACAATGGCCCGAAAAAGATCCGAGTTTCGTTGAAAATTTACTCAGAGAAATATCAAAAAAAGTTGAGATGNTCGGACAACAAACAACAGCCGCTACTAAGGCTATCCTCGACCTACCTTCTTTTGGACTATGGCTGAAGAATACACTTAACGACGGCGAACGTCGCGAAGTATGGGCTTTTCTTATCGCCAAAATAATACTCATCATTCTAGCTGGAATAGTCGTTGAAATCATCTTACGCATTGGTTTGAGCGGACTGCGCAAAAACATAGAATCGCAAAAGACAGATAACAGGCTAACCGGAGCATTCCTCGTTTTAGCCAGAAGCCTCTTAGATATACTAGCAATTGCCGGTTTTGCTGCCGCTGCGTTCGGTACACTTACAATCACAGCAATTGGTGACGAAGGTCGGCTTGCAGCCGTTGCTCTCATTCAAGCCAACATCATCGTGCGCGCCATACTCGCTATCTCGAAAATGCTTCTCGCTCCCCAAGTTGCACTATTCCGGGTCTTGCCTTTGAAGGATGAAACGGCGAATTACCTCTTCGTGTGGGCTAAGCGCTTTACCAACCTCACTGTATATGGATATTTTATTTTAGAAGCGGCCTTTGTTGTTGGTTTACCAGCAGCGCTTTATCAAATCCTATTGAAATTCTTAGGGCTTGCTACGGCTTTACTTACAATCATGATAATTTTACAAAATCGTGGCGTCTTATCGAGATTCTTCACAAAGAAGGATGGATATTTCGGTGTAATTCTGAATCGTATTGCAGATATATGGCATGTACTTGCCATTCTCTATGTAGTAGCAATTTTCAGCGTTTGGGCGTTGGGCATTCCAGGTGGTTTCGAGTTTGTTGCCAAAGCGACTATCCTTAGTTTGGTAATTCTCTGCGCTGGAAAGTTCGTATATCTTTTACTGCAAGCCGCAATAGATCGCGGCTTCGCACTAAATGATGATATCAAGGCTCGTTTTCCCGGCCTTGAAGCAAGGACAAATCTCTATCTGCCGATTACGCGAAGCGCAACAAAATACATTATACTTACGTTCGTAGTGCTTGCTTTATTCGAAGTGTGGGGAGTCGAGCTTATCTCCTGGTTGTTTAGTACTAGTGGCAAGGTTTTATTGAGCAAAGTTGCCACTATCGGCCTGATCATCGTACTAGCACTTATCTTGTGGGAACTGGCGTGCGCTCTAGTAGAGCGATATCTGAATGCGCGGGACGCAGAGGGTAACACATTACAGCGTAGTCAACGCGCTCGCACGCTATTACCGCTTTTTCGAAACTTTCTAATGTTAGTCCTGGTTGTGATCGTTGTCCTTACAGTACTGTCCGAAGTTGGTATCAACATTGCCCCGCTTCTCGCAGGCGCAGGTGTAGTCGGGCTTGCTATTGGGTTTGGTGCGCAAACTTTAGTTAAAGATATTATCACCGGCATGTTCATTCTAATCGAAGACACCATATCGGTCGGGGACGTTGTGGAGCTCGGAAGCCATATGGGATTGGTTGAAGCGATGTCTATTCGGTCCATTCAACTGCGCGACGCTGCCGGCGAAGTTCACAGAGTCCCGTTTAGCGAAGTATCTTCCGTTATCAACAAGACCAAAGAATTTTCCCGCGCCCTTTTGGATATTGGTATTGGCTACCGAGAGGATGTAGACAAAGTAATCGAGGTCATCCGCGATGTTGGCATGAAGCTACGAGAGGATGAAATATTTGCCAAAGAGCTTTTAGACGACATTGAGGTCCAAGGCCTACAGCGATTTGACGATTCCGCCGTTATTATTCGTGCTCGCTTTAAAACTAAACCGCGCCGCCAGTGGGTCATTACCCGCGAGTTTAATCGCCGTTTAAAAAATCGTTTCGATGAATTGGGTATCGAAATACCGTATCCCGCGCGCACACTTTATTTTGGAGAAGACAAAAACGGAGATACAAAACCACTCAGATTAGCCCAGGAAATAGACTAGCGTTTTTGCATTACAAAGAGTGCTTGCGGTGCCAAAAGATTTGCCCGCTGCGCCCGTGCCGAATAAGACAAAGGATTGCCCTGCCGGTCCAATGCTATCGCCTGTTCAATAGCGGCGTCGAGCTCCTCGCAAAGCGCAATGAAATCTGTAATCGTACATAAATGTATATTAGGCGTATCGTACCAACGGTCTGGCAAATTGCCTGTCACCGGCATCTGACCACTGAACGATAATTTCCAGCGCACACTGAAATGCCCAAAATTTGGAAACGATAAAATTGCTCTATGGCCGATGCGCAGCAAACTTTCCACCACCTGACGAGGATGGCGAGTGGCTTGCAGTGTTTGACTAAGAACGACGTAATCAAATGCATTTTCCGGATACGCATCTAAATCCGTATCCGCATCGCCTTGGACGACTGAAAGGCCATTACTGACACATTCGCGCACGCCATCCATACTCAGTTCAATACCGCGACCATCGACTTGCCGCTCGCTCTTTAAATACCCGAGCAGCGTGCCATCACCACAGCCCACGTCCAAAACACGGCAGTTTGTCCCAACCATGCCGGCAATAAGTTCCAGATCCCCCCTAATTCCCGCTCGATAATCCATCTCTTAATTATCCTTCCAGTCAGCACAGGCCACGATGCTCCGCACAGGAATTAATGAACCCTTTTGCGACGCGACGAAATTCCGGTTCATCCAACAAAAATGCGTCATGTCCTTGGTCGCTCTTTACTTCAACAAAACTCACATCTGCTGCAACCGCATTTAGGGCATGAACAATCGCCCTATTTTCGGAAGTGGGAAAAAGCCAATCGCTACTAAAGGAAATAATACAAAATCGTGTTTCCACCCCATCAAATGCCGCCGCCAGCGATCCATCATATTCAGTAGCTAGATCGAAATAATCCATCGCACGAGTAATGTAGAGGTACGAATTCGCATCGAAACGCTCTACGAAAGAAATACCCTGGTGACGAAGATAGCTTTCAACCTGAAAGTCCGCATCAAATCCATAACTGACAGCCGCACGATCTTGCAAATTACGTCCGAATTTCCGATGCAACGCCGGCTCAGACAAGTAGGTGATATGAGCCGTCATACGCGCTACACCGAGACCTCGCCTTGGAATAGCGCCGTGGCGCGCGTAATCACCACCGTGCCAATCGGGGTCTGCCAGAATTGCCTGACGTCCCACTTCATGAAAAGCAATATTTTGAGCAGTATGGCGCGCCGCGCCTGCAATTGGCATTGCAGCAAATACACGGTCTTTATATCGAGATGCCCATTCCAAAACCTGCATAGCGCCCATGGAACCGCCGGTCACACAAAACAACTGATCAATACCCAAATGGTCAATCACTAGTACCTGCGCCCGCACCATATCCGCAATGCTTATAACTGGAAAATTAAGACCGTAGGGTTTGCCAGTCTTAGGATCGATATCCTGAGGCCCTGTGGACCCCATACAGCCACCTAGAACATTGATACATATTATAAAGAACCGGTCCGTATCGATTGGTTTTCCAACACCCACCATCTCTCCCCACCAACCGGGCTTTCCGGTGACCGGATGATCCTCAGCCACATACTGGTCTCCTGTCAGCGCATGGCATACGAGAATTGCGTTCGATTTATCGGAGTTTAATTCCCCATAGGTCTGATAAGCTAGCTCAAATGGGCCAAACGCTGTACCATTGTCCAGTTTCATAGTGTCAGCAGCGTTTAAAACAAACCGGTGTCCTGGTAAAACAACTCTGTTACCGCTATTCACGGCGCCGGTTTTTGGCGTACTATTTTTATTACGAACGATGGGACTTTTCCTCATTTCCAATTAATAGGGCGGGATATTGGGGTAGAGACCGTAAGTGTCAATGTTTTCTTTGATTTATCCGCGTTGACGGATTAGTAGTAGCGCCGCTTAATTAATAGGTTTGCCATGGCCAATGAAAGAGAATCTCTAGACGACTTGCGGCGTGAAATCGATGAGATCGATGAACAGGTTCACGATCTTTTCATGAATCGTGCTGGATTGGTCAAACGCATTCGGGAAGTAAAGCGCCTAGAATCAATTGCCACCATACGCCCTGGTCGAGAGGCATCGATATTACGTAAATTAATAGCCCGCCATCAAGGACGCTTCCCAGTAGGTGCAATCACTCGTATTTGGCGAGAGGTAATTGCAGGTATTACTCGGATGGAAATGCCAAGCTATGCAGTTGCGGTTTACGCCGCCGACGGGGATCAAGGTTATTGGGATATCGCGCGTGATCAGTTCGGCAGCACCACGCCAATGACCCCCTGCTCAAGCCCACGCGATGTATTACGCATAGTCGACGAAGGAAAGGCTTCATTGGGCATCGTGCCAATTCCACAAGACGACGACGTGGACCCTTGGTGGATCAGTTTAATGATACCCGACGGGCTTCGTGTTGCCTATAAACTGCCCTTTATTAAGGACACCAACGCGCGACCCACGTCAAAGGGACCCGCGATCGCATTCGCCTTCGGACGCATTCTACCCGAACCTACCGGGGACGATCGGACGTTAATTGTTATTGAGACAGGAGCTCCCGTTAGCAGGGCAGCTCTTAACAAATTCTTAAATCACGCTAAACTTCCATCNCAAATAATTGCTTCTAGCCAACAGGCCGCTTGGTTTCATCTTGCAGCTGTTGAAAGTTTTGTCACAGAAAACGATAGCCGTATAGAANATCTCAACGCTAGTGACGAAGTATTACGAACGGTGGTTATCGGCTCATACGCAGAACCGCCAGCGTCTGAAAAAATGGTGCAGTAGAATGACCACTCCAGCACCCAAACCGGGAGTACTAGACGTAGCTCCCTATATTGGCGGCTTGCATACCATTAGCGGTGTCGATCGTGTCATCGTGCTTGCGTCAAACGAAACACCCTTGGGGCCAAGCCAAAAAGCTATTAAGGCATACACAGATGCCGCTGGAGAAATACACAGATACTGCGATGGCCACGCCAGTGCACTTCGTAAATCCATCGGAAAAAGGTTTTCGTGTGATTCGGAAAGAATTGTGTGCGGGGCCGGCTCTGATGAGCTTATTCAAATGATCATCCGAACTTATGCTGGACCCGGCGATGAATTGCTTTACAGCAAATATGGCTTCTCGATCTATCCGATATTCGCAATTGGAGCTGGCGTGACCCCTGTAGCAGCCGAAGAAAAAAACTTAACTGCAAACGTTGATGCGTTGCTGGCAAAAGTAAGCGATAAAACACGCTTATTATTCATAGCCAACCCGAATAACCCCACCGGAACTTATCTAAACAAGGAAGAATTATCGCGGCTACGTGAAAACCTACGAGACGATATCTTGCTCGTGATTGACGCAGCATATGCAGAGTACGTAAATCGCGATGATTACACAGCCGGGGTCGATTTGGTGGAACGCCATGAGAATGTCGTGATGACCCGAACCTGTTCAAAAATTTTTGGTTTAGCCGCGTTAAGGCTCGGCTGGGCTTACTGCCCACAAGCGGTTGCCGACGCGCTCAACCGAATAAGAAGCCCCTTCAATGTTAGTGGGCCCGCTCAGGCCGCGGGTCTAGCTGCGATGGAAGATCGTGCGCATACGAAAAAATCTTTAGCGTTAAACGAACAATGGTTACCCTGGCTTACCGAGCGCCTCAACGAACTAGGCCTTGATGTAGTGCCGTCCGTGGCGAATTTCGTGCTAGCAAGATTTCCCAATGTCGAGAGCGCCCAACTGGCATATGATGCGCTTCTTGAAGCTGGTATAATCACGCGCCTAATGAAGAGTTACCACCTACCAGAAAGCCTGCGTATTTCGGTTGGGCTAGGTGAAGAAAATGAGGCACTTATTCAGGCATTGCGGCAGCATTTTGAAAAACAATGAAACACCAACCACTTTTTGAGAAAGTTGCAGTGATCGGTCTCGGCCTTATCGGCTCATCCCTTTGTCATGTTATGAAGCGCGAGGGATTGGCCGGTTTAATTGCAGGCTCTGCAAGGACAAAAGAAACCCTTGATACCGCTTTGGGTATTGGCTTCATCAATACAGGTCATGACACCGCCCGTGCCGCAGTCGAAGGGGCCGACCTTATTGTACTTGCTACGCCAGTCGGGGCAAATTCAACATTGGCCAAACAGATCGCACCATCTTTAAAAAAGGGCGCTATCATAACCGATGTGGGTTCGGTCAAAATGTCAGTAATTCGCGACGTTCAGCCACATTTGCCCGACGGTGTTCATTTGGTCCCGGGACACCCTGTCGCAGGCACAGAATATTCTGGCCCAGAATCTGGCTTCGCAGAACTCTTCGAAAATCGCTACTGCATTCTTACACCACCAGATGGGGTAGATCAAAATGCTGTTGATAAAGTCCGGCAACTTTGGAGGGCCGCCAACAGCATTGTAGAAATCATGGACGCAGACCATCATGATCGAGTTTTAGCAATTACGTCTCATCTACCGCATTTGATCGCTTATACAATTGTCGGCACCGCAAATGATCTGGAAGGCCAACTTCGCGAGAAAAAAGCTGGAGGCGAAATTAAAATAAAAACTGCTGATGTGATAAAATATTCCGCTGGCGGATTCCGCGATTTTACGCGTATTGCCGCCTCAGATCCAGTTATGTGGCGAGATATTTTTCTCCATAATAAAGATGCAGTGTTAGAACAATTAGGGCGCTTTATAGAAGACTTAACCGCGATGCAGCGTTCTATTCGATGGGAAGAGGGTAGTGAATTAGAAAAAACCTTTAAGCGCACTAGGGAGATTCGTCGTGGTATCGTCGAGATGGGGCAGGCTGGTTCCTTCGACCCTACCGAGAAGGAAGAATAAGTGGCGGTAATTTCAATATTTGAAATGGTCCCGCGTGCAAATAGCCGCCGCGCATCATTAACGGAATGGTAAGTACGTTGGCGCCATCGGCCGACGATGTTTTTGCGAAAGCACTCATTCCCATCTTAAGGGCCGCAGCGCCAGTTCCTGTCATGATGCCAGCATCTTCCAAGGCATCCATGGTTTCAGAATAACCACGAATATCAGCAGTCATTGAGCCTACCGGCCTGATGCTTTCATCAATGGAAAAACTACCTCGACCTCTAAGATCAAAAGCGCCCCAGACCAAATTAAACCAACTTGTGTCGATCGACCCACCGGCTTGGCGCCATTTCTCGAGTCCTTTATGCGTCATATCCTTGGGTAGCAGCCCTTTCAAATTCGCAACAAACTGAATTCTAGCAAGACGGCCGCCCAGGGGGCTTTGGGCCACCGCCGGTAAAAGTAAATTGTCTATGGAGACCGCTACAGAGACTGCCGTTTTTTCCACTTTTGATATTCTAGTTTCGGGCTGTGTCAACTTAAACCACATATCCTCAGTAAACAGCACCAAAGCCTTTTTCTTATCCATCACACTGATGGATCTAAGCGTCACCTCGCCTTCCGCAAGGCGGCCATTTGAATGAACGCGAAGCACCGCCACCGCACTCTTTGACGTCAACCAAATAGGCTGCTTTGGTGTCGGGTACGACAGCTTAATTTGCTGAAGGCCGGAAAATTCAAGCCGATATCGCCGCCAATTCCAAGGCTGCATTCCTAAATGAACGATATTTCCTCGCCACACCCAATGTCCATCGGGCGATCTGAAATTTGGTTTATTGATACTGAATTGAATAATGCCGGGAAAGCCCGCCGTGCTTACCGAGCCATGCGTGATAGCGAAACCCCGAGCTCGGAGGTTTTCAACCCATAGAGAAAATTGAGTTTCCATGCGCGTAGCTGCATAGAACCAACAAAGCGGATATAGAATCGCGAAAGCCAGCAACAGTATAAGGGGTCCGACAATAGGTTTACGGGCGAAAATCGACATAATGAAGGCCAGTTCGTATTGGGCGAAGGTCGACGAAGGCAGATATTAATGGGGNGAAGATTAGCACCAGAATGCCTACCCGTTCCGATTTTTCAACTACATTTTGAAAGGCCACATGAGACGCAAGAGTCGCACACTTCTTCTTTAACCAAGCTGGCGTTACCGTATTTGGGGCAATGGTGATGAACCAATAAATTATCCACACCTTTTACATGGGTTTATTAAGAATTAGCTTCTTGTTCCAAGAAAGCTGTTGCAGTTTCAATCCGCTCTTCGAGCTCTTTCATAAAAGCATGACGATCAAGACCCGGCTCTATCGCGGGCAAGAATTCCAATATAATACAGCCTGGTCGTTTTTTGAATGCTCGGCGTGGCCAGTAAGTGCCGGAGTTCAGGGCAACAGGCACCACAGGCAACCCAAGCTCTTTATAAAGCGCAGCAACGCCCGGTTGATANCAGCCTCGTTCACCCGCAGGCATGCGTGTACCTTCCGGGAAAATAACGATGGTATGGCCATTTTCCACCGACGTGTGCGCATCTCTTAACAATTGGCGCATAGCTGTAGTGCCCGCTTTTCGGTCTACAGCAATCATCCCCGCGCGCCACATAAACCAACCCACTAACGGTACTGCCAATAAAGAGCGTTTAAGCACAAAGATACAATCATAAAATATCAAATTATAAATTTGTGTGTCCCACATGGATTGATGCTTTGAGGCAATCATGATTGGCCCATCAGGAATATTTCCTAATCCACGGATTTCATGGGTTATGCCAAGACCAAACTTCATTGCCAGAAAACCTCCACGGACCCAAAACCGCGTGGCTTTTCTAAAATAACGGCGCGGCAATAACATAAGGGGTACGTAAAGTGGACACAGTAAAACCGTCCAACTATAAAAAATTATTGCGAAGAAAATTGCTCGAACCAACGCTATTGCCTCTCTAATACAGAACTGAACCCATGAGCGCCCTTCGAAAGACAGCGAGAAGATACTTATTGTATTCTTCCATNATTAACCCCGTACTACCGGGCCAAAGCCACCAATTCTTAGCCTTAAAGGACTTCGGAAATACCGGGTGTGGCGTGATCTCAATATCGCGCATAACCGACCGAAATTCCGCCAAACTTCGCGGCATGTGATAACTTGCAGTAACTAGACGAACAGTTTGAAATTTTTCTTTGGTCAACCATGCGGCCGTCTCTCGGGCGTTCCCTTCGGTATTATCAGCGTCATAACCTAGCGCAACGCAACATTCCACAGAGAGAGGAGACTTTCTTGCAATTCGTAGGAGCTGCCGCACATCTACGCCACGATGAACACCCGATACNAACAATTTTTTAGCGTATTTTTGTGCCAAAAGCTCTAGGCCAGCTTCAAGCCTTAAGCTCCCACCTGTCAGCACTACGATTGCATCTGTCTTCTTGTTAGGCTTCTGTACCCTATCAGGAATTTTCTGCGCAAACACCAGAAACCCAACAAGCCATAAAATTGCGGAGCACAAGAAGAAACCTATCGCCCATCGAGCAGACCATCTAAAAAACTTTCCTCGCGACCGGATCATTATTGCATACGCTCAAGTGCGCGTATCACCGTAGCCCGCGCTGCTCGCATAGCGATGATACTAGCAGCGACCGGCACCATAAGAATCGCCGCCCAGTGCCAAGCAGTCAACTGCAGGTCGGGCATAAGCAGTGGGTCAAACTCGACCACCCCCCAGATAAAAATGGATAAGGTCACCGCGGCGAGACCCGCGCCAGCAAAACCACCTTTTAAGGCCAATCTAAGCGCATGATGCTGAAATTGACCCGCAATATAGCCATCCGTCGCGCCAATCAAATGAAGAACCTGAATAACATCACGATGAACCGCAATACCACTGCGTGTTGCAAATACAACGGCAAAAACAGCGCAGGCTGCGATAAGAGTAATGACGCCAGCTGCCAAAAATTGTAACGCAAAAATTAAATCTGCGACCTGCCGTCGCCAAACCCCATGATCGTCTAACGAAGAGCCTTCAACTGCAATGGTTAATTGTTGACGTAATTGTTTGAGGTCCACTGTCTGCTCCGGATTGAGCGTTACGTCTATAAGATACGGCAACGGTAAGTCCAGAACCGAGGTTCCGGCACCAAGCCAAGGCTCCAATGACGCTGCAACTTCTGTAAGGGGCACCTTTTTTGCCGATGCAATTCCGGGAGTGCGTTTTAGTACATTGATTGCCCGACTTAACCGCTGCTCAGATTCTTCGGAAGTCTCGCGATCCAAAGGAGGAATTTGCACCGTGTAGCGGCCGCTCAATCCTGTTTCCCAAGACGCGGTGGCGCCGGCAAGTACCAGGACCCCGGCCAACATCAAAATGGCTAAATACACCATGACGCTAATAATCCACGGTAACAACCGAGTTGCAGGATCCGTCGAGAGGGGAAGATCAATGCGGCCACGGAACATATTAGCCCACCGGTTCTGCATCGATGGTAGTCAACATGCCGTCTTCTAGGTGAAGAACTGGATAATTAAAATGAGATACAAGTCCCTCATTATGGGTCGCAATAACGATCGTCGTGCCTACTTTATTCAGCTGTTCAAATAGATAAAGCAACCGAACGGCGATTGTATCATCAACATTACCCGTCGGTTCATCCGCAAGCAGCAACCGCGGACGAGCGATCACCGCTCGGGCAATAGCCACCCTTTGTTGTTGACCACCAGATAAAGTCTTGGGTCGCGAGTTCAATTGTCCCGCCAGACCAACCCAGCTTAACAACTCCGTGACATGCTTGTTGATCGATTCTTCGCGCATACCTGAAACGCGCAGCGGCAAAGCTACATTGTCGAATGCTGACATATGATCGAGCAGACGAAATTCTTGAAAAACAACCCCAATACGTCTTCGTATCTCGGGCATTTCATCACGCTGCAAAGCTAGAACGTCTCGATCAAACAAATTGATTAGACCGCGACTTGGCCGTTGTGCCAAATACATAAGTTTAAGCATGGACGTTTTCCCGGCGCCACTTGGCCCGGTTACAAATCGAAATGCCCCTTGCTCAAGGCCAAAGGTAATATCGCTTAACACTTCCGGGCCGGCGCCATAGCGCATTCCCACATTCTCGAATCGAATCACACTACACTCCGGTCTTTAAGAGTAGTTTGGTAAATTGAACGCAAACACAAAACAATTATATCTCCCACGGAATCTCGTTCTGTATACGATATAGGTCAAAATGACACGCAAAACTGTTCTGCGTAAAGCATAGCTATGGTTGCAACTGTTCCCATGACCTCTTAGACTCGTTAGCACAACATTTTGTGTTAACCCTTTGGCGGGCCTCTAAATACGATGATTCTTACTTGCCCCAATTGCAGCGCAAAATTCAACATTAAAGACAGTGTGCTTGGCACAAAAGGTCGAAATGTCAAATGCTCCAAATGTGATCACCGTTGGCATGCTATATCGACTGGTGGGGCAAACGATTTAGCAGCTGGGGTGCAGGCTCAGAAAAGCGATACTTTTGAAGATTTGGATAACGATGCCTCAATGGGAGAACAGCAAGCAGGGGGCGCAGTTGAAAGCTCCTTGCAGGGCGATCCAGTAACCAGCGGCGCGGACAACACTAGTAGCGGAGACATGCTGCCAAAAAGCACCCTAGCTAAGGCAAAAGACGATGATTTAGTCAGTTTCGACCCGCCTCCCATACCGCCGGAAGGTCCGGCTCTCCCAACGGACCGTTACTGGTATAGCAGTACCATTCTCATTGGCTGGGGATTTTTTATACTTGTACTCGTCATCATCATCATAAGCATGATTCTTATAAGAAAAGATCTGGTCGCCATATACCCACCTTTCAATAAGGTATACGAAGTATTCGGAGTTAAACCCCAGCCACTGGGCTACGGCCTAGAATTACTGAGCCCCACTTCGGAGATCCGTAAAGAAGGCAACGTTGTTATCCTTAAGGTTAAAGGGAAAATCGAGAATAAGACAAGCTCTGTGATCGACGTGCCCTTGCTTAAAGGCGTTTTGTATAACAGCAAAGGCAAGCAAACGATGATGACAAAGACCTTCAAGGCCAGCGAATCCCGCATCTTGCCAACTGAAAAAATCGACTACTCTACGGAAATTAAAAATCTAACGCCTGGCTCGGTCAAACTAACCATTATCTTCGCTCGTAAGGAAAAATGACCGTATAAAGGTAAATCCTCTGGTTGGCCGAGGGGAGTTAGAAGCATACTAAAACCGCTTTAGCAAACGTTTGTAATATTCCCGTTCCTGCTTCGGGCGCTTATATTCACTCGCGCGGCGACGTAATTCATCTCGAATTTGTTTGGCACTGTGTATGTCTTGAATGCCAGGGATAGCTACTTCCTCGCCTAAATTAGGCGCACCTCCGCCACCTTCCCCTTGCTTTGAGTTTCGAGGTCGCCCAAATGGATCATTTTTGCTTTGGCCAGTCTGAAGCCAATCATCATCCATATCGAAAGGATCTTCGCCCGCTTGACTAGCCAGGTGTGTCATGGTCGATTTCAGAGACTTTGTTAATGCTTCGATAACATCGCTTTGATGAGCAACTGATTTACCAACAGCACCAATTCTGAGATTTTTCGATGATTTCCGCATGGAAATCTCAGCCAGACCCATTTCATCTGGGATCGGCACATTCAGCTCCGCGACACGTCGCATGACATCGCCAAGTTGCCCGCGCAGCAGCCCCTGTTGATTAATCTCATCTTTAAGGGGGCGTTCTAGAACATATTTTTTTTCTATCTCGCTCTTATTCGCGCCTACCATGTCCTTTTGATCAGAGGAGAACGGAACAAAGCCTGGGTATAGAATAGTATTCTGTTTTTGTACTTTAATCTGATTAAGATCACGCGCGATTCGATAGGTCTTATCCAATAATTCCTGCTGGCTTTTCACCAAGCGTTTTAAATCATTAACCGTCCTAATCGCCCGTCGCGTCGCTTCGCTTTGCCTAGCGAACCGCTTTACTCGCATGGTTTCCATCAGCTCTTGCAATTGAACTAACATTTGTCGCGCCTTCTCACGTTGGTGGTTTTGGATAAATTTACTTACATCCTGCAACATTCGCATTAGGTCTTGACGCCGCAAAATCTGCGACTTCTCTCCCAGGCCAAGTGACTCAGATGTTTCTTTATCCAATTCCTTCAGGGAATCCACCAACCGGTCGAAATAATCAGATAATGTCTGGCGATAATTATCTAAAAGACGTGCAATTTCCGAATCGCTGGCATTTTTATTCAACGCGTTCAGCAAATCATCCTGGGCTTTGCGCATGGCAATTTCGCTTAAACTAAGTCGCCCGTCCTCTATTCTCAGAGCAATTTCCCAAAGAAATTTCTCAATTGCGGTAACATGCTCAGATTGATCCGCATTCATAAGCCGACCTCCCGCAACGGAAAGGCCCAAGAATGTAACAATATCACCGTTAAAATCATCATAATTCCAAGATAAATTGTCGAGCATAACCCCAGCGCGCGGCCCATACGTGCTGGGCGCATCAACAAATCGTTTTCGCTCTTGAATAATTATTTGAGCAACTGGGTGATTAAAACGGCGTTCGGGTAGCACGGTTTCGATTTTCTCGCTCTTACCCGTCTGGCCCGAAGCATCGGTAGCTATCAGCCGAACTTCCACCGGCAAACCAGCCCACCGATGTGCCGTTAAATCCTTGTAAATAGTCGTAGAAAAATCACGCGCATTGTTGCCTGGCAAGGGCAGTTCTACTTCGAAAGTATGCTTTTCATGTTTAGCGTCACTATCTTTTTTTGCTGCTCCAAACAAACTATGGCGGCGAATAAAAGCAACGATTTTGACAATACCGTAATCATCTTGACCGCTAAAATGAAAGCGTAACGTATTCCTTTTTGATTTCACCGGCTCGCGAACAAATTCCACTGTCGGCGGCTCNTCGGGAATTATCTCTATCTTCCAACCAGCTAGAATTCGACCCGAATCACGAATAGCTAATTCGCCAGATTTAATTAACATTCGTTCAATTTGGGCTATATCCCCCGGCTTTTTCGCAAGCTTTTGGGACTTGCCGTCCACAACTAAATAAGAATCACCCCCACCGCCGGTCACTTGAGCCGTCAATTTGCTCCTTTTGGGGACTTTTACCGTCCTGAAAGCGCTACCACGCGGGTCATCGGCCCCCGAGATAAGGAAGATAGGCGGATAACCGGTATATTCGGGCGGCGTGATCCAGGCATCCGCCGCGATCGATAAGTCCGAGCCATCGCCCTCCCAATTTGGTTGTATCGATCTTTCTATCCGCTCGGCGATGTCACCCCCGGCAAAAATCGCTGCAATTCCAATGGAAATAACAAGTGCAAATCGCAGTGCCCATGGGTCTCTGTGGAATAAGCCCGAGCGTGGCAGACGAAACCGCAAATTCGCCGCAGCCTCGGCCATTTGCTTCTGATGTAATGCCCAAAGGGCCTGTCCCGCAGGGTTCTGGGTCCCAGCTGCTTGATTATCCCCGAGCGCTTCCAAGGGCCGATGTCGGAGAGCGCTATCGGCCTCCAAACGACGATCAATCTCTGATCGGGTCGGCAAGCCAAATTTGGAAAGGTTATGCCCGAAAGCCAAAACAATACCAATCGCAAAGCCAAACAATAGTAAGATATGCAGCCAGCCCGCTAAGGAAGGCAAAACATCAACAAGAACGAGAAACAAGAAAAGCCCGACAATACCGCTCGCCGGCCACAACGCCTGCCATACTCGCTCCCATGAGATGGACAGCCATACTAATCCTAAGCGCCAACTAGGGACGCGGCGTCTTGGCAATAAGGCAGACTGTTTTGTCATAATAAGTCGTCTGAGTCCTGCTATGCTTTGGTTCCTATATGAAAAGTTTTTCATCCTTGCCAGTCGGCAAACTTCTCTAATTTGAAAATATCTTCGTAGCTCGGGCGCGTCCGTACAACACTAAATTTAGCGCCATTAACCAATACTTCTGGCACCAAAGGACGTGTGTTGTACATTGATGACATAGACGAACCGTACGCACCCGCGGACTGGATAACCAACAAATCTCCTGAGACTAAAGGCGGCAAAGCCCTTTGGCGAGCAAACGTATCACCGGTCTCACAAACCGGCCCCACCACATCTACAAGCCCGCATTCGACATCCTCAGTTGCTTCTCGGGCGGGAACTATGCCGTGGTGGGCTTCGTAAAGCGCCGGACGAATCAGATCGTTCATCGCCGCATCTACAATAGCAAAACGCCGCTCACCCCCATCTTTCACGTAAAGAGTTTTAGTCACCAAAATGCCCGCATTGCCCGCAATTAACCGGCCCGGCTCAAACATTAGTTTGCAGCCAAGAGCACCAACAGTATCCGCCACTGTCTTTGCATATTCGGCGGGCAAAGGCGGTGTTTCATCAGCATAGGCAATGCCAAGCCCACCGCCCAAATCAAGACGGACAATTGTGTGCCCGAGTTCACGCAAGTGACTAACCAATGCCGCAAGCCGCGTAAAAGCCGCGTGAAACGGCGAGACTTCAGTCAATTGGGAGCCAATATGCATTGCAACCGCGACCGGCTTGATCCCTGGTAATTGCGCCGCACGGCCAAAAATCGCAGGAGCTGCATCTATATCAATACCGAATTTATCTTCCTGGCGTCCGGTTGCGATTTTGTGATGGGTATGAGCGTCCACGTCCGGATTAACCCTCACAGCGATTTCAGCCTCAACGCCCAGTTTAGACGCAACAAGAGACAGAGTCTCCAATTCAGGCATAGATTCTACGTTTATCTGCAAGATGCCCTTTCCCAAAGCAAAGGACATTTCATCTGCGGTTTTGCCTACGCCAGAAAAAACGATCTTATCCGCGGGTACGCCAGCCGCTAGTGCACGTCGCAGTTCTCCTTCCGATACCACATCGGCACCGGCGCCCAATTCAGCGAGCGTGCGTATAATGGCTAGGTTTGGGTTTGCTTTAACAGCGAAGAAAATTGAGGCATCGTGATTACCAAAAGCCTCTGAGAACTCCTGGTAATGACTCATCAACGTAGCGGTGGAATAACAATAGAAGGGTGTGCCTACGGTCTCGGCGATAAGTTCCAGCGATACGTCTTCGGCCCAGAGCACGCCTTCCCGATACTCAAAATGGTTCATTGCTTGGTTGGGTAGTTGCGTGGATAATCACTGTTGCCCGGTGACTTTGGATCATTCTTTACGCCACAAGACGAGACCAGAATAGTAAGCAAAATCAATAAAAAAATCTGTTTCACAAGTAACGCTCCTTCGCTTTTGCAATCGCTTCCAATACGCATTCAGGAGATGTGCCGCCAAAACTTGCTCGGCTTACCGTCGACGCCTCGTTGGCCAATACCGAATATATATCTTCCGTAATTCCGTTTTCTACCCTCTGCATTTCTTCAAGAGAGAGGTCCATAAGCGAACAACCTTTCTTCTCAGCCAACCCCACTATTTGACCGGTAGCATGGTGCGCATCCCGAAACGGCAGGCCAAGTACCCGAACCAACCAATCCGCTAAATCCGTCGCAGTCGGAAAACCAAAAGCAAGAGAAGTCAGCATAGCCTTTTTGTTGATTTTCATATCGGACGCCATACCCGCTAACGCGGCAATCACCAAAGATAGACTATCAGCTGCATCAAACACAGGTTCTTTATCTTCCTGCAAATCCTTAGCATAGGCTAGTGGCAAGCCCTTCATCATAACCATCAACCCATGCAAAGCGCCCAATATACGCCCACTTTTACCCCGCACCAGTTCGGCGGCGTCTGGGTTTCGTTTTTGCGGCATTATGGACGAGCCAGTACTAAACGCATCGCTCAAACTGATGAAACCAAATTGCGGAGAGTTCCAAAGGATAATCTCTTCAGCAAACCGCGACAGATGCACAGCAGATATCGATGCAGCACTCAAGAATTCAATCGCGAAATCCCGAGCCGATACTGCATCCATAGAATTCGTCATTGGCCGGTCAAATCCAAGTGCTGACGCTGTTGCATCCCTATCAATAGGGAAAGACGTGCCAGCCAGCGCTGCAGCGCCGAGCGGACATTCATTTACCCTTTTTCGGCAATCGGCGAACCTATCTCTATCCCTGCCTACCATTTCGACATAAGCCAATAGATGATGCCCAAAGGTAACCGGTTGGGCCGGTTGCAGATGCGTAAAGCCGGGCAAGAGTGTATCAAAATGCTTTTCAGAAGTATCGATCAACGCTACCTGTAAGCTTTGTAACTGAGCGTCTAATCCATCGATAGCATCCCGCACCCAAAGCCTGAAGTCCGTTGCCACCTGGTCATTTCGGCTTCGTGCCGTATGCAGCCGCCCTGCTTTGTCACCGATCAACTCCCTAAGGCGTGACTCGATATTCAGATGAATATCTTCCAGTGCAGATTTGAAATCAAAATCGCCGCTCTCAATCTCCGCCAGGATTTGATCCAGGCCCTGCTGGATGGCATCACCATCAGCTCTTTCAATGATACCTTGAGCCACGAGCATCTGAGCATGCGCCTTGGATCCGGCAATGTCCTGTGCGAAAAGGCGCTGGTCGAAATAGACGGATGTGTTTATCCGTTCCATAATAGCTGAGGGTCCGGCGTCAAACCGTCCGCCCCACATTTCATTTTTAGCCATCGGGGATACCTAATTGCCCAATAAAATTAAAGCCTATCTCAAATCTGTTTTAGCCGCCTGTATAATATTTAGCGCCTTAATGGCATTTTTTATCAGCGGTGCCGAGAAAATGCCTCCACTGACCGGCTCGATGCAAAACTTTATACTAAACCAACGGGTTACACCAGCGCCGCCGACAGCATTTCGTGACGCCGACGGTAATGAAAAGGTCGTCAGCGACTTCCAGGGCCAGGTGCTACTCATCAATTTTTGGGCTACTTGGTGTGCTCCATGCATCCGCGAATTGCCTGCACTCCAACGGTTACAAAACCAAATGGCAAGCTCTAAATTCACCGTATTGGCAATGAGTACGGATTTGAAAGGCAAGACAATTGCCGCCCCTTTCCTAAAGCGCCGCGGTCTAAACAATTTGCCACTTTATCTAGATAGCAAAATGGAATTTGCGCGCGCACTCGGAGTAAAGAGCCTACCAACAACCATCTTGATAGACAGAACTGGGAACGTAATTGGCAGTCTTGCCGGCCTAACAGAATGGGATAGCTCTGAAGCGATAGCCTTACTCGACTACTTCCGCCGTCAGTAATACATCAATCAAGTCTTTGTTCTAACTCAGGCACCAGGTCAAACAAATCACCCACGATCCCATAATCAGCCACGGAGAAAATTGGCGCTTCTTCGTCCTTGTTGATCGCGACAATGACTTTACTATCTTTCATACCGGCCAAATGTTGAATGGCACCAGAAATGCCAACGGCAATGTATAGTTCGGGGGCCACGATTTTGCCCGTCTGCCCCACTTGATAATCATTAGCGACAAATCCTGCGTCAACCGCTGCACGCGACGCGCCAACGGCGGCACCCAACTTGTCAGCCACCCTCTCAAGCATGACGAAATTATCACCATTCTGCATGCCACGACCGCCAGAAATGATGATGCTTGCCGCCGTTAACTCAGGACGTTCGGACTTTGAAAGTTCCGAGCCTACATAGCTGGTTAGACCAGAATCGCCCACACCATTCACCGTCACCACTTCAGCCGATCCGCCTTCCGCGTTGACCGCGTCAAATGCTGTTGCGCGGACGGTAACTGCTTTCTTTTCGTCGGAAGATTCAACAGTTGCAATTGCGTTTCCCGCATAGATCGGCCGCTCAAATGTGTTCTCATCTATAACAGCGCTAATATCAGAAATTTGTTGGATATCTAACGCAGCAGCTACACGAGGCATAACGTTTTTACCGAACGTGTCGGCAGGCGCAAAAATATGACTGTAATCACCAGCGAGACCAACCATCAAAGGCGCTACATTCTCGGCAATGCTGTTTTCATACTCAACGCTATCCGCATGCATAACTTTACTCACGCCAGCTATTTTGGCGGCAGCATTTGCAACCGCACCAGACCCGAAACCCGCGACTAATAGGTGAATGTCACCCCCTAATACGTGAGCTGCTGCGACCGTATTAAACGTCGCACCTTTGATTTCTACATTGTCGTGTTCCACAAGGACTAAGCTAGTCATGATTATATTACCTTTGCTTCGTTCTTGAGCTTGTCGACCAGCTCATCAATAGTATCAACAATTTCACCGCCATCGCGCTTCTGAGGTTCGGCAACCTTAAGAACCCTTAAACGCGGCATTACATCAACGCCAAGGTCTTCAGGGGTTAAATTTTCAATCGGTTTTTTCTTTGCTTTCATAATATTCGGCAGAGAAGCGTATCGCGGTTCATTCAGCCTAAGATCGACAGTCACCAAGGTCGGCATTTTCACTTTAATAGTCTCTAAACCGCCGTCCACTTCGCGCGTAACTTCCGAATGATCGTCGCCTAGTTTGATTTCGGAAGCGTTCGTAGCCTGGCTCCAACCCAACATTGCGGCGAGCAGTTGGCCAACTTGGCTACTGTCATCATCGATAGCTTGCTTTCCAGCAAGGACGATATGGGGGCTTTCCTTCTCGACAATCGCCTTCAAGATTTTTGCAACTGCCAAAGGCTCAACCACTTCGTCAGTCCTCACCAACACACCCCGATCAGCACCCATGGCAAGCGCTGTACGGATTGTTTCTTGAGCCTGCTGTGGGCCAACGGATACAATAATGATTTCATCTGCCGTTCCGGCTTCTTTCATGCGAACGGCTTCTTCCACCGATATTTCGTCGAACGGGTTCATCGACATTTTGACGTTAGACGTTTCCACACCTGTCTCGTCCGCTTTGACACGAATTTTAACATTGTAGTCGATCACGCGTTTAACGGGGACAAGGACTTTCATAGCCTGTCTTCCCCCTCTTTGTTTGTTTTCACTTTAATTAGACTGCACTTATCTCAATACAAGGGGGGGGTCTGTCAAGCCGGTAGCCTGTCGCAGTATGCATGAACCTCTGTTTTCATGCCGCCACCGCCATCTTCTTCGCCAACAGGCGCTACTAGCCAATCCCATTTCTCCACCGGAAAACCCAGTTCCATTTGATCAAAGAGTGACTCCACCGAACAAACAGTACCATCGGAGTCAAACATCGTTCGAACCGCATCGCACAAAATTACCGACGGACAGGTAAAAGAACCCAACCATTGAAAATGCCTTTGCATCAATACCGCTTCAAACATCTTCCCAGCAGCAACATCGATTTCTGTATGGCGTGATAAGTACTTAAGCGGCATTGCTCCAAGCTGAGGGGCAATATTGGCAGAAACTACCAGATCAATGCGTGGATCGTCTAAAAACCAGTCTATCGCTGGCGGAGAAGGTAGTCGCCGAGAGTGAGTAATCAAATAATCTGCGACGCCAGTTAAATCTTTAACTATTCGCTTTACCTTTCTGTTACGGCTTAGGGACCATGAGCGCAAATGTACCGCGTCTACTAAATAAACCTGCTTGAACGCTGCACATAGAATCGCGATTGGCACATCCAGGCATGTTCCGGCTCCCAGTACTAACGCCGAATCGCCGCCGCCGATTTTTTTTGTAACAGCCTCTATAAATTTGTTTGAGCGCGTTAAATGTTCTGCCCAATCCGAACGACATCGCCGATGTCTGGCTCTTATTGCTATAGATTCTTTTAAGTAGCCAAGCTTTCGGGCCCACGGCTCAGCCGGAGTAATAAGGTATTCTAGGGCTTCTGCAAACATAGCCAATAATCGTACTGTCTATTAGCCTTAACAATCTTGAGTTTTGCCCGGCACCCACAGAACATCGGACTTGCCGCTATCATTACAATAGCGCGCTAATACAAAAAGATAATCTGACAGCCTGTTCAGATAAACAAGCACCGCCTCGCCCACTGGCTCCATCTCCTGTAATTGGGTCACGAGCCGCTCGGCGCGGCGCACAACAGTGCGAGCAAGATGAAGGTAAGCTGCAGCCTTAGATCCGCCTGGAAGCACGAAACTTGTAAGCGGACCGAGTGCCTCGTTTACCTCATCAATTTCCATTTCAAGACGTCGCCATTGCGTTTCCAAAATTCGCAACGCACCTGACTTTCGTTCGTTGCCTTCCGGCGTGCATAGATCGGCACCCAAATCAAACATATCATTCTGAATACGGGCTAGCATCGCATCCACTGCTGCGTCATCCAAATAGGCCCGCACGATACCAATAACCGCATTCGCCTCATCCACAGTTCCGTAAGCGACTACGCGAAGATCGTTCTTTGCCACTCGAGACCCATTACCAAGCGAGGTCTCGCCTCTATCTCCGCCGCCAGTATAGATTCGCGTTAATTGAACCATCAGCTTTTAGAACCGAAAAGCATGAAAATCGCGATTAAGGCGACCGCTAAAAACTGGCAGATTACCCGGGCACGCATTAATTTGTTAGAATGTCTAGCGTTAAACTCGCCGCCACGGGCCATAGTAATGACGCCGAATAACAACACACCCAATGTTGCTAAAAGTGCAATAATGATTAGAGCGGGGAAAAAACCGGACATATTCTCATATACTTAATTTATGAATACCATTCGCGTCTTTGAAATCGGCGCTACCGTACCATTTCATAAGCCATGGTCATTGTATCGCGCTGCGCCTGTGTCACTTCCAGCAAATAGGAAAATAAATCACGCACACTGAACATAGCCACAAGTTGGCCATTCTCAAGCACCGGAACATGACGAATACGCTTTTCGTTCATGATAGCAACCACGTCACGAATCTTATCTCCCGGCGCCGCTGAAATTACCTTTCTTTTCATGATGCTAGAAACTGTTAACTGACGCCATTTATTGTCAGTTTTGTTGAACGTCCCAACAATATCACGTTCAGATATGATTCCCACCATCTTACCCGT
This sequence comes from Rhodospirillaceae bacterium, assembly GCA_002715005.1. Lineage (GTDB taxonomy): Bacteria > Pseudomonadota > Alphaproteobacteria > UBA8366 > UBA8366. Next base: position 117,823 of record PAXN01000025.1, read on the forward strand.
CGCATCACAAACCGGCAACGCGCCAATATCATTATCGGCTAGAACCGCTATAGCATCCTCTACCAGTTTGTTCTGTTCGATAGTAAACAGTTGCCGACACTTTTCTGTCAGTAAATCTTCGATCAGCATCGTTAACTCCCAAGAAAACCCCAAAACCTTATACACTTAAACGTATGTCGGTGGGGGTATTGTTTCTAGTTCTGTATAGCATTTAAACTGGGTCTAGGAAGAAAACTGATACGGCGTCCCATCCCGGTTACGGAGCTTTGCAGGCTGCGCCAAATCATCTACGAAGGAGAGTCACAATGGCCAGCGAAACGGTCCATAACGATACGGCCCCCAAAACAATTGTTGTGAGTCCCGCCGCCCTTGATATCGGTGCGGAAATCGATGGCGTTGATCTATCTCAACCCCTATCGGCTCAACAAAAAACCGAAATTTGGGACGCGTTAGTTCAATGGAAAGTGATTTCTTTTCGCGGTCAGAGACTGAATAAAAGAAGTTTCATCAACTTTTCACGCCAGTTTGGCGCCTTAAATCGTGGCCATAATATACACGATGTAGACCCTGAATTCCCGGAAATTTACGGGGTTGTAAAGGGACGTCAGTCGAACCGGCAGTCCGGACAACCTGCCTTTGACCCTTGGACCGGATGGCATACGGATTTAACACCTGCAGTGAACCCGCCAACCGCCTCTATTTTATGGGGCAAAATAGTACCTCCCAATGCCGGGGACACCCAGTGGACCAACCTAGTTGCCGCTTACGAAGCCCTATCACCGACAATGAAGAAAATTGTTGACGATTTAAGAGGTATTCATACCTATCTGAATTATGGAGGAATCACGCCTACCCCTGAATATATGGAACGAATCGCTAAGAACCAAAAAGTGAGTGAACACCCAATTGTGCGCGTCCACCCTGAGTCAAAAGAAAAAGTACTCTGGGTTAGTCCCAAATTTCTCCTGGAAATAGTTGGCATGACGCCGACTGAAAGTAACGCGATTCTAGCGATGCTCAAGGCCCATGCCATTCGGCCTGAATTCACTTATCGCCTCCGATGGAAACCCGGATCGGTTGTAATGTGGGATAACCGCTCAACCGCACATTTAGCGCCTAGAGATTTGCAAAGAGACGATCATGATCGAAAGTTGTTCCGAACCACGTTAGTCGGCGATCTGCCGGTCGGCGTCGACGGTCAACAATCAAAGGCCCTAGAAGGGAGCCCGCTTCTAGCTGCTTAACGCTGGATTAAGTTAGTGCTGTGCTGAATGCCACGCTTGGAAAGCAATTGCACGACCCGGTCCTAGATTTTTACAAAGAAGACAATAATATAATTGGCCATGCCATAATTACCCCTGGACCAACGGGATTTTCAGCCAAAACTACTCTTTTAGCATTAGCAAATTCATAAAGTCATCAACAGCCATCGCAGACAAAGCGTCACGGTCCTTAAACAAGCCAATAATTTCTCGTTCCGCCTTTAAATCAAGACAACCCATGATGTTGCGCTGGAATTTCTCACCAACCTTAGAGACGGACTCTAAACGCCGTGTACTGTGGCCCAACGGATAGATTCTCTCAACCTTGTCGGTCTGCTCACCACTTCTAAACGTAATTTGAATGGCCGCGGAGGAACTCCGTGTCTCCGCAGACAGAATTCCTGCTGAATATTTTGGATCTTCTGTCACTACCATTTTTTCGCGCAGCGGATCAATGCGCGGGTCAGCCGCCGCCTCATCCTCATAATGAGCATATTCCAACTTTCCATGAATCAAACCAATAGCCACTACATATTGTAAACAGTGATCTCGATCCGCCGGGTTGGTAAGCGGGCCTTTTTTGTCAACTACATTCATACCGTAACGATGAGACCAAATTTCAACCTTTTCGACCTCATCTAAACGGGCTAATGCTATCGGATTCAAACAGATTGCCGCTTCCAACGCTGTTTGGCAATGAAACTCGGTCGGCCATAGTTTAAAGGAGATTTTTTCCATAATCTCCGTACCGAATTGTTCCGGGAATTCAAAGGTGTTACCCCCCAAATAGGCATCAGAAAATCCAAAAATTGGCGCTGATAAAATATTCGGGTAGCCCATCTCACCGCGCATCGCCATTGTCGCTACCCGCACAGCGCGAGAAATAGCATCAGCTGCTGACCAGCTCTTGCGCCAACCGGTATTAGGGGATTGACGATAAATGCGAACAGGCGGCCCGTCCACAAACGCATTCGACATTGCGTTTATTATCTGATCACGATCGCCGCCTAAAAATTTTGTGAACAAAGCGGCACAAGCCACTTCCGCTAGTGTACAACTGTCAAATCCATGGGTGCGGAATACATTAAACTCGCTGATGCGACCTTGGATCTCATGCGCTTTAACAATATGGAGCAACACATCGGCCATACTCATCGGGTCAAGTCTAGCAATCCTATGACGGCGCGATACATGATCAGATACCGCCAAAATACCACCAATCATATCACTGGGGTGAGAACCTTCCTTACCAAACCAGCAATCATTAAAATCGAGAAATCGGATCATCATCGCGATATTGAAGGCTGCACTCATAGGGTCAAGCTTGAGCCGAGTACCGGGAATTGGCACACCATCCTCAGCCGTCATCCCATCCACAAGTGGGCCGATCCGGTTGGCACATTCAGGGTTTCTAAGCGCCAGAAACGCGCACCCGATGGCATCGAATAAATCCAAATGAACCGTTTCTAGAGCAAGAGTGCTCTCCACCTTATAATCGAGCACATAGTTGGCGACATCCAAGAGCAGCTTATCCGGCTCTACCAGCGCCGTGTTTGTTTTTGCCATCCTACTTTCCCTAAAGTTATTGGATCCAAATCTGGTTAAGAGTTAACCACCGGGTGCTGCCCATGCCAAGACAGACCGCCCTACATAACGTTGTTCTTAGTTCTAAAATACCGCTATTGTGCATGCATATAGCCAATGCAAATTGGAATGGTATGATTTAAAATTGAGGCAAATCGTGTCCGAAGGATCGAAAAGTAACATCTTAAGGGATAGGCCTGAAGAGGAACGTAAACACCGCATTATTGGCAGCCGTTGGGTCGACAAAGTAATTCTACTCAATACGCTTTTTGACTTCGTTACATCTGAATCTGATCACTTCGTCACATTAGAAAAAACGCCCTACGTGAGCGGTTTCGATTCAGAGCTTGTTTCAACGAGCCTCGCACCGGTCCACTATAGACCCCTTCATCAGCGTTTCTATTGGGCAACAAAAGATCTCGATGGATATAAAGACGGTGAGGATACGCGGCCTGAAATTCGTATTCAACGGAAGTTGGGAACCGGGCGCTGGAAGCAAACATTAAAGCTAAGCAGACAGAGCGACCCACAAAAAGGTGTCGGCAAAACCATAGTCCGTCAGGAATATGAAAGAGAAGTGAATGGTTTCAGAATTGACTTCCGACTCTTTCCAAAAGAAGCCGAACAGGCCGCACGATCCGTATTCGGTGACAAACCTCTAAAGCCGGTCATTTGCATGCAAGGACAAGGAATTCCGATCTTGTATCACCCTTGCGGGCGCGCGGATATTTTATTTGAAATCAAGTTCGATAAAGGGAAAGGGTTTTCCTTCGACGGAGAGCAATGCGAAGTCGTTGAGGTTGAAATAGAGCTTAAGGAGAACCTTGATGGCGCAGCCGTTGAAGAGATAGAGGCTCTACTCGATGAATCTGACGCAGCGCTTTACAAAAATTTTCCGGATCAGTTAGCTCCTTGTATTGAATCAAAACCGGCGGCCCTATTTTCACATCTAAAAACCCGTCGCAAAGAAAATCCCAACACGTTTGGGGAAGCGTTCGATGCGTTGCCAGATGACCGGTGGGTCATGCAAAACAGTCTTAGTTTCGGTCGCTAAGTAGCCCGCGCGCAATTACATTTGCTTGGATTTCTGCAGTCCCTTCAAAAATATTGAGAATGCGCGCATCGCACAAGACACGGGAAATAGGAAATTCTTCGGCATAGCCAACACCACCGTGTATTTGCACCGCGTTGTCAGCGTTGGACCACGCAGTACGCGCACCAATAAGTTTTGCCATGCCGGCCTCAATATCACAGCGACGCTCCTGATCTTTTTCGCGTGCGGCAAAATAGGTCATTTGCCGTGCAATCATAGTTTCTACCGCCATCCAGCCAATCTTGCCTGCGACGCGCGGAAAAGTCGCCAGCTGCTTGCCAAACTGTTCACGGTCGCCCGCATAGGAAATCGTTAGTTCTAGGGCATTCTGCGCAACACCAACCGACCGCGCCGCCGTTTGAATTCGCGCACCCTCGAAAGTAGCCATCAACTGTTTGAAACCTTCTCCTTCGGCTTCGCCTAAGAGTTGGTCGTTTTTCACCTCAAATCCATCAAACGCAATGTCGTATTCCTTCATACCGCGATAACCGAGCACGCGAATTTCGCCACCGGACATACCAACTGCAGGAAATGGTTCATCGTCGGTACCACGTGGCTTCTCCGCCAAGAACATGGACAAGCCTTTATAACCCGGTTCGCCTTCTTTAGTCCGCGCTAGCAATGTCATCATGTCACTGCGAGCACCGTGAGTGATCCAGGTTTTATTGCCAAAAATACGATAAGTCGCTCCATTTTTTTCTGCTCGGGTTTTAAGGCTACCCAAATCGGAACCGGTGTTTGGCTCAGTAAAAACGGCGGTCGGCAAAATTTCACCGGAAGCGATTTTAGGAAGCCATTGCGCTTTCTGACTTGCCGTTCCGCCTTTTACGATTAATTCGGCGGCAATCTCAGACCTGGTACTTAGCGACCCCACACCGATATACCCTCGGCTCAGCTCCTCGGTAACGACAACCATCGCCAGCTTCCCGAGGCCGGACCCGCCAAAATCTTCCGGAATTGTAAGCCCAAAAACACCAAGCGCTGACAATTCGTCAATCAGGTCCAGCGGAATTAGTTCATCGTTGACGTGCCATTTATGGCAGTGCGGCGCAACCTTCTCATCCGAAAAACGGCTAAACTGATCAGCCATCATGATCAAGGTTTCATCGTCAAGGCCAGCGTCTCCAAAATTGCCATTTGCAACTAGGCTTGCGATCCGTTCACGCACAGAAATATGATTGCCTGAGTTAGCCAGCGCCGCGACTTCGGGCATATCAAATTCAGCCATGGCGTCATCCGGCAGCCCCATATCTTCCGGACGCACGATTTCGCCTTGACTCATAGCAATGCCACCCCAAAGCTGATTAAGGTACTCGCCATATGTTGCTTGCAAAATCAAAGCCTCAAGCTCGCCAAAACGTCCTACTGCATCTAGCCGGCCAGCCCAGCACCGCATTTGTCTCAGCGCCTCCACATACGTTGCGGTCCAAGCGAAGCCGTGCGCGGCAAACTGATTGTCTTCAAGCAACGCACTGTTTACCTTGCCTCGAGGTGCTAGTTGTTTAGAAATTATTTCATGGCTGCGTACCAACAAGTGCTCCGACGCAGCCAACGCCACATCGCAATGCCCTAATAAATGTTCCAGCACCTGTTCTCCATGATTTTCTCGCCGGTGTAGCGACAGCTGTTCATCGATATTTTCGGCCACGATTCCCCGATCCCGGTTTGTTTGGTCAAAAGTTTGCGACAGGCCCTAACGTCAGATCGCCGTGCCGTACTATGCACTAAATCTTGATTTAAACCAAAACCTCTACTTGTAGATGGGTAAATTAGAGAGGAACACTTTCGGGTCAATGGCATGCGAAACAATCAGGCGATTAACGAAGACTGATTCTACTTTCATCCAATCTTAGGTGTGCTTCAATTCCAAGTTTTTTCGGACCCCAACATGCGCAATCAATAAGGTTTCCTTAGCGTATGTCCTGCGCTATCGAGACTATTCACGTTACGCGTCATAAATTCTAAAACACTGTCTTTCGTAAATGCCAATTGATTCGTCGCCCTGGCAATGATGTGCACATCGTAAATTGGGGCAGGCTTACTATCACGCATCAGCCACCGACATGCCGAAAACGAATTAAGCAAGCCTCTCAATATCGGAATACCCATAAAAACGACATTAGAATTCTCCAATAGACAGCAGCAACCAAACGCCATCGGTCAATTTAAGTCTATCGGTTCTTTTTTTCGCAATCCTTTTCACAACAAGCCCTTGTCGACGCTGCAAAAGCCCGATAGGTAAGAAGAGTGACTTATCTGGACCATATCAATATCTGCAATAATTTTGCCTCCACGGGCTATCGTCCTTTTTTGATTGATGGGGCACGGTCTGGCTGGGTTAGAGATTCATTTGCCGAACGGCTTAAAGATTGGTCGGATTATTTCCTAGTAGACAAATCTGTCGTTTCATTGCACTCCCGTTTAAAAGACTTCAATAGTCGCAGCGAAGCTGTCAAGGAACCGCTTCGCGAACTCACCAAAGAAAATTACATCGAGGCCTGGCGAGACGAGATGTACCCTGTAACAGCAGATTGGCACACACCACCCTCAATGCAAATCGAACGAGCGGCCTGCCCCTATTTTGGCATTCGTGCTTATGGTGTTCATATGAACGGTTTTGTTCGTAAACCTGATGGCATTTATATGTGGGTTGCTCGGCGGGATCGGACGAAAAAAACCTATCCTGGCCTTTTGGATAATATGGTTGCTGGCGGGCAACCAATTGGCCTCGGCCTGCTCGAGAACCTGGCCAAAGAGTCTAAAGAGGAAGCGGGCATTCCGCCCGATCTAGCCTATCAGGCGACTCCGGTCAGTCTAATTTCTTATACTCATCGTATGCCAAATAGACCCGAAGGTGGTGTAAAGCCCGACCAGATGTTTTGCTACGACTTGGAAGTTCCTGAAGATTTCGAGCCAATTCCGGTTGATGGTGAGGTCGAGAGCTTTCAACTCATGCCCATCAGGGACGTGGCAAAAATCGTCCGGGACAGTTTCGACTTTAAGTTCAATTGTAATTTAGTAATTATCGATTTCTTAATCCGCCACGGCATCATCAGCCCTGATAATGATTCGGATTATGCAGCCCTTGTGCACGGCCTTCGATCAGGCAAATAGGTACTTCATTCATCACTCATTTTTAATGCATCAATGAAAGCAGACTGCGGAATTTCCACTTTACCAAATTGGCGCATTTTCTTTTTGCCCTTCTTCTGCTTTTCAAGAAGTTTCCGCTTTCGGGTAATGTCACCACCATAACATTTTGCAGTTACGTCTTTTCGCATCGCAGAAATGGTTTCCCGCGCGATCACTTTGCCCCCTATAGCTGCTTGAATAGGCACTTTGAATAATTGCCGAGGAATAAGCCCTTTGAGCCGTTCACAAATTTGCCGACCCCGGCTCTCCGCCGAGAGCCTATGCACAATCATCGATAAGGCATCGACCGGTTCCGCATTTACCAAGATACCCACTTTGACCAAATTGCCTTCCCTGTATCCTTCTAGCTCATAATCAAAACTGGCGTAACCTCGGCTGATCGATTTGAGCCGGTCGTAGAAGTCAAAAACCACCTCATTCAAAGGAAGACGATAAACTGCCATCGCCCGGGCTCCAACGTAAGTCAACTCCACTTGCTCGCCACGGCGCTCCGTGCACAAACTCAGTATAGGGCCAAGATATTCGTCAGGCACCAAGATTGTTGCACGAATCCATGGTTCCTCTACTGACTTGATGAGAGTGACGTCTGGATAGTCTGCCGGATTATGCAAGTTGAGCCTATCACCATTCAGCATATGGAGACGATAAACTACAGAAGGTGCCGTCGTGATGAGATCAAGATCAAACTCCCGACTTAGGCGTTCCTGCACAATTTCCAAATGCAGTAATCCAAGACAGCCACAGCGGTATCCAAATCCCAGCGCCGCAGATGTTTCCGCTTCGTAGTGCAACGAAGAGTCATTAAGAGCCAGCTTCGAAAGGCTCTCGCGTAGATCTTCATAATCCGCATTGTCGACCGGGAACAACCCACAAAATACTACCGGGACTGTCGGCTTAAAGCCCGGCAGTGGTTCGGTCGCCTCTGCTTTTACTTCCGTTAACGTGTCACCAACTTTGCAATCCGAAACAGATTTAATGCTGGCAGTGATAAAACCAATTTCTCCTGGACCTAAGTCATCTGCCATCTCTTGCTTCGGCCGAAAAACGCCGACACGATCTATCTCATGGATCGCATCTGTTGCCATCATACGAAGCTTCATGCCCTTTCGAAGTCGTCCATCGACTACCCGCACCAGTGTGACTACTCCGAGGTAAGCGTCATACCAGGAATCAACGAGGAGCGCTTTTAACGGCGCATCCGCCTCTCCGACTGGCGGTGGTAGTTTCTGAACCAATGCTTCAAGCACCTCCGCAACTCCCTCACCGGTCTTCGCAGATACGGCGAAGGCATCAGATGCGTCGATCCCCACCACATCNTCGATTTGAGTGCGAATACGCTCTGGCTCAGCGGATGGTAAATCAATCTTGTTCAAAACGGGAATAATCTCATGGTCATTCTCAATGGCAAGATACGCATTTGCCAAGGTCTGAGCCTCAACGCCCTGGCTCGCATCAACTACCAACAAGGAACCCTCACATGCAGCCAATGAGCGGCTCACCTCATACGAAAAGTCTACGTGGCCTGGTGTATCCATAAAGTTCAGAACGTAAGTCTTGCCATCGAGTGCCAGATATTCGAGACGAACTGTTTGGGCTTTAATAGTGATGCCGCGCTCTCGCTCAAGCTCCATAGAATCCAGCACTTGCTCTCGCATTTCCCGAGTGCTCAACCCGCCGCATATTTGAATCAAACGGTCCGACAAGGTCGATTTGCCGTGGTCAATATGCGCGACAATGGAAAAATTACGGATATGCTTCAGTTCGGTCATAAGCCTATTTTAGACAACCAATTGAAGGAGAAAATTTGGTGTGCACATCAATTGTGAAAATTTATTTCACCCCAATGCCATGCGGAGAGGCTGAGAGCAAGCATGCCTTAATTTAACGTGAATCGATTCGGCGATAATCTTTCACGAAAACGCCTTTGATTTTCTTCTCACCAACAATGTTTTTTGCCACTACTGTGAGTATTGACTTGATTTTTCCCAACTTGACTTTTTCACCTTCCTTTAAGGTCGCCGCTATTTTGTAGAGCTCGACAAAGAACCGCCCTTTAATTTTCGGTCCGTATTTAGAAATTAAGGGCCGGTCGTTAATATCCGTAAATTCTACCAAGAAATTAAAGAGCAGCGTGCCTTTGGCTTTGCCCTCCTGAAGGATCGGCACATTTAAGTTTTTAATAAGAACATATAAGTTTCCGCTTTTGTCGCTAGCAGGGTCCGCCGCCTGAACCCCTATTGGCACGAAACCTACCATCAGAAATAAACAAATTAGTGCAATNAGTAATCTCATACGCAGCAATGACATATCCGCCTCCTTCATCCGCCGGTTCCAATTATGTAAGCATGAAACCAGCATCACAATCAGGATTTACGCTTTAGCCGCCGTAATAACTATTTCTACCAACGTATTAGGAGCCAATTTAGCGCCAATACAAGCTCGTTGCGGCCAATTATGCCAATCATCTCCAGCCCAATCGCACCATACCTCATCCATCGCCGGTTTTTGGTCTATGTCTTCCATAAAAATTTGGGCAGACACAATTCGTGTTTTATCAATACCAACATCAGCAAGATTCTCATCAATGGCTGCCAAGGCTAATTTGGTTTGTTCTTGAATGTTGCGTCCAGGCGCACCTGCGGTTGCTACCGTATAGACAATACCTCCATGCTCCACGGTACGATTGCGGCCTTTGGCCTGACCTTGCCATCGTTTTATGTCGCCCATTTTCTGACTCCTTAGTATTTAAGAATACAAATTAACTCGGCTTTTGCCATTTACCGGCTTCAACCAACGTCAAAAATTCTGAAAAGGCGCCATTAAACAAATCCGGGTCTTCCAAATTAAGAACATGTCCGCCCATAGGAAAACTCATAAGGCCAGCTCGCGGCATGGTTTTTTTCAAAAACCAACTACCCTCGATGCAATGCTCGTCCTGATCACCTAGCATAATCAGTACAGGCACCTGCACCTGTTTCAATTCTCCTTCGATATCATAAAAGTTTGGCCGCTTGGGGGGTATACCAATAGCTGTATAAGCGGACCCCTCTGGTTCATGCTCCAGAAACCGCTGCCAATATTCTTCATGACAGCGCGGATTCTTTGCCTTCATGGGGAGACGGCTAACGCCGTTCGATTGTTTTTCGACGACCGCCTCCATACCGCCATCCAATAAGGCCTGGGCGCGCGATGCAAATGCTTCGAGGAATTCCTCCCGCTCCTTCCCCCTGACACTTCCATGGCCAACACCGACTGCCGTGACTGACAAGCACCTTTCTGGATACTTCACCGAAAAAGCAATTGATGCATTGGCGCCAACCGAACAACCACACAAATGGACCTTCTCGATATCGAGAGCATCTAGAAGGCCTCGAATATCTTCGATCAAAATATCGTGGCTATAGGCGTCAGCATTTTTAGGAACCGACGAGCCGGGATAGCCCCGATAAGAGGTAGTGACAGCGCGATAGCGCTGCCCGAACTCCCGCATTTGTGGCTCCNAACTTCGATAATCGCCGGCAAACTCATGCAAGAAGAGAATTGGCAATCCATCCCCTACCTCCTCATAATAAAGATCGACACCATTTACCGCGACTCTTGGCATAGTGTTCTACCCGGCTAATTGTTCCTGACGGAGCGCCCAAGCTACAACCCAATTATCGCTGGATCCTTCTAGGCAAAAACAGGCGCCATTGCCGGGCCGGAAATCGATTGAAGAATTATTCTCATCGCCAGTTAAAAGTTTAGATGCAGCCCTAATTAGAAAATCACCATGACCCGTCATCATAATGTCGCCGTTACCGGATTCAATTTCAGCAATAAAAGGTTCGACGGGATCTTCAGGCATAACTGAATAGTCCGCAATCGCTGTTTTGCCGCTTATGCCAAGCGCATCTGCAACACGCTCTCCGGTTTCTTTCGTCCATTGCTTATCGCTATGGAGAATCCGTGCTGGCAAAGCGCCTTGCGCCTTCATGAACCGCCCCATACGCTCTGATTCCTGCACCCCTTGTTCGCTCAAATGGCGATCCGGGTCCTGCTCAGCAGTTAACGCGTTGGCATGATGCATTAAGTAGACTTTCATGATTTCCCCTTATTTAATTGTTTGCCCTTTGCAGGGCATTGGAAGCTTTAGTAAATGATGGCATAGTTGCACTCTAACGAAAACATATAAGAGTGTGGAGGAAGCCCATGCTGACGATCGAAAGATTGTCAGGCCCGTTCGGCGCGGAAATAACCGGTTTAGATTTGAACACGGAACCTGATGCAGCAACATTCGATGAAATAGTCGAAGCATTGCATCGCCATGCCGTTATCTGTATTCGAGGCCAACAATTGTTAACGCCAGAAAAGCATATTGCCTTCAGCAAACGGTTTGGTGAATTAGAGGTGCACGTACAATCGAGCTTTAATCTGAACGGCTACCCGGAGATCTATTGCATTACCAATTGCGTTGACGAGAAGGGTAATGCGCTTGGCTTGGCCGAAGCCGGTCGTGTGTGGCACACGGATTTATCATATATGCAAGAGCCGAGTCGCTGTTCGCTATTGCATGCTCTCGAAGTACCAGCAGACGAAGATGGCAACCCGCTGGGCGATACACTATTTGCGAGTTGCACCATGGCTTACGAGGCATTAGCTGATGAGATGAAAGCGCGGCTGCGTCCTTTGAAGGCCATCCATTCTTATCGACAAGTATACGGGCGGATAAAGGCTAAGAGCAAACCAGGGCGCCAAGGATTGAAAGATCTTACTGAAGAAGACTTCCAAAAAGTCCCTCCGGCGGTTCATCCAGCTATCATTGCCCATCCCCACACTGCTGCGCCCATATTATTTTGCGATTTTGGGACAACGGAGTCTTTTGTTGGCATGAGCCAAGACGAGAGCGACACTTTGCTCGAAGAACTCACCGCTCATACAGTACGCTCCGAATTTGTATACACCCATAAATGGCAAGGCGGTGATTTAATGATTTGGGATAATATTCAAACACAGCATTTTGCTGTAGACGATTATTGGCTACCTCAGCGCCGCCGCATGCAACGTACAACGGTTAAAGGTCCGGCACCACGAGCTGCCGGATAAAGGAGAGCTAGAGTGGCAAACATACAACCACAGCCGGTTACGGGTGAAAGCACCTGGGCGGGCCCAGCCATGAACACTAACCAGGAATGGCTAGAACCTTTAACAGAACCGGAAGTCGACGAATTAGAAAATGCTCTTTCTCATATTAAGTCCCAATCGATTCCACTTTTGGAAATTACGCAAGCCGATTTTCTATTGCCTAATCTTGGACCACGGCTAAAAAAAATTTTAGAGGATGTNCAGCATAGGAGGGGGTTTTCTGTTTTGCGTGGCATACCGGTTGATAAGTACAGCCAAGACGAAAACGAGATTATTCTCTGGGGCATTGGCACCTACTTTGGCAACACGATTTCACAGAATTCCAGCGGCGATCTTATGGGATATGTTTATGACCACGGCGTACATATGCACACCGCCCGCGTGCGAGGGTACATGACGCCGGACTATCTGCGGTTTCATTCAGACCGCTGTGACCTCGTCGCACTCGCGTGTATACGTAAGGCGAAAGAAGGTGGACTGAGCCGCTTGGTCAGCATGACAGCTATCCATAACGAAATACTGTCAATACGGCCCGACTTACTGAAACCTTTCTATAACGGCTTCATGTATGTAGTAAGTGAGTTGTCCGGCGATACGAAACCTGTCCGCGTCCCGTCCTACAGTATGACCGACGGCGTTCTAAGTTGCCGATTACAGCGTAATCAAATAGAGATGTCTGCAGAGAAATGTGGCATTCCATTAACTAAAACGGAAAGGGAGGCGTTGGACCTGCTCGATAATCTAGCCAATAGCAAACAGTTTATGCTGGAAATGGACTTGGAACCGGGCGACGTTCAGTTCTGCAACAATTATGTCATCGCACACGGACGCACTGACTTTGCAGATGGCGAGAAGGAAGAGGAGAAACGTCTGATGCTACGTCTTTGGCTCAAGTTTCGCGAGGCACGCCCTGTCGGCGACGCCTTTTTTGATTTTGATGGGATACCGGTGGCAGCAGAATGAAAACGCTTGAACCCTTTGACGGGCCCTCTGCTTGGCTGGGTGCCGACCTAAAGAATTCAGATGATTGGATCTGGGTGTTAACAGAACCGCAGATTTCCGAACTTCTACAAGCCGTTCGGGATACGCAATCAATCGACCTAGAAGCTATCACCAAAGATGATTTCCACTTACCCGGGCTTGCACCGCGCCTGGGCCTGCTACGAGACGAGGTGCGCAATGGCCGAGGCTTTGTCGTGTTACGCGGAATCCCCGTGGAGGAGATGGCCGATGAGGATGTATTCCGGGCCTTCTGGGGCATCGGTACACACCTTGGTTTCGCTCTATCACAAAATTCTTATGGCGATCTGCTTGGCCATGTTTATGACGAGAAAGTGGACCCCTCTGAACCCACGCCCCGCGGCTATCGTACCAATCATTATCTGCAATACCACACCGACCGAGCAGACATGGTGGGGCTTCTTTGTCTCAGAAAAGCGCTCAAAGGCGGCGAAAGCAGCATTTCAAGCTCTATGAGCATCTACAATACGTTGATAGAAAAACATCCAGACGCTTTGGGCCCGCTCATGCGCGGGTACCTGCATGGCCATGCGGAAGACGTCAAATTCGATGAGCCGTTCCGCTTCCCTGTATTTCACCAAGAGGATGGCGTTTTGAGCTGCCGTTTAAACCGGGGTGCACTGGAACGTGCCCATGTACGCGCAGGTCAACCGCTCTCGGCCGAGGACGCGCTTGCACTCGTCTCATTTGACTTTTATGCGGAGCATNCCGACTACCGCCTCGACATGATGTTGCTCGATGGCGACATTCAGTTCGTAAACAACTACCGCGTGGTCCATTCGCGTAAAGCCTTCCAAGACGGTGCGACGCGTGCCGAAACGCGCCATATGGTGCGCCTCTGGATGAATTATTATGAGAACCCGTGGCCGCGAGGACCTCATCTATCCGATTATAACGGTGTGCCAAAGGAACTGGACCGCGACTAAAACCTTTACCAGGGAGATGACATTGAAAACTTATCTGATTATTAGCCTTGCTTTTTTTGCCGTCCTTACCCTTTACGGCTTATATACAGGCCAGTTTGACTCTTTCTTTAAATAATCCAAACGACGATCAGCGCGTCAAAAGATCTAGGAGAACAATTCCATGCGCATAGTACGATTTGATAATGGCGGCACACCATGCCACGGCATACTCGACGGCGACATCATCTATGATGTTGATGGGGGGTTATTCGATGGACTGAATAAGAACGGTAATACACGAACACTAGATTCCGTTAAGTTGCTTGTACCGTTAGAGCCAAAAGTTTTTTATGCAGCAGGTCTTAATTACGCCGAACATGTGCGCGAACAAGCGGAACTCCGAGGCGAAGAGCCAAAACTGCCGGAGAACCCCGATATTGGTTACCGTGCCAACAATGCATTGATTGCTCATAACGAGAATGTAGTGATCCCGGCAAATGCGCCAGACACTGTGCAGTATGAGGGTGAGATTGTTTGTATTGTCGGCAAAACCGCTAAGAACCTCACCAAAGAAAACGCATTGTCATGCATCATGGGCTACACTGTTGGAAATGACGTGAGCGAACGTACATGGCAGAAAAATGATCGGACCATGTGGCGCGCTAAAAATACCGATACATTCAAACCCATGGGCCCTTGGATCGAAACCGATGTCGACTTGGAGGCACTGACCACCACTGTTAGGGTCAATGGCAAGCAGACAATTCAATTCCCGACAAATAATTTTCACTTTGGTATCGAAACTTTCATTGCGGCAATGACAACCTGCCTGACACTCCACCCAGGCGACATGATTTGGATGGGTACCGAAGGTCGGGCACCGAACCTACAACATAATGATGTTGTCGAGGTTGATATTGACGGTATAGGTACCTTGCAAAACAAATTTGTCCGCGAGGGGCAATAGAAATTAAGAGATTATAAAAAGCAGCTTCTAGTAGAAAAGCCGCTAAACTCTAAATCATCGATGAGGCATCCAAATGCTAACGATTTAGCCCACTAATGCTGGAAAAAAATACGGCTTTATGTAAATTCTGCAAGTGTTCGACCCCTAGTCGGTTATGTTCTCATCGGTTTGGTGGTAGGCGAAATCGACGGGCGAGAGCACTGCCGAATACTCCGACTACAGCGGGAACTTAGATTAATGCAACAGGCTCTAGTAGCCGCCAAGAATGGTTAGATTCAGNAAAAGCGCGGCACAGGGGCGGATGATAATGGCTCCTGCAGTGCATAAAAATTACGGTTGTTTCACTTGCTCGCACCAATAGGACGATCCGTCGACGCAACTGCAGGGCTGCCGAGGGTATGACCCCAACCGGATGACGAAGTAACAGCTTTCAAGAGATTATTTGTAAATCTCGGTGAATTCTTTACCTTATCGTTATTTATAGGAATAAGCTGAGCGCTCTTTAACCTGGAATGACCTCGTCGCCGGCGAATTGGCTCCGCCACATAACTCGGGGTAGAGTGGGGTTTACAACTTCGCGGCGATGCATTGCGCAGCGATTATCCCACACGAGGAAATCGCCGGCNGCCCATTCATGGGTCCAGGCATATTTTGGTTGGGTGGCATGAGCCCACAATTTGTCCAACAATTCTTCACTATCGTTCGNCATGCCCTCAATATATTGAGACGGCCATGTGCGACGACGCCCAAGATAGAGTGCCTTTTTGCCCGATTCCGGGTGAATACGAACCATAGGGTGCATGGGTCCCGGCACTTCTTCTGGACAGGTCGGCTCCGTTACGCCCGGCCTTAATACATTAGCCGAATTGCGGGTTGCGTCTTGTTTTGACCGCTTGCCTTCAATCGCAGCCAATAAATCAGCCGGCAAATCATCATATACCATATATTGATTATTAAATGATGTTTGGCCGCTATTATCGTTTGGTATTACGAGTGAATACAGAGTGCTGCCAGCAGGCGGTTGCTCAATATAAGAATTATCTGAGTGCCAAACCACCTCAAGACTTCCAAGGCCATCATTTTTCTCCACCGGCTTTCCGTCTTCTCCAAGATTGCAAAGAATTGAAATGTGATGATCCATCGCATGATAAAGGGACTTTTTCTTAGCCTTCTCATAATACTTTTTATTTGCGCCCTCTTGCGGTTCACCAAAAACTCTTGCCGCATCCATATAGTTTTCAGGCTCTAACCTCTGATTGCGAATCAATAATACCAAATGGTCCGTCCATGCTTGACGCATAGCATCGGCAACATCCTCTGGAACCGGTATCGACAAATCTACGCCACGAATTTCTGCACCTATAGCTTTTCCAGTTGGGACTACTTCCATGGAAGTAAGTGTGTTTTTATCGAGCGCAACCGGCGCCTCGATCTCTGGGGCATGTGTATACACTTCGGCAAATTCATAGGTTTCCATTGCCATTCGTTTATTCCTCCGTTATCAGCGTCGCGCATCATTTAAAATTTATGCAGCCTCATGTAATAAGCCGCATGTCAAAACTATATGGCCTTTGCGGCACTGCAAAGCCGCCCCTATGGCGAACTTTCCGCTGCAATCCTTACCAAGCCGGTCTTCGGTGATTCGGAAGCTTTTGACAACCAAATCACCGCTCCAGAGATTCACTCGGCCACATTTATGCAGCATCCACATCATTCCATGGCGCAACGATAGGTTCGCCCTTTACCATGGTTCTGTTCATAACGCGAGGTTTTGAAGGATCAAGCGCCGAGCGATGATGCATAACGCACCGATTGTCCCACACCAAAAGATCAGCAACTCGCCACCGATGGGTCCACTTTAATTCATCCTTGGTTGCATGGTCCCACAGCTGTCCTAAAAAAGCGTCACTTTCCGATTGATTCATACCGATAATATAATTTCCCGGCGAAGTACGCCGCCGGCCTAGGTAAAGTGCCGTCTTGCCAGTAACCGGATGGACCCGCAGCAACGGATGATCGGGGCCCTCAACCTCTTTGAGTGATTTCGGGAGTCGTTGAGATGGTTTCACCTGACCCACTGAGTTCCGGCTAATGTCGTGACGTTGGTACTTTCCCTGGCAAGCTTCTTTAAGATCAAGCGGGAGCGTTTCATAGGCCAAATATTGATTGCTAAAGGACGTATCCCCACCACCATTATCTGGGATCTTCAACGAATACAGTAGCGTCCCCGCGTTAGGGATGCGCGTATACGATTGATCTGTATGCCAATCCACTTCGACACTACCGAGCCCTGCGTTTCGTTCAGTCGGCTTACCTGCTTCATCCAAGTTAGAAATAAAACTGAAGTGCGCCCGCGACGGCACATGTTTACCGCCTGCTTTATAACCACCTTTCAAAAACATATCCCGCGATTCCGTGCCACGTACGCCGCCAAAAATATTCGCTGTAGCGGTCAAATGATCATCGGTTAAAATTTGATTCCGAAAGAGTAAAACTTGGTGGTCAGCCCAGGCTTGGNGTAATCTTTCTTGTTTTTTTTGAGAAAGAGATTTGGTTAAATCTANGCCTTTAACTTCTGCTCCAGTTTTATAACCTGTTGGGATGATTTCTAACCGCGACAAAACATTCTTCGCGCTCATAACACCAATTCCATTTCATCCCAAGCGGGAATTATACCCTCGCCCTTAATTTGCGTTCGGTACATAACGCGGCGTTGAGTAAGATCGATAGCTTTACGATGATGCATGGAAACCCGGTTATCCCAAAGGATAGCATCACCCACCTTCCATTCATGAGTCCANGCTAGATCCCAATTAGTGGCATGGTCCCAAAGGGCGCTCAACAATTCACGTCCTTCGTCGTACTCCATTCCGACAATATAATTAGACGGCCAAACGCGACGGCGGCCCAAATAAAGTGCCGGACGCCGCGTCTTTGGATGCAGCCGAACCAGCGGATGATCCGGCCCATCTACATCTTCCGGCGTAGCGGGCAATATTGCGGAGGGTCTTANAACACCAGCCGAATTGCGGCTTACATCTTGTTTTTGCACCTTACCCCAAATTTTTTCTTTCAATGCACTAGGAAGCGTTTCCCATGCGTCATACTGATTATTAAACGAGGTTTCACCGCCACCATCAACCGGCACTTCTACCCCATAAAGAAANCTACCTGCTGGCGGCGTGTCTACATAAGAATTATCCGTGTGCCAATCNACTTCCATGCTGCCAAGACCGTTATTTTTCATTACCGGCTTATCATCTGGCCCAAGGTTTGAAACCAANGTNACTTCATCCCTNAGCGCCATGCTGTAGTCTCCNGCCTTCGCGCCACCNGCNACATGGAATTTTCGCCCACCGCCGATNTGGCAGCCACCAAATATTTCAGATGCTTCNACAATATCGTCCTGGTTTAAATCTTGGTCACGAAATAACAATATAAGGAAATCATCCCATGCGCGGTTCAGCGCTTCCCGAACTTCAAGCTCTACAGGTTTTGACAAGTCAACGCCTTTTACTTCCGCCCCGGTCGCAGCACCGGTTGACAAAATCTCTAATGCACCCATCGTGTTTACTTCAGGCATTTTTTCATTCCTTATTGTGTCGCAATAGAAGACGTCCATGCCGAGATAACAGGTTCTCCCTTGATCAAAGCACGGTGCATAACGCGCGCTTGGTTAGGGTCAACCTGCGTACGGTGATGCATGACAGCCCGATTATCCCAGATCAACAAATCACCAAGCGCCCATTTATGTGTCCAAACGAATTTTGGCTGCGTTGCATGGGCCCAGAGGCGTCTCATCACCTCTTGGCTTCCTGCATCATCTAATTCCAAAATATAGGAGGAAGGCCAAGGACCCTGCCGCCCAAGGTATAACGCTTTCTTGCCGGTCCCAGGGTGAATGAGAGCCAAAGGGTGAATGGGGCCCTCAACATCATCGCGTGATGCTGCCGGTTGGAAGCCAGGCCGCAATGTCCCCGATGTGCTGCGGCTGATATCGTGACACTGGTGTTTATCCTGAATAATTTCCTTCAAGTCATCCGGCAAAGCTTCATAGGCGAGGTACTGGTTAGCAAAGGACGTATCTCCACCACCATCAACCGGTAAAATATGAGCGTTGAGAAGCGTGCCCGCGGGCGGCACCTCGGTGTAAGAATTGTCTGTATGCCAATTCAGCTCTAAACTACCTACGCTAGCATTCTTCATAACCGGTTTGCCGTCATCGTCCAGATTGCTGATTAGTGTAATAGCAGGAAACTTGCTGACACGGTCGCTACCAACGGCAAAGCCCGCCTTCATGTAAAATTCACGCGATTTTGCCGCTTGGCTGCCGCCAAACAGCTCCGTTACTGCTAACAGTTCCTGATCAGAAAGTTTGCGCCCCCTAAACAGCAATACACTGTGATCGAGCCATGCCTGTTTCACTGCCTCAGCCAAGCCATCAGAAATGGGTTCCAACCAATCAATCCCCCTTACTTCGGCGCCAACAGGCGCCTCTTGGGGCACTATTTCGAGATCTCTGAGACGGTTGACCATGGCCTTTTCTACTCCGCCGCCGCAGTTGAATCCCATGCAGAGATAAAACCTTCGCTCTTTACTAACGTCCGCTGCATGACCCGTTTTTGCATCGGGTCTATGGCTGAGCGCTTGTGCAGCAGTTGCTGATTATCCCACATGACCAAATCACCCACCTGCCAATCGGTATGCGTCCAAGTGAATTTATCTTGAGCGACATGTGCCCATATACGGTCTTGAAGGTCTTCACTTTCGGCATCGGAGAGCTCGACAATATACGCCGAGGGAAACCCGTGACGGCGGCTGAGATAAATAGAGCGCTTGCCGGTGATTGGATGGATACGCACCAGCGGGTGCACAGGCCCGTCCACTTCTTCACGACAGGTAGGTTCAACGCCATTATAAATAGCCCGCAACTGCCCAACCGTACTGTGGCTGTTATCGTGACACATATGCAGGCCTTCAATTTCTAGCTTGAGCGGCTCGGGCATGCTTTCATAAGCTGCTACCGTATCGAGAAAAGACGTGTGCCCACCCCCGTCTACCGGAACCTCAACCGCATTCAACAAACTACCCATCGGTGGGTCCTGCATATAGGAATTATCCGTGTGCCATCCTATTTCGAGACTACCCGAGCCTTTTGTTCGAAGTACCGGCTCGCCGTTTTCATCAAGATTGGAAATATAGCTGATGCCGGGGAAATCAGAGATACGCGCTGTCCCTTCTTTCCAACCCGCCTTCAAGTTCATCGCCCGAGAACCCGTTTCTTGAACGCCGCCAAGCACCTCAGCCGCCTGATAAAGCAAACTCTTATCGAGAAATTGATTTCGCAATAGCAGAACTTTGTGCTGAGCCCAAACTTCGTTAACTCGAACTGCCACCTCTTTTGGAACCTTTTGAGCAAAATCTAAACCACGCACCTCGGCGCCAACAGCTGCGCCAGTCGGAACAACTTCAACATTATCGAGTGTATTAACCATATATCTTCTACTCCGCCGCAATAGCGGCTTCAGTTAGTTTCATAATTTCAAAAGCAGGCCTTACCCGCTCGCCATCAACACACGCCCGGTATAGATATCGCTTTTTTTGAGTCTATCTCGTTCCGACGGTGCGAAGTGCATTGGTTACCCCAAATACACGATCGCTGAGAATTGCCTCAATTGAATGCCATAACAGCCTCCTACTGCGTTGCGGCGTTATTCCCCCATGCTGAGATCACAGGATCGCCCTTGATAAGCGTCCGATGCAATATTCTTTTCTGATTTGGGTTAACCGCGGTTCGGCGATGCATCACCGAACGATTATCCCATTGTAAAATGTCTTTGGGGCGCCATTGGTGGACCCAGACATATTTGTCTTGAGTCGCGTGCGCCCAAAGCTTGTCCATCAGCGCTTCGCCTTCATCATTGCGCATTTCAACGATATAGGTTGACGGATAATCCCAACGACGGCCTAAAAACAAAGCACGCTTGCCAGTCAACGGATGAATGCGAACCATAGGGTGGATAGGCCCGTCAATATCATCTTGGCTTTGTGGCATGGTTCGATGAGGATGCACACGGTTAGCAGTGGTGCGTGAGCCGTCATGCATCATGTGCTTACCTTCAATGGCTTCTTTCAAATCATCCGGTAATTCTTCATAAGCGCGGTACTGGTTGCAAAACATCGTATTGCCGGTGTTGTCGTCGGGAATAATTTCAGCCCACAGGAGGGTGCCCGTGGGCGGCACCTCCACATAGGTGTTATCCGAATGCCAGCGAATTTCATGGCTGCCGATACCACGATTGTGCTGAGTCGGGTTGCCTTCATCATCCAGATTAGACACATAATTGATTCGCATATCGGTCGAGCTATCCTTGCCTGCGTCCTTGATGCCGGCTTGCCTCCGCGCTTGCCGCGCACCCGCCGGTTGGTGCCCCCCAAAATAACCTGAAAGCGTCACAATGTTCTCATCTTCCAAATCTTGGTCGCGATAGAGAAGCACCAAATGCTCAGCCCATGCCTTGGTCAATTTTTCAACTACACCTTTAGACAACGTTTGAGACAAATCGACACCACGTATCTCAGCACCAACTGCCTTACCGGTAGGTATAATTTCAATATTCTCGACTGAATTAGCCATCACTGATTTCTCCTATTCGGCAGCGGCTACATTATCCCATGCTGAAATAACTGGGTCGCCTTTGATCAAAGCCCGGTGCATGATCCGAGGCGAAGAAGGGTTAACGGCTGTTCGCCGATGCATAACCGCCCGGTTGTCCCACATGATGAGATCGCCCGGGGTCCAATTTTGCACCCAAACATATTTTTCTTGGGTTGCATGCGCCCATAGGCGATCCATTAGCTCTTCACCCTCATCCCCAGGCATTTCCACAATATAAGTCGACGGATAATCCCAACGACGACCGAGAAATAGCGCCCGTTTGCCGGTCGGCGGGTGAATGCGAACCATTGGATGGACCGGCCCGTTGATATCCGCCTGCGTTTTCGGTGCTTTCCCGCCCACCTGCACCATGTTAGCTGTGTTCCTAGATCCATCATGGATCATATGCTTACCTTCGATAATCTCTTTCAAACTAACAGGCAGCTCTTCATAGGCTAAAATTTGATTGCAAAACATGGTCTGGCCGGAGCCATCGACGGGAATCTTTTGCCCCCACAATAAGGTAGCCGTCGGCGGCACCTCAACGTAGGTATTATCCGAATGCCAGCGCAATTCGTAAGCGCCATTACCGCGCGGCGTAGCAGACGGATTCCCATCAAAATCCAAATTAGTGACGTAATTAAACCGTGGATCGGTAGGATTGTTTTTGGAGTGCTCACCCAAACCCATTTCCTGACGGCGTTTGCGCGCGCCGCTTGGCTGTTGACCACCGAAATATTCGGTAAAAGTGAGAAGTTTTTCATCGGCCAAACTCTGATCGGGAAACCGCAACACTAAATGTTCTGCCCAAATTTCTATGAGCCTTGCGAGAAGCTCATCGCTGAGCGGCGCCGACAGATCGATCCCTTGAATATCAGCGCCGAGCGCAGAACCGGTCGGCGTAACTCCAATCGTTTCGACAGAAGTTCCGCTCATAAGACCTTCCTATTCCGCTACCGCTTGTTCATCCCAGGCAGAAATGATCGGTTCACCCTTAATCAACGCACGATGCATCACCCGCGCTTGGGTGTGATCAACCGGATTGCGTTGATGCATAGTGCATCGGTTGTCCCAAAGAATTAGATCATGAGGGTGCCAATCATGCGTCCAACGCAAATGTTCCTGCGTTGCGTGCGCCCAAAGTTTCGACAACAGATCGTCACCCTCCTCATTGGGCATTTCATAAATATAGCTCGAATTACCTTCATAGCGGCGGCCAAGATATAAGCAGCGTTTGCCTGTTAAAGGATGAATACGTACAATTGGGTGTGCCGGTCCGGTAATCGCGTTCCGGCTTTCCGGTTCTTTTGCGGTCGGACGCAAACGGCCAGCGGTATTCCGCAGATTGTCGTGGCAAATATGTTTGCCCTCAATGGCCCCTTTAAACTTATCGGATAATTCATCATAGGCCTGGTATTGATTATTAAATGATGTCTCGCCACCACCGTTTGTTGGCACAATTTCCGACCAAAGCAGCGTGCCGTTAGGCGGTACTTCTACATAGGAATTGTCCGTATGCCATAGCGCTTCGAGGCTGCCGACCCCCGCTGTGACTTTTGCTGGTTTACCATTTTGGCCCAAATTCGAAACCAGGCTGATACCCGCATGTTTGGAAACCCGGTCGGATTCCCCAGCCTTATATCCAGCTTTTAAAAAAAAGGCTCGGCTGCCAGCAATTTGTTGTCCACCAAACACTTCAGCGGTTGCCAAAATATTCTCATCGCTAAGGTCCTGATTGCGAAACAGGAGCACCATGTACTCAGCCCAAAGCTCAATCAACTTTTCTTTAAGCTGGCCGGAAACAGGTTTGCTTAAGTCCAGCCCACGCACTTCAGCGCCTAAAGCGGCACCCGTGGGAACAACTTCAATGGATTCAACAGAATTGTCGACCAAATCGACCATAGACGTCCTCCTCTTCGTCTTAATCGTTTGCACGGCTTTTATGGCCAATACGCTTAAGTAGCGTCCAAAAGGCCGCCGGTTCTGTAACGTGCTGCTGCCGCGTCTCTTTTGTAAATTAACTTTTGTATATAATCACGTTTCGTGAATTGAGACTAGATAGGGGAAGACTATGCGCGCGTTGGAAGTCGAGCAATTCGGCGGACCGGAAAAATTGAAGGTTCGGGATGTGCCAAAACCGGAGGTCGGTGAAGGCGAGATACTGATCAAAACGGCATATGCCGGGTTGAANTTTACCGATATTTATAGGTCGCGCGGCGATTATAAGGATTCCCCCACCTATCCAACGCCACTCCCTTACCGGCTCGGCGTGGAAGGATGCGGTTGGGTCGAAGCTGTTGGTAAAGGCGTCACCCGCATAAAAGCAGGCGACCGGGTGGCCTTTACCCGCGTCCATGGCTCTCAAGCGGAATACTCAGCAATCCCAGCAATTCGAGCTACTAAGTTGCCGGATCAAGTCTCCTTCAAGCGCGGCATTGCCATCATGTCCCACGGCATCACCGCCCATTACCTCGCTCATGATGCCTATCCANTAGAGCTTGGCAGTAAATGCTTGATCCATGCAGCGGCCGGCGGAGTTGGACAACTCCTGGTACAACTTGCAAAAAAACAAGGGGCCGAAGTTTTCGGTACGGTGGGTAGTCGAGAAAAGGTAGAAATCGCCAAAGCCCGTGGCGCCGACCACGTTATAGAATATTCAAAGGTAGAATTTCGTGATGAAATAATGAAAATCACCGACGGGGCCGGGGTCGATGTAGCTTACGACTCAGTCGGTAAGGACACACTGATTAAATCCCTTAATTCANTNCGATTNCGCGGGTTTTGTATCCTCTACGGCCACGCATCTGGTCTNGTGAAAAATTTCGATGTNTTGGAATTAGCCGAAGCCGGTTCNGTCTTCCTCACGCGACCGCATCTNCAGCACTACGTGCCTACTGAAGAAGCCTACCAAGCCCGCGCCCTAGATTTACTGGCCTGGCTGCAAGACGGTACGATTGATGTCACCATCGACCGAGTTTTTCAGCTAGAAGAAGCCGCCGACGCCATAGGCTTCCTGGCTGGTCGCCAAAGTAAGGGGAAAGTTTTGTATGAAGTGTTTGGGGAGGGNCAAGGGAGTTAATTTTAATCCGCATCAGTGAGCAACTTCATTGGGCTATTTTTCCACTTCCGCCATAATTTCTTCCGCTTCTTTGTTAAGCCCATCAATCAGTGCCTCAATCCAATCGCGGCTGATATTGCGGGTGATAAAAACGATCCGAGTNCGGCGATCCTCATCCGGCCACTCTTTGAGCCAAGCCACCGGATGCATCAGATGTTGCACCGCATGGATAACTGCCGGACGGCCTGGATGCTCGACTACGTTTAGGATGCCTTTAACGCGCAACAAATCCTCGCCGCGATGCCCAAACAAAATTTGCATCAGGCTGGTTATGGCCAGCACGCTAACGGGCTCGTCGCGAGCAATGCAGTAGGCTTCAATATTATCATCATGGCGATTCACGTCATGGTGATGGCCGTGGTGCTCTTTATCATCCTTACCGTGTTCATGATTTTCTCCTGATCCAGATATTGCTGCTTGATCGAGATAGGCCTCCTCTTGCAGCCAGGCNCCGACGTCCGCAGTTTTAGTCTCTGGATTGTATAATCCCGAATTGAGAAGGTGTTTTGGGTCCGCCTCGCCATTCGTCACCACTATGATAGCTGCGGCGGGATTGAGGTTCTTTAATCGATCGCGAAGTGGTTCTATGGAGTCCGCAACATCCACTTTAGTGAGTAAGAGCCGATCGGCTACAGCAACTTGTTTTATTGCTTCCGTATAATTATCAAGCGTAGCGCTACCATTAACTCCGTCAACGACCGTTAATATACCATCCAATTTAAAACAATCTATCAGCGTGGGGTCGTTGAGAAGCGTATGAATTATAGGTGCTGGGTCAGCCAGTCCGGTTGTCTCGATAACTACACGCTTGAAACGGGGAATATCGCCTTTCTCACGTTCGATATAGAGCTTGCGCATCGTCTCCAATAAATCGCCGCGAATGGTGCAACAAAGACATCCCGAATCAAGCTTAACAACGTTTTCTTCAGTATTCTCCAGCAAATGGTGATCGAGACCAATTTCACCGAATTCATTAATTACCACAGCGGTATCAGACAGTTCGGGCTTTTTAAGGATTGATGCGAGTAACGTAGTCTTCCCGCTGCCCAGAAAGCCCGTGAGAACTGAAACAGAAATTAACTCGTCTGGAGATTTTATTTCCGCCATTTCGACTACTTTATTACTCTTACTTAAACAGCAGCTAATTTTGCTGATTGAACAGCACGCCATACTACTTCAGGTGTCGCCGGCATTTCGATATGGCGGATGCCCAGAGGCGATAACGCGTTTACAACCGCATTAGCAACGCATGGCAAAGCTCCTACAGTTCCTGCCTCACCGGCACCCTTGATTCCAGTGGGGTTGGTTTTGCACGGTTGTGGGTTACTGCCCACTTCAATGGCGCAAATATCATCTGCACGCGGCATACAGTAATCCATGAAACTNCCTGTCAGAATTTGGCCATCTTCATCATAATAAATGTTCTCAACAAGTGCCTGGCCAAGCCCTTGACCAACGCCACCATGAATTTGGCCCTTTAGCAACAGTGGATTGACCACCACACCTACATCATCAATCACTGAATATTGTAAAATATCAATGGCACCCGTATCTGGATCCACCTCAAGTTCACAAATGTGGGTGCCATTGGGAAATGTTTCCGTGTCTGGCAAATAAGAGTACATTTCATCGAGGCCGATCTCCACATCCGCCGGAATTTTATTGGGCGAGTATGAGGCCTGTGCCACCTCCATTATATCGATGGACTTATCGGTCCCAGCAACGGTGAAAGTACCATTGGAGAATTCTATATCCGCCTCCGCCGCCTCAAGATTGTGCGCCGCGATCTTCTTCCCTTTCTCAACAATCTTATCCGAACACAAAAAAATTGCAGCGCCGCCCAGTTCCGCCGAGCGCGATCCGCCAGTGCCTTCGCCCATGGAGACCTGATCCGTATCACCCTCAATCATACGAATACATTCGGCCGGAATACCCAGACGGTCCGAAAGGATTTGCTTGAAGGTGGTGTCGTGGCCTTGACCATGGCTAATTGTTCCCATTAGTAGCAGTACCGAACCGGCTTTGGTAAAGCGTATTTCCGCATGTTCGAACCGCTTACGCCCTCCGGCTTGTTCGATTGTGTTTGAAATACCGATGCCGCGCATTTTGCCGCGCTTAGCTGCCTCTTTTCGTCGCGCCTCGAAGTTCGCATAGTCCGCCAAATCGAGCGCCATATCGAGACCCTTCTCGAAATCACCAGAATCGTAATTAAACGTGAGAGCGGTTTGATAGGGTAGTGCTTCTTTAGGAATGAGGTTAATGCGACGCAATTCCGCCGGATCCATTTTCATCTCATAAGCGGCGATATCGATCAGCCGTTCCATCACATAAGCCGCCTCCGGCCGGCCCGCCCCGCGATAGGGCGCAGTTGAATGGGTATTAGTGAGCACAGCGCGCACATTCACATGCATAGCTTCTGTAGTATAGGTACCGGCCATAGTGCCAAGGTTCCCCATGGGCGGATTTGGCCCACGCGAAGCCACATATGCGCCCAAATTAGCCAGCGTCTTGCAACGCACACCGAGGAACTTACCATCCTTTGAAAGGGCCAATTCCGCATCGCTCACATTGTCGCGGGAGTGGGTATCGCTAATAAAGGACTCCGATCGCGGCGCGTACCATTTGACGGGGCGGCCGAGCATCTTAGCTGACCACAGCACCAAAACATACTCTGGATATGTGCCACCCTTCATACCAAAGCTACCCCCCACATCATCCGAAATAATTCGGAAAAGGTATTCCGGCGAATTGAAAATATTCTTCGCTAAGTCTGCTCGGATATTATGAGGCTGCTGTAAGCCTGTATGGAGTACATAGCGTTCCTGATGCTTATCAAACTCACCGATACAACCTCTGTTCTCCATAGAATTCGTAGAAACACGGTTGATAACAAACTGCTGTTTCACCACTACATCGGCTTTTGCAAAGGCAGCTTCCGTTGCTACGGCATCGCCAACATTATGCTCGAATGAAATATTGTCGGGACACTCATCCCAAACCGGCAATGCATCAGGCTCTATTGCCGCAGCAGTTCCGACCATCGCCGGCAACGGCTCGTAATCGACCTCAATCAACTCCGCAGCATCTTTCGCTTGGTCGAGCGTTTCGGCCACAACAAATGCCACATGATCACCAACCACTCTTACTTTGTTTGATACTAATGCAGGCCGCGGCGGCCGGAAGATCGGCGTGCCGTCAGGCCGTTTAGCATTAGCTACATCGGTCACAATGCCATTCAGCCCAGCCGCCTCAAAATCAGCACCAGTCAAAACCGCAAGCACCCCCGGGACTGCTTTCGCCAAGCTTACGTCAATGCTTTTGATCAAAGCATGCGCTAAGGGTGAACGAAGTATGTAACCGTGCGCTAAATCCGCGAGCCGAATATCGTCAACATAACGACCAGCGCCTTTTAAGAGGCGCGGATCTTCGGTACGCGGCACAGCTTGGCCAACAGCATAACGAACCATGATTTCCCCACTAAATGAATTGTCCGCTATAGTGCGGTACTTCTAGCCCTTTAGCGATACAAAATGCACTCATATTCGACAATCCGCAAACAGCGAATCACTATATGACTGGCATAGAAACCGAGTTGTCACTCGTCACCTACGCTTTCGTTGCGATGGCTGCTTTTGCCGGTGCATTGATTGCCAGCATGAGTGGTAGCGGTTCGAGCCTACTACTAGCGCCAGTGCTCCTGCCATTGATTGGTATCAAAGCGCTACTACCCGTTATTGCTGTTGGCTCGCTATTCGGAAATATCGCGCGTGCATGGGTTTATAAGGAATGGATAGAATGGAAACTTTTCAAAAAAGTCGGATTGCCCGCGGCGCCCGGCGTGATTGTCGGTGTGCTGATTTACGACTGGCTACCGCAAGCAACCTTACTCGCGATTTTCGGCCTTTTTATGATTGTCTCTCTGCCAATCCGGCGATGGACCGATAGTCTCAAATTGAAACCCAGTCCCACTGGAGTGGCCAGCGGTAGCTTNAGCTTTGGCATTATTGCTGGTTCAGTGCCGCTGGGCGGCATAGTTCTCGTCGCTATGCTGCTGGGCTTTGGCCTCCGCGGCGGTGCCATCCTTGGCACTGATGCGATGATATCTGTATTAACTAACCTCTGCCGTGTCGGTGGATTTACATCCGTCAGCTTGCTGAATCTCCAGCTGGTTATTCTTGGGATAATAATCGGCGTGATGACGATACCCGCCGCTTATATCGGGCGCTACCTGGTAGTCCGCATGGGTGTGAAAATCCATACGGTGCTCTTGGACGGGGTAGTGATATTGACTGGATGCTATTTTGTATTCGAAGCAGCCCGCAGATGGTTCTTCGCAAACCTCTGAGCACAAAAGGCTACTCCGCCTTATAAGTGCCGAGCAGTGGAGANGGCCTTTCATAAAAGGGCGACGTCTCAAAAAGTCAGTGCTAACNGCCTAAAATGAGGGAATGACGCGGCTGTCACGCCGCTTCTACACAATTCACAGACAAAAAGGGTAGGCCAATTAAGTTAAGTCATCGTNTATTAAAATTGCCAAATTCCGATGCTCATCGCGACGGCACTTTTGGTTCACCTTGCGTTATTTTGGTGAGCGAGGTTAAAACAGCCCTCGGCTAGAAACCGTAAAGTTGGTCAGGGTTATCAACTAATATCTTATTTCGGATTGTTTCGTCGGGCACCCATTCCAATAGCGCGTCCAAACAGTCCGCCTCCTCCGGCTTATCATTAAGCGGAAATTGCGGATGTGGCCAATTTGCCCCCCACACCAAACGATCAGGCCGAATATCAACCAATGCCTGTACATGGTCTCTAAGCATAGCATAATCAGGCGCGGAGCCGTCCAAGGGCTTATAACCGTCACTTGTCATATAATAGGGCGCTGAAATTTTGACCCAACAACGGCCAGTTTCCATGAACTTCAGCAAAGTCTGGAATCCTTTATTATCGACAGTGCTACCCGCGCCTGTGCGCCCAATGTGATCTACTACGCTATCCACTGGCAACTGTTCAAAAACCGGCACTGCAGCCTCTAACCAATCGCCTTCATCCTGAAACTGTATATGCCAACCAAACGGTTCTATTTTTTTTGCCATCGACAACGCGTCTGCTAATCTAAAATCGTCTGCCATCAAGAAAAACCGTAAACCCCGCATGCNTTGATCATGCAAGCTTTGCAATTCCTCTACCGACACATCCTTCTTCGTTACGCAAACGCCGCGAGTTATTTGCAGGCCGCGAGCGGCAATTGCATCTATAGTGCAGCGATTATCTGTGCCGTAGGCAGCTGGCTGAACAATTACTGCTCGTTCGAAGCCAAGCCGGTTCAACATTTGGTTATAGGCTACAACTGACGCCACAGGGTCTTGTGGACGACCGGGCCAGAACGGATACTCGCTTTCGGGTCCATAAATATGCGAATGGGCTTCACAGGAATGCGGCGGAACCGTCAAACGCGGAGAACGCCCGTTGCCAGTCATTTTAGTACCCGTCATATTACACAACACGCCAAAGATTTAAGTTAAAGCCAAAAATTCGACGATTTGGGCCTTTTGTCATTAAGAGAGCAATTCATTCGCCCCGAAAATAACCGACGATTATCCCGACCCGAATCAAATGTCATTTTTTACACGGTTTGTGTGAAACGGCTACAGAGAACACACAGGCTTTCAAAATTTAATAGCAAATTCTGAAAGCTTAATTGCTTGTTATTTTAAGGCTCTAGGGATTTTGCACTCTAACACCGGTGCCATCAGACAAAAAACCTATATAAGTTAGTTACTCTATCTTGTACTATGAAATCAGGAAACCACAATATATGCAGTTAGGGCTATGAAAAAAAGTATACGCGTAGTTCCGGGTAACCGGTATCGTAAGGCTGACGAAACGGAACTCGTTTGGGTGGTAAAAAATGTTTACACCCCGAATGGTTTTGACACCCATGTGCGCGCGTTTCCAGATCATGATCCAAGTGATGTAAGGCTTTATGCAGCCTCTGTTTTTGGGGATCCGGTCTTTTTCGAACCGGTTCATGTACAGGTCGAAGCCGAACATACCTCACAAGAAGGTAACCCTCTTTTTTCTAAAGCCGAGCATATCTCACAAGAAGGTAACCCTCTTTTTTCTAAAGCCGAGCATACCTCACAAGATGGTAACCCTCTTTTTTCTAAAAGTGCTGCGCTTAAACCCGCCGAATAATCTAATGACCACACAGGTTGCCTCTTCATGTCCCAATGGCGATTAACGAAATCTTAATCTTATAAAATTCCCGTTGCGTGTCTTAGTCACTTGCTGTGACATGTTTTCGCTGGATTTAAAGCATGAAAAAACGGGCTCTAGTGCGATCTGAGCTAATTTACTCGTCTCGAGAAATTCGGATGCGTCGATAATAGAGCGAGCCACCGTAAATCCTGCCGCGGCCATCATCCTGCGTAAATCTGACCTCCCTAACGGTACTCAATTACATTGAGCAGTCAGCGCAACTACTCCGCTACTTCTGCGGCTGGACTGCCCATCACTAGTCTATCAAATGCAGCAAGGCTTCCTGACTTCTCAAAATTCCTTAGAACAGTAAATANTTCAANGCNTCGGCTNCCCAAAANCGGCNCGGTGACACCGCTAAATTTGNTNTCGATATCATTCCAATCAAAAGGATTATCAGGATTTCCCTTGGCACATTCTGTGCGCGCTTCCAGTGTTCGACCATCGGCCATGGCAACAGAAATCTCCACTTGATTATGCCCGATCGCCTCATCTGTATTAATGATCACCCGACTCTCTAAGTCCATCACATGCTTGTCAGCCATTCTGCTAGCAGCAAAATCACCAGGCAATCCGTTAAAGCCGGCAAGGCCTATGGCAGCGCAATAAGAGACGCTGAATTTAGCTGCAAGCGGCGATGTAGGGTTTTGTTTACCCGCGATGCGTTTATGCATGGGGTTAACTGTCAGCATTATTTTATCCACTGCACCGTCACCAACCTCACGGGCAAGACTGCGAGCAGCATCCAATGTTGGATGTGTCCCCTTGCAACAAGCATAAGGCTTAAATGCGTTGCGCTTCAATTGATGGCCGAGCGTTAAATTCGGAGTTGGAAAGGATATTGACTTGTCCTGCACAAAGGTACTGGCCAAGCCTGGATCATTATCTAACAAATCTGTTTTGGCCTCAAAACCGTGCGCGGCCAATTGAGCAGATAAAATACCATCCATCGCCGCTTTTCCCGCATGAAACGGCTTTGACATAGTGCCAAGCGAACCAATTAGCCCTGCCGCTGTGGTGGCCATAAGGCCAAACGCATTTTGGACCTGATCAGAATTCAATCGCAACAATACAGAGGCAGCAGCACAAGCTGCAAAACGTCCAAACACAGAGGTGGGATGAAAACCGCGTACTTGAATAGCAGGACCCATACCAGGAGCAAATAATGCGCCTGCCACCTCATATCCCGTAATGAACGCGCTCAACGCCTCCATTTCCGACCTATCCAATTCTTGCGCTAACGCAATNACCGTTGCCCAACAAGGAGTNCTTATGTGGCCTAAACAGTCGGGATGGGTATCGTCATAATCAAGTGCATGGCCAAGCGTACCATTAATCAAACCGGCAATTGCCGGCGCCATCTTACCTTCCATTAAAACACGAGCTTTACCCTGCGACGGTATTGCAACGGCAGCACCGCGAATAACAGGGTCTANGGCCTCAACCGTGCCGCCGACACTAACGCCTACCCAATCCACGAGGCATCGTTTTGCCAAATCGAGTATTTCATCTTCATAAGACCGTTTGTCGGCAGTCACTACAAAATCTACGATCGCCGCGCTAATTGGTGTTTCTTGGCTCATTGAAGGTACCCCTCTTGGTAATTCGTGACCTACAGATTAATGTCTTGGTCTATTTGATGCCACAGCTGTAAATATTCGGCAAAGAAACGATACCAATCATGATTTGCTGAAATAAAGAGGAATGCCCAAAAAACCCCAACCATCCCCCGTTACGCACTCGCATGTGACGCCAACCATCCTGTTCCAGAATCGTAATTATTTGAAATTATGGCTGACCGGCGGCACCGCGACTACTATGCGTTGGCTCGAATTACTAGCGATTGGTTTTTTCACACAAAAAGCCACCGATTCCGAGTTTCTCGTTGCCATGATGTTTTTTCTGCGTTGGATACCCATGGTCTTTCTCGGGACCTTCGTGGGGGTACTGGCGGAACGATTTGATCGGCGGAAACTTTTTTTGGGTGGGATAGCGACCTTATGGTTGGTATCCGTCACTTTGTCGGCACTCGCTTTTTTTGATGTGCTGGAAATTTGGCACGTGGCCATGGGCACACTGATTAATGGCTGCCTGAATGTAATTGAGTTCCCGGTGCGTCGAACCTTAATCGGCGATGTGGTTAAAAGTGAACAACTCATGCCCGCGATGGCACTCGATTCAGTAACTAACCAGTGCACCCGCATGGCGGGCCCTTTCCTCGGAGTAATAATAGAAGGCTATATTGGCATCATTGGAGTCTATTTCATGGGGGTTGTGATGCATGCTNTGGGATTTTGCCTTATCTTCATGCTACACGCACCCGTAAATCTGCCAAAAAAGGAGAAATCCCGCGTTTTNGGTGAAATCGCTGACGGTTTTCGACATATTAAAACCCGCGAAATGCTCGTAGCAACATTGGTCGTTACCGCAATCATGAATTTTTTTGCCATGTCGTTTTCATCACAATTACCGGCTATTGCGGTTGAGGTGCTGAAATTACAAACCGATCAATCGAGTTTCCTCGCTGGCGCAGAAGGGCTTGGTGCATTTATCGGCGCGATNTTTATTGCTTCGCGGCAGTTCACAACACCTGGGCGGTTATTTATTTTCGGCTCCATTATGTTCGAGGTTTTTATTCTGGCCTTTTCACACGCACCCATCCTGATGCTTGCCGTACCGCTCTTAATCCTAGGGGGCATCGGACATGCCGGTTTTTCCGCCAGTCAGTCAGCCCTGATGATTGCTTATTCTGACCCATCAATGCGCGCCCGCGCTATGGGAGCCATTGCCGTTTGTATCGGTACGCAGCCCTTCGGCATCCTTCTGCTGGGCCTCATTGCAGAATCTTATGGTGCGCCAATAGCCATTGCCATTAATGCAACGCTCGGCATACTCCTTTTGATTTGGGCCGGATGGCGCTGGCCGATATTGATTCGTCGTTAATCTCAAGCCCACAGCAAAAGCACGACAATCCCCCCCATTACGAGCGCCATACCGAACAATTCATGTAATCGTGAGCGTTCCTTAAAAATAATGTAGGATATTAAAATAGAGAAGATAACTTCAAGCTGGCTAACAGTCTTTACGTAGGCGACACGTTCCAACGTCATCGCACTAAACCAGCCGACTGATCCCAACGCGCTAGTGAANCCAACCAATAGGCTGGGCTTCCATTGGCGAAAAATATTGGCAATCTCGGTGCGGTCTTTACACAAAAAATATATAGCCATAAGAACAGCTTCCATGGTGAGAACAATCACCAACACATAACCAGCCCGAAGCAAAAAACCGTCTTCCCCCAATTCTAGCGCAGCACCGCGAATGAAGACCGATGCAGACGCAAAGCCCATACCACTTGCAATGCCCAATAATGCAGCACGGGAGGCAATACCAGTGATCAAGTTTTTCACATTGAAGTCGCCGCCTTTTGCAGACAAAACCATCACACCGACCATACTCAGGAAGATCGCCACGTAGCCCGCTGGCGTCACTACATCACCGACCAACGCCAATCCAAAAACAGTCGCCTGGATAATTTCCGTTTTTGTGTAGGTAATTCCGACTGCAAAATTCCGTTCTGAAAACAACAAAATCAAACAAAACGTACCGCCGATCTGGGTCAAGGCCCCGCCTAAGCAAAATACCCAGAACAAAACCGTCGTCGGCGGCAAATCAGTCTCGAAGTGAAAAAGTAGTAAGCCGAAATATAAAATACCGAATGGTAGGCCGAATAGAAACCGAACCCAAACGACGCCCATTGGCTTCATAGTGGCGGTCAAATGCTTTTGTAAACCGTGACGAATAACCTGCATCACCACAGCAAAAAGTGTGATCCAAACCCAAAGGTCTAGCATCAGGATTTCCTATTTGACTAAAAGAGAATCAGCAAGAGGCTCAGATAAGCTTATGCTTGTTCATAACGATTACAAACGTCCGCCAACTTGGCGTCAAACTCCGCACTAGTAAATACGTCTTTCTCAATCAACAATGCCTGTAAACTATAGAGCTTACGTTCATAGTAGTTGAGTTTTTCATAATCCTCTCCAAGAGCCTCAATAGCGCGACGACCCTCATGCGTATTCGAGAGATTTGCCCCCGCCGGACGTAATAATTGATTCATCGCATCTACACGCCATTCCCAGAAAGCAAGTTCATGCTCCTCCGAGTCAATAGGGCCACCAGGCTCTCCCCCCATATCTGCAGGATTTGTTTTCCCATTCATGATGGTTTCCTCGGCAGCGAAACACCTATCATTGAATCTCTGNTCACAAGATCTGCCAATTCTTCCTGTCTCATACCCTCTGTACCTTCNGGGCGAANAGGCAAAATTAGGAAACGTAAATCCGCGGTACTATCATGGACGCGAACCTCTATATCATCAGGCAATTTCGTGCCGAACTCAGCGAGAACCTTGCGCGGCTCGCGCACCACTCGACGGCGATAATTGAAGCTCTTATACCAAGCTGGCGGCAGGCCGAGTATCGTACGCGGGTAACAGGAGCAAAGAGTACAAACAACCACATTATGGACTTTCGGCGTGTTTTCAATCACTTTTAGTTCCAGATCTCCCATGCCCACATCATATTCAGCGACCGCGGCAGTACCATCTTCAAGCAGCCATTTCTTAAATTCCGGTTCTTCCCAAGCGCGCGCAATAATTTTCCCGCCAAGCGCCGGTGTCTTTTGCTCCCACGCTTCGACTTGTACTCGGATCTGCTCCGCCGTCAGAACACCCTTTTCGATGAGCAACTCGCGCATCGCAATTTCGCGCAATTGTGTCTCGGTCAGCTCTGGACCTTCGGTGTCCGCCTGGAACTCGGTATGATCATGCTCGTATGCCATGGCCGTCCCCATATAACTTTTCGTTACCGTAAGAGTGACCCAATATCCCCTAATTAGCAAATGGTGCCCAAACTTTAATCTGTAGTCGAGACAATTCTGGATATCTCGTCAACCAACTCCACCCCATCNCGCACGTACACAACCGCATNACCGACCACTGTTACATCCGCTGGAAAAAGCTTATCTCCTTCGCACGGACCCTCGACACAGACACCGTCTTCAATACGGAATAACGCCGCGTGAGAATCGCACAAAAGCATTGTAGGGTCTTCATCATCAAGAAACTGTCCGACATCACCATCCAATCGCGAGCCAATATGAGGGCAAAGATTGATATAAGCCTTCACGCCATCACCCTGCCGCACAATAATCAGCCGCTGGGCGATGCCGGACCCTTCCACGTTAAAGCCTTTTGCCTCACCATTTTTCAAATCAGAGAGGAGACACAATTCAAGCATAGATAACTCTGACTAGACTTATTGACNGTTGATTGTTTTCTGGAAGTAACCTTCCNGCACAATCTCCCAAAGTACACCATGCGGCGTATTAAACTTAACAGGCAGAACACCAGGCGCGCTCACAATCTTGCNGCCCTTATTCAGCAACTTTTGCTGATAGCTTTCTAGATGGCCTACTTCGACACCTATATGGTGAATACACGCACCCGGCCCCGCAAGACCTGCTTCCGGCGAAGCCTCGGATTCATATTCAATGATGGCGAGATCAAGCCCCCCATCAGTGAGATGGCACGACGTATGATCGCGCACCTTATTGCGTTTCAAATCTTTGAACCCAAAAATATCCTTATAGAAGCCCTTGGCCTCATCAATATCCGGTACTTTAACGGCAATATGATAAATTTTATCTGACATGTTCGTTTCTTCCTTGCTCCTGCCGACTTAACCAAATGGTAGACCCATTGAGGTCCACGAACTATCTGCTTCCCTTTAGTAGGTCGCAAAANCCCGCCTCAGTTCACCGGTTTCCTTAGAGACCGTCAGAGCTAACATCGCCAGAATTCGGGCTTTCTGCGGGTTCAAGTTGTCGGCATTAACCCAGCCTTGATTGTAATATTCAGACCGGTCCAGCACCCGCCCACTCCCTGCACGGCACGAAAAAATTACGGGGATCTGCTTTTCATTGGCTTCTTGTAATGCTTCCTTCTGCGCCGGTGCAGGGGTGCCCGGCGCCATGGTGGCCATAACAATGGCCTCTGCACCTCCTTGAATGGAGGCGTTCACGTGATCACCCGTAGCGCCCGCATAGGAATAAACAATATCTACACGAGGCAAACTATCTCGCCCGGCAACATCGAATTCCGTATCCGGTGCATGGCACCGCGTTGGTTTGCGGTAGATGGAAATTCGATCATCCGGATCCACATGGCCCAGTATCCCCATATCCGGNGCGTGNAAAGTTTGCAGNCGGTATGTAGAGGTTTTGGTGACCTCGCGCGCGGATTGGATTTCGTTGTTCAGCAACGTCAAAACGCCCATGCCTCGGCACTCCAGCGCACCGGCAACCTGCAGGCCATTACGCAAATTTATACCGCCATCGGTAGCAAACCCTGAAGACGGCCGCTGCGCACCAATNACCGCCACCGTNTTTNGCGACTTATGAGTGAGGTGCAGGAAATAAGCTGTCTCTTCGAGGCTAGCCGTTCCGTGCGTAACAACTATACCATCATGGTCTTTGGCAACTTCTTCGACTTTCGCTAATAGTTCCAGCCAAGTCGCCGGCCCAATAGCGGAACTACTAATACGACCAAAATCCACCGGGGTGACATCTGCCGCAGCGGCAGCTTCCGGAAAAAGTTTAAGTAGATCAGANGGCCCGTACCGTTCTCCATTAGCGCCATAGTCGAACGTATCAAGACTATTTTTGCCTTTGGACCCAATAGTCCCACCGGTCGTAACTAGTGCAATTTTTGATTTAGCCATCTTATGCCCCTTTACAGAACGCTTTGGTTTCAGCAATTAGTTTATCACGTGCCTTTATGACACGCCGTCTCGTTGCCGCAACCGTACTATTGTCATTACGCAATTGTGTCATGCGCCCTTTGATCATCGCTGCCATTTGATTCAGCCCGGGCCCGCCCAGCATCTCGCGCACCTCTATATTTTTAGCCGGATCAAGCGCTTCGGAAACGGATTGCTCCGACATTCCGAGGGGCTTCCCAAACAGTTCTTTTGAGGCATCGTCCAAGTCAGCGGCCCGGATATCGGTCGCGATACCGCCTTTTTCGACCGTATTGCGTACCACAGTGCCAACAACATTATGAGCCATACGGAAAGAGAGCCCCGTCTCACGCACGATAACGTCGGAAAGCTCTGTTGCTGACCCAAAGCCAATCTCGGCGGATTTCAACATCACATCTTTGTTGACGGTGATGGCGCCCAACACTTCGTCCAGTAAATGCAAAATGTCCGCGGTCTTTGAACAGGCCTCAAGCGCCGGCTCGTTTAGCGCAGTCACCCCGTCGGCCACGTCGCTCAACGAGGTGTTTTTGACGCAAGCCGACGTAGCAGTAAACGCACCACTGACCATACCGGCAACAGCTTTGATATGTTCTAGGGCCGCCGGGTTTTTTTTCTGCGGCATGATAGATGAAACCGACGAATGCTCGTCGCCAGTTTCGATAAACCGATATTCAAATGTATTCCAGGCCTGCAAATCAAACGCGAGCCTGGAAATATTGGTCATTAATATTGAAAGCGCCGCCGTTGCCTCCAACGCATCATCTCGGTTGGAGACAGCGTCATAAGCAATCTCCATCGGCTTAGCAAAGCCGAGCGCCCTCGCAACATAATTTCGGTCTAACGGGAATGCCGTGGTTGTAAGTGCTCCAGCCCCCAACGGACACTGGTCAGTATGCCCCAATGAACCTAACAAGCGTGCAAAGTCACGCCCGAAAAGGTCGGCTACGGTTAGCAGGTAATAACCGAGCGTGATGGGCTGGGCATGCTGAGAGTGAGTGAAGCCAGGCATCACCGTCTTAGTATGCTTTTTTGCAAGCTTCAAAACCGTACCACGCAATTTCAAAAGTAACGCTAAAATCTTCAGCATCTCCTCGCGCAGCGCCATGCGCCATGCGGTGGTATGCATATCGTTGCGGCTGCGACCCGTATGGAGGCGACCGCCCACTTCTGGTCCCAATTTTGAAACGATATACCGCTCCGTATAGGAATAAAGCCCCTCCAACTTGAAATCTATATCCAGGACGTCGGGGCCCTTCGTATGAATTTGAAGTACTAATTTGAGTATCTTTTTTAAATCCCTTGCGGACACAATTTTTTGCTTTGCCAACATCAGGCCGTGAGCAAAATGAATTTCCATTTCAGAATCGAAGTTATATTTAAGGTCTTTCGAGACTTTACCGCTAAAATACGTNTCAACGAAAACAGCCGAGGGTGGCTTTTTTAATCGCTCGCGCAAGTTTACTTCGGTCTTGTTGGCCATATTCATCTCCCGTTTTATTTTGCTAAATATTAGGCGAAGCCGGTGCACATGGCTATCGCGGGAACCCCCGGCAATGCTAAAACCCTATTAATAACCTATAGAGGCACCGGGAGGGCCTAAATGAAAATCGATAAAGTAGAATCTATCGCAATAGAAGTGCCGCTACCTAAGCCTTTTGCTGGCGCGACCTATACGGTTCCGACCCGCAACACCATCGTCACTCGTATTTACACAGATGATGGTTTGATCAGCGAAGTGTTCAATGGTGANAACCGAAAATGCGGCCCTGAAGTCGCCCGTATCGTAAATGAAGATATTGCCCCGCTCATAATGGGCCTTGATCCCACCTGTCACGAAGCGGTTTGGGAGCAAGCCTTCAAAGTCACCACACCTCAGGGCGACCGCAAATATTTGATGGAAGCTGTTGCCTGCGTTGATACAGCGGTTTGGGATTTGAAGGGTAAAGCGCTCGGCGTTAGCGTCAACAGGCTGATGGGCGGCCATCGCCAACGCATTCCGATCACTGCTACCGGTGGGTATTACCAAGAGGGCCGCACCATCGAGAGTTTTGGTGAAGAGATGGCATGGTTGATCAGCGTCGGTATGGGGGGATGTAAGTTTAAGGTCGGCGGACTAAGCCCGGAAGAAGATTACGAACGTGTTGCCTCCGCCCGCGAAGGTGCGGGTCCTGATTTCATTCTCGGTTGCGATGCAAACCAAGGCTGGACAATTGACGAAGCGGAAAAGTTCGCCGAGCTGGTAGAACCATTGAATATCACTTGGTTCGAAGAACCCGTCCGTTGGCAAGATGATGTGCGCTCTATGGCAGAATTACGCAAACGTATTTCAATCCCTATAAACGCCGGGCAAAGCGAAATGACCAGTTGGGCTGTTCGCCGACTACTCGATGCGGAGGCAGTGGATATCGTCAATTTTGATATGTCACATGGGGGTGGACCAACAGAATGGCTAAGGGCGGCCACAATGTGTGGATCGGTTGGTGTTAAAATGCTCCATCACGANGAAACTCACTTGGCAGTGCATGCATTGGCCGCTGTGCCGCATGGGCTTTATACGGATTGCTTCCCGGACCCGAACCGTGATCCTATATGGGATAAGATGATCCTTAACCGACCCAACGTAGCTGACGGCTATATAGATGTGCCACAAGGACCCGGATTTGACATCAAACTCGATTGGGATGCCGTCAAGAAGTTTACTATCAGTTAATAGTGGTCGACAGCACCAGCCATAGAAAATGATTTTTGGCATCACGCCTTTCGAAACTATTTCCGCTAGCGCTATAGTCGCTCTGGTCTTGCTGTACCTATCTTCCTATTTGCTCCGCGGCGTAATCGGGTTTGGCTCCGCCACCCCAACTATTTTGGGTGGTATTTGGATCGTACCACCGCACGATGCAGTCATCCTATCAATACTCACCTCTCTCGCCGCCCAGGCCGTTTTGCTGCCGCGGGGCATACGCACATGCGACCGCAAGATTTTGCTACCAATGTTGTTAGGTGCAACGCTCTCCATCGTGCTAGGTACATGGATTTTCGCCACATTAAGTGCCGAATGGCTGACCCTTGCCATCGGCGCGGTCCTTGTTTTTGCGGTGCTTGCCGAGCAATTCAAGATTACCGAGCGGGTGATCGAAGGACATGATTTGCGCAGTTTCAAAATTCCGTTCTGCCTTACATCTTTTACCGGTATTTTAAGTGGCATCAGCGGTGTTGGCGCAAACCTACTATTGTCGGTCTATGTCCGTTGGGCAGCGCCAGACCCAGCAACGTTCCGCGGCACTAACATGGCCTATTCCGGTTTGGCCATCTTCTGGCGTGTTACCGTGCTCACCTTAAGTGCCCTATTATCCTTCAAACTCGTTGTTGAATCCCTTCTGTTAGTGCCCGTAGTTTGGCTTGGCGCCTTCCTCGGGCTCAAACTCGGTGATAGGATTGATGGCGCGCGTTATTTCCATATCGTACAAATTGTCCTTGTCTTAGCTGCAATCAGTCTTTTTTGGAAGGGTCTCGGCGAACTCTCTTGAGACGGCCGGTACGCGTAATGACAGTATTCGGCGTCACCCCTTTCGAAAANATCTCGGTTTGGGTCGCGCTAGCACTCTGCGCAATCTATTTCGTATCATTTGCATTACATGGGCTGATCGGCTTTGGCTCCTCGACCCCAGCCATTATAGGTGGTGCTTGGCTTTTGCCGCCGCATGATGCTGTGCTTTTCGCGGTGTTGGCTTCGCTCTATGCCCAGGCCCAATTGCTACCAAAGGGCCTCAAAAACTGCGACTATCGGATCATCGGCCCAATGATCGCCGGTGTTGTACTATCGATGGCGCTAGGCATTTGGATGTTTGCGCATTTGAAGGCTGAATGGTTGACGCTGGTGATCGGCGCTGCATTAATTTTCGCTGTGTGGGCGGAAAAACTCCAAATTGCCGAAAAAATTCTTGCCCGCGTCGATCTTCATAATTTTTTTGTGCCGTTCACGGTCACTTCAATCACCGGTTTTTTTGCGGGAGTTGCAGGTGTTGGGACTATCTTTTTAGTCGCAATCTATGTGCGATGGGCAACGCCGAGCCTTGCCATTTTCCGCAGCACACAGCTGGTCTTCTCGGGTTTCTCAGGCATTTGGCGCGCAATCGTTGTAATCGCAGCCGGGCTCATCTCCACCCAGTTATTCATCGATTCACTAGTTTTAATCCCAATGATTTATCTCGGTGCCTGGGCCGGCTTAAAAATTGGTGATATGATCGACGGCAAGCGCTATAGCGCCATAATCCAGATAGTATTAGTGTTGGCTGCAATTAGTTTGGTGTGGAAAGGGGTACGCGCCATCCTAGAATCCGGTGCAGCCGGATGAGCCTTCTCGGTATGGAGGCATTTCCCGGCTTATCACCATTGCTCATTGGTGCTCTTATCCTCATTTATTTTGGATCGGCCCTCGTCCGAGGTCTTCTGGGCTTTGGGTCCGGTGCACCAACGCTCTTGTTCTCCGCCTTTATCCTACCGCCTCATGAAGCTGTTATTTTATCGGTCTTCATTTCTACTTTTGCCATGTTAACCCTAATGCCCGCGGGCCTTCGGTACGGGAATATTCGCATCGCCTCTCCTGTAATGATAGGGTTTGCACTAGCATCAATTCTTGGTGTTTGGG
Source organism: Rhodospirillaceae bacterium (assembly GCA_002715005.1). Classification (GTDB taxonomy): domain Bacteria; phylum Pseudomonadota; class Alphaproteobacteria; order UBA8366; family UBA8366. Next base: position 160,434 of record PAXN01000025.1, read on the forward strand.
CGTTTGCTAATTTAAGGGCAGATTGGCTTACGCTTGTTCTCGGGGTTCTACTCATCCTGGCCACCCTAGGCGATTTAACTGATTGTATTAATCACTTTACCAAGAATCTCAACGTCAAAAAACCCTCAGTGCCTTTAGGTCTGGGATTTATTTCTGGGTTCTTGGGTTCAATCGGCGGTGCCGGGGTGGGATATTTCCTATCTGTTTATGTTCGTTGGGCGACAAATAAGCCTGAAATTTTTCGTGGCACAAATATTTTACTCTCCACCTTTACCAATATATGGCGCGTCGCTTTGTTTGCCATCTTTGGCTTATTAGCGTGGCACTATGCGGTAGCTTTGGTATTCTTCGCACCTGCCGTCTTAGCCGGGAATTTTATCGGAGCAAAAGCAGCAGATCGTTTAAGCTCGCAGCGTTATTTCCGAATCTTTCAATTGGTACTTTTAATCGGTGCCATTATTTTGACCATCAAAGGCATTCGAGGCTTGATCTGACACTATGATTTTCGGCTATACCCCATTTGATGGCCTGTCTATCAATCTTATCATCATCGTCTTAGCCATCAATTGGTTCGGATATACGTTGCGCGGCGCTTTTGGCTTTGGCGCCGGNTTGCCAATCGTTCTCTTCATGAGTCTGATCATACCACCACATCAAGCAGTGGTTCTACACGCCACAGCGACGCTGGTTTCACAAGTCCAGCTACTACCGCAAGGAGTGCGTGACGGTGATTGGAAAATTTCAAAATCACTCCTATTAGGGTTTTTCGTCTCCACCATATTTGGAGTGTTCATTTTTTCATCCCTCGAGGAAAGTCAGTTAAAAATTGCCATGGGAGTGTTATTGCTACTGGTCATCATTGCAGATATGACCGATTTACGAGGCCATATCGCTTCCAAAATAGATTTTCGCCGCACCATTGTTCCGTTTAGTTACGCAGGTATCGCAGGCGTTATTGGTACAATCGCAGGCGGAGGAACTGGGTATTTTTTATCGGTCTACCTCAAATGGGCAACCGACAGTCCCAAATCGTTCCGCGGCACTGGCCTCCTGATGTCAGTATTTTATGCGAGCTGGCGGTTTATAGTCTTGGCAATAGCGGGNTGGATTTCCTGGCAGTTATTNCTAAACGCGATAAGCCTAATTCCAGCAATTCTGCTAGGCGGCATATCTGGCCGACTTGTCTCTGAACGAATGAGCACCCCTGCCTTTTACCGAAGTGTTCAGATATTATTGATATTAGCGGCTGGGTTGCTGGTCGCCAAGGGATTAGGACTGATGCCGAAAGGCTAAAGATGGCGCTATCAATTACCCCACTCGGCAAAAGTTTGGGTGCAGAAGTTACTGGCCTAAATTTGTCTCGTCCACTAAGTGCTGCGGATAGGAATGCTCTTACGACTGCATTTCTCAGCCATCATCTTGTTTGCGTGCGTAGTGAAGTATTGGCCCCCAATGACTTCGTTCGGTTCGGCGCGAATTTTGGCAAGCTGCAACCTCAACTTTATCGAAACCGGTTTCATCCCNATGAGCCGCTAGTGTCTGTTATGAGAAGTGCGTTGACCAGCAAACAATTAGCTCGGCCGGATAGAATCCGCGTCGCAGGATGGCATACAGACGATTCTTATTTCCCTGAACCGTGTAAAGCAACGCTACTGCAAGCCATTGAACTNCCCGCCACGGGCGGCGCAACCCGGTTTTGCAACCTAAAAGCCGCATATGAGGCACTCGATTCCACTTTTCAGGCGCACTTAACCAATTTACATGCTGTCCATTGCTATGACACTAACCGCGCCCATGCCCGCGCGAAGGACCGTACCAACAAAGAAACACAAGAAACTAAAAACCCAGCGGTGCATCCCATTGTGCGTACACATCCAGATACAGGAAAGAAAAACCTCTATCTAAATTTCAACCGCATGGATCGCATTCTGGAATTGGACCAAAACGAGAGCAATGCCATACTCGACAGCCTCTTTGCCCATATTGACCAGCAACGCTTTCACTACCATCATATATGGCAACGCGGAGATATTTTGATGTGGGATAATCGTTGTACGATGCATGCCGCCGTTCCTGATTATGAACCGGGCGTGATGAGATTACACCATAGGATATTGTTGCGTGGAGAAGTGCCGGTTTAGTACCAATAAAGTCCTGGCACACTGGAGGGGGATTAATGGCGGTCCATATTCGTCCGTTCGACGCACCTATAGGCGTCGAGGTTTCAGGCCTCGACCTCAATGATCCATTAGGTCCTGATACGGTTAGTGAACTCACTGACGCGTTTCTCGACCGCCATGTACTTTGTATTCGTGATCAAGACATTTCAATGTCACGTTTTTTAGAAATTGCCACTGTATTCGGCACCCCTCAGGTTCAGAAAGTGAAATACTACGCCCACCCCGATACCAACCTGATTTCAGTTGTCTCACCTGAGGTTAATCGAGACAGGGAAGGCAGTAATGGCAAACCACTCGTGCGGGGCACCACCTTTCATACAGATCACTCCTATTGGCCAAAACCGTGCAAAGCAACCATGCTTCACGGGGTTCAGGTCCCATCGAAAGGAGGTGAGACAAGGTTCTGCAATATGCATCACGCCTATGACGATCTGCCAAAAGAACTACGAAACCGTATCAACGGTTTGTGCGGCATTCACCGTATCACTGCGCGTCGCCAAAAAACCGGGCGAATCACTTACTCTAAACAAGAATACGACGCCGGCCCAACAGGAATTCACCCTTTAGTGCGGACACATGACGAAACCGGCCGTAAGGCGGTATATATAAATCCAAACCGAATGGATGGTATCGAAGGCTGGAACAATCAAGATAGTGACGCCCTGCTCGACGAGCTTGACCACGCCTGTATTAGGCCAGAATTCCAGTATCACCATATATGGCGCACGAACGACATACTGATCTGGGACAATCGCTCAGTCATGCATGCAGCTACTGATAATTTTAACGAACCCCGACGACTACATCGCATTCTATTAAAAGGAACCAAACCGATCTGATGACTAAAAAAATCACTCCCGGCGACCTAAAGAATATGCTGCACGATGGCTGCGAGCTCGCACTATTAGATGTCCGCGAAGACGGACAATTCGGCGAAGCTCATTTACTCTACGCAAACCCATGCGCCTATTCGCACTTGGAGGCACGGGTAGGTCAACGTGTGCCACGCAAATCTACGCGCACTGTACTTATAGATGAGAATGACGGCATCGCAGAAAAGGCAGCGGCGCGCCTTATAAAGCTCGGTTTCAGTGATATATCGATTTTGAATGGCGGAGTCCAAGGCTGGGCAGACGCAGGCTACGTGATTTTTAAAGGCGTCAACGTTCCGTGCAAAGCGTTTGGTGAAGTGGTTGAGCATCAGGCCAATACACCGCGAATTCCACCAGAAGATTTAGTGTCGATGGAGAAAAATGGAGAAAAACACGTAATTTTAGATGGACGGACACCGGCCGAATACGAGCGTATGAATATCCCCGGCGGCATCAGCGTGCCTAATGGCGAACTAGTCTACCGTGTCCATGACTTTGCACCAGATGCAGAAACCACCATTGTGGTCAATTGCGCCGGGCGCACACGGTCCATTATTGGCGCACAAACCCTTATCAATGCCGGCTTGCCAAATAAAATCGTTGCCTTGAAGGGAGGCACTATGGGCTGGACCTTATCAGGCTTAGAATTGGAGAANGGTGCTACACGCCGGTACGAGGATTTATCCAATGCTGCCAGAATAATTGCTGTAGAACGTGCCGCCAGAATCCAAGAAAGAATGGCAATTAAAACCGTCACAATAGAAACAGTTAATTCTTGGCAAGCAGACGATAAACAATCTTTGTTTTTACTGGATGTGCGCAGCGCAGAAGAATATGCCGACGGGCATATGCCAGGATCTATGCATGCACCGGGTGGCCAACTGGTCCAAGCGATCGACCAATGGGTTGCCGTATTGGGCGCACGCATCGTACTACTCGACGACCATAACAATGTTCGCGCAATCATGACCGCTCACTGGCTTAAACAAATGGGATGGGATGTATCCGTACTCGACGGTGGCGTCGAAGCGCACGCATCGGAGACGGGCAATATAAAACCCGAAGTACTTGGCATTAACAGTTTAGCGTTTCCGACTGTTACGGCGAAGGAACTTGCCAAATCTCTCGAAGACGATTCTGCAATTGCCGTCGATACAGATGTCAGCTGGCTCTACAGGAAAGAGTGCTTGCCCAATTCGCTCTGGGGCAACCGGGCGCGTGTCAAAGAGCTGGCGGCCAAACTACCAAAAGGAAAGCAAGTGGTACTCTATTCGGAACATGAAACTCGCGCCTGGCTTTTGGCAATTGATCTAGCTGAAATTATTACAGAGCCAATTGCCATTTTACGCGGTGGCCGGGAGAACTGGCGGGCAGAAGGACGGCCGCTCGAGGTTTCCCCAAACTCGCCAACGGATGCTGAACAGCTTGATTTTCTGTTTTTTGTCCATGACCGCCACGACGGCAACGAACAAGCCATGCGGGACTATTTGGACTGGGAAGAAGGTCTCCCAGCGCAGATCGAAGAGGATGGCGACGCCCGTTACCAGGTATTCACGCCATAGGGAATGAGGCTATTGGACAGAAAGAAGTTAACCGGCTCTCAATCCAGCATGCCAAGAGCGACCATCCCGTTTATGATCGGTGGTTGCAGCATCAAAGCAGAGTGCGCGGTAACCAAAGCCTTTTTAGGAGAGGTATGAGTTGGCCCTAGAAATAAAAAAGCTAAGCAATTTGATGGGAGCAGAAGCAACCGGTGTAGATTTATGCAAATCAATCTCCAGCACCGAAGCCGCCAAACTCAATGATGCACTCCATGCACATATTGTGCTCTGCATTCGAAACCAGAAGCTAGATGGCCCAAGGTTTGTTGAGGCTTGCAAGGTATTCGGCAACCTTATGCGCCAGGTGAATGAAGAGCTTTGTGACCCTAACTTACCCGAGCTTGGTAACGTCACAAGTGGTGATGTGGACCGCCACGACACTAAAGCTCGTGTAGTGCGCGGCACCAGTTGGCATTCAGATCACTCTTTTACAGAGAAACCCCCGAGTGCAAGCATCCTATATGCAGTTAAACTGCCATCGCGGGGTGGCAACACCAGTTTTTGTAATTTACGCGCGGCCTATAATGCACTTCCTGAGGAAAAGAAAAAACAACTCCAGGGACTGAAGGCTCGCCATCAATTTCGCTGCAGCCGTGCACCCAATCACATATTTATAAAACTCAAGAACGAAGCCGACCGCATTGGCGCCTATATTTTCCCCCACCCCCTTGTACGCCAACATTTGCCTACGGGCGAAAAAACCCTCTATCTAAACCCGCAAAGGATGGAAGATATCATCGGGCTTGAGCGCAAAGACAGCGATGCATTATTAGATGAACTGGTGGCACATTCGGAGAGCCCCGCATTTCATTGGGATCATCAATGGCAGGCAGGCGATATGCTAGTTTGGGATAATCGGTGCTCAATGCACCATGCCAATGATGATTGGCCCGTCAATGAAGAACGTTTTCTTTATAAATGTATCGTTGAGGGTGAGGTGCCGGTGTAATGGAAATAGCAATTAATCCGCTAAGCGATGTGTTGGGCGCGGAAGTGACCGGACTTGATCTCAAAGCTGATCTCAACGCCAATACGGTAAGGGTATTAAACGCCGCCTTGGCAGAGCACATCGTCGTTTGTATTCGCGATCAACAATTGGATGCCGATAGTTTTATCGAAGTATCCGGAGACTTCGGCCCGTTGATGAGCCACACAAACAAACATTTGGTCGACAAGGACCGGCCGGCGCTCAATTGGGTCACCAGCGAGGATCGCGATATCCATGGCACCGGCAAAATCGTATACCGCGGTACCACCTGGCACACAGATCACTCCTATATGCCAGAACCACCGAAAGCGACAATCCTTTACGCGGTAGAAGTACCATCACAGGGCGGGGACACCAGCTTCTGCAATCTCCGCAAGGCTTATGCAGCGCTACCAATTGATACCAAAAAACGGCTAGACGGTCTGCAAGCATTACATGTCTACCAATCGAGCCGCTCACCCCGGAAAAACCAAATGGTGCTGTCGGAAGAAGAGGAAAAATCCACGCCGGATACGGTTCAGCCGTTGGTACGGTTTCATGTGGATGCCAAAGCCCCCAACTTGTTTATGTCGACGACTAGGCTCGAGAACATAGTTGGCATGCCACGCGAAGAAAGCGACACGCTTATTGATGCTTTATTCGCCCATGCAGACGACCCACAATTCCATTATCATCATAAATGGCGGGTCGGCGATTATGTTTTATGGGACGATCGGAGTTCCATGCACCACGCGAACCCAGATTNGGCTGAAGGCGAGAAAAGATTTTTATATCGGACAATGGTACAAGGCGAGAAACCAGTCTTAGCTAAATTTGAAGGGTAGAAATGGCACTGGAAACGGAAAAATTAAGCGAGCATGTTGGGGTTCAGGTAAAAAGAGTGGATGCCAGTCAGCCTTTCGATAAAGAGACGTTAACGGCGGTCTATAAAGCATGGGTTGACCATTCAGTTCTTGTGCTACGCGAGCAGGAATTGACGCCTCAACAATTCGTTGATTTCGGCCGGCAGTTTGGTAAGCCTATCGAGCAAAATCTTAAACATCTGAATGTAGAGAACTGTCCGGAACTTGCCTTTATCTCCAGCGAAGATAGAGACATTCACGGGACCGGCAAACGTATCGTCCGCGGCACCAGTTGGCACACGGACCACTCTTACGCGGACGTCCCACCAAAGGGAACTATGCTGTTCGGCATTGATATTCCAGAAAAGGGTGGCGATACTCAATTTACCTCAGCCGCTGCAGCCTTTGATGCGTTGCCTGACGCTCAACGCACCCGTTTAGACGGCATGCGGTCCATCCATGCTTTTGAAAGTAGCCGCAGTCCGCGACCAATGGTCAAACGAACGCCTGAAGAAATTGCCGCCTATCCTGGCGATGCGGAGCATCCACTCATTCGCACCAATCCAGATACCGGCCGTAAATCCATCTATGTAAACACNGTCCGTTCAGAGCGAATTCTCGATCTTCCCGATGAAGAGAGCGGAGCATTGCTAGATGAACTTTACGCCAAAATTGGCCAAGAAGAATTCCAATACCGTCATAAATGGCAACCTGGAGACATCGTACTTTGGGATAATCGTAGCGTTTTACATAAAGCTAATGGTGACTATGAGGGTAAACGATTTTTGTATCGCATAATGATCGAGGGCGATAAGCCGATTTAGAAATTGCTTGCATTGAAAGGCCCGTTGCCACCATTGCCAAGGGGGAAATTCCGATTAAAGTGCGAGTTCAGGGGGGGGTATATGAGCTTAGACGTTCGGAAACTGGGTGACGCCTTGGGTGCTGAAATTGTCGGGTTTGACTTACTCCGCGACCTCAACGAAGACACAGCAGCGGAAATCAATCACGTCTGGGCGGAAAATTGTGTGCTTTGTTTCCGTGATCAACAGAGCTTGGACCCCAAGAACTTTCTCACCTTAGCGCGCATTTTCGGTGATGTGCAGCCGCAACTGGCTACGAGCAAAGAGTATTCAGTACCAGAGGTCCCAGATGTTGGCATATTATCAAACCGACAGACCGACCCAGTATCCGGAGCCAAAATAATGCGCGGGGGTAGCTGGCACACGGACCATTCCCATTCGGCTAAGCCACCTCGCGGTACAATCCTCCATGCACTTGAATTACCGGACAAAGGAGGCGACACGCTTTTTGCTAATTGCCGAAAAGCCTATCATGAGCTCCCTGATAATTTGAAAAAGTTTGTAGGTGACCGTAAGGCCCACCATGTTTACCTCTCAAGCCGGTCACCACGAAAAATGCCAACACTACGAGATCACGAAAAACATTTGGATAAAGGTGCCTGGCATCCTTTAGCTCGCACTCATCCGGTAACGAATGAGAAAAGTATCTACCTCAACCCTATTCGGAATGAAGCGGTTGAAGGACTAGAAATGGAACAAGGTTTCGGTTTACTGGATGACTTACTCACCCACGCTACACGGCAAAAGTACCAGTACAGCCACAAATGGCACCTCGGCGATGTGATTATCTGGGATAATCGTAGCACGCTTCATGCAGCCAACTTCGATTATGATCAAACCCAACATCGCCTCATGCATCGAGTAATGATTGCTGGCGAAGCTACCTATTAGCCAAAAAGTGAGAACCCGTGAATTACCAAATAAAACCCTTATCGGACAATTTAGGTGCGGAAATTAACGGCATCGACCTACGTGTGCCCCTGGATGCCGAAACGACGACAACGATCAATAACGCCTTTGTCGATGCCGTCATCCTGGTATTTCGAGACCAAGAATTAACCGCGCAACAGTTTTTCGACGCCGCGCAACAATTGGGTGAGCCGATGGACCAACACTTATCGCAGTATAAAGTGCCGGAATGTCCCATGGTGTCTTATGTGTCTAATCAGGAGAGGAGCGACGATGGCAAACGCAAGCTTCTCGGCAAAGCCTGGCATACAGACCATTCATTCCAACCGGAACCCCCGAAAGCGACACTGCTGCATGGTGTTGAGTTGCCAAAGCGGGGCGGAGATACTTGGTTTGCTAATATGCGCCTTGCCTATGAAGAATTATCGCCGACGCTAAAACAGCGAGTTGACGGGCTTGAAGCCATCCATGCCTACCGCGAAAGTCGTGACTATCTTACCAAAGAGGAGCGGGGGGCCGAAGCGTTAACCGATGAGGAAGAACGCGCTAATAATGTCGTCCATCCAGTAATCCGCACCCACGAAGTCACCGGCACCAAGGCGATTTATATAAATCCGCTTCGTATTAAACGGTTTATTGGGATGAACTCCGAGGAGAGCGCCGATCTTATCGACGAATTAACCATGCATGCGACCAGCGATGATTTCACCTATCCACATGCCTGGCAGCAAGGCGATGTAATTATCTGGGACAACCGGCAAGCGATGCACCGCGTCGAGCATAATTACGATTTCGCCGAGAAACGCCTGATGCACCGCATTATTCTCAAAGGTAGAAAACCAAAATAGGAATAGGCTCATGAAATTCGAAATTCGGAAAATGACGGAAAACATCGGGGCTGAAATAGTGGGGCTCGACCTAACCAAGCCAATCGATGACATCCTGAAAACTGAGCTCAACATGGCACTCGCAGAAAATGTAGTGCTAGTATTTAGAGGCCAAGACCTCACCCGTCCGCAATTCCGAGATGCCGTTCTGCTCTTCGGTCCGCCCAAATATCAATTGCTGCAGCAATATTTATTCGACGATACGCCAGAGATTGGCGTCGTCACCAACAGAGACAAGGACACCGCCGGTGACGGCAAAGTACTTATCCGAGGTCATACTTGGCATACAGACCATTCCAACGAGGAGTACCCGGCCAAAGCAACCGCGCTTTATTCGGTCGAAATCCCCGATGAGGGGGGCGACACGATGTTTTGTAACTGCCAGCAAGCCTATGCGGAATTGCCCGATGAAATACGGGCGAAGGTGGATAACCTTAGAGCCATCCATACTTACAACAGCCGGTTCGCCCCCAGGCAATTACCAAAACGCACAAAAGACGAAGAGGCACGCTCACCTGATGTGGTTCACCCGGTTGCGCGAACCCATCCCGATACTGGCGAAAAAGCAATTTACGTCAATCCCATTCGTATCGAACAATTTGAGGGAATGGAGATAGAAGAAAGTCAGGTGCTGTTAAACAAACTTATTGATTTGTCGACCAAAGCTCATTTGGTCTATCGCCATAAGTGGAAGTTGGGTGACTTGGTCATTTGGGATAATAGGCAAGCCATGCATCAAGCAACTAAAGATTATGATATGTCCCAGTTCCGGAAACTCTATCGCATGATGGTAGAGGGAGACCGACCGGTCTGAAGGGTAGGGAAGATGGAGATTAAACCGTTAAACAACGTAATGGGAGCGGAAGTCAGCGGTCTCGATCTTAATAAATCGCTAGATCAAAAAACAATCGGCCAACTATATCAAGCATTCCTCGATAACCTTCTCTTATGCATTCGGAATCAGAATTTTGCTGACGTAGGGGCGTTTCTGGATACCGCGAAATATTTCGGCATACCAAAAAAACAGCATATGGAGTCCTTCCGCGTCGAAGGTCATCCGGAAGCTGGGACTGTTACCAGCGAGGACCGCGACGTAAATGACGGTAAGCGCATAATTCGCGGCACCATGTTTCATACCGATGAAAGTTTTATCGCCGTCCCACCCAAAGCCACGATTTTATATGCCGCAAATGTCCCAAGGACTGGAGGCGATACCCGTTTTGTCAATATGCAGGCTGCTTATAAAGCTCTCCCGGATACGATCAAGTCAGGCATTCACGGTTTAACAGCGACCCATTATTATGGAAAAGATCGCGGTGGGCGAAAGGTGCCATCACTTACAGAAAGACAAATGCGAGAAACGCCGCCCGTTAGCCACCCTATTTTACGCACCCATGACGAAACAGGCGCCGTTGGTCTGTATATTCATGAAACAATGACCGATTACATCGACGGCATGGAACCCGCTCAAAGTGAAGCATTACTCCAAAAGTTGTATGCTCACTGCACCGAGAACACGGCATTTCAATACCGCCATAAATGGCAAAAAGGCGATTTCGTCATTTGGGATGACCGCGCTACACTACATGCGGCAACGGCGGATTACGGCGAAGAAGAAAAACGCCTGCTCTACCGCACCATGCTAGCGGGCACACCGCCGTACTAAATTCAGACACCCATTAAGGGAGGGAAAAGTGGCTAAGATAAGCATTGGATTCAGCCGATACTCAGCATTTTACAGCCCACTGATCACCACGATTGCCTGCGGCTTTTTAAAAAAAGAAGGCTTGGAGCCTGATTATCACATAGCAACGCCAAACCATTCAGCAATAGCCATGATTGAGGATGGCACAGTTCAGGTTACCCAATCCGCAGTTTCTGCCAGTTGGAACCCACTGGAAAAAAAGAGAGACCTTCCTTTCAAACACTTCGCACAAATCAACTTGAAGGATGGTTTTTTCATTATTGCTAAGGAACCCGATCCCAAATTCACCTGGGACAAACTTAAGGGTGCCAGAATGATTGTTGACCATGGAGGCCAACCCTTGGCGATGTTCCGATATGCTTGCCACAAGGCAGGCGTTGAGTTCGACAAAATAGAGGCCCTGGATCTTGGCGGATCCGAAGAAATGGAAGCCGGGTTTCGAGCAGGTCGCGCGGACTATGCGCATTTCCAAGGACCTGTACCACAGCAACTGGAGAAAGATGGGGCAGGCTATGTCGTGGCCTCCGTTGGGGAGACTATTGGACCGGTTGCCTTTTCAAGCCTCGCCGCCTCGCCAGAATGGCTGCAGACGGATATGGCGAAAGCCTTCATGCGGGCATATCGCGAGGCGAGACAGTTCTGTATTGAAACACGTGCGGAGGAAATCGCTAAAATTGAAGATGGTTATTTTGCAGGAATAGGCCAGCCCGCACTTATTAGTTGCCTAAAAGCTTATCAAAACCTTGGAAATTGGCACCCATCGGTCGACATTTCAGAAAGCTCCTATGAAACAGCTCTGGACGTCTTCGCTCACTGTGGTTTGATTACAAAACGTCACCCCTACTCGGTGGTCGTTACATCCCCACCGGACGCGTAGAAAAAATATTTTTCAGAATTAACTCATGCGGGTTCGGCCGGCAACGCCTGCGCCATGCACAGTAAGGATTCGTAGGTGAATGAACAGCTTATAACTAAAAATGGCGAAGGCGGATGGAAAATACCACTCACCGTCTTTACGCTTGCGCACACAGTAGGCACCGTGCATAGCACCGCGGTAACCGTGATGGTTCCGGTTATCAAAAACTTCTATGACATCCCCTATACGGCAGTGGCGTTTCTGATCACCTGCTATAGCATTGGCCAGACCCTCTCTTCGATTCCAAATGGTGGTATGATCGATCGGATCGGCGTTCGGGGCGGCCTACTGGTCGCACACGGCGTCCTGCTTGCGGCCGCCTTAATTTTGTTTTGTGCAGATATAATTTGGCTTGCCTATTTAGCCTTGTTTCTAATGGGTTGGGGATACTCTGCTATAAACCCCGCAACTGCGAAGGGTGTTTACCAAACATTCAATCGAACGCGCCGCGCAACGGCAATGGGCATAAAGCAGACCGGCGTCCCATTGGGCGGTGTTGTCGCCGGGCTCCTGGGTGGGATTGCTGTTTCCCATCACGACCAAGCAGCGGGCTGGAACCTGCAATGGCAAACAATCATGCTAATTGTAAGTGCAGCAACCGTCGTCGGGGCATTGCTTTGCCTATTGCTGCCGAAGAGCTTGTCGCAACCAACCGTCACATCTGAGAAAAGAGGGATATGGGCAGATTTATCTATAATCGCCAGCGACTGGCCATTTAATCGCTTTGTTATATCAACCATGGCTTTTAATTTCGGACAATATAATTTCTTTACCTTTCTTACCGCTTTCCTCACAAAAGTCCTCGGCACCACTCAGGAAATGGCTGGAGGCGTTTACGCAATTGTTCAAGCCACCAGTGCCTTCTTTAGGCCTTTCTGGGGGTTTGCCAGCGACTTTTTTTTCAAAAGCCGCAAAAAGGCTCTGTGTGTTGGGCTTTGTTTCGTGGCGTCTATTTGCTTCGGGGCTTGCGCATTAATCAGCATCGCGGGCGCGCCAGTTTGGATGGGAATTGCAATTTCCATCATCCTTGGGGCCAGCATTGCCTCCTATGCACCACTCGTTCAGGTCATGGCCGTTGAGTCAGTGGACCCCAAAATGATCGGTTCAGGGCTCGGCTATGCGCATATGGGAACCCATTTGGGTGCATCAATTGGCCCGCTCGCTATGGGCATATTACTTGATTTATATAGCTATGCTGTGGGTTACGGTATAACCGCAACCATAGTCCTGATTGGGGTCGGCTTGCTGGTATTTGGATTTAAAGAGAAGACCGCCCGGTGACAGAGCAAAAAAAATCTCAGAGTATTCCCAACAGGTCGGCCTTGGACGCTGCGTTTACCTAATCAAAGGTCACCTCATGTGGTGCATCTCGAGATGGTTAAAAATCCCCTAGCTTTTCAAATAATGTGCGACGCCCGCCATAACCCGTTGCTTTATGACTATCAAGCGGGACACTTTTAAACGGCTTGCCGGCGACGATAGCGACCTAAAATGTAGATGTGCCATTCACCGAAGTTCTATGCATATGTCGACGTAGCGGCAATTCGTAATCACTTTCGGCACGGTGCTGTAACGCGCAATTATCCCAGATGATCAAATCACCCTGACGCCATTTATGCCGATAAATGAACTCCGGCCTAATTATGTGATCGGACAGTTCCTTGATCAACGGCAGCGCCTCCGCGTCGTCCATACCCACGATACCGGTGCACTCGCCTTCAAGAACATAAATGCATTTCCGGCCCGTAAAGGGGTGGGTACGCACAACAGGATGTACCACATCCGGATTCAGCAACTTTTGAGCCTCGGAAAGTTCGCTTTCCCTGCCCAGCCGCCGTTTGCGCGCCGCAAACTGATGAACCGCCTTAAGTCCCCTGAGCCGGATTTTCATATCGTCGGAAAGGGCATTGTATGCCGCAACGGTGCTGGCAAACAGCGTATCACCAAAACTTTTCCCCTCTTTTTCGGGCACCTCTAGAGCGAACATGGTCGTACAACGCGGCGGCGTTTCGATATAGGACTGGTCAGTGTGCCAGGTAACGCCAGCTTTTTCATAACCGAGTGGCTTTCCATCTTCGATTAAATTCGAAATACGAAATATTTGCGGATAATCGGGATGACAGAATTCCGAAAAGGTATGGGGAACAATCCCGCCGAGGCGGTCGCTCAGGTCTATATGCTGTTCAGGTGTGATTGACTGATTACGCAACACAATGACGGAGTGTTTATTAAATGCAGCATCAATTTCATCGAATACCACATCCTTCAAGCCTTCACCCAAGTCAACGCCGCGCACCTCTGCGCCACAGGCGTCTCCACTCGGAATAATTTCAAGAAACTTCATAGCACTCTAGTACCCCGACCCGACAGTTAGCACTGCGGGCAGGAGAGATTGCATACAGACGGGCTAACCACGCCAGAGACGGTCTAAGCCAATATTTACAAAGTCTTGCAACAAGCCTTTCGGGTATTCGAGGGTAAGGAAGTAGGCCAATAACCCGAGGAATACAGTGAACGACGCAGCACAGATAAAGGAACCCAAATGGGTGCGGTCTGCCTTCAAGCGGACGAATATGTAAATGTAAATTGCCACACCAATCTCAAAACCGAACAGCGCACATAAGCCCAGCATGCCGAGCAACCAACAAAGGTGGTATTCGTTAGTACGTTTTTCCGCATGGTCGCCAAAGTCTTCTAGTTCTGAATCATAGAAATGTGTTCCCGGGGTTTTGCCGAGTATCATTTGAATACCAAGCGGCGCTAGAAGCAGTACCGATAATCCCGTTACGAATTGTGGGAAGAAACGTGTCAAATCCTCTTTGTAGGTGCTATTGATAAACATCATCACCACGTAGGCTACAATAACCGCAAAGAAAATAAGCTGCGGGCGTTTATTTTTATGGGTGTGTGGCCCCTCTTCTGAAAGATTGGCTGGACGTGGTTTAAAACGGATGCACGCAATGACTGAAAGAATGATCAGTATCAACAGCACTATCACAATCGGACGATCGAAAAAACTCAGGCCATAGACGGTGTAGGTCTCATAAACTCCCTGCTCCACCTGCTTGGACAAGACAAACCCGATTAAGAGAGCGGGCCGAGGCCAACCAAAACGTTTCATATAAACGCCAAGGGTACCCACCACCATCAACATAAGAAGATCACCCCAGTGGCGCGTCGCCTGGAAAGCTGCGAAGAAAATCAGACCCATCATGAAAGGCGCAATGAGAGAATATCGAATTGTTGTGAGTAATGCGATTTGATTGGCAAAGAAGACGCAAAACCCGGCACCAATTACATTTGCCAGCGCTACAGACCAGATCATCACATAGACCAGATCTAGCTGTTCGGTGACCATTTCCACGCCGGGCTCAATGCCGACAAGCACGAAACCGCCTATAAGGATGGCCATGCTTCCAGAGCCAGGAATGCCGAATAGAAGTGTCGGCACGAGTGCGCCACCCTCCTTGGCATTATTGGCTGATTCTGGCGCGATTACTCCGCGCACATCACCGGTACCGTATTCATCCTTTCGGTCGGTCGTTTGAATGGCATGCCCGTAAGCGATCCAATCCACTACCGAGCCGCCAAGGCCTGGCATAGCGCCGACGATACACCCTATGACGCAACATCGCGTCGACAACCACCAATTTGCCGCCCAATCTTTCACGCCCTGCATCCAACCGCCCTGCGCCCTGAGATCGCCGGTGTCGGAAATTGTGAACTGTCGGCGCAGAAGTTCGATGATTTCCGGCATCGCGAACATACCAAGCCCAACGATAACCAGCTTAGTGTTATCGAGAAAATAGCCTGTGTCTAAATCAAGGAAGTCCAAACGCAATTCTGCCGTCATCGGAGCAGGCCCAATAATTTTGATCAGGAAGCCCATGACACAAGCGAAAAGCCCTTTCCAGGCGTTGTCTCCTGTTAACATACCGATCATTGTCAACGCCAATACGATCAGCATCAGTTGTTCGGAGAAACCCATGGCCAGGATAAGCGGGATCGCATAAAACACGGCTACCGACAGCACCAAAGCACCAAAAATGCCACCATACATGGAGGACACGAAAGCAGCGGACAGCGCGCGTGCCGCCTCACCTTTTTTGGACATCGGGAAGCCATCCATCACGGTAGCCTGTGAGCTAGAGGTACCAGGGATACCCATTAACACAGACGGGAAAGTGTCAGAGGTCGCAGTTACCGATTGCAGCCCGATCATCATTGCCAAGGCAATTGACGGCTCAGCGCCAAATAAGAAGGGCAGTATTAAGGAAAGTCCAGCAACGCCGCCAAGACCCGGCAATATACCAACAACCAATCCAAGCGCGACCCCACCAGCTAATGCTACGATGTGCCAGAAAGTAAAAAGCTGCGCAAGCGCGGCAACTACTGCTTCTTCAATAGACATAAAACACGCCTCAAGGTTTGTAAGTTTCTTCCAAAATTATGCCGAAGTATTTAACCGGAGCGCCGGCACCCCGCTACATATTTTTGCACGAGCCGCCGAGGCTTTTCTGAACAGTTATATTAAAGCCTAGCTGCTCCGCCAAAGCATATCCAGACCGTACGGTATATAATCTTGCAAGATACCCCGAGGGTATTCGAGCGTAAGGAAATACGCCAGCACGCCCAAAAAGACGACAAATGACAGGCCACAAATGGCGCTAACCAAATGCGACATCTGCGCTTTCTTCAGAACAAAGGCATAAATAAAGGCACACACGCCAATCTCAAAGCCAAATATAAAGGACATTCCCAGCATGCCGACCAGCCAATAGAGATAATGCTCACTCGTCCTGCCTTCCACCCGTTCACTGAGTTCTATCCGCTCCGTATCGTAATAATCAGGACCCGGCTTATTGGCCAGATGCAGTTTAAGACCAAGCGGTACCATAAAGACCATCGCCAAACCAAAGACAAAGATCGGGTAAAGCCTCGTGAGCTCCGGGTATTGCATGCCATCGATCAGGATCGCCGCAAGGAAAAACATTATTGCCCAATAAAAGGTCAACTGCGGACGCCTGTTAAGATGAGAATGCGGGCCATCCTCTGTCATTTCAGGCAACTTCGGCTTGAACCGCGCCGCCGCAACAATAGACGCTAGGGTGAGCACTATAAGCACAAGTACGATCGGCTTAGTAAACATGTTCACCCCGTGTACCGTATAGGTAAGGTAAACGCCTTTCTCTACTTTGTCCGCTAACACAAAGCCGATCAACAGAGCAGGACGCGGCCAGCCGAAGCGCTTCATATAAACACCCAGCGTGCCGAGCACCATTAGCATGACCAAGTCGCCCCAATGACGGGTCGCCTGAAAAGCAGCGAAGAAAATAAGCCCAAACATAAAGGGTGCGACCATCGAATACCGAAGGGTGGTCAACTTAGCAATCTGATTTGCGAAAAACACGCATGTACCCGCGCCAATAACATTGGCAAGACCAACCGACCAAATCATCACATAAACGAGGTCAAGCTGCTCGGTCACCATATCAACGCCCGGCTCAATGCCGATCAGCACAAACCCACCCAACAAGATGGCCATACTACCCGAACCAGGAATACCGAAAAGAAGCGTCGGCACTAAGGCTCCGCCTTCTTTCGCGTTATTTGCTGACTCTGGCGCAATAACGCCGCGCACGTCACCAGTTCCGTAATCATCCTTCCTATCAGTCGTTTGAATGGCATGACCGTAGGCAATCCAATCAACTACTGAACCACCGAGCCCCGGTAACGCACCGACCAGGCAACCAATCGCAGCGCAACGCAATGATAACCACCAGTTTTTAGCCCAATCCGAAACGCCTTGGATCCAGCCACCCTTGATATCCCCCAGTGCGCCATCTTCAGAAATGGTCCAATGACGACGGAGAAGGTCAACGATTTCAGGCAAGGCGAACATGGCGAGACCAACGACGACTAACTTAACCGTATCGAGGAAATAGCCAGTACCCATATCCAAAAAGCCCATGCGCAATTCGGCGGTCATGGGCGCTGGCCCAAGTACGGCTACGGCCAAGCCAAGCACACAGGAGGCCAAACCTTTTGTAACACTGGCACCAGTCAACATGCCAATCATGGTCAAAGCTAGAACGATCAGCATTAGTTGCTCTGCAAATCCCATAGCAAGAATCAGTGGGATGGCGAAGAAAACTGCCACTGAAAGAACGCAGGCGCCAAAAATGCCACCAAACATGGACGAAACAAATGCTGCGGACAACGCCCGGGCCGCTTCGCCCNGTTTCGACATTGGGAAACCGTCCATCACAGTCGCTTGCGAACTNGCCGTACCCGGTATCCCCATCAAGACAGATGGGAAGGTATCAGACGTCGCGGTCACCGACTGGAGGCCAATCATCATGGCCAGCGCCAAACTCGGCTCAACACCGAATAGAAATGGTAAAATCAGGGAGAGACCGGCCGTTCCACCTAGGCCGGGCAAAATACCAACGCACAGTCCCAAAAACACTCCGCCTGCAAGGGCAAAAACGTGTGTTACGGTAAAAATTTGTGATAGTGCGGCTAATGCAGCTTCTTCAATAGAAATTGGTCCGCCCTCCCGATTCTAAAAATTAAGTAAGCCCTAATATTCTTAAGTAACGCAAAAAAATAAGGACCGGCGCAAATTAAGCGCCGGTCCTTAAACTAATATCTTAGGAACTTCCGCCAAACTTTTTCTCAAGCCAAGCGTTCATCCATTTTTTGTTTTCAGGAGTCATCGTGGTCGCGAACTTGATCACCGCCTGAGCATCCTTACCGAACGAATGTGGATACTTACCCATGTCCTTCTTGACGATGTCCAAGAACTTCGGGTCCTTGTAGATCTTTTTGAAAGTATCGACATAGGTATTGTAAACGTCGTCAGACGTGCCCGGAGGTAACGCCATCGACTTCGAAGCACTCACGCCCATGGCGATGAAGTTCTTGAGAACTTGCCAATGGGTACCAGACGGCTTCTTGCCACCGTGAACGGATTGATACATTTCCACAACACTTGGGCTTTCTGCACCGAGGAAAGGATCCTTTACAACCGATCCATCCGGCAACAACAGACCAAGGTTCATAAGAGGCGTAACAGTGCCTTTTTTGACCCACTTTGTAACGGACTTGTTATATTTAGCCGCACTGTCGTAATTGATATTCAANTCGCCACGCAGGATAGCTTTACGTTGCTTGCCTGTNGAGAGGCCNAAAACCGGCTTCGGAAAGAAGCCCAAGATATCAAANGCCAAGAANGCACGGAGTTCNGCCGATGTCTTGTTCTTCGCACCAAACACAAGNTTCGCTTTACGAAGCGCTTCGACGTCCTTCTTAGCATTCTTGCCTGTGATGCCGGTTTGATCCGAACGAGCATAAAAAGCCGTGCCAAGTGGATTAGCAATGGCGACCCTCCAAGAGTTCGGGTCATATTTTACCTTGCTGCCTCCGAACAAGAAGCTAGTCATAGTCGAGGTAGAGCACGTCAGAAGCGTCAGGCCATCGCCCTTTTGCTTTTGAAAATAGTTCGCGCCNAAAATTGAGCTACCGCCCGGCTTGTTGAGAACAACGATCTTCGGCTTACCCGGCAGATACTTAGCCAAAAATGGTTGGAAAGTCCGGCCATAACGGCTTGCGCCGCCGCCTTCTTTAAANGGAACAATAATGGTAACGGTTTTGCCGCTGAAATCAGCTGCCGACGCCGCTATTGGCGCCAAAGCTAAACCACCGCCTAATGCGGCAGCAGCCATAAGTTTACGTACAGACATATTATGCCTCCCTGTCACTGCCGCGGGCAGGCTCTTTGCTTTATTGCAAAGGATGGCTTCAGCAATTTTTTTGCTCAGATCTTTTTTTTATCCCTGAACAAATTGCCAAATACCACCGGCAACCCTCCCACAGACGGTAATACTGCCGTGTCGAA
Source organism: Rhodospirillaceae bacterium (assembly GCA_002715005.1). Classification (GTDB taxonomy): domain Bacteria; phylum Pseudomonadota; class Alphaproteobacteria; order UBA8366; family UBA8366. The sequence continues at coordinate 180,097 of PAXN01000025.1, forward strand.
GCGCTATTTTTTTCAGAAATCACCAAAGTGTCAAGAGCTTAAATGCCCTTGACTTCTTAAGATCATGGCTAGCGAAGAAGGAATGAGCAGAGGGGCAGGTTCACTATTAACCAAATTCCTTTGATTTANCGGTTCTGATCTCAACCCTTGGATGCTAATCTGAGAACGCTTCTCAACTTTAAAAAGTTCAAACACAAATTCATGCGACGCTTTGCTCCAGAATTATTCAAGAGAATGTGATCCAGGCAGTGGTTAGGTTCACAATCGAATGAACATGAGCAAAGAAATTTAAAAAGGCCTTAAATGAATAAATTGGAAAGGTGGTCGAGTTTCATATCACCGCAGGATATTGATCGCTATCGGGTAGCTGGGCATGGCGCTGATATCGGCTATGGCAAAAGGCCCGCCTTGCTAAACGTAGATAGCCATAATTTGTTTATCAATCCCAAGTACCCGTTTTGNGCCGCCCTTGACCCGGACGCTTTGGAAACGACTATTACCTTGATCACGGCGGCATTTCGTCGTTTGAAATTGCCGATCTATTACGTGCGGCGCGACAAGCGGGATCATCGGGTAAAAATGGGCATGCGCAATAAACGCTACGAAACACTGCGAACGCCAAAAAATAACGACCCTGGTATCGCCTACGACGCCGATGCAGACGAGTGGCCGGCTTCCTATAGGCCAAAAGAAGAGGATGTGATCGTCTATAAAAACAAAAGCTCGGCCTTTTTTGGCACACCGCTTGATGCCTGGCTTCGCTACAACGCCATAGACACATTGGTTGTTTGCGGCATGACCACGAGCGGCTGTGTTCGCGCCAGCGTAACCGACGCATTTGCGCTCAATTTCCGTGTCACTGTCATTGAGGATGGCTGCAGCGATTTGAGCAAAACCACCCATCTCGCCAGTCTGTTCGACATCGATATGAAGCTGGGCGATGTGAAACCTCTAAATNTGGTCATCTCAGATTTGGAAAACCAATTCGCTTAAAACCGCCGGACAATTACGCCTGCTATTTATTGCAGTGGCCAGGGCAAATTAACTTTGAAATATAACTGCAGCATACCGCGTGGATATTCGAGCGTCATCAAGTGCTGAACAATTCCCAAGACACAGATGAAGATAAACGAGTTGAGACCACAGAAAAAATACCTCACGCCACCCTTGACTCGTAAAAACACGAAAGTGAAGGTTGCAACACCAATCACAAATCCGGCAACCGCAGAAGCCGCAATCAACAGAAGCAGCCAGGCAAGATAATGCTCGCTGGACCGATAGGTCATATGTTCATCGAATTGTTCGCGCTCGGAATCGTAAAACACCGCATCGGGTGTCTGGCGAGTCAGGAGTTTATAGCCCAGCGGTATTAGAAACGCGATTGTAAGTCCACACGCAACCTGCGGATACAGGCCCGAAAGCCACGTCACCGTGAAAGAATTACCCAATAGTACAAGCGTAAAGATAGCCACAACGATAAAGAAGATCACCTGCGGACCCCGGTTAATATGGGTATGTGGTCCATCTTCAGGCATGTCTGGTAGCGGCGGTTTAAACTTCGCCGCTGCGATGAGTGACAGGACGGTCAAAACGGCCAACACGATCACAAAAGGCCGCTCCAGAAACGTAAAGCCGTACGTTTTCACCGCGTGATAGACAGAGGCTTCCACTTTCTCTGCCAGCACAAATCCAATAAGCATAGCCGGTCGGGGCCAGCCAAACCGTTTCATGTACACGCCGAGCGAGCTTGCGATAAACAACGCAATAATGTCGCCCCAATCTCGGGTAGCCTGAAAAGCTGCAAAGAAGATCAACCCGAACATAAAAGGTGCCACCAATACATAGCGAATCAGCGTAATCTTAGCTAACTGCCCAGCTAACGCTGTACTTAGACCTGCGCCCAAAACATTCGCAAGTGCAACCGACCAGATCATGATATAAACGAGATTTAGTTGATCAGTGACTAATTCAACACCTGGCTCGATACCGATTAATATAAACCCGCCCAACAAAATCGCCATGCTGCCCGATCCTGGAATACCAAATAAAATCGTCGGAATAAGTGCGCCGCCTTCTTTAGCGTTATTGGCTGATTCCGGTGCAATTACGCCTCGCACATCACCGGTGCCGTAACTTTCTTTATTATCAGTGGTCTGGATCGCATGACTGTAGGCAATCCAATCAATAACTGTACCACCCAGGCCCGGCAAAGCACCAATGAGACAGCCGATACACGCACACCGCAGTGACAACCACCAATTGTCACACCAGTCGAAGAAACCCTGCTTCCAGCCGGCACCTAATTGCTCAGTCTCGGAGATTGCCCATTGGCGGCGCAGAAGATCGATGATCTCTGGAGTTGCGAACATTGCAAGCCCCATGATGACCAGTGGAATTTGGTCAATGAGATATTCGGTACCAAAGGTGAGCCGAAGATCGCCCATCATGGGCGCTGCTCCGATNGCGCCCAGCATAAGCCCCATGCCACAGCAAGCGAACCCCTTGACCGGACTCAAGCCGGTCAACATGCCTATCATGGTCAATGCCAAAACAATCAGCATCATTTGCTCACCAAAACCGACATTCTCAAGCAACGGAATAGCGAAAAATATTGCGACCGAGAGAACCGCCGCCCCAAAAAGACCGCCAAACATTGACGAGATAAAAGCTGCGGCCAAAGCACGCGCGCCTTCACCTTTTTTCGCCATGGGAAATCCATCGACCACTGTCGCCTGACTACCAGACGTCCCCGGGATGCCCATCAAAACAGATGGAAACGTATCGGAGGTAACCGTCACCGATTGCAAGCCAATCATCATCGCCAATGCAACGGATGGTTCGGTGCCGTATAAAAATGGAAGTATTAGCGCCAGGCCAGCTGTTCCACCAAGGCCGGGTAGAATGCCCATGGTAAGGCCGATCAACACGCCGCCCCAGAGAGCCGCCATGTGGTGCCAAGTGAAAATCGTGGCTAATGCCCGTGAGGCAGCTTCTTCGATAGACATGGGACCACCCTCCCCTCAAAAAATTATTTTAAATAAATAAAAAAAATGACGCCCGAAGGCGTCATNAAAATTCATTCGCTTAAATATTCACGTCATATTTGTCCTTTATGAATTTCTTCATCCATTTACGGGTTGAAGGTTTCATAGTCGTAGCCTGCTTTAGAATTTTCTTAGCATCAGCGCCAAAGACAATTGGCAATTTACCAAACCGTTTCTCCGCGATTTTTTGGAACTTTGAATCTGCAGCAATTTGTTTCATTGCTTTCTGATAAACCGCAACGATTTCGGATGACGTGCCTTTCGGCAGAGCAATTGCCTTTGATGCGTTTACACCAATACCCATGAAATTCTTAAACGCTTCCCACATCGGGCCAGAAGGTGGTTTTCCGTTAAGATTAGTCACCGCTTCTTCAATCGTCGGTAGGTTAGGGAAGGTTAGGTCTCGCTTAATTTTACCCTCGCTATCGAAATAACCAAACGCAACAAACGGTGCGACTGTGCCCTTTTTCTCATGTTTCTTAACTTTCTTAATGTAGGGACCCGTGGCGTCGTAGTTCAGCGAGATCTCGTCACGATGAAACGCTTTTCGTTGTTTCGAGGTGCTAAGACCAAAGGTGGTATCATGGGTAATACCCATAAGTGCATAGCCTAGAGTACCGCGCAATCCGCCATCAACCGGATTCTTGGTGCCATTGACCAAACCTTTGGCCTTTTGCAATTTTTTGATGTCAGCAACCACATCCTTACCATGGCCAATAATTCCCGTGTGCTTGGGGTTGGCATACATAACGCCACCGCGCGGAATCAAAATTACCGGATGCCATGACAGAACGTCATACTTCACCTTTTTTGCCCGCATCGTATAGGCGACGAGCGCAGAAGACGAAATAGCAATGATCATAGTGCCATCTGTGCGTCCCTCGCGTTGGAATTTGTTCGACGCTTTCGAGCCTGCGCCACCCGGCTGGTTTAGAACCAAAATAGTTGGGTTGCCTGGCAGATATTTCTGCAGAAAAGGCTGGAAAATTCGTGCCATAGTATCCGTACCGCCACCTTCTTTATAAGGCACAATAAAAGTCACTTTTTTATCTTTGAGCGAAAGCGCTGCCACCGGCGCCGTAAATGCTGCTGCCGCAAATGCCGCCGCTGACACTAATCCAATTTTGTTTTTGATAGACATACTTGTCCTCCCTAAGCTTGGACCGTTGATACAAAACATCCGGCGTCAATCAAAAAGAGACCGTATTAATTGGAACCGCCCCCGAGCCTGACCCGGCATAACGGCGTCTATTTCGTCTTTTTAGGTATCCATGCACGGTTGTTTCTTACGCGATGGGTTTAATCTTCTTAAGACGCTTACCTACCATTGTGGGGTCAGAATGTCGCAGGAGTCAATGAGCCTCGGTCATCTACCTCCGTGCATCCGTACCACCAGGTTGGATAATCAGTTAATTCAGTTATAGTCGAACAACGGCTTGAAATGTTCGGCCGTAACAAGCTAATAATTTCTTAAAGAGAGCAGATACTATGTCGGAAATTCAGGTTCACATACCCATAGACGTTCGCCATGTTCCGCCGATGCCATTAGCACCAAGAACAAATAGTTTGAAAGGGCTTAAGGTCGGTCTTTTAGATAACGGTAAAGAATTTACCGACCATNTCATGGATGGCTTGTGCGAGATGCTTGAAAACGATCATAGTGTGGGAGAGGTCGTATTTTGGCGCAAAGGCTTTCCCTCGAAAGCCGCTCCCTTCATTGATCAAATGGCATCTTCGGTGGATGTTGCTGTCAGTGGTGTAGGTCATTGAGGTTCGTCCTCCCCGTGGAGCGTCCATGACGCCGTGGCCCTTGAATCCCAAGGGATCCCAACTGTTACACTGATCAGCTGTTCTTTTTGCACGTTGGCACAAGCGGTATCCAGACAGCTTGATTATCCAGGCCTGCCCATTCTCCTATTACCCCATCCACTCGGTCACCGGGATCTGGGTGTGGTTAAAAAGCGAGGCAGAGATGCCGCGCCCGAAGTAGTTAGAATGCTTACGACACCGAACGATGTGCTCGCTGCGGAGTTTNCTGGGAAAAAATTTCCGCTGCCCGAACACGCTGTCGCAAGATAGGAAAATAAATGGCAGTAAAGCCAATCAATGAGCTGTTATCTGAGGAAATACGTCTGCCTGATGATCTAGAATTGGTCAACGATCATTTCTACAAAAAAGGTTGGACAGACGGCTTGCCGATTATCCCTCCTACCGAAAAACGCATCGAAAAAATGCTGGCGGGTATGCCGTGGCGCGACCCGGATACCCTGATCGGCCACGTACCACCTTTTCAAGGCAAGGCCACCCTTAGAAAAGTTGCCATCAATGCGGTGATGGCCGGTGCCAAATCTGACTATCTACCGGTTATTATTGCCGCCCTAGAAGCAACATTGGAGGAACGCTATGGCCTCCACCATCGGCAAACCACAACCCATGCCGCTGCACCCTTACTCATCATCAGCGGACCCATAGTCAAGGACCTCAATATAAACTACGGNAATGGCTGTTTCGGTCCCGGCTGGCGATCAAACGCCACGATTGGTCGCGCACTTCGACTTACGCATCTTAACTTGGGCGGNGCAGTCCCCGCTGTAGTTGATTTTGCCCAGCATGGTCATCCAGGCAAATTCACCTATTGCATCGCCGAACACCAAACCGCTAACCCNTGGNATCCGATTCANGTGGACCGAGGATACAACGCCGAGGACAGCGTGGTCACGGTGGTGCAATGTGAAGCACCCCACAGCATGACAGAGAACATGCGCACAATTCCGGAAGATATTTTGGAAGTCTTTGCGGATTCCATGGCGACGCTAGGCTGCAATAATCTTTATTCTCAGGGTGAGCCTGTGTTGGTGATCTGCCCAGAACATGCGGCTAATTTTCATGTAGGCGGCTGGACCAAGGAAATTATCCGCCAGAAAGTCTATGAACACGCACGCCAACCCTGGCGACTAGTTAAAGGGCGTGGCAAATCTCACGGACCATTCTTCCCCAAAGAAGTCGACAAGAGCGACCCGGAATCAATGGTACCGATTATAAATCGACCCGAAGATTTAGTTATCGTTATTGCCGGCGGTGCCGGTGGCAAATCCATGTGGTGTCCCACTGCCGGCGCACAGACTCTAAGCGCGGATAAATTGATTGAGCGCGGCTAAGTCAGCTATCTGAAAACCCTAAAAAGACTATTGCGTGGTTTTCGATGTCTATAGGCCAACCCATTCAGGCTCCATCTAGCTCAGCCGTCTCAAACAATAGCCCGGCAAGCCGCATCTAAAGAAATTACCGCTTCATCCAATTCTTTGTCCGTATGGGCTACAGAGACGAACCGACGCGTGTTCGGCATCACAAACACTCTTTCCCGACTCCAAGCCAGATCTAACGCCTTAGTTTTTTCCATATCTGCATTGAGGAAATCAGCATAATCCTGTGGGTCCCGGTCGCTCGCAAAGAATTGCCACCAAGATTCCTGGCCAATTACCCGAACGCCAAGGTTGTGATGATCAAGAACCTCTTGAAACGCTGTGCGCACCGTTTGCCCGTGATCGCGGAGTTGCTGGTAGGGGTTTAGGTCTTTCAGGACTTTCAAACAAGCCAAACCGGCGGCAGCACTCAATGGGTTTCCATGCAGGGTACCGCTAATCGCGGTCCCCTTGCTGTCTCCAATGATTCCTGGGTTGGCATGCAATAAAATATCTTCACGCCCCCCAACGGCACCCAATGCCAGGCCGCCGCCCATAATTTTCCCATAAGATGCCAAATCTGGTTTTACGCCGTAAAATTCCTGGGCACCGCCATAGGCAAGGCGGAAGCCTGTTACCACTTCATCGAACAGCAGCAAAATTCCNGCCTCGTCACACAGGTCACGCAATCCTTGTAAGAACCCGTCANCGGGGAAAATAACGCGCTGAACNGGCTCGACAATNGCCCCCGCNAGAACCTCCTTATGCTCCTTAATNATTCGCGCCGTCGCTTCCAGGTCATTAAAAGGCGCTACAATGACCGAATTCTGCGCACCATCCGGAATGCCCAGGGCGTCAGGTTGTCCCGACGGATAATTGGAAGCTGCATCCGGTGCAACGCTAATATTCGAATAATCATGATTGCCGTGATATCCGCCCTCGAATTTNAAAATGACATCACGGCCCGTAAAGGCACGGGCAAACCGCATAGCATAGTAAGTAGCCTCCGATCCGGTAGTNGTAAATATCACTCGATCCGCACAGGGAATGGCTGAGACCAGCTCTTCTGCCAACTCTAGGGCCTTGTCATTCACCAGTCCAAAAAAATGTGTGCCTATTGAAGCTTGATCGCGCACTGCCATCACGACCTCGGGATAGGCATGCCCTAGCACCAAAGCGCCCGCACCACATACATAGTCAATTCGCCAATCGCCGTCGGTTCCCAAAACTCGCGCACCCTTACCCTCGCAAATAATAAAATTTATATCCTCGGCCAATGCATTTTTTGTCATGCGGCCACCCGGAAAAACTTCCTGTAATTTCTTTTCAGTTTCTGAAAATTCAGCCATTTTTCTTAACCTTGATTTAAAGGAATGAATATTAAGAGANGTCTATTAAGCTGTTCTCCAAGCCATCCGACGNCGAAGAAACGCCATTGCATCGTTGAGCTGGCTCATTCTAACCGTATCCCCAAACATTCCATCGGGATGATAAATTGTTGCCAATATACGAAAACGCGCTTTGATATCATCTTGGCTCGGACGAGCATGGGGATGGAATCCCAAAACATACAAAGCATCAGCATTAGTTTCTATACCGCGCTCGATCGGCGAATAGGCGAGTTCTGTCAACGCACCGCGGATCCGGTCTATGTCGTTTCGTGCTTCGCGCAAAAGATCGCGCGCACGTGGAGACCGACCATCTTCTAATGTCACCTCAATGTCCCCATGATCAATCGCAAGTGCCAATCCTAGGGCTCGACGAATATCGATAACCGCATATCCTTTTGGCAGCCGGACCTGAAGACGTGGCTTCCGTCGCCATGGTTTACCTTGACTAGGACCAGACTTAAGGACGACAGATTCTCGATCACCAGCAGGTGGTTCGCCAGCATCAGGGCATGCCTGAATAATTTCCGTTGGAACAATAAGCATCACTGAACGTGCAATATCAGCCACATTAACGCCGCGCATATCTGCAAGTGCGGTAATTGCATCACGAAATTCCGATGAACACGGGACCACGTAGGAGTGTTTGCGTTCACGTTTGGGAGGCATTTACTTTCTCAAAATCGAGAGGAAGTTGCAAGCTGACCGATTCGCGATCTACCGTCAACTGCCTGTGAAGTTAGTTTAGAATTTTTCATCCTCATTTTGTACGTTTTAGATCTTGATTTATATGGTGAATACAAAATACATCGGAACTGGCGGTTGAGAATCTTTTAAGGAGAATTTTGCCAAGCCCCAAAGATGAATGAAAATTATCTAGTCAGGTCCTAAACTAACCTTGGGCTGAAAGAAATTATGACCTGAGGATACCGCCAGTTTTCTTTTTCACATTGGCAACCACTTTATCAGCCACCACTTCAATCTCTTCATCGGTTAGCGTATGATCGCGCGGCTGCAACGTTACCTGAATACCAATGGATTTCTTATTCTCACCTAAAGAAGCACCTTCAAATACATCAAAAACACAAACAGTCACAATGAGGTCCTTGTCAGCCGCTTGGGCGGCCTTTACAAGCGCAAGGGCCGCCACATCTTGTGCTACCACAAAAGCAAAATCACGCATGACCGGCTGGAGGGGTGATACGTCAAGCGCCGCACGACCTTTAGACGTTTTGCCTTTAGGCAAGGGTATGGCTTCTAAGACAACTTCAAAACCAGATGCAGGACCTTTTACGTCTAAAATTCGGAGAATCTTGGGATGAATTTCGCCAAACCATGCAAGAATATTCGGCCCTAACCTCAAAGTACCGGACCGGCCTGGATGGTACCAAGCAGGCGCGTCGGTAGTCACCTGCAAACTACCATTTGGCGCATTACAGGCAGCAAGTACGGCCAAAGCATCGGCCTTCACATCAAAGGCATCGACCGGGCGGGCGGTCCCCTGCCAATGGCGGCNAATAGCGCTTCCGTGACGCAAACCACCGACCATCAAATCCTGAGCATCTGGAGTATCATTCTGAAAGGTTGGCCCTAATTCAAAAATCGCCAAGTCCGGACACCCGCGATCAGCATTCCGGCCTGCAGACAACAAAAGATTAGGCAGCAAGGAGGGGCGCATCGCATCAAGATCGCTGCTGATCGGATTCTCTAATTGCAACGCCGCATCACCGCCGCCAAACAAAGGTGCATANCTCGATGAGATAAAGGACCAGGTCACTGTTTCCATCATGCCACGACCTGCCAACGCGCGTTTGGCAAAAGCCACATGACGCTGACGAGGGGTTAGAATGGGTTTCGGCAATTCACTTTCACGCTCCATCGGCACCGTCGGAATTTTGTCGTATCCGAACACCCGCAGCACCTCTTCGACCAAACAATGCTCACCTTCCACATCAGGGCGCCAAGTAGGTGGCGTTGCCTCCAGCACATTGCTACCAGCCTCAACAGCAAACCCTAAATCGCGCAATATGCTAGCAGCTCGGTCTAAATCAATTTCTATGCCGCCAAAATTTTTAAGACGATCAAGCCGGAGCGTGATAGGTTCTTTGGCATCGGGCAATTCACCAGCAACAGTTAAAGTGCTTGCCTTACCGCCGCATAATTCAAAGATCATTCGACTTGCTACTTCCGTACCCCACACAACCGACTGAGGGTCTACGGACCGCTCGAAACGATAGCGCGCGTCAGATTCTATCCCAAGTTTTCTGCCGGTCGCCGCGGTCCGAATAGGATCGAAAAGCGCGATTTCTAGGAAAACATCTGTCGTCGTTTCGGAACAGCCGGTTTTTAGGCCCCCCATCACGCCGGCAATCGCTTGAACGCCAGTCTCGTCGGAGATAATGGTCATGTCGCGTTCTAGCGAGTATGTTTGATCATCAAGTGCTTCAATTTTCTCACCTTCTTCAGAAAACCGCATTGTGAGATCGCCCCTGATCTTTGCAACATCGAAAATATGCAAAGGCCGCCCTAGATCATAGCTCACATAGTTGGTGATATCGACCAACGCCGAAATCGGTCGCAGACCAATCGCTGTTAGTCGGTCCTGCAGCCATTTAGGACTGGGCCCATTCTTAACGCCCTTAAAGGTGCGGCCGACCACTATCGGGCAGGCCTCTTCCGAACCTTTTGGAAAATCACGCACCCATTTAACTGGGGAACCAAACTCACCTTTTACAGCGCTATCATCCAACGGCTTTAGCACACCAAGCCCAGCAGCAGCCAGATCCCGTGCTACACCCCTGACACCCAAACAGTCGCCTCGGTTCGGTGTAATAGCAAGTTCTATCATAGGATCGTCTAAACCCATGATCTCAGCAAATGGTGCACCTAACGCCGCTTCTTCAGGCAACTCAATTATTCCGTCGTGCTCCTCTGATAATTCCAATTCTTTTTCGGATAACAACATGCCAGTTGATTCAATGCCGCGAATTTTTGCTTTCTTTAGCTCAATGCCAAGGCCCGGTATGAAAGCCCCCGCAGGCGCAAAGACACCTTTCAGACCAACCCTTGCATTTGGCGCCCCGCATACCACCTGCAGCTTTTCAGTTCCCGTATCAACCCTACATACCTGGAGCCTATCCGCATCAGGGTGCGGCTTTGCGTCAACGACTAGTGCGGACTTGAACGCCGAGAATTCTGCCGACCGATCTAAAACCTCCTCCACCTCTAGCCCAAGCATAGTGAGCCGGGTCGTGATTTCTTCCAGAGATGCCTCCGTATCAAGGTGGTCTTTAAGCCAGGCGAGTGTGAACTTCATTAGCTGAGCCCCCGCACTAGACTGGGAGCCTCCAAAGGCACAAAACCATAATGCTTCAGCCACCGAAGATCCCCATCGAAGAATGTACGAAGATCGGGGATGCCATATTTCAGCATTGCCATGCGTTCGACGCCAAGGCCGAAAGCAAAACCCTGATATTCTTCGGGGTCTATATCGCAAGCCCTTAACACATTGGGATGTACCATGCCGCAACCGAGGATCTCCATCCAGTCGCCGCTACCGCCAATTTTTAATTCGCCGCCCTCGCGTGAACAGCCTATATCTGCTTCCGCCGACGGCTCCGTGAAAGGAAAAAAACTGGGCCGGAAGCGAAGCGGAAGATCATCCACTTCAAAAAAAGCCGACATAAAATTCAGCAAACACCCTTTGAGATGACCAAAGTGAGTCGATTTATCGATAACTAGACCTTCTATTTGATGAAACATCGGCGTGTGGGTCATATCGGAATCGCAGCGATAGGTGCGCCCTGGTGCAATGATCCGAAGTGGCGGCTCTTCCGACAACATAGTACGTATTTGAACCGGCGAAGTATGCGTCCGCAACACCATGCGACTGCCATTTTCTTTTTTAGGCAGATAGAACGTATCGTGCATCTGGCGTGCAGGATGCTCAGGCGGAATATTTAATGCGGTGAAGTTATGAAAATCATCCTCAATTTCGGGACCTTCCGCGACCGCAAATCCCATTTCCCCCAAAATAGCGATGGCTTCGTCAATAGTTTGCGTGATGGGATGTAGGCGCCCTTCTGTCTCGGGCCGAATAGGTAAGGAGACGTCAATAGACTCCTCGGCTAACCGCGAATCAAGTGCAGCCTCTTCAAGTACTAACTTTTTGCTCTCGATTGCTTCGGCAACGGCGGTCTTCACCGCATTGAGCGCTTGGCCTGCTTCTTTGCGTTCTTCCGGCGGCAATTTGCCCAGGCCTTGCATCTGTTTCGAGATACCGCCTTTTTTGCCTAACGCACTTACGCGCAATTCTTCTAGCGCCGCCAAATCTTCGGCAGCCTCAACATTCGCAAGAAAGTCGTCGCGAAGCTGATCTAGAGTCTCAGTCATCGAAATCCTTCCCGGCCTTGGCCGGCAAAGCGCCCAGCCTTAGACCCGCTCTAAGAGAGGGAGGCCTGCGCTTGATCCACTAGCGCCTTAAAAGCCCCAGGTTCACGAACGGCGATATCGGATAATATTTTGCGGTCGATTTCGATACCGGCTTTTTTCATGCCATTCACAAACTGCGAATAAGTCAAGCCGTGCTCGCGCACCGCTGCATTGATGCGTTGAATCCAAAGACTACGAAAAGCGCGCTTACGAGTGCGCCGGTCTCGATATGCATATTGCATATTTTTATCGACCCTCTGCTTTGCCGCACGGAAAGTATTTTTTTGCCGGCCTCTGGCGCCCTTGGCGCGATCAATGACTTTTTTGTGACGGGCGTGTTTGGTAACGCCGCGTTTTACGCGTGCCATATCTATCGTCCCTTACTAAGGCTAAACGTTACGCAAAAAGTTACGTTTAATAATGCGAGCATCGGGTTTACTCAAAATTTGAGTGCCTCGATTGGTCCGTTTCATTTTTTGAGAACGCCTACGGAGCATGTGGCGCAAATTTGCGCTATTAAAACGTACTTTACCTTTTGCGGTGAGACGAAAGCGCTTTTTAGCGCTACTCTTATTCTTAATCTTGGGCATTTGATTTTTCCTTATATCAGGTTGACCTGTAGATGGACGGGAAGGCATACCCATTGGCCTACCATCGTCCTTTAATCCCATCATCGGGGAGTGCGGCCTTATAGCGCCCACCAGGGCAACACGCAAGGGAGAGAATTCAAGTGACCAGCCCGCCTATATCCACAAATTTCGCTCATGGGGCTACAGGCGAAATTGCAACTGTCACATTTGACAATGCCAATCGCGCCAACTGCTTGACAAGCGACCTTGTTTTGGCGCTCGGCAATAGATTTAGGTCCCTCGCAGAACGCGATGATTTGCGCGTCGCCATCCTCGCTAGCAAAGGCGAAGGCGCCTTTTGCGGCGGCGCCAATATAGCCGAACTCGGTTCTTTCGATGCGGATGGCGCGCGAACCTATATAACCGCATTGCATGATACAATTCAGGCTATCCGTGATCTTCCCGTCCCTGTGATCGCGCGTATCCACGGCATTTGTATCGGTGCCGGGCTAGAATTAATAGCCGGCTGCGATATCCGGATTGCTGCGGATCACGCGCAGTTTTCCATGCCGGAAGTTGTATTGGACATCCCTTCCGTCATTGAAGCTGCACTATTACCACGGCTCATCGGCTGGGGGCGAACTTCTTGGTTGCTCTATCGCGGCGACGCTATCGACGCCAAAACAGCAGAAAACTGGGGGTTAGTGCAGAAGATNGTACCGATNGCTGAGTTNCAAAACGCCATCNANGANTGCGCCCAGACCCTTGCCTNCAACGGCCCCACCGGCATGCGGCTCCAAAAGACACTTATGCGCGATTGGGAGCAGCTGTCCCTTGATCAGGCCATTGATGCAGGAATCAAGGCACTTGCTAAGGCCTATCAAAATGGTGAACCCAACGCATTTATTCAAAAAGCGATCGCTGCCCGAAAAAGCTAAAAGACCCCTAAGTTCAATTAACGCGGCACTAAAATCATTGTCATTTGCCGCCCCTCAAGCTGCGGCATTTGCTCAACCTTTGCCTCTTCATCCATATCATCGCGAACGCGCTCTAGCACTTTCATGCCCAAATGTTGATGCACCATTTCGCGGCCTCGGAACCGTAAGGTAACTTTCACTTTGTCACCTTCACCCAAGAACTTTCGCATAGCGCGCATTTTCACTTCATAATCGTGTGTTTCGATGTTGGGACGGAATTTTATTTCTTTGACATCGATTGTTTTTTGTTTTTTTCGGGCTTCGCTTTTCTTTTTTTGTGCTTCGTATTTGTATTTGCCCAGATCAAGTATTTTACAAACGGGTGGCGATACACTAGGCGAGACAACAACAAGATCAAGCCCGACCGCAATTGCTCGCTCAAGAGCATCCGGTGTTTTGACCACGCCTACTTGGCCCCCCTCTTCATCAATCAACCGAACCTCTAAAGCTTCGATATCTTCATTGGCCTTTGGTCCATCTTTGACCGGCGGGCTCATCATTGGTCTTCTTGCTATAGAACTATCCTCCCTAGCTATTGAAACAAAATTACGGCAGTGGGAATCTCCCACCACGTTAAGGAACCAATCAGTCGGCCGTAATCGCCGCTTCTTCATTAAGTCTATTTATCGCTTCGTCGAGCGCAAGTACTTCTTGCTGTTTTCCACCAAGCCGGCGAATCGCAACTGTCCCCTTTTCCGCTTCGCGGTTGCCAACAACAAATAGTATCGGCACTTTAGCATGGGAATGTTCGCGCACCTTATAGTTGATTTTTTCGTTCCTACAGTCAGCCACTACTCTGAGCCCGGCTGCTTCGCAGGCCTCCGAGACGATTTTAGCATAATCGTCCGCATCATTGGTTATGGTTGCAATTACGACCTGAACTGGCGCCAGCCAGAGTGGCAGCTTGCCAGCGTAATGCTCCAAAAGGATGCCGGTAAATCGCTCCAATGAACCAAACAGCGCCCGATGCAACATGACAGGTGGGTGTTTATCGCCATCCGCACCAATATAAAAAGCTTCCAGCCGTTCAGGAAGATTAAGGTCTACTTGCAACGTACCACATTGCCAGTCACGGCCGATAGCGTCACGAAGTACAAATTCCAATTTTGGGCCATAGAAGGCGCCTTCACCAGGATTAGTGGTATATGAAAGACCCGTAGCTTCGACGGCGGCTTTAAGTGCTGCTTCCGATTTATCCCATATCGCGTTGGATCCGATCCGCTTTTCCGGACGATCAGAAAACTTGATTCGTACGTCCTCAAAGCCGAAATCACGGTAAATGCTGAGGATTAACTTGCAGACGACTCGGCATTCATCAGTGATTTGTTCTTCCGTACAAAAAATATGAGCATCGTCTTGAGTGAAAGCTCGGACCCTCATCAAACCGTGCAAGGCACCCGACGGTTCGAAACGATGCACTTTGCCGAACTCCGCGATGCGCTGAGGTAGATCNCGGTAGCTTTTNATACCTTGGTTAAAAACTTGAACACCACCGGGGCAATTCATTGGCTTCAAAGCGAAAACGCGGTCCTCTCTCGCCTCTGTTGTGAACATGTTCTCGCCGAACTTCTCCCAATGGCCAGATCTCTCCCATAGGCTTCGATCCATAATATCGGGGGTATTGATCTCAACATAGCCAGCCTTTGACTGACACTGGCGCATATAGTCAATAAGGGCCTGGAACAGCGTCCAGCCCTTTGGATGCCAAAAGACAGCACCCAGCGCTTCTTCCTGGAAGTGAAACAAGTCCATCTCGCGTCCGAGACGTCGATGATCACGCTTCTCCGCTTCTTCCAGCATATGCAGGTAGGCTTTAAGTTCTTTATCGTTTCTCCAGCAGGTGCCATAGATGCGTTGCAGCTGTTCATTTCCAGAATCGCCTCGCCAATAGGCGCCTGCCAATTTTGTCAGCTTAAATGCTTTGCCAAGTCTTCCAGTTGACGGCAAGTGGGGGCCACGACATAAATCCAACCAATCGCCTTGTCGATAAATCGTTATTTCTTCGTCCGCTGGAAGGTCTTCTATGATTTCGGCTTTGTAATGCTCACCAGCATCTTTGAAAAACTCTACAGCCGCATCACGCTCCCAAACTTCGCGAACGATATCCTCGTCCCGATCGACAATCTGAGCCATCCGCTTCTCGATTTGCTCAAGATCATCAAGCGTAAACGGAGTGTCGCGCGCAAAATCGTAATAAAAACCACCCTCTATAGACGGACCGATTGTGACCTGAACGTCCGGATACAGTTCCTTTACCGCCTCCGCCAAAACATGGGCACAATCATGGCGGAGTAACTCTAACCCTTCTTCGGAGTCACGCGTGATAATAGCTATACTGGTATCGTTTTCGATGGTCCGAAGCAAATCCCATTGCGCCCCATCCACAACGACCGCGAGTGCTGCTTTAGCCAGCCCCTTACCAATAGATTCGGCCACCTCCATTCCAGAGATCGGCCCATCAAATTGCTTTTTACTACCATCCGGCAGCGTGATTGCTACGCCGTTACCCATGCCTAACCCATTTCTTAACAAATTTTGTCAATGCCATGATCTTTAGCGCATGCCTTTTCGCTGTTTTGTCCTTGCTCGTCAACGGCATTGCATCGCCGCTTCAACTTCCGCCACCGCCAAACCCTCCAAAGCGGCACGGCGTAATATCTTAACCGACAGCCCCCGCTGGCCACATAAATCTGGATTTGAGGCGTGCGAATAAAGCACTACGGAAGGGCATCCCACGGCCGAAATTATATGCATTGGCCCCGTATCATTTCCAATAGCACCAGTTGCAAGACGCGCTAAACCGGCAATATCAAAAATATTAGTGCTTCTGCCTAGATTCCGGGCTTGCCGGCAACCACGCGCAATTGCGTCCAGAACATCACTTTCTTCCTTGCCGCCTAACAACACCGGAATACGCCCCCATGCAACAAGGTCATTGGCTAATTGGATATAGCGTTTGACCGGCCAGCGCTTTTCGGGTCGATGGGCCGCACCTCCTGGCACGANCAAATAATATTCATCTTCCAATCTAAAACGCGTCGTGTCCGCATCAAACCAACTCAGGTCCGGTGCGAGGACGGGTCGAACGCCAGCCATCTCTAGCTGTTCAGCCTGACGTTCTATAGTGTGCATGAAATCGCGATCCGGATTAGAATGCGGGTGCGAACACCCATTGGCTATTCCAGACCACTCGGGCCGGGGCCTCTTGAAACTGCGGTAAAAGGAATTGCTACGCTTAGAAGTTTGAAGATCGTAAACCCTTCTGAAACCACCTTGGTTGAAGAATTTTCGTAACTTATGGCGCATACCAAACCGCCACCATCCGTGCCGGCTNTAAGTTCGCACAGCATCAAACCACCCAGTGGCACTGCCAAGCGCAGAAAATGCCGGCGTCGTTAAAAGTGTAATGTGTGACGAGGGATGATGTTCTCGAATGGCCTGGAATGGGGCGAGGGCCTGCACAAAATCACCCAAGGCACCGAGCTTAACAACGAGGATTCTTTCTACGGCATTCTCGCTCACGCAGATATTCCTCACGCAGCCGAGACCGGGCTCTCTTTTAAGGCCGTAGGTATGGATACCGATTCGGAGAGAATTTCTTCATATACATCTAGCGTACTCGCGCACATTTGAGAACGAGAAAATTTTTCCCTGATATTTAAGATAGCTTTTTCTGCAAGGTCTTCGCGTTGGTTAGTGTTCAAAGCCAGGACCTTTTTTAAAGCAGCTGCCAGCGCCAATGGATCGCCAGGAGGCACTAACCAGCCTGTCTCCCCATGAATGATCAGTTCGCTACTTGCGCCATGATCTGCGGCTATGACAGGCTTACCCAATGCTTGCCCCTCAGCCATCACTCGGCCAAAACCTTCGGGGTCAGTTGACGCAGAAACAACTACATCCGCCAACATGTAGGCCGCTGCCATATCGTTACAATGACCAACAAAATGTACTGTACTCTCCAGCCCGCGATTTTTGACCAAATACATCAATTCCTGCCGATACCCGGTTCGGCCCTGGTCATCGCCGACAAATAAACAACGCACCTTTAGTTCCTTAAGCGCTGCGAGGGCTTCAATCAGTACCGACTGGCCCTTCCAACGAGTTAAACGCCCCGGCATCAAGATTACGGGAATGTCATCGGGCAACCGCCACTTTTCTGCAAGGCTGACTATCCGCGCAGCGGGCACTGCTGCGGGTTCAAGCTGCTCTATATCAATGCCGCGATGAATGATGCGCAGACGCGCGGGATCAATTTTATATTCCGTTTTTATATGGTCAGCAATAAAACGAGAAATAGCAATTACCCGCTCGCCTTTGGTCATGATCGCATTGTAACGGCGCTTTAAGCGCGAATTGATATTATAGGTCCCATGAAAGGTCGTAATGAAATGCGCTCCAGTTTTCAAACAAGCGGCACGGCAACTCCAGGCAGGCGCTCTGCTGCGCGCATGAACGATTTGCACATCGAACTCACGAATAATTTTGATTAATCTCCTAGAATTTAACCAAATTCTTACGGGGTTTTTGGAATGAACAGGCATTTTAAAATGACGCGCACCAGCTCTATCCAGGTCGCGCACCATATCCCCGCCACTCGACACAACTAAAGCTGTACCGCCGGCCTCCAAAACCGCTACTGCAATATCAACACAACCGCGCTCTGCACCGCCAGTTTGAAGAGAGGGTAATACTTGCAGAACGACCGGCCCATTGCGCTTCGCCATAGTTTTNTCCGACTTTACCATGTAAGATTTCGAATTCCCTAACTACCCCAAAAAACTTTGTATAATACCGATCCACTTAAGAGGATATCTCATATGGCCGATACGCCAGCAAGTATTGCTTGCGAAGACGGAGTAAAATTAGCCTTTCATCATAACCCGGGATATACCCCGGGCGTAATATTTTGCACGGGATTCCGCTCGGACATGACCGGTGGAAAGGCGGTTTCGCTCGGTGCTTTTTGCNGCGACCGTGGCCAACAATACACGAGATTTGACTATCGTGGGCATGGCCAATCGGGTGGTTTTTTCGCCGACTCTACCATTGGTGATTGGCTCAAAGATGCTTTGACGATACTCGATTCGATAGCCACNGGCCCACAAATTGTTGTCGGCTCATCCATGGGCGGCTGGATTGCCTTCCTTTTGGCGCGCGCGCGACCAAACAGAATTGCCGCTATCATCACCATAGCGCCTGCGGTTGACATGACCCAGCGTACGCTCGCCAACCTTCCCAACGACGCGAAACAACAGCTTGAGGAAAAAGGCGTTTGGATACGCCCATCCAGGTACGAACCCGCCGGGTATCCAATCACGCAAAAACTTCTTCAAGAAGGCATTAACCATAATTTGTTAGGCGACCCTATTAAATTTGAAGGACCAGTAAGGATCCTTCATGGCATGCAAGACGATGCAGTACCGTGGTCGCTCTCCCTCGATATTTTAGACGCGCTAGTGTCTCCGGATGTTAAAATAACCTTTGTCAAGGATGCCGATCACCGCATGTCGAGACCCGACGATATTAAGCGACTGCTTAATTTTGTTGACGCTCTTTCCTAGAAAGCACGCTTCGACCAACCAGGATAAACGCCAAAACCTTTAAAGAAGGCCTTGCAAACCTTCCCTATAAGTTGGCCATTTTAGCTCTACCATCAGGTCTTTCTTAATTCGTTCGTTGGAGACGCGCTTGTTGTCTGCATAAAAACTCTGCGCCATCTCGGAAAGGTCCGCTTCATCGAGAGAAAGAAGCGGTGGCAGCTCTGCCCGCAATAGCCTGCAGGCATATTCAATGACCGTCTTTGGCGCCGCAGCCTCATCGTCACACACATTATAGGAAGCACCAGGATTAGGATGTTCGATAGATGCTTTGAGAATTTGGGCAATATCATCCACATGGATACGGCTAAATACCTGACCGGGTTTATCAATCCGCCGAGCGCGACCGGACCGCACCGTCTCCAGAGCATTACGGCCTGGTCCATAAATTCCAGCAAGTCGAAACAGATGGACCGGTACTTGATGGGTACACCAGAGATCCATCCATGCGCACTCCGCGGCGACCCTGCGTACGCCGCGCGGGCTCGAAGGCGTTAGCTCGGCAGTCTCATCCACCCATTCACCTTTTCTGTCACCATAAACACCGGTCGTGGATAAATAACCTACCCACTCAAGGTTGCTTAACTGAGCAATATCATTTTTGTGATACCGAAGAACTGGATCTCCTTGGGGGTCTGGCGGCACCGAAATGACCAAATGCGTAGCGCTCTCGAGCCATTTCTCAACGCAGGAGATCGGCTGTTCGCCATCAAAAAATAAAGTCTTCACGCCGATATTCTTGAGACACTCCGTCTTTTTTTCACTACGAGAAGTGCCAACAACGGTCCAGTCATTATCGCTATCAATAAGATCGCGAGCCAACCGCTTGGCAGAATAGCCTAGGCCAAAACAAAATAGATGTTTTTGATCATTGCTCATGTAATTGCTAATTTTCCTCTCTTGCAAAGCAAAAGAGACGGTCGACCTTTAAAATCGAATGACAGGAATACTATAATGATACGAACCTGCCTTACCCGTCGACTAGTTTCGCTTGTGCATGCAACTTTTATTTTTCTATCTTTCCCCATCAGCGCGCAAGTAATACCGCCAAAGGAAAATCATTTAGCCGAACATGAAAGTTACCGAAAATGCATGCAATTGGTGCGTATTGAGCCGCATATAGGTTTTGAAAAAGCGCTTAAATGGCAGGATCATGGTGGCGCCGACGCCGCCACACATTGTGCCGCTGTGGCGCTTATTTATTTAAAAAAATATAAGGAAGCAGCAACCCAGTTGGAGACGCTGGCACAAAATATGCCAAAATCTACCCCGAATGCTGTGCGAGCTGAAATCTTTGCTCAAGCTGGTCAAGCTTGGCTGGATGCTAATAATCCGATTCGCGCTTTTAACGTACAGTCCGCCGCAATAAAAATTGACCCCAGAAATGCGCAGCTTTTTGTTGACCGGGCAACAATACATGCGGAGAAAGGTCGGTATGTAGATGCGATCGAAGATTTAAATGAGTCTTTAAAGTTACAACCTAGTTTTGCGGAAGCGTTGGCACTCCGTGCGAGTGCACACCGCTATGCCGGCAATATGGCTGCCGCAAGGCAAGATATCATAAGAGCCATATCCATCGATCCAACCCATGCAGAGGCGCTTCTAGAAAGTGGTATTTTAATGCGACTAGCGGGCGATAAAGACGGTGCACGGCAGGACTGGCTTAAATTAATCCAACTTCATGAGAGTTCTCCGGCCGCGGATGCAGCAAAACGTAATCTCGAAATACTCGATTCTAATACTCAGTAATCGGTGAGTTAAACCTCAGCGCCGCAAGGACGCTTCAACCGCGCTTCAAAGGCTAAAAATCGGGATCCGCATAATGTCTTGGCGGTGGGTACCCAGGTATATGGTCGCCCAAAATATCACGAAAACTTGGCCTCGATTTTAATCTGGCATACCAATCTTTTGCAGACTTATGATCATCCCAGGGCACATCGCCCAAATAATCGATGCAAGATAGATGAGCAGCGGCTGCAATATCCGCATAGGTTAAAGAATTACCCGCTAACCACTGCCGCTCTTCCATAAGCCAGCCGATGTAATCCAGATGATAATGAATATTGGCGGAGCCTGCTCTGATAGACTGAGAGCTCGGCTCACCCATATTTAAAAACCGCTTCAAAATTTTCTCATCTACTAATTTGGTGGTCACTTCTTTTTGAAACTTTTCGTTAAACCACCAAATAAGTCGTCGCGTTTCAGAACGTTCTCTTGGGTCCA
The DNA here is from genome assembly GCA_002715005.1 of Rhodospirillaceae bacterium. GTDB lineage: Bacteria > Pseudomonadota > Alphaproteobacteria > UBA8366 > UBA8366. Next base: position 201,508 of record PAXN01000025.1, read on the forward strand.
CGCCAAGCAACATAGGTTCGGGATATTTTTCATCGAGATATTCTGTGATAGCGTATACGTCACAAACTGCTGCGCCGTCGGTTTCAACTAAAACCGGCACTGACCCAGCCGGATTCAATGCCAGAAACTCTTCTCGACGTTCCCAAGTTTTTTCAAGCATCATGTCGAATTGAAGTTTTTTTTCCGCAAGGGCTATACGAATTTTCCGACAGGCGGGAGAGAGCCAAAGATGGTAAAGCGTGCGCATTAAATACCTATACAATTTGAAGAGGCCGAACGGAAAATTTACTTTATGAAATGATAATAGCGTAACAATGTAATTATCTTAGTATGTTATCTATTAATTCTTCACACGGAAGTGGGCGTATGTCATGGAGCTCTATCAGCTCACAATTCTTGCTTTAATCCAAGGAATCACTGAGTTTTTACCCATTAGTTCATCGGGACATTTGGTTGTGGCCTCGAAAGTTGTAGGTTGGCCGGACCAAGGCCTAACCATCGACATCGCGCTCCATTTTGGCACTCTTGGAGCGGTTTTAGTCTATTTCTGGCATGATTTGTGGAAAATACTTATCGGGGTTGGTAGGGGTTTCCTCGGCGAACCAAACCGAGATACCAAGCTCGCCCTCAACCTAGTAATCGCGACCATACCAGTGGCGATTCTAGGCTTTACAGCGCAAGATCAGGTAGAAACATATTTCCGTAGTATCGAAGTCGTTGCTTGGGCGACCCTTGGCTTTGGCATTTTACTTTGGCTCGTGGACAAAGCGACCCTGACTCTTNATCGAATAGAACACTTATCCATTTTACATTCGTTTTTTATTGGCCTAGTTCAACTACTCGCCTTCATCCCAGGCGCCAGTAGGGCCGGCGTTACAATAACTGCGGGTCGCTTACTCAGCATGGAACGTTCAGATGCTGCACGGTTTTCCATGTTACTATCTATCCCAACCATAGCCGGCATAGCCGTATTTGCTGGACTGGATCTCTATCAAAAAGGAAACTTAATTCTGCAAAAAGAAGCCGTGATTGCGGTNAGCTTGNCATTTATCTCNGGGTTAATAGCCATCACGCTTATGCTCCGATGGCTTGCCCGCGCAAACTTCACACCATTTGTAATCTATCGGCTATTCTTAGGCGCGTTTTTGCTTTATTGGGTCTATCGTTGATCAAGCTTTGCTAATGCGGCTAAAGCGGCCGCCTTTGCAATATTGATCTAGATAACTGGGCACAATTGCTTCCACAGACGTAGCGTCTATGCCCAAATCAGCAAGGCTAGAGGAACCTTCATTCACAACATTGTCAGACCGTAACAAGATAACCTGGTCAGGAGTCAGTGGCGGTACAGGTAATAACCCGGTAAAGAACGCAACGATGGAGGCTATCCAGAACGGGAGCGGGACCATCAAACGGCGTCTACCGGTTTCCAACAGAATCAGATCTAAAATTTCTTTAAAACTATATACTTGTGGCCCACCAAGCTCGTAGGTTTTGCTCAAAACGTTGTTGCCTTCGAACACCTGTACTATCGCATCTGCTAAATCGCCTGCATAAATAGGTTGGAATTTAGTTCCACCATCCCCATACCAATCAAGGGTACCATTCCTTATGGTGGGCAGAGGGCAGCCAAAAACCGGGAGTGCGGGAGCGACGCTGGCCATTTCCGCAAAGCGGTTAAAAAAATCATCCTGAGGTCCAAAAACTACGCTCGGACGAAACACAACCGCCGACTCGAAAGCTGCTCGAACAGCATTCTCGCCCGCCGCTTTACTGCGTGCATATACTGATTGCGAATTTCCCGATGCGCCAAGAGCAGACACATGAACCAGTTTTTGTACGCCCGCATTTGTTGATGCCTTTGCGATGCTTTCCGCCCCTTTTCGGTGTACCTCATCAAATTTTTGCTTGCCGCTCTCAAATAAAATTCCTATCAGATTGACCACGCCGTGAGCACCTTCAATGGCCGCTGAAACAGATGCTTCATCACGAATATTGGCTTGCATCGGGGCAACCTGTCCTACATCACCCATAGTTTTCAAAAACNATGCACTTGCGGGTTCTCGCACTGCGGCGCGCACTAAATATCCGCGTGCGGCCAATCTTTTCACAACGTAACGACCAATAAAGCCGGATGCGCCAAATACTGTAATCAGCTTTTCTGCCATGTTGATACTCGAGTTAGACCTGCATAATACCAAAATTCACATTGTAAGATATACAAAGCCCCGCCAGGCAAAACCAGCGGAAATGCTGTTGACAATCTCCCCCTGCCCAGCCAACACTTTTGCCTCCTTAGCCCAGGTGGCGGAATTGGTAGACGCGCAGGTTTCAGGTACCTGTGGGGGAAACCTCGTGGAAGTTCGAGTCTTCTCCTGGGCACCATAATTCTAAGGCGATTTTCCCTCTATATTTCCGGGGCGATAAGTATGGCTTTAGAGTAGCGTTTTGGGCCAGTTGAGCGGTATGATGCTTCAACCTCTGCGGTTAACCATTTAGGAAGATAGTCCTTTGAGCGTTTACTTTCATCGCGGTGACTTACCGGAAGATATCGATCTTGGCAAAATAGTCGCAGTCGACACGGAAACCATGGGACTGAAACAGTCGCGTGACCGGCTTTGCGTCGTCCAACTTTCCTCCGGTGATGGAAATGCGCATGTGGTGCAAATNCCGAAAGACTATGAAGGTGCCCCGAATTTGGTTATGCAATTGTCGAATAAAGAAATAATCAAACTTTTTCATTTTGCCCGCTTTGATTTAGGCGTTCTACAATTCTATTTAAATTGTGATTGCCGNCCAATTTGCTGTACGAAAATTGCGTCTCGGCTGGTACGCACGTTTACAGACCGGCACGGCCTAAAAGATTTATGCCACGATCTTCTCGGTATCGAGATATCTAAACAGCAACAGTCATCGGACTGGGGGGCCCCTGATTTAAGCCAAGCGCAATTGAAATATGCCGCGAGCGATGTGCTTCATTTGCATAAATTATGGGAGAAGCTAAAAGAAATGCTCATTCGCGAGGGTAGGCTTGAATTGGCACAAGCAGCTTTTGATTTTTTACCGTACCGAGCAGCGATGGACCTTGCCGGCTTTGAAAACGACGAAATTTTTACGCACCACTAAAACAGTTCCATGCACCCCAAAAGCAGATAGCCTGATCGGTAATAGTTAAATGACGGCAACTGAAAGACAAAAACAGCCGCGATCTAGCGCGCCAAAGACTAAAAAAGCTGGACAAGCAGAGCATGCCCTAGCCTCCGCAANGCGTGTTTTACGTTTGGAGGCAGAGGCCATTTTAGAGATAGCTGACAGCCTTTCTGGCCCTTTTAGCAATGCGATAGATTTGCTGTACAAAGTGGAAGGTAGGATCATAGTAACCGGTATGGGCAAGAGTGGCCATATTGCTTGTAAAATTGCAGCCACTTTAGCATCCACCGGCAGCCCAGCCCTATATGTTCATCCCGCGGAAGCAAGCCATGGCGATTTGGGTATGATCACGAGTAAAGACGCGGTTGTAGCGCTTTCTAAATCTGGCGAAACTGCAGAGCTTCGAGACCTTCTTGAATTTTCAAGACGGTTTTCCATTTCACTCATTGGAATCACTAGCCGCCTTGACAGTACTCTTGGCGAAATGGCTGACACGGTCCTGCAGCTCCCAAATGTGCCAGAAGGATGCCCGATGGGGTTAGCTCCCACCACATCTACAGCCGCGAGCCTGGCCATTGGGGATGCCATCGCTGTTGCCTTGTTAGAGCGAAAGGGCTTCTCGGCAAATGATTTTCGCGTCCTGCATCCAGGCGGCAAATTAGGTATTAGCTTATTACGGGTTTCCGATTTGATGCATTCCGGCGATGCGGTTCCCACGATTTCCCCGACAGCGGCGATGAGCGAAACAATATTGGAAATGACAGCCAAAAGTTTTGGCTGCGTCGGTATTGTAGATGGCGGTCAGCTAATCGGTATTGTCACAGACGGTGATCTTCGGCGACATATCGAAGACGACCTTCGTGCATTCACTGCACAAGACATCATGACCACAGCGCCGCGTACGATCCGTCCACAAGCCCTGGCAGCAGAGGCCTTGGCCGTTATGAATGAAAAATCTATTACAAATTTGTTTGTGGTAAATGAAGTCACAGGTGCACCGGTTGGCGTGCTGCATGTTCACGACTGCTTGCGTGCCGGCGTGGTCTAAGCCATGAATGATCCCGCGGCTCCGCCAGGCAAAGCACACTCATCGTCGCGAAGCGCCCAACGTGACCTAGCCATTTCAGCGCGCCAGAACGTCAAAATGTCTCCTCTTTATGGCAGGTTCGTAGGCACCATGCGCGTTCTGCTGCCAACCGTAGCAACAGGCTTAATGCTCCTTGTATTGGTATGGCCTCAATTTGAAGATCAACAACGGCGTTTTACCTTAGGGCCCGCCAAAATAGACAAAAAGGCCGCTAAGAATCTTACCATGTTAAATGGCCGTTACGCAGGTATGTTGGAAAAAAAACCATTCACGATCACCGCAACCAAAGCACATCAGAAAAATGCCACGGATATGGAATTCTCGCTATTAGGACCCAAAGTAGACATCATGATGAAAAATGGCTCCTGGGCTGCTATAACAGCAGAAGACGGATTTTATAACCACAAGAAGCAAATTTTAGAGCTTTCGGGTAGCGTGAATGTCTTTCATGATACCGGCTACGAATTCCGCACTGAAAATGCTGTTATCGACCTGACCGCAGGCGATGCGCATGGTGTTGACCCTGTCGCGGGACAAGGCCCACTGGGTAATTTGAAGGCGGAGGGATTTGTGCTTTTTTATAAAACCAAACGGGTCATATTTAAAGGCCGCGCAAAACTAACTTTATTTCCACACCGGATGAAAAAAGGATGACTAATAGCCTTACGGCCGGTTTTTTAAGCATTTTCTTTTGGTTTTCGAACAGCGTCGCCATTGCACAATCCGTCAACATCCCTTTGACCGACGGTGCGAACGAATCACCGCTTGTGATCGAAGCGGATGAAGGCCTCGAGTGGATACCAAAAGAAGGCAAATATATTGCGCGCGGTAATGCCCGCGCCAGCCGTGGCGCCGTAAACCTTCGCGCCGACGAACTTATCGCCCATTATCGCGATACGAANGNTGGTTCCGGNCAGGANATGGTNCGNCTCGACGCNAAAGGCCGCGTGAAAATNATCTCCANTAACAANGGAGNAAAAGACCGGNAGNNNAAAACTACNGTGACGGGAGATGTAGNTGTTTACCATGTGAAGCAATCAGTATTCGTTCTGCAGGGCAAACGCCTCAAACTCGTGTCCCCTCAAGGCACGCTCACCGCAAAAGATAGCTTGGAATATTGGGATAAAAATCAAACCGCTGTCGCGAGAGGCAATGCTGTGGTNTCACAAGGAAAACAGCGTTTACATGCAGACATTCTCACCGCCTACATATCCGAGCCGCAAGTCAAGGGGACGAGCAAGAGAGGCGCACAAAGTGTCAGCCGCGTCGATGCCTTCGGTAATGTTCATGTTTCCGTGCCCAACGCGATCATTCGTGGCGACAAAGGAGAATATTACCCGAATAAAAGCGTCGCCACACTTAGCGGTAATGTAAAAATTACTAGCAATAAAAACCAGCTAAATGGCGATGTTGCTCGTGTAAATCTAAAAACCGGTATTTATCGTTTGGTCGGTAAGCGCGTAAAAGGTTTGATAACACCGGGTAGGACGCGATAATAATGGGTATAACTCTACCTTAAATTACAAACGTGCCAGCAAAGTGACCCAGAATCCACCACCACAAATCCCATCCAAAAATCTGCGATCGGCAGGACCACGGCTAGTAGCGGAAAATTCTGGCCTTGCGGTGCGTAATGTTGGCAAACAATTTAAAAAACGCCCAATCCTCCGAGACGTAAGTATGTACCTCCAGCGCGGTGAGGCTGTTGGATTATTAGGGCCAAACGGCGCCGGCAAGACAACCTGCTTTTATATCACCACCGGGTTAATCGCCGCAGATTACGGCACGGTGCTGCTAGATGGACAGGATATCACTACGCTACCAATGTATCGTCGCGCTCGACTCGGGATCGGCTACCTGCCGCAGGAACCTTCGATTTTTCGAGGTCTCAATGTAGAACAAAACATTCGTGGTGTGTTAGAGGTCGTTGAAAAAAGCCGCGAGCGTCGTGAAGCAATGTTGGAAGCATTGCTAGCGGAGTTTTCCATCACCCACCTNCGCCGAACCCCATCTCTCGCGCTTTCAGGTGGCGAGCGCCGCCGTGTAGAGATAGCGCGTGCATTGGCTTCTCAACCAAATTTTATACTACTCGATGAACCACTTGCGGGCATTGACCCAATAGCGGTACGGGATATTCGAGAGCTTGTTATTCACCTAAAGGATCGGGGCATTGGGGTCCTGATCACTGATCACAATGTGCGTGAGACGCTGGATGTGGTCGACCGTGCGTATATTCTTCACGATGGTCGGTTGTTGATGGAAGGCCGCCCAGACGAAATCGTAGCGAACACCGAAGTTCGCCGCGTTTATCTTGGGGAACGGTTCAGCCTTTAACGGCAACCGCCTTTAGCCATGGCCCTATCGCAGCGTCTTGATCTGCGGCAATCGCAAAGCCTTGTGATGACACCGCAATTGCAACAAGCGATTAAGCTATTGCAGTTCTCAAGTGCCGAATTGCGTGAATTCGTCGAAAACGAGCTTCAACAAAATCCGATGCTGGAGCGCGACGAATCGTCTGGTGATAATAAAGGTAGCGAAGATCGGGCAGGCGAAAACCCTGAGGCTTCCAACCAGAATTCTACAGCGTCAGAAATGCACGAGGGTTCCGTAACTCCAGACAGCTTGGAACATGTCACTGGCGAGGTCGCATCCAGCGAGGGCGAAAGCCCTCTGGATATAGATCATGGTGCTATTTGGGAGAGCGACGGCCCAAACGATGGCCCGGAATCATCGACTGATACAAGTGGGCTGGATCAAAATATTGGTCTCGACAGATTTAATAGCGGTGCAGGTGGACGGTCCGATTTTGCCGCACCCATAAATGATTTAGAGGCAACAATTAGCGAAACGAAGACATTACGGGACCACCTAACAGAACAATTACAAGTAGACATTGTCGACGCGGGAGATCGGCTGATCGGCAGACAATTAATAGAGTCTCTAGATCAATCGGGTTGGATCAACAATCCTCTGTCAGAAATCGCCGAGTTTCTGGGGTGCCCCAAAGAGCGTGTCGAAAAGATTTTGCTGATCTTACAAAAATTTGACCCCCCTGGTGTGTTTGCACGCGACCTTAGAGAATGCCTTGCGCTGCAACTAAAAGACCAAAACCGCTTCGACCCGGCTATGGCAACGCTCCTCGAAAATCTCGACTTGCTAGCAAAGCAGGATAAATCTGCATTGATCAAAATTTGCGATGTGGATGAAGAAGATTTAACTGAAATGGTTGCCGAAATCCGAGCCCTTGACCCCAAGCCTGCGCAATGCTTTGAACAAGAAATTCTGCAAACCGTAACGCCGGATATATTTATGCGGCCCCACCCAGACGGGGGTTGGATCGTGGAGCTGAACTCCGAAACGCTACCTCGCGTCCTCGTAAATACGGATTATTACACACGAATCACAAAAGAAGCTCGCAATAAGGACGAAAAAGAATATATCAGTGAGCATTTTCAATCCGCTAATTGGCTCGTTAAATCACTGCATCAGCGTGCAACAACGATCCTCAAAGTCTCCCGTGAGATTGTCTTGCAGCAACACGGCTTCTTTTTGCATGGCGTAGAACACCTGAAGCCTCTGATATTGAAAGATATTGCTGAGGCGATTGAGATGCACGAAAGTACTGTTAGCCGCGTGACATCCAACAAATACATCCATACGCCGCGCGGTACGTTCGAGTTAAAGTACTTTTTCACATCGGCCATAGGTGGCACAGGGGGAGCCCAATCTCATTCTGCCGAATCGGTGAGGTACCGTATTAAGTCATTGATAGATGCGGAATTACCAAACGCCATTCTCTCTGATGACGGTATCGTTGCAATATTAAAAGGTGATGGAGTTGATATTGCCAGACGTACCGTTGCGAAATATCGCGAGGCTTTAAAAATACCCTCCTCCGTTCAACGACGACGCGACAAAAACAAACAGTTATAAGGCGTTAATGACCGATTCGGTGCTNTTTTATTAACCCTATCAAGTCATTCAAAGACAATAATGGCAGCTATTCCGCCATCCTTATGGTTCAGCTCTCGCAATTCTACACTCTCTGTGACATGGTCTATTACCGTCTAATAGTATTATCAGTTGGGCAGATTCTCAATTGTAATAAAGAATAAAGATCAGCCATTTTCTAGGGAACGTTACGAAAATGAATTTAGTCGAACTGATTAAACCGGAGACTGTTTTTTTAGACGTGGCAGCCAGGTCGAAGAAACAAGTGCTTGAAGAGTTATCTAAACGAGCTGCTACTGAGACAGGTTTAGAAACCCGTTTCCTATTCGATATCTTGGTTGACCGCGAGAGACTTGGGCCAACGGGCATCGGCAAAGGTATAGCTATTCCTCACGCGAAAATTACCGAACTGAAAAAGATACACAGCTTATTTATTCGCTTGGAAGAACCGATAGATTATGAGGCGCCCGAAGAAGAGCCCGTAGACCTATTATTTGTAATATTGGCCCCTGAAAATTCCGAATCAAAATACCTAAAATTATTGGCTCAGATCTCCCGCCTCTTGCGGGACGACCACGTATGCACGAAGATTCGTCAAGCGAACAGATCCGAAAAACTTTGCTCAGTTTTGACAAATACGACGACCCACCGCGCCGCTTAGTGCACACTCATCGGAAATAGTTCATTTTCAATTGCGGAGGCTATCGCTGATTCGAAGTTATCCACTAGCGCTACTGGTCTACCGTCAGCAAGGTTTACCGAAAATGCGATTTTAGAATCAACAGTAACCGGCTTCACATACACAATTTCATCCGCTCCCAATAATGCTAAATCTTCAATAGTAATAGTGCGTAAAAATTCGGCATCTGTTTCAGTATCCATATCGGTATCAGTCATTTTACTAGTCCACCTCCACATCGACCGCTGTCTTTTTGCGGCCAGGCTTCTTTTTTTCAGAATTTATTTCTATCGTTTGTACGCGGCTTTCCACTGAAGGACGCATCAAATCAATGTGTAGAAGCCCATTATCTAATTCAGCCTCGGTTATCTCTATCCCGTCCGCAAGCACAAAAGAGCGAACAAACTGACGCGCGGCAATACCACGATGCAAATACATACGGCTTGACTCATCGATTTGCTTGCCGTGAATGCGCAGCTGACGATCTTCAACCTCAATCGTAAGATTATCCTCACTAAAACCAGCAACCGCGAGCGAAATTCGCAGACCGTCTTCACCAATTTGTTCAATGTTATAGGGCGGGTATCCGTCNCCTGAATTTTTAGAAATGCTCGCCAACATTCGCTCCACATGGTCAAACCCGAGCAGCAGTGGGCTATTAAATACCGTTAATCTTGACATTTCGCAGTCTCCTCTTATGAGCGAGTCCTGTAAACGAGCGGCACTTTGAAGCAATGCCTACAAGTTTAGTTCGGCTAGACAGGGCCCGTCGGCACCCTATCGTGACAAGCGATAAGCCTAGTCCTTATGTATATTGGACCCTAAGACCTATTCTTCAAGACCATTCCAAAGCGTTATCATATAAAAAAAAACTTGTCCTATTGCGCCATCAAAATCTTCGCAAAGTTCGAAACTTTCATTTCATCAAGGCTCAACACCGCGTCGCGAATGACTTCCGCTTTATCCCGTTTCATAACAAGCATGGCGTTATCTATGTATTTTGCTTCAATTTCTGAGGCACTTAACGCACGATCCCCGGCACCGCGGTTGACCCTCTCATGATGGACGTATTCGTTGCCAGCTTTGGTCGTCACCAAAATGCCGCCGGAATAATATTCCGGATAGCCAGTCTTACTGTCTAATTCATAATCAACTTTTGCTGCCAAGTTCAGCACATCCGAGTCCCGAAGCATGTCCTCTTCAAGTTCGGCCAGGCCAAATTTACCCTTATAGAAACAAGCCGCTACCATAAACTGAACTGAAAATTTAGCATCATAATCGCTCACCGGCCTCAATTTCTTCGCCAGCGGTTCGGCAATTAGATTCACCGCAATTTTAGGTATTTGTACTCGAATGCGCTCGATATCGTCGGGCCCAACGCCATGATTGTGATGAACCGCAAGCGCCGAATCCGCTATTGCATGGGTAAAATGACAAGTTGGGAATGGTTTGACCGCTGTCACCGCCGTTTCCCAAACCTCGCCAAGACCACGCGTGAGGGCATCATAATCCACATATTTCTCATCGCCATGCAAATGGGCTTTGTAAAGACCGAACCGGNCTTCGTAAGTATTAGTGGGCCCGACGAAGCCGTTTTTAGCCATATAAGCTGCGGTAATACCAGCCGCTCCCGCCCAACCGCCGTGAATGCGTTTATTCCATCCACCTTCTTCGACAAACTCCATGCTTGCCGCGGCCGTACTTCCGGCAAAACCTTGCGCCATAGATAGCTGATCCACATCCAGCCCCAACAACCTTCCTACAGCAAGAGCAGTAGAAAAATGACCACAAACGCCAGTCGGATGAAACCCAAACTTATGTAAACCGCCATTTGCCGCCATTCCTACCCGAATGACATTTTCCATTGCCAACACATATGTGCTGAGCAGCGCCTTACCATCGAGATCTAAACGCTCGGTCATACCAAGCGCTGTCGTGAAGGAACTCGCGGTCGGGTGAACTACCGAAGTCATATGTGTATCGTCATAGTCAAGACCGTGGACAAGNGCGCCATTCATAATAACCGCATCCCTNAGCGGTAATTTNGCTGCGCACCCNATCACCGAGCTTGTGCCNCCTTCGGAAACCTCTTGGAGACCNGCGAGAATTTTACTTGCGAAATCATAATGNGTGGACGCATANGCAATGCCGANAGCATCAAGAATCAGAANNTTAGCNCGTTCGCGAACGNCNTCTGGAATATCNTCGTATTGAAAAGCGTAAGCAAATTCTGCCAATTTTCTTGCAATCGGTTCGGCACTACCTCTTTCCGGCTCCGTTGCTAAAGCACCTACAGCCATTATTTTCTCTCCGCCTATTCGAATTTTACTCATCGATATTTACCGCATCGACCTCCACGATGGAAGATGCGTTACGGTTCAAGATGAGCAGCTCGCTGGCCTTTATTTCGAACAGAAATGCCCTCTATCGGTCGGCATTTTGGAGTACCAGCACTGTAAGAATTTTCCATTTTGTCCCGGTCATCGACCCAGTAACCGATGGCAATTGGCGTGTGAAAGGGCCGGCCATCCAAAAAATAATTAGCAAGCCCAAAAACCCCGAGGATTAGACCAGCTGCAAAAGTAGCAGTAAGGTGTAAATGGCTCATCTAAATTCTCCAGTAGTTTTTTTAATTCATGTTGCGTCTAAATTGACTAATAAACATGGCTACAGCTGGTCCGGATTGGGGCTTTCAAGGGATTGAATGGGGCAAATTTAAGACTGAGGGCCCATCTTGCTTCAACCTACTGGCCATCGGAGCACGCTTGCGTTACCGTTCGTCATATTTTCTAGATTGGGGTAAAGGAGAATTCCGTGGCAGAAATTCGCATGATGGCAACAACCGGCATGGTTGGATATGGCTACACTGAAGAGGCCTTCAAACGCGGCCTTGATCAAGGCCTTGATTTTATTGCCGCCGACGGCGGATCCATGGATCCTGGTCCGCATTATTTAGGCGAGGGTATTCCCTTCGTGTCCCGCGCGGCCATCAAGCGGGATTTATCACTAATGCTCGAAGCATCGATCGAATATGATATTCCCATGCTAATAGGATCTGCCGGTGGGGGCGGGGGAGAGCCGCAATTGGCACTCATGCAAGAGATTATAAAGGAAATTGCTGCGGAAAAAGATCTTCATTTCAAAATGGCGGTTATTCATTCAGAGCAACCACTTGAGGTTTTGAAGAAAAAGCGCGCAGAAGGTTTGATTGAGCCTTTGGGGCCCATAAATGAGCTTACAGATGATGTCATTGATGAAACCCATCGTGTGGTCGCTATGATGGGCGTTGAGCCTTTTCAAAAAGCTATAGAGGACGGCGCACAGGTTATTTTAGCTGGGCGCGCTACTGACGCCTCAATTTATTCGGCTATTCCTTTGATGAAGGGCGCCGACCCGGGCCTTAGCTGGCACCTGTCGAAAATTATTGAATGTGCTGGGCAGGTAACAACACCGAGGACCGGCCAAGATTGCGTGCTTGGCACTTTGCGGGATGATCATTTCCTTGTCGAGCCGGGCCATCCCGATAAAAGATGCACACGTATGCGTATCGCAGCCCACACATTATATGAAAATCCAAGCCCCTATCACCTGGAGGAGCCGGACGGCACCTTGGTGACAACGGATTCAGACTACGAACAGCTTGACGACCGAATTGTTAAAGTAAGTGGCAGCCGCTTCGAGGAGGCCAATCGATATACAGTTAAATTAGAGGGTGTAAAATCTTCCGGCTTCAGAACGGTTTTTATGGCTGGCGTCCGAGATCCAATTTTAATTTCCGTAATCGACGAATTTATCGCCTCATGCCACGAGCGGGTTGCCGTTGAAGCGCGTAACTTAGATATTTCGCAAGATCAATATCGGCTCAATATTCGCGTCTATGGAAAAGACGCCACCATGGGCCCAAGAGAGCTCGTAGAGATAACGCAATCCCATGAAATCGGCCTGCTGGTAGACGTTCTAGCTGATGACCCAGAAACTAGTAAAGCGATTATGGCAAAAGCACGTTATGCGCTGCTGCATACCGACTTTCCAGGCCGCAAATGCATCTCCGGCAATCTTGCCATTCCTTTTTCGCCCTCCGATATGCCAGTCGGCCAAACCTACGAGTTCAACATATGGCACCGGATGGAAATAGATGATCCACTAGCACCGTTTCCAATTGAAATAGTTGAGGTCTAGACTATGACAACACTAGCGGAATTGACTTCGGTACTGCGCTCTAAGAATGCTGGCGCCCTGCTATGCACGCTCGATCTCATGTTCGAAGAGGAAGCCTCGTATAAACATGTGCGCGATAGTGGTGTTATCACACCAAGCTATATTGCAGCTTTGTACGGGGTTTCTGATAACGAGGTATCGATCATACCTTACGATGTCGCTTATGCCATAAAAATCACCATTCCTCGTTTGCATAAATCTGGCGATCCGGATGATTCCGATATTTATGGTGCTCAACAGCATGCGCCTCTATTAAATATCGAAATTCCAGACTAATTTTCACTAAATCTGACACATGGGAACACAACCGCTCCCCTTCGAAGACGTTCAGAATTTAGCTGTTCGGCTCGGCACTGACAGTGAGATTATCCAAGGTCGCTGTGGCACCATCTCTGCAAAAGAAGCCGGCCTGATGTGGGTGCGCGCAGAGGCGGCTAGTCTAGCTATTGCTGGTCAATCCGATATCTTTATTCCCCTTCGGATCGATCAGGTACTAAGCGGCATTCAAACGAATAGGGATAACCCAACCGAATTAGCGACGCTAGAAGCCGACATGGGGCTGGAAATCGATAAAATCGTGCAGCCACTGCCCATCAGCGCTTTAGATGCCTTGTTCCCGCACCGCATTGTTGCCCAAGTAACCCCGCCGAACATTCTCGCGCTTTCTACTATGGATAACGGGCTTGAAACCATTCGTCAGCGATTAGATGGTTTGCGTTTTGCAATCGCCCCCTTTGCCCCTCCCGGTGCACCCCTTAACAAAGTAATCGCCCGCACCTTGGGGGAGCAACCCGAGATGCCTGATATTCTGATCGTTGAACGTTGGAATGTCGTAGTTGCCGGTAACACTTGCCCTGAAATAGAAGCACGCCTTAAGAATGTGCTGGATCGTTTGCAAATTCCGTCCCGTTCGCTCCCCCAACCTGATATTGCCAGCTTGGCCCAAAGACTTGAACACGAACAAGAATGGCGTTTGCCGAAACACCATGACATCCACACAATGGGTTGTGATCCGATATCGCTTGAAATTTGTAAAAAAGGGCTTTTAACCGGTTGGCAGGCCATAACGTTGGGTCTCAAAATGCCTCTAATGGAGCGAAGCGAGAAATTCTGGCAAGCTAGTTTACGCCATGAAAAAGGCTATCAAGAACGGCCGGGTTATTTAGTTGTGCCTGATGAAGGTGTAGTCGTATCGGTTGATTTGACCCCACACACGGAATCGCTTCTAGAGGGATTCAGTCGTACGCTCCAATATTTACCGGATTCCACCAGTCATCAAACGTTGACTGCAGATGACACCGAAAATTTCATAAAATGGCGGAGCGATAGCCTACTAGGGGAGGTCGAAGCTCAAGTCTCACCTAGTTTAAGTACAAAGGTTTAAATTCTGGTGTACAACACGCTCTGAGCGTAGGTTCATAAAGCAAAAAAACAGGGGGACCCTTTATGGATGAAATAATTCAAGCCAACGGTATCGCTATTAACTACACACTTGAAGGGCCAGCAGACTCACCGGTTCTCATGTTTAGCAATAGTCTTGCCTCGAACCTGCACATGTGGGATGGCCAGGCCGCCGCTTTTTCCAACGAATATCGAATTTTACGCGCTGATACACGCGGCCATGGCAAAACTGAAGCCACCTCTCCCCCTTATTCAATTCAACAACTACTTGAGGATGCGCTCGGCTTGCTAGATGCACTAAAAATCGAAAAAGTTCATTTTTGTGGTTTATCGCTAGGCGGCATGATAGGTCAACGCTTCGGTGCCTTTAATGGAGACCGGCTTCAAAGCCTAACCATATGTGACACCACTTCACAGATGCGCGACCCCACAATTTGGGATGACCGCGTTCGGGCAGCTAAGGAAAAGGGTATGGGCGGTATCCGCTCAGCCACTGTCAGCCGCTGGTTTACCGAAGCCTTCGTTGCAGCCGGCAACCCCATCTTGGATAAGATAGGTGAAATGATCGAAACTACGAAACTTGATGGCTTTATAGGTTGTTGCGAGGCCATTAAAGTAATGGATCATGTGGACATACTAGGCGACATCAAAACACCGACCCTAATCGTCAACGGGAAGCAGGATATGAGTACTACTGTTGAGGCGGCGCAGTTCCTAAACGACAATATTGTCGATTCGAAACTACTAGTCCTTGATCCCGCGGCGCATTTATCAAATGTGGAGCAAGAAGATGCTTTTAATGATGCGCTTCGTGCTCATTTAAATACTAACCCAGCATAATTTTGGAGACACTTAATGAGTGATAGAAAACCGTCGATCGCCATTATCGGCGGCACAGGCGATTTGGGTTCGGGCCTTGCACTTCGTTGGGCAAAAGCCGGATATCGTGTGATTATTGGATCTCGGTCAAAGGAAAATGGCGAGAAGGCAGCTAAGGAAACCGCAGCAATATCCGGAAGCCCGGTCTATGGCGACGAAAACGGTAGTGCCGCTGCATCGGCAGATATTATTGTACTCACTGTCCCATTCTCCAATCATCAACCAACCTTAGAAACAATCAAAGACGGCGTCCAAGGCAAGATATTAGTCGATGTGACCGTTCCACTGGTGCCACCCAAAGTCATGCGCGTACAACTACCTAGTGCTGGGTCTGCGGCTAAAGCCGCGCAGGACTTCTTGGGAGGAGAAGTGCGCGTCGTTTCAGCCTTTCAGAATATTGCTGCGGATTTATTGAAAAACTTATCGGCCAAGATCGATTGTGAGGTGCTGGTGTGTGGTAATAATAAAGACGCTCGCTCTCAAGTGGTGGCACTGGCCGAGGCAGCGGGTATGGTAGCGTGGCACGCCGGGCCAATCGATAATTCTGCTGCCGCTGAGGCACTCACATCACTTTTGATATTCATCAACAAAAACGGTCCGGTATCCCATGCCGGTATTCGAATTACCGGCGATCCTAAACCGTGACACCAGCACGGCTCGAAATCATCGCGCTGGAAGATTTTCCGTTGGTGGAGCCCGGAGACGATATCGCTCAACGCCTCATCGACCGTGCACCAAACGGCGGTTATCGCGACGGTGATATTTTGATCATCGCACAAAAAATTATCTCAAAAGCCGAAGGGCGCTTCGCCAACCTAAAGTGTATTTCACCATCGAAAGAAGCCAAGGCTCTTGCTTCTAAAACAGAAAAAGACCCTCGGCTGGTCGAATTGATTTTATCGGAATCAACAGAAATCGCACGGCACCGGCCCGGCGTCATCATTGCCGTGCATCGGCTGGGCTTTGTGCTGGCCAATGCCGGCATTGATGCGTCCAATGTAGGCAAGAGCGATGACCATGTCTTGTTACTTCCGGTCAACCCCGACCAAACCTGCCTTGACATCCGTAGCACGATTCATTCAGAAACCCGCGCACAAGTAGCCATCATCATCAACGATAGTCTCGGCCGCGCTTGGCGGCACGGTACAATGGGTATCGCCCTCGGGGCGGCCGGTTTGCCGGCCTTGGTAGATCTCAGGCAAAAGCTCGATCTACATGGACGTACGCTGCAAGCCAGCATTGTAGGCCTCGCCGATGAGTTGGCTGCCGCCGGGTCACTTGTTCAAGGTCAAGGAGCCGAAGGCAGGCCGGTCGCATTGGTGCGCGGCTTCGACCCTTTTGACCGGGAATCCCCCGTATCTGAACTTGTTCGGCCAGCCAGTGAGGATTTGTTTCGATGACGCGCTGTATTGCGCTTTCCGGAGGTGTCGGAGGCGCCAAATTAGCGCTAGGCCTGTCAAAATTCTTATCGCCCGACGAATTATTGATTGTTGCCAACACCGGCGACGATTTTGAACATCTTGGCCTAACCATTTGTCCCGACATCGACACCCTGCTCTACACGCTTGCCGCCATTGCCAACCCCGAGACCGGCTGGGGTCGAGCAGACGAAAGCTGGAAAACCATGAAAGCGCTCGAAACTATTGGCGGCGAAACATGGTTTCGCCTCGGCGACCGAGACTTAGCACTCCACCTAACCCGCAAGCAGCAGCTATCTTCCGGCAAGACCTTAAGCGATACCATCGCTAATATCGCCGAATCAATTGGCCTAAAGCACCCAGTTGTTCCTATGAGCGATCAACCAGTGCGCACCATGGTTAGGACGGATATTGGCGAATTACCGTTCCAAGAGTATTTCGTTAAAAACCAATGCGTACCAAAAGTAACCGGGTTTCAATTTGCCGGTGTCAACGATGCAAAACCAAACCCATTACTGATGGATGCATTACGTGACCCACGCCTTGAGGCTGTCATTATATGTCCTTCGAATCCGTTCATCAGTATCGACCCAATTTTGGCGATCCCCGGCCTTCGTGAAGATTTGCGCGCGCGCTCAGCGCCGATAATCGCTGTTTCTCCCATTATCGGTAATAGGGCTTTGAAAGGCCCGGCCGCAAAGATGCTGCGAGAACTGGGTTTCGATACAAGCGCCGCGGCCATTGCTGATCATTATGGCGACCTGCTCCAGGGCTTCGTAATCGATTCGCAGGATAAAGATTTAGCGAATAAATTAGAAACCAAAAGTCGGCGCGTGCACGCCACAAATACCGTCATGAAATCGCTTGAAGACCGGGTGACGCTAGCCCGGGAAACATTTGCATTTGCCTCACAAATCCAAACACCGCAGACTGTGTGACAAGGCCAATTGCTCTGCTATAGTTGCGGCCTCATCGCAATAGGCTCCAACAATCAAGGAGCGAGCCATGTGGGCTATCCTGCCCGCGAAGAACTTTAACCACGCGAAAAAGCGTCTTGCACCATCATTGACCCCGGTGGAGCGTCAGGCGCTTTTCGCCGCCATGCTGGAAGACGTTCTGGCAGTGGCCACTGATGTGGACATGCTGGAGGGCGTTTTGGTTTTAACGCGTGATGAAAAAGCAGTGGCCCTCGCACAAGCCTATGGCGCGCGCGTGGAAAGGGAGCCTGCCAATAAAGGCCAAAGTGCTGCGGTCGAACGCGCCGCTAATATCTTACTGGCCGATGGCGTTCACGGCGTTCTAACGCTACCAGGAGACACGCCAAACGTTTCTGCATCAGAAATCAAAACCATTCTTCAACGGCACGGGGATACCCCTGCCATGAGTATCGTACCGTCCCATGACGGGCGCGGTTCAAATTGCGTTATTCTATCGCCACCAAACCTCATCCCCTTTCATTTTGGTCATGACAGCCTCATCCCTCATCTTACAGAAGCCGACGCACGGAATATTACGCCCAACATTATTAATGATCTGCCCGGTATCGCACTAGATATCGATACACCAGCCGACCTCGCCACATTGCTTGACACCCCCAATCAAACTCGCGCACGTACCTATCTAAACGAAAGCGGCATTGCCGCACGGTTCGAGATGGAATCTGGACGAGCAGGAGCCGCTTAATGAACCACCGAGATATACTTAGCGCACCCATAGATACTCTTATTGAGCATGCTGGCGCTCTGCGTGATCAGGCGCATGGACCACTGGTGAGCTATTCGCGAAAGGTTTTCATTCCACTGACAAAACTTTGCCGCGACGTCTGTCACTATTGCACTTTCGCGGAATCCCCGCGCAAAGGCGAACGAGCCTACCTAAATGCCACCGAAGTATTGGCCCTTGCAGAGGCCGGNCGGGAGGCAGGGTGTAAAGAAGCGCTTTTTACGTTGGGTGAAAAACCAGAAAACCGATATCGAATAGCAAGCGAAGAATTAGAATCGTTAGGCTATGAATCAACGCTTTCCTATCTCGCAGAAATGGCGGCTCTGGTATTTAAAAAAACTGGCCTATTGCCCCATGTGAACCCGGGTGTAATGACCGAGCAAGAGTTGACAGCTCTCCGAAAAGTATCGGTTTCGCAAGGCATTATGCTGGAAAACGTTTCCGCACGCCTTTGTGAGAAGGGTGGACCACATTGGGGATCGCCTGATAAAGATCCAGCCATTCGCTTAGAAACCATAGCTGTCGCGGGAAAGCTTAATATCCCTTTTACCTCGGGCATTTTGATCGGGATTGGCGAAACTCGCGCCGAAAGACTGGACTCTTTTGCAGCTCTAAACGATCTCCAACAGAAATACGGCCATATTCAAGAAATTATCATTCAAAATTTTCGCGCCAAGCCAAACACTAAAATGGCTGCAGCGGCCGAGCCGGATTTAAACGAGTTAGTCTGGACCATAGCCGCCGCCCGCATTATTTTCGGTGCGGAAATGAATATTCAAGCTCCTCCCAATCTTAGCCCCGGCGTTTTACCAAAATTAATAGACGCGGGTATTAATGATTGGGGTGGCGTTTCTCCAGTCAGCCCGGATCATGTAAATCCAGAAGCGCCATGGCCCCATTTGGATGCTCTGGATCGGGAAACCGCCAAAACTGGCAAGCGATTGACCGAACGGTTAGCGTTGTATCCTGCTTATGTGCAATCACAGGATCGGTGGGTCGATAAAAACTTAATGCCCAGCGTTCTGACTCTAAGTGACAGCGAGGGGTTTGCCCGGAGTGAGAACTGGACGCCTGGTGCAAAAACAGCGGTCCCGTCTCTCCCATATTTAGGTGGCAAAAACATCGCACTCTCATCAATCATCAAAAAAGCCTTCGTGGGCAAGCGCCTGACTACCGGTAATATTGTCAGCTTATTTAGCGCACGCGGCAGCGCATTCTATGAAATTTGTGAGGCGGCAAATCAGTTGCGCACAGAAACCGTTGGCGACACGGTCACCTATGTCACCAACCGAAACATAAACTACACCAACGTGTGTTCGTATCGATGCCAATTCTGTGCTTTTTCTAAAGGTAAGCTTAGTGAAAATTTACGCGGACGACCGTATGATCTCGACTTAGAGGAAGTATCTCGTCGTGTTAGTGAGGCCTGGGCAAGAGGAGCGACAGAGGTCTGTATGCAAGGTGGCATTCATCCGGACTATAACGGCGCCACCTACTTGAAACTCTGCGAGACGGTTAAAAAAACCGCCCCAGCTATTCATATCCATGCCTTTACTCCGTTGGAGGTATCGCAAGGCGCCAGCACACTAGGGCTGCCAATTAGGGAATACCTCCAGCAATTGAAAGACGCGGGTCTTGGTACATTACCCGGCACAGCGGCAGAAATTCTCGACGANGAAGTGCGCGGCATCATCTGTCCCGATAAAATCAATACCGCCGGATGGTTATCAGTCATGGAAATCGCGCATGACCTCGGTATCCGCTCGACCGCCACAATCATGTTCGGCCACGTGGACCATCCAATACATTGGGCGCGCCATCTGCTGCGNGTGCGCGACCTCCAAGAACGCACGGGCGGCTTCACGGAATTAGTACCTTTACCTTTCGTTCCTATGGAAGCCCCGATTTATCTGAAAGGGCGCGCCAGGTATGGCCCTACTTACCGCGAAGCTATTCTCATGCATGCCATATCGCGCCTCGCACTTCATCCACTGATCCCAAACATTCAAACTTCNTGGGTCAAAATGGGAATCGATGGAATGAAGGCCTGTCTGAAGGCCGGTGCCAACGATGTGGGAGGAACATTGATGAACGAAACAATCACCCGCGCCGCCGGCGCGGAACACGGCCAAGAAATGTCGCCGATAGCGCTAGAGGCAGCAATCAACGAATTAGGGCGCACACCCGAACAACGCACCACCCTTTACGGATTAGCTCCCAGTGAACGCCGTGCCGCCGCGCGTCAGGCCATTCCGTTAGAGCCGGTAGTTAACAATGGCGCTACCAAATACGCCCGGTCCTCCAAGCGGGCCCTTAGCGCTGCCGAATAATGCTTAAGCGCTCTTCACTTTAGGCATCACTTCATCAGCAAATAAATGGAGAGATTCAAGCATTTGGCTCTGTGGCATACCTACACCTTGCATGCCGAGTACCATATGGGTAACGCCAAGGCGTTTCTCATAACCGATAATTTGTTCGGCAACTTCG
Source organism: Rhodospirillaceae bacterium (assembly GCA_002715005.1). Taxonomy (GTDB): domain Bacteria; phylum Pseudomonadota; class Alphaproteobacteria; order UBA8366; family UBA8366. The sequence continues at coordinate 222,497 of PAXN01000025.1, forward strand.
TCAGGCGAGCCNAACAGAAAACGGTCGCGCGTTAGTTCGTCAAAATCTAGATCAAGATTATCATCACCTTCCGGCATCGCCTTGTCTTGGCCCCACTGATGATAGACCTTATATTTTTCTTCCAAATAAGGTCGGGCGATTTCCTTCGCTTTATCACGGGTTTCTGCTACGAAAATTTCGCGCATGAGCGGAAGTTCTCTGGGGAAAGGTTTGCCGAACTCATCAAGTGCACTCTTATAAACATTCAGCTGACGTTCAATCGTATCCATACGTTGATGGGGGTTGATGAACCAAGTGTCAGCTAATTCCGCGGCGCGCCGAACCGCTCCATCCGCGTTCGCACCCATCCAAATCGGTGGATGTGGTTTTTGATAAGGTCGCATGGAGAGCGTAGTGTCGACCAGATTGAAATGAGAACCTTTCATGGTCACATGCTCTTCAGTCCAAAGACGCTTAATAGCCCCTAAGTTTTCAATCAGCCGCGGCACCCGTTCGCTTTGTTTAGTGCCAAAGCCCTGAAACTCCACATCCCGATAGCCAAGACCGCAGCCGAACACCATACGCCCGCCGGACATGACGTCGAGGGAAGCCATCTGTTCAGCTATATCAAGCGGCTTATGGAGAGACAGAAGAATAATGCCCGTGACCAGGCGTAACCTTTCCGTTTCTGCCATAGCGCGAGCTAAAAACGGCATTAATTGAAACTGCTGCAGCGGATAGCCCGCATAATGCATACCGCTTAGCAAATCGCTGAAGCCTAGCTTTTCGATAACGCGCACTTGCTCCATCAGCTCATCAAAACGCGCTTTCAGATCTGGTTCGTCCTGGCGATACTGACCACGAATGAAGAGGCCATATTTCATTCCAATATTCCTTCCTCTATTTTAGATTGCCTAAAGGCCCTGACGAACTCGGGGCATCACATCTTCGGCAAAGCGATGAATGCCTTCCATCACCAAACTATGTGGCATGCCGGGCCACTGACAACTCGTGATAAAATGGTTGGTGCCGAGGACATTGCAATAATCTACGATTTCCGCGGCGACCTCATCNGCAGTACCGAAGATAAACCTATTTTCTAGTAGGTCATCAAACTCAAGGCCCAGTGTGTCACCTTCGGGCATAGGCTCCGATTGCCCCCAAGCGTGATAAGTGGAGTATTTTAGGCCCAGATATGGACGAACTAATTCTATTGCCTTTTCCCGTGATTCAGCGACGAAAACCTCACGCCGCAGAGGCCATTCGGCAGGAAAGGGCTTTTTGTATTTGTCCAAACAGCGTTTGTAGAACTCAACCTGGCGAACCAAAGTATCCTTGCGATGGTGGGCGCTGATATACCAAGTATCACCCAGGCGCGCGGCACGATCGACCGCCACGTCGGCGTTGGCGCCAATCCAAATTGGTGGATGCGGCTTTTGCACGCAGGGCATGGATACCGAAGCGCCGTCGAGCTCAAAATACCCTCCCTTCATGGAAACTTTATCTTCGGTCCAGAGCCGCTTGATTGCTTCCAAATTTTGTTCGAAACGAACAACGCCGGTGCCCTTCTGAATATTGAAAGCCTTATATTCTACATTGCGATATCCAAGCGCTGCACCAAATACTACCTTGCCACCAGACATTACGTCCATGGTTGCAAAATATTCTGCGATCTCCAAAGGCTTGTGTAACGACAAGAGCACAATCCCCGCAATTAGCCGCATGCTTGGCGCCTCCGCCATCAACCGACACAAAAGCGGAATTTGCTGAAATTCGAAAAATGGATCGCTGGAGTAGTGATTGCCTTTAGCAAAAGAAGAATAGCCAAGCTTCTCTAATAAACGGACCTGTTCAATAAGATGGGCAAAACATTCGCCCATATCCTCATCGCGGGTATGCTGACTCCGCGTCATATAACCAAATTGAATGTCAGACATATTTCTTTCCTATCCGACTTAAGCGGCACGAACCTTCGGCATTACCTCTTCGGCAACCAGGGTAAGCGTATCAAGCACCTGGCCTTGCGGCATACCTACACCTTGCACGCTCATAATTATGTGGTTAACGCCGAGCTCCTTATTATAGCGGATATATTCTGCGGCGACCTCATCGGGGTCGCCGACAATAAAACGGTCTTTCGCCAGCTCAGCATATTCCTGAGTAATATCGCGGTCTTCTTCCGGCATCACCTTGTCCTGGCCCCAAGTTTTATAGGCGTCGTACATACCTTTGATATAGGGGGNAGCTAACTCTACCGCCTCGTCATGGGTCGGTGCGCAGAATACTTCTCGCCGAATAGGAAGTTCAGTCGGAAATGGCTTGCCTACCCTGTCGAGCTCAGCCTTATAGACATCTATTTGGCGCAAAAGTGTCTCGACCTTTTGATGGGGGTTGAGGTACCAGCAATCTCCCATCCTCGCTGCACGCTGGATCGCTTTGTCTGCATTCGCGCCAACCCAGATTGGAGGATGCGGGTCCTGTTGCAAAGGCACGGATATTCGTGCTTCGTCGAGCTCGAAAGTGGAGCCCTTCATTGAGACTTTCTCTTCCGTCCAAAGCCGACGAACTGCAGTAAGATTTTCCTCAAACCGCTTCACTCCAGTGCCTTTCTTAACGCCAAAAGCCTTGAATTCCACATCCCGGTAGCCAAGCGCGCAACCAAAAATCATTCGCCCNCCAGACATCAAATCCATGGTGGCGAAATAGTCAGCAACTTCCATTGGGTTGTGGAGTGCCATCAATACGATACCCGCATTGAGACGTACATTAGGCGCTTCAGACATGACCCTACAAAGAAATGGTATCTGCGTCATCTCCTGATGCGGGTAGGTAGAGAAATGTGAGCCCTTAGTGATACAATCATAGCCGAGCTTATCGATAAGACGCGCCTGTTCCATCAGCTCCTCGAAGCGGACAGTCATATCGTCATCCCAATCGAACAAGCCGCGCAACATCACACCAAATTGCATATCCATTAGCTGTATTTCCTCTCTTTGTGCACGTCTTTAAGCACTTTTTAAATTTGGCAAAACCACTTCGCCCAGCAGATGCAACGATTCCAGCACCTGGCCATGAGGCATACCCGCGCCTTGCGGGCTGGCAATAATATGATTCACNCCCATGGCCTTATGGAGATTGAGTAACTGTTCTGTCACCTCATCCGGTGAGCCCAACACAAACCGGTCATCTATCAACTCCTCCCAATCAAGATCAAGGTTATTGTCCCCCTCAGGCATTACCTTGTCCTGACCCCAAGAATGATAAACTTGGTATTTCAAACTGATTGCCGGCTTAGCGAGCTCAAGCGCCTTTTCACGAGTCTCGGCAACAAACACTTCCTTTCGCATGGGAAATTCGTCTGGGAACGGCTTGTCGGCTTTGTCGAGTGCGCGCTTATAAACATCGAGTTGGCGCAGCAAAGTATCGTTGCGATTATGAGGATTTACATACCAACAATCGCCAATCTGCGCCGCACGCTCAATTGCCGGGTCGGCGTTGGCGCCAATCCAAATCGGCGGACGCGGTTTTTGCACCGGCTTCAATGAACAGGATGCGTCTTCCAACTCAAAAAACCTACCCTTCATGGTTACCTTATCTTCAGTCCAGAGGCGCTTGATCGCTTCAATATTCTCTGTAAAACGTCGGACGATTTCTTTTCGTTGCACACCAAATGCTTTTAATTCTACTTCACGGTAGCCGAGAGCGGCCCCGAATATGATACGCCCACCGGAGAGTACATCCATGGTCGCTGCAAGTTCTGCGTAATCAAGAGGCTTATGCAATGCCAACAACACGATGCCCATATTGAGCCGCATATTTTTGGTTTCCGCCATAGCGCGTGACAGATACGGGACCATCTGCATGTCCTGCAACGGCGCGCTTGAATAATGCATACCTTTAGTGAGGCAAGAGAAACCAAGCTTATCCGCGAGCCTAACCTGCTCGAACATCTCCTCAATACGCACTTGCATGTCATCCTCTTGCGGGAATTGCCCGCGGGTCATCAGACCTAGTTGGATATCAGCCATTTCACTCCTCTCTGAAGTATGCTGTGTAAATTATATTCCCTGACGAACTTTTGGGAACACCTCTTCAGCGAGCATATTGATGGTATCAAGCGCCATAGATTGCGGCATGCCTGGCCATTGGACACTGAATACATGATGGTTGATGCCGGTCTCACGGCTATATTTAATAATCTGTTCGGCAACTTCGTCGGGGCCTCCCAGGAAGAAGCGATCCTTGATTAATTCATCAAAATCGACATCAAAGTTGTTATCGCCTTCCGGCATAACCTTGTCCTGGCCCCAAGCATGATAGACCTCATATTTTTTTGCCAAATAAGGCTTGCATAGACGTAAGGCCTCCTCTTTGGAAGATGCAACAAAGCATTCACGACGGCCTGGAAATTCTGTCGGAAACGGCTTCTTTTCCTTATCGAGGGCACGCTTGTAAACATCAATCTGATGGCGAATTGTATCCATTCGATTATGAGGATTCACATACCAACAATCGCCAATTTTAGCCGCACGTTCAATGGCTGGGTCAGCGTTGGCGCCAATCCAAACAGGCGGGTGCGGGTCTTGTATGGGTTTCACCGAACAGCTGGCATCAAGTAACTCGAAGAATGTCCCTTTCATTGATACTGAATCTTCTGTCCAGAGCCGCTTGATTGCTTCCAAATTTTCCGTTAACCGGCGAACGATTTCCTTCCGTTTTACACCAAAAGCCGCCAACTCCACCTCGCGATAGCCGAGAGCCGCACCAAAAATTACTTTGCCGTTTGTCATCACATCAAGTGTTGCAAGCTGTTCAGCAATTTCGAGCGGCTTGTGCAGCGCCAACAGAATAATTCCGAAATTATGCCGTAAATTCGTCGCTTCCGCCGCCATGCGCGAATGAAAAACCATCTGGTTAAAAACCTGCATAGGCGATGAGGAGTAATGCATTCCCTTGGTCAGGGACGCAAAGCCGAGCTTGTCGATTAGACGAACCTGTTCGATCATCTCCGCGAAACGAATCCGCATATCTTCTTCTTGCGGAAATTGTCCACGAATCATCAATCCAAACTGCATATCAGCCATCAATCAAGCTTCCCTATATTGTGTTTATCCAGCTCACCTTTTAACCGCCCCGACACCGCAAAAGCAAACATGCGCATATCTGAAAGCGCCGCCCAAACCGTATGTGGGCGCACCAGAGCATTGTTACCTTCGATGAGGGGGTGGCTCGCGATTGCAACGCCATAGCCACCAACAATACCCACCAGGATTAACCACCAAACTTGCATGATAACTGCAGCTAAGGCACATCCCACCCCGATCACGGTTGCAAAATAATGACAGGCACGTGTTCCGGGCTTGCTATGGGCGCGCAGGTAAACCGGCCAAAATTCTTCAAATGTTTCGTATCTCTGGGACATTCAGATGGTTCTCTTTGACTCATTACCAGCGGCACCGTAAGGCACGCCTACAGGTAAGACAAGGTAAGCAGATTTACGCAGTGAGTTTAGGCATTGGACGACATGTATAACCCATTTGGCCAAGCCAACGAACAGCATCCGTTAAAGATTCCACGATGGGCCGATGCGGCATACCCAATTCCGTCAAAGCCTTTGAGCTATCCAAAATTGCTTCAGTTCCCGCCAACCGCACACCAGTCAGCGGAGCGCGCGGCGGCTTGCCAGTAATCCAATCAGAAACCGCCTCGTCAACACATGCAACCGCATAGGCTAACCAATAGGGCACTTTTCGCTTGGGCATTTGCAAGCCTGTTAGCTCTTCTAACAATTTTAAAATATCACTGAGATGAATATTTTCGTGACCAAGGATATATCGCTCACCAATACGACCTTTCTCAGCTGCCAGAATATGCCCACGCGCAATATCGCGGACGTCATTTATATTGAGTAAACATTCCAAAAAAGCTGGGTGCTTACCGTTAAGGAATCCCAGCAACATCCTAGTAGGAGGCGTAATGTTCAGATCACCGGGGCCCACCGGTAAAGTTGGGTTGACAATCACAATCGGCTGGCCACGGTCGGCTGCTTCGAACGCAATCGACTCAGCTCTGAACTTAGACCGGCAATAGGCCCCCGGCATATCCCGCAGCTCTCGCTGGACCGTTTCATCAACTACCGACCCCAGTTCGGGTTTTTTACCGATTAAAATCGATTCCGTAGAGGTAAAAACAATGCGCTCCAGCTCAAATCTCCCAGCTTCACGCAACACCACATCGGTGCCGTGACAATTTATTAATCCGAAACGGGATTTATCTGGCAACCAAAGATTTGGATTACCGGCAACATGATACAACACATCGATACCCGAAAGCGCTGCTCGAACACAATCGCTGTCGGTGATAGAGCCTTGGACAAACTCTATGCCTTTATCGAATTGCCCACTGGCTGCGATATCCAGCACGCGCACGCGGTGCCCATCCGCCACCAATTGAGTGACCAGATGTCTTCCTATAAACCCCGCGCCTCCGGTAACCAGACAAGCCTTTTCGCCTGTCATGTTTTTAGAGTCCCTTCGAAATCCAACAAAAAATAATGGAGCCCTAAGCCTACATTGTTACTTCTAAGAATTTAACCTATCCCAACCCTAATTTCCCGGCCACGCCAAATTCAATAGCAAGGGCAGTTAGTTTCTCCCACGTTTTGTCTTCGACAAAAATACCGTCTTTTAGTTTTTGCTGCGTTCTGATGTGTTCTGGCTCACCTGGGTAATAGACACGCTCAACGCCAGGCTGTGGCGGGGTTGTATTTAAGTACTCAGCAAATTCGGTGACTTCCTGTTTAAAGGTTTCCAAATCACGGAAAGCGGCTACGTTAAAGCAGGCCATAAATGTACCGTCATTGTGCTTGCCTTTCGGATCAATACCGAAACCGAGGCCGGGCAATACACCGGACATCAATTCTACCATCGCCGAAAGCGCATAACCTTTATAGCCCTCTGCACCCCCCAGCGGCAAAATTGCGCCACCGGCTCGCTGCTTTGCCGGATCCGTGGTAGGATTACCATCGCTATCAATAAGCCAACCTTCCGGCACATGCTCGCCACGGCTTAAAGCCACTTCCAGCTTTCCCGAGGCACCAGCGCTAGTGGCAAAATCGAAAAAGAACGGTCCGTCCAAATTGGACGGCATCGCGATGCAAATCGGATTCGTGCCAAGCCGCGTCTCGCGCCCGCCAAACGGTGCTACTGCTTTATTAGACCTNCCGGAGTCGGCCGTCATCATGCAGATCATCCCTTCCTGAATGGCCATCAAAGGATAATCCGTAAGCCGGCCCACGTGGCTCTGCTGATAAACCGTCGTTGCGGCAACACCACAATTTTTCGCTTTCTCAATAGTGATTTGCATAGCGCGCTCGGACACCACATAGCCGAAACCCCAGTTGCCGTTAATGTGCGTTGTGCCTTGGGTTTCGCGTTCAATCTCAAACGGCGCGCCCGGCACGATGTGCCCGTCTTTGACGCGCTGAATATATGTCGGAATCTTAATAATGCCGTGCGAGTCATGGCCCGCCAAATTAGAATCAATAGAATGACGCGCCACAATCTTTGCTTCTTCTTCGCTAGCACCAGCACCAACCAACAGCGCCTCTTCAATTTCTAGTAAACGGTCAGCCGTTTCAATTGGCATCATAACCTCCCCTTCAATTTAAACTCATACTGTTATTGTAAAGCCTAAAGACCAGACTTGCTATCCCGCGCCGCAAAACGTAACAGTTGCAACGCAAAGATTTACGCCGTCCAGTATTTACAGCCTCACTCTCAGAACAAAACCAACGCTCCCCTCTGCTCTCATTGATATTTGTCCGATCCAAATACAGAAGAGATTAGAGATGCGGTAAATGTGAAGTAAACAAAAGCAAAAACCCAGATGTGGTTCGCAGATTTTCGAACCTGATGTAAATCGGTAGTGCTCATGAGGTCAGATGCCATTCTGCCGTTGGTGACGTGCGGCAATTAGCTACGACGTGAGAAATATTGGTGGAGCCGGACGGAATCGAACCGACGACCTCTACAATGCCATTGTAGCGCTCTCCCAACTGAGCTACGGCCCCACAACCGATACGCACCAGCTGTACGACCGATGCGACAGAAACTCTTAAAAGACCATGCACTTAAGAGGCAAGAAAAAACAATAGCGCAAATGGCTCCAAGGTCCCCATTAGATTCGAAATCAGCCTACCGGTTTAAGCGCTAGACATCTTCCTTCTTTACTTCCGGTGCATCGACGACGACTTCAATCACGTCTTCCCCGCCTAAGTCACTTGCATCTTCCAACACCGCTTCATCATCAGTATCATCTTCAACGACGACAGCTTCATCATCAACATCCTCCGCCTTTTTTTCCGCAACTGCGACTTTTGGTTCAGGCGGCGCTGATCTCGAACGCTTTAAACGCGTTAATTGTTCAGGTTCAAACGTTGAATTGCATTTTGGGCATTCGATAAGACTTTTATTCAAATCGTAGAATGCCGCCCCGCAACTAGGGCAAAAGCGTTTTAATCCCCATTCAGGTTTGGCCACAATCCGCTCCATTCTCTCTATTTTATTGTTGCGCCAATTGCCATGATCAGCGCTCTGGGGCAAGAGCAAAATTAATTAGCAAGTATCAAACATGGCTGGAGCGCTACCAACATCTTACAATATCGTGTTAGAGAATGCGTAAAATTACAAAAACCAATGGATTTAATGAGGCGACAACACATCACTTATGAGATCTTTTGTTTCACAACCAGTCGATGCAATTAACGGCAACGTTTCCATACCAGGCGATAAATCTATTTCGCATCGCGCCGTCCTTTTTGCCGGTCTAACCGTCGGTCAAACTCATATTCAAGGCCTGCTTGAGAGCGATGATGTTAAATGTACGCTCACGGCGATAGCCCGTTTAGGCTGTTTTGCGAAAAAGAATGGACCGGGCGACTGGATCATATCGGGCCGCGGTATCGGCGGGCTTAGTCCCTCTAACGGTGTTTTAGATATGGGAAATTCGGGTACAGCAGCCCGTCTATTGCTAGGGGTGCTGGCAAGCCATCCCTTCACGACTTTCATGAACGGCGACGAATCGCTCTGTAGCCGCCCCATGGATCGGGTAACTACCCCGCTCGGATATATGGGCGCTCAGTTCTTAACAGCCGATGGCGACAGGCTGCCGTTAACAGTAATGGGCGCAAAAATGACACTGCCTATTACTTACACATTGCCGGTACCGTCGGCGCAGGTAAAATCCGCTGTCCTATTAGCCGGATTAAATGCGCCCGGAAAAACCACAATCATCGAACCGGTGGCAACGCGCGATCATACAGAACGAATGCTTCATCATTTTGGCGGTCACATTCATGTGTCCAAAGCAGCAAATGGTGGCAAGGAGATTACAATTACTGGTCAGCCCGAATTATTACCATCGTCCATAAACGTGCCAGCCGATATAAGTTCTGCCGCCTTCCCTTTGGTGGCGGCGCTTATTTTACCAAATTCAGAAATATCCCTGCCTGCCGTCGGAATGAATCCGGGCCGCATTGGTTTGCTGAAATCATTGCAGGAAATGGGAGCAAATATAAACATAGAGAATGAACGAACCGAGGGTGGCGAGCCTGTGGCGGATTTAATGGCCCGTTCTAGCAAACTTCACGGTGTTAACGTATCGGCAGACCGCGCGCCATCAATGATCGACGAGTACCCAATCCTAGCTATTGCCGCCGCCGTCGCCGAAGGCCGAACAGTGATGCATGGATTAGCGGAACTCAGAGTTAAAGAAAGTGATCGATTAGGCGCTATTGTCGACGGCTTGTCCGATGCTGGTGTTGACGTGTCTCAAGACGGAGATAGTCTCACCATCGAGGGGNGTGGCAAACGGCCAAGAGGCGGCAACACCCGAGTTCAAACCCATTACGATCATCGTATTGCGATGAGTTTCCTGGTGCTTGGAATGGCGAGCGAAAACTCAATTACCATCGACGACGGAACTGCTATTTCGACAAGTTTTCCAGGTTTTATTGAACTGATGAACCGCGTTGGCGGAAATTTTTCTGAAACTGTTGCATCATGATCATTGCTATAGATGGCCCAGCTGGGTCGGGAAAAGGGACCCTCGCACGCAAACTTGCAGACGCTTTAGGCTATGCGCATCTAGATACCGGAAAACTTTATCGTGCGGTGGGAATGCGTGTCATTGCAGCTGGAGAAAACCCCGCAAACGAAGAAGCCGCTCTCCGGGCAGCCCGATCGCTGGAACCACAAATGATTGTTAATAAAGACCTTTTAGGGGATACAGCGGCTGCCTCGGCATCAAAAGTAGCCGCGATAAGATCAGTCCGCGCTATCCTGCTGACCTTTCAACGNAACTTCGCCAAGGCTCCTCCCAACCGCGCAAAGGGAGCTGTGCTGGACGGACGGGACATCGGCACTGTAGTCTGTCCGAACGCTGACATAAAACTCTTCGTTACAGCGTCTGCCGAGGTCCGTGCAGAACGTCGTCATAAGGAGTTGCTAGACAGGGGCGAGCCCAGTATATATGCGCGCGTCCTGCAGGACATGAAGATGCGAGATAAGCGAGATGAGTCTCGCGCAGTCGCACCGCTGAAACCCGCTCTTGACGCTTTGGTGGTAGACACGTCGGAACTTAACGCTGATGCGGTTTTTGAAACTGCCATGGGTATTATCTCGGCAGATAAATAACCTGCAAGACAAGGATTTAAACGTCGATGGTTTTGTGGCCGGGAAACTAGTCTTAACCGTTGGAAATTTGAAAAACGCCGAGTGTAATTTCGGCGGTTTGTAACTAGAGAGGATTTTGGAANATCATGCCTGCGGTCGCAGCTGAAAAAGAAAGTTTTGAAGACCTTCTAAATGAGTCGTTAGGCGCAGCCGACGGCCTTGAAGGTAGTGTCATCAAAGGGCTCGTCATTGCGGTTGAGAACGACTTCGTCGTCGTTGATGCCGGATTGAAATCGGAAGGGCGGGTACCGCTTAAGGAATTTGGGGCGCCAGGACAGCTTCCTGAGATAGGTGTTGGCGACACGGTCGAAGTATATCTAGAACGCATGGAGAATAAGAATGGCGAAGCCGTTCTATCCCGTGAAAAAGCACGCCGCGAGGAAGCCTGGACAGAATTAGAAAAGGCTTTTGAGAAAACCGAGCGAGTTGACGGCGTCATTTTTGGACGCGTAAAAGGTGGCTTTACTGTCGACTTACAAGGCGCTGTGGCATTTTTACCGGGTAGCCAGGTAGACATCCGGCCAGTTCGTGACGTTGGCCCGCTAATGGGCAACAGTCAGCCATTTCAGATACTGAAAATGGATCGCAGCCGGGGCAATATCGTTGTGTCGCGCCGGGCCGTACTCGAAGAAAGTCGTGCCGAGCAACGCAGTGAGCTCATTGAAAACCTAGAAGAGGGTCAGGTTCTAAAAGGCGTGGTCAAAAACATCACTGATTACGGTGCTTTTATCGACCTTGGCGGTGTCGACGGTTTGTTGCATGTGACAGACATTGCTTGGCGTCGTATCAATCACCCATCAGAAGCCTTGCAAGTTGGCGAGACTATTGACGTTCAGGTTATACGCTTTAATGCGGAGACTCAACGGATTAGCCTTGGCATGAAACAGCTCGAATCCGACCCCTGGGACGGCGTCGATTCCAAGTACCCACTCCAAGCACGCTTTAGCGGTCGTGTGACTAACATTACTGATTATGGCGCGTTTGTGGAACTTGAAGCTGGGATTGAGGGCCTCGTGCACGTATCCGAAATGAGCTGGACTAAAAAGAATGTCCATCCGGGCAAAATAGTTTCTACCAGTCAAGAAGTTGAAGTCATGGTGCTTGATGTTGACCCGACCAAACGTCGGATTAGCCTCGGATTGAAACAGTGTATCGATAACCCTTGGGAACAATTTGCGACCCTTCACCCGGTCGGTACTGAACTCGAGGGAGAAGTAAAAAACATTACCGAGTTTGGATTGTTCGTAGGGCTACCTGGCGAAATTGACGGCATGATTCATTTATCAGATATCGATTGGGAGAAATCCGGCGAAGCAGCGATAGCGGATTACGCGAAAGGGGATCAGGTTAAAGCCAAGGTTCTCGATATCGATACCGATAAAGAACGGGTCAGTCTCGGTATAAAACAATTGAGCGAAGATCCGTTTGCCGCTGGTACTGCCAATCTACGTAAAGGAGCTATCGTAACTTGCACGATTACGAAAGTGGAAGATAATGGCATTGAGGTTAGCGTTGAAGAAGGCCTCACCGGCTTCATTCGTCGCGCTGACTTATCACGCGACCGAGGTGAACAACGCCCCGACCGATTTGCCGAAGGCGAAAAGGTAGATGCCAAAATTACCAACATCGAAAAAGCCAGTCGCAAGCTATCCTTATCAATAAAGGCAAAAGAAATCGAAGAAGAGAAGGAAGCTATGGCGGAATATGGTAGTTCCGACGCTGGTGCATCTCTCGGTGACATTCTAGGGGCTGCGTTGAAGTCAAAGGAAGCAGAATCTGGGAATACGGATGCCTCGGCCAAAGATGAGGTGGAGGCAGTAGCTTCGGAACCTGCACCTGAAGAAGAATCTAGTGGCGAACCAACGGAAACTAACGAAAAAGCGTCTGAAGGAACGGATAAGAAAAAAAAATAGATGCAAAACTGACTGAGTTTTGATCGGTCCCTATTTTCACCCTCTGCTGGGCAGCAAAGAATCTCTAATTTTTTGGGCTTGGCGCTTGACGGCGTCAGATAGCTCTGGCACGGTTAGTGGAGAAAATTGCGTTCCGACAGTGGGTTTATGCGCTATCAACGCATCCGGAGCACGCTGTCGCCAAGGGGATGGGTCTATGACAAAGTCGCAACTTATACAACGTATCTCGGAGCTTAATCCGCACCTCTTCCAACGTGACGTGGAACGCATAGTTTCGACCATTTTTGGCGATATTTCGTCTGCGCTCGCAAATGGTCGCCGTGTTGAACTCCGCGGCTTCGGCGCTTTCTCCGTTAAACACCGGGATGCTCGCATTGGACGCAACCCAAGAACCGGAAAAACGGTAAATGTCGCTAAAAAGGCTGTACCTTTTTTTAAGACCGGTAAGAAACTGCGGGAGATGCTAAACCGCCCTTAAGTACGGAGTTAACACTGAAAAACGACGAGAAACGGCTATGAATTTTATTCGATCGGTCGTCGGTGCGTGTTTCATTATTCTCTGCGTTATATTTGCAGTTTCAAATCGCCATCTTACCAATATTTATCTTTGGCCATTTCCTTTTGCGTTGCCGGTGCAAGCTGGGCTAGTGATTTTATTACCCGCTTTCATCACATTCCTATTAGGTGGTCTATTGGTTTCCCTGAGCAAAACAAAACTATGGGCTCGCGCGAGGCAAACCGAAAAACAAGTGGTGCAATTGAAGTCTAAGCTTCAAGACGTGCATGAACAATTGCGCCGAAAAGAACCCTGCACCCATGGTAAAGCTCGAGACAGAAAGACGATGCCAACACAAGACTCGCTCCAATCTCGACAACAGCAAAATCAGTAGCTGTTAAGTACAAAATGATAGCTACACGTTTTTTGTCTGAATGGTATTACGAGAAAACCCTCCCGGTATGGCGTGCGCTTGCTGTTGACCAAGAGCAGGGGGGATTCCACGAAAAATTAAATGCGTCTTTAGTGCCTGAAAGTGCGGACGGTAAGCGCATGATGGTACAGGCACGTCAGATTTTCGTATTTTCCCAAGCATACTTGCGGACCCAAAACCCCATTGATCTCGAAAATGCAAAGTGTGGCTTCCAATTTCTGAGCCGATACGGCCCTCACGCTCAGGGTGGGTGGCATCACAAAGTCGATCGCAAGGGCAACCCGGTTGATCCCATGCGGTCTTTATACGACCACGCCTTTGTACTATTCGCCATGGCCTGGTTCGGCAGGGCAAATGGTAGTTCCTTAGCCCTGGACTTCGCTGACGCAACAATTGACTTTATGGAAACAGAAATGGCGCACCCGAAAGGTGGTTATGTGGAATCAGTCCCTGGCGCGATGGATAATCTGGATAGGCCGAAAGGGCCAAGAAAGCAGAATCCCCATATGCACTTACTCGAGGCCTTTTTAGCCCTCTTTCAAACTTCAGGAGATGATTGGTGGCTAGAGCGTGCATCTAGAATAGTTGCCCTTTTGAAGCGCTATTTTTTTGTTGAAGGCAGCCTACGAGAGTATTTTACCGATACTTGGGCACCCGTGCCAGGCCCGATGGGGCGCATCACCGAACCCGGTCATCATTACGAATGGGTATGGCTTTTACACCAATATGCAGCACTCACAAACGACATATCGATTATATCCACAGCCACTGACTTATATCATTTTGCAAACGCAAACGGTGTTGATGAAATGTCTGGCGGGGTCTTTGATGAAATCTCCGCAAGCGGTGAAGTGATCAAACCATTCCGCCGTCTTTGGCCCCAAACAGAAATCCTCAAGGCCCACAGTGCACGACGCCGGTTTGGTGAAAAGGGGGCGGCGTGCAATTTGGAACAAGCAATTGAAACGTTACATGAAAATCACTTGGAAGCTATGCCTAACGGTGCGTGGCGCGAACATTTAGGCAAAAGCGGAGAACCCATTCGGACTGACTTTCCTGGGTCTAGCCTCTATCACCTTGCCATGGCGGTCGCCGAAATTGACGTCATAGGCGATACGGGAATTACTTTCGATAATAGGTAATCTACGTTAAAGAGGCGAAACTTTGGAGCTTACACATGCAAAATAAGATTTTTGCCGCTATTGATACCCAAGACCCTGCGCGCGCCGCTGACTTAACTGCCGCACTAGCCGGCGTTGTAAGCGGGGTAAAAATAGGCTTGGAGTTTTTCAATGCCAATGGTCCCGATGGCGTTCGAAAGGTAGCCAATACTGGTGTGCCGTTTTTTCTCGACCTGAAATTTCACGACATACCTAACACCGTCGCCGGCGCTATTCGCGCTGCTGTCTCACTGCAACCAGCCATCCTCAACGTCCATGCATCCGGCGGTGCAGCCATGATGAAAGCCGCCGCCACTGCAATCACCGAAAGCGCAGATGCTTTAGGTGTTGCAAAACCAATGCTGATAGCGGTAACCGTTCTGACAAGCCTCGACGATGATGACCTTGCCGCAGTAGGACAGCGAGGGGCATCAGAGGAACAAGTAGTTCGCTTGGCTAAGCTTACGGAAGATTGCGGTCTCGACGGCGTCGTCTGCTCACCACTCGAAATTAAGGCGATCCGCACGGCATGTAACTCTCAGTTTAAGTTAGTTGTGCCGGGCATTCGCCCGTCAGGTGCCGACGCCGGCGACCAGAAACGCACTATGACACCCGCTGATGCAATCAACGACGGAGCCGATTTTTTAATCATCGGCCGCCCAATTACCACAGCCGAAGATCCTGCTGAAGCGGCCCGCACCATTGCAGCTACGATCACGCCATGACTACCACTGCTAAAATCTGCGGTATTAACGACCCAAATACAATGTCCGCTGCCATTGATGGCGGCGCAAGCCACGTAGGGCTGGTGTTTTATAAAAAGAGTCCACGCGCAGTGACAGTGGAACAAGCAAATGAATTAAGCAATCAGGCCCAGGGACGTGCCGTTCGTGTAGGGTTATTCGTTGACCCAACTGATGCGACTTTAGAAACTATATTGAACACTGTATCACTTGATCTCTTACAATTGCATGGAACCGAGACGCCGAGACGCACAACAGAAATTAAGACCCGTTTTGGACTGCACGTAATGAAGGTCTTATCGGTTGCCGAGAGAGAAGATGTGGAAAAAGCAAACACCTATTTGGATGCAGCAGATTGGCTCATGTTTGATGCCCAACCGCCAAAATCTCTGAAAAACGCACTTCCCGGAGGCAATGCAGTCTCGTTCGATTGGTCACTTTTGAGCGGAAAATCTTG
Organism: Rhodospirillaceae bacterium; assembly: GCA_002715005.1. Lineage (GTDB taxonomy): Bacteria > Pseudomonadota > Alphaproteobacteria > UBA8366 > UBA8366. The sequence goes on from PAXN01000025.1 coordinate 238,411, forward strand.
GCCAAAACCCTGGATGCTGGCTGGGGGGCTAACCGCCAACAATGTGAGTGAGGCCATTCGATTGACGGGTGCGTCTGTTGTCGACACATCTTCGGGAGTCGAGGACAGGCCGGGCCTCAAAAATCCAGCCAAAACCAGAGCCTTCCTGAAAATGGTAGCAAAGGCATAAATAGCGGAAATGAGCGCACAGCTAAGGTAGACTTCGCCTTTATGGTGCTGTATTACGCCGGTTCCGCGCTTAAAAAACATCCAGCAAAAACGGCGAGTCCGACCAACCATGTCAAAGCCCAACTCTTTTCGATCCGGTCCTGACGATCAGGGTCATTTTGGTATTTTCGGCGGACGCTACGTCGCCGAAACGCTCATGCCATTGATTTTATCAGTCGAAGAAGCTTATGAAGCTGCAAAAGCAGACTCAACTTTTCAAGCGGAACTTGATTGTTTGTTGGCCCATTATGCTGGCCGCCCGAGCCCGCTTTATTTTGCTAAACGCCTAACAGAGCATTTCGGTGGTGCAAAAGTGTATTTCAAGCGTGACGAGCTTAATCACACCGGATCCCACAAAATCAATAATTGCCTCGGCCAGATACTCCTCGCAAAACGTATGGGAAAGACGCGCATCATTGCGGAAACCGGCGCCGGGCAACATGGAGTAGCGGTAGCAACCGTTGCCGCCCTCTTTGATTTTCCTTGCATCATTTACATGGGTGCAACAGATGTGGAACGTCAGAAACCAAATGTCTTTC
>PAXN01000026.1 GCA_002715005.1 Rhodospirillaceae bacterium
CAGCTAACAGGATGGTATGGCTAATAACGCTGACGGCTAGAAAGGAATAGCTGCCAATCGCTATGGCAAAGGCCACTGCCCACATTAGTCCGAGAGCCTGTAGAATGTACTGTCTCATGGCTACATCAGGGATGTTTCTCAGAGGACTTACTTCATGATTGTACACAAATTGCCAGCAGAACAGCACAACGTGTCGAACGGGGTCTAACATTCAAACCTCCTGATATCTACTTAGTGTATACGCTTTGATCGGCCTATTGGATCATGCGACAGGGTTGATCAGCGATAAGACCACAACCACGGTTTAAATAGATTGTTCATATTGATTGTCTATCTCAAACCGGCGGCTATGATGCGTGCCGCGGGCAAGGCCTTAAAAAACACCATCTGGTTTACAGTTTGTCTGACCTGGACAGACCGCTTTTTAAACTCCTGCCCGCGCTTGATCCGAAGCCTATTTTGCTGCGTTACACACCATTGCATTTCCTATGGTGAATATGAGCGTGTTTGGAGCGCTCTTCTTGAGCAACTCCGGGGTCTTGGCGTAGAGTGTCGGCATGCTAATTGACGACTTTACCGATGAGGATCTCAACTCGAGGTTTGGCAATCCGTGGCGAGGAGTCAGCGATAAAGTCATGGGTGGTGTTTCCGAGCCTACCGTATCGCATGAGGTGGTGAAGGGTCGTTCTTGTCTGCGCCTAACCGGGAATGTGTGCTTAGAGAACGATGGTGGTTTTATACAAGCAGCGCTTGACCTGACACGGTCGGGTAAAATGCTTAATGTCTCCCAGTTTAGTGGGGTTCGGATCACTGTGCGTGGAAATGGCGAGCGATACTCTATACACCTTCGAACGTCAGATAATAAAAGGCCTTGGCAGTCTTACCGAGCGCAATTTATAGCAGGATTAGAATGGGAGACTGTCGATCTTCCTTTTGTCGCCTTTGAACCACATCGGCTAGATTTGCCCTTTGATAAAACAAGGCTGCGTCGTATAGGCTTTGTTGCAATTGGACGTGCATTCAGCGCAGAACTTTTGGTAGCTGAGCTTGCGTTTTATCGCTAAGTCTCATTGAGCAGCCATATTGAGGCGTTAAGAATCGTTGCAAAGGTGACCCAGAGAACGTAAGGCACAAACATTAGCCCCGCCAACCGGTCGACGCGCCAGAAAAGAATCGCGTTAAGGACGATCGTGAAGAGCAGAATAAAGATTTCGATTAACGCTAGATCAATCCGTTGTAACCCGAAGAATAGAATAGACCAGGAGAGATTAAGGCCAAGTTGCACGCCGAAAATCGAAAGAGCTTTTCCCGTGTTCGCGATTGCTCTAAATCGCCATATTCGCCAAGCCGCAATGCCCATAAGAATATAAAGCGCAGTCCAAACTGGCGCAAACACCCAATCAGGCGGATTGAATGATGGCTTTTCTAGTGTTTGATACCAGGTATCAACACTGGTGGCGGTGATAGCACCACCTACACTGGATACCGCAAGGCACAAAATGATGAACGCAATAAGAGAACGCATAAATTTCTAGGTGCCGCAAAAAGTTTGATACGGGACAGAGGTTTTAGGGGCTGGTTCTGTAAAACTTTCACGACCGGCAACCTCTACGAATGGGGCTGTGACGGCCGATAATAAATTTTCAAATGCTGATAAATTTCTATTTTCAACGGCCATCGAGAGAGCTTCTTCGACCTTGTGGTTACGTGGAATATAGATTGGGTTTACTTTGTCCATCTTTGCGGCACATACCTCGAACGAGGCCGGTTCTTGTTTTAAGCGGGAAAGCCACTCGCTTTCCCATAAATCATATTCAGTTGGATTATTGAATTGCTTTCGTACGGCGGCCTTCTCGCCACGTATTGCATCCGAAAGCCTTCGGAAAGTCAGGGTGAAGTCTGCTTCACCTTCTTGCATTATCTTGAGGAGGCTCTGAATGAGGTTAAAATCTCTATTTTCCTTGGTATTGAGGCCAATTTTGGTGCTCATATACTGTAGCCATATATCTTCGTAAGACCTTTCGAAGTTTTTAGCTTCATCGATTAATAGTTCAATCGCACGGTCTTTCTCAACATGGACGAGCGGAACGAGAGTTTCGGCTAAACGCATCAGGTTCCACATCAGAATAGCTGGTTGATTGCCATAGGCATAGCGTCCTCGTAAATCGATAGAGCTAAATACTGTCTTTGGGCTGAAAGTGTCCATAAATGCACACGGACCATAGTCAATCGTTTGGCCAGAAATTGTTGTATTATCAGTATTCATAACCCCATGAATGAACCCGATGCTCATCCAATGCGCAACGAGTGATATCTGGGCGCTAGCCACCGATTTGAAAAATGTCAAATAGGGGTTACCGGCATTGTGTGCGATTGGATAGTGGCGTGATATAGCGTAATCCGCTAATCGGCGAACCATATCTGTTTTGCCTTGGGCAGCAAAAAATTCAAATGTGCCTACGCGTAAGTGGCTAGTTGATATTCTTGTTAGAACTGCCCCCGGAAGTGCTGTTTCTCGGAATACCTTTTCACCGGTCGTAACGGCTGCTAGTGAGCGCGTAGTTGGCACACCCAGAGCGTGCATTGCTTCACTTATTAGATATTCGCGAAGAACCGGCCCTAGCGCCGCCTTGCCATCTCCGTTTCTCGAAAATGGGGTCCGACCGCTACCTTTTAATTGAACATCTTGCCGCTGTCCTCCTGTATCTATAATTTCACCCAATAAAAGAGCACGACCGTCGCCGAGTTGGGGTGAAAAATTTCCAAACTGGTGCCCCGCGTATGCCTGTGCCAAAGGTATAGCGCCGTTTGGCAATCGATTGCCTGAGAAGACCTCCGCACCCAAAGATGTCTGGAGTGCGGAAACATCAAGGCTGAGCTCTTCGGCTAACCGTTGATTTAAAATGAGTAGACTTGGTTTTGGTGCTTTTGAGGCTTCACACGGAACAAAGAAGCCTTTCAATTCACGCGCAAAGCTATTGTCGAAGTTAAAGTCAACGTTGTCGGGATCCTGCATCTTATTGAGATACCCACTTTTTGTAATTATTTAGATCTGTTTTCATATTATGATGAAAACTCTGAATTACCGCTAGTTTATCAGAATTACATGATGTTAATTGGCATTTTCTGTTTAATATCTTAATCCGACACTATTCGGAATTAATTTTTGGGTAAGTAACGTTGGTTAGATGGAATATTCCTTGCGGAGTAAGGAGCAAAATTGGCCCTGTGGAACGATGCAAAAAACATTACCAAAAAGATTACGCGAGTGCGGCCAGCAATAAAGTCAGTGAGACGACCAAAGATAAAAAAACTCGCAGCTTTAGAAACCAATACGGAATATGTTTGGCTCGGTAGAGGGTATAATCGAAAACCAGTAGCGCCAAGAAACTCAACGTTAATGTCAGAAGGCCAATAGTAAGCGGCAGCAGCAGTGCACCCCAGCCGATTAAAGATGCAATCACACCAACGGTTAGGAGACGCGGTGCTATGTGAATTGTGTCGCCTCCATTCAGTGCCATCCCCCACAGAAGGCCTCCTAAGAACGAAAGTATGATGGCGCCGTAGGCTAACAAAGCTGATTCAGGAATTTTGAATTCAAAAAAGTTGGTAGGTAGTGCGGCCAACGCAATGAAAGGAATAAGGCCGGCGAGCCCAAAAGATATTGCTGTCTTGGGCATCGAAATATGATCATCTTTGTTTGACATAATGATAGGATCCTAGGAATAGAGCCTCGATTACTTTGCCTCATGTACTTGGAGTACTTTTCAGACCAGCGTTTAGATTTCGATATGACTGGCGGATATTGGTTTAAATTTTTCGTTCACCTCAATGGGGAGCGGTCATGTTACTCAGCCGACCCAGCTGCTTCTCTACGGCCTGTATAACGTTTTTGGATAAAGGATCTGTGGGTGAAGAAAACCAGTCTACCATTTTCCCATTACCATCGACGAGGAATTTATGAAAATTCCATCTTGGTTTAGCCCACACTCCCGTGTTCTTTAAAGCCCAAGCGAAAAATGGATGGCTTCCATTGCCTACGACGCTGGTTTTCTCTGTCATCGGAAACGTACGCCCGTAATTGATATCACAAAATTCTTTAATCTCTTGATTTGACGCAAACTCTTGACTGCCGAAGTCGCCTGAGGGGACCGCCAAAACTACTAAACCCTTTTTCTTATATCTTTCCCAAAGGGTTTGAAGTGATTGATATTGGGATGTGAACCCGCAATGCGAGGCAGTATTCACAACTAAAATCACTTGCCCCTGAAACGAAGAAAGGGGGATTGTCTGGCCGGATATCGATTTGAAGGTGAATTGATGAGCTGAGCCTATCTGCTCACGCGCCTCTGCGGAGGCCCAACCTAGAAATGCTAAAAAAAAGGCAAAAAATCGCACGCTATTTCTCCTCACATGATTTCTACATTTTACGTGCGGTTTTGACAGTCAGATCAGAACTTGAAAATAGACTGAACAAGACGGAAAAAAAACTGAGTTGCTGAGTGATCCAAAGACGACGCAGCAACGTTTTATAAGTAAATCGTCTAACTCAGGAGTAAGATATGCTGTCTAGTTTCCGTGCTTTAATGAACGAAAACGAAAATCCTTTAAACGCGCTTCCACCTGCTCAGCGTTTTCAATTAATGCTTTGGCTAAGTGTAATGTGGACATCTATTTTTTGTGCTATCGCGGGAGCTTGGCTTTGGTATGGAGAACTGATGATTGCCCATCTATTGTTTGCGATGGGATTCGCTGTTACCGGAGTTACTTTTGCCTCCGTGGAGCAGTCCAAGACTTATAGAGATGCGCCTGCCTCCGACGGCACAACACGTTATGACGATGTGTGGGGTGCTTAACCAAGACTTTACATTTTCGTGATAACTCCAACGGGTCATTGTTGGAATAGAGGTCACTTTATGATTCTACCGCTCCACTTTGGCGCGTCCAACTCCTGACGGCAAACGTCACGTCGGACTTGCTTGCCGCAAAAGTACCAATGTCTTTCTCAAGGAGTTGGCCGTGCACTCCTCTTGCGCTTATTAGGTTAAGAAGTGTGGCGACAGGGCCAACGTTAAAATCCATAGGGGGCTTGATCGCACCGTGGATCAGCTGCTCCCTCAAATATCCCATCGGGATGCAACACGACCGACAGTCAGAGCGGAAAAGTGCTATCCGCGCTGCTTATAATATTTTAGATCCACACCCGCCGCCGCGATCATCGCCTCGATTGCATTTCCACCTTCACTGAATACGCGAAGCCCAGCTTCCGCAGCGAGCAGATGTGGAGCACTAACCATACCGCGCAGGGAACGAGCCGTTTCAATCATGGTGCTAGCCTTTAATCGTTCAATTAAGAACCTAACGGGAATCTAAGATTATTGATAACGCTGATCTGCCCGATAATTTTAGCATGCTAAAATAAAATCTATCTCCACCGAGGCTCCGACCGCGAGACCGGTGACGCCAATACACGTGCGCGCCGGTCTAGAATCTTTATCGAAATAGGTCTTGTAAATCTTATTCATCGAATCGAAATCTTGAAAATTCACTAAATATATTCTCGCAAAAACGACACGTTCGAAACCCATGCCTTGGCTGTCCAATACGAGTTTTAAATTTTCCATGACTTGCCGAGTTTGATTCTCGATACCCCCACCAACAATGGTTAAAGGATCGTCGGGAAGAGTCGGCATCTGGCCAGTCACGAACAAATAATCACCGGCGCGTACCGCGTGACTGAAAGGACCAACTGGTTTTGGACCTTCTGGACTTAGGATGTGGTGAATATCGAGCATTATTAATAACTCTCCAGGATAAGAAAGAAAATTAGATTAGAAAAATACCGGCTCAGGTAACGGGACATTCAAAAAATTCGTTAAAACCAGCCAAAACCCAATCGTCGTAGCAATTCCGGCAAGCGCGCTGACCCCGGACAGTTTGCGCTTGGCAGTGGTATTTTTAGGAACTGCGGCGGAAATTAGAATGAATGCTACGGAGCTTGCCAGAACAAATCCCAAATAGGGTAATGACATAACCCAGAGTGCCATCAAACCAACAAAAACCCCACGCCGGGGCAAAGATCCTTCAATCTTTTTGGGCGCAGGAATCATTTCGGCCCTGACCAATTCGATAAGTAGAAGCACGACTGCTAAAGAAATAATGCCACAGCCGATGAACATAGGAGTTGCCCGGCCCGTATCCTCAAAGCGCTGTGAACCCATAATCATAAAAATGCCGAAAAGTACAAAGGCTAAACTGGCGGTTAAATTCAATAGCCGATTTCTAGACATGTCGATCCTCTTTCTAAATCTTAGTTCCAAAGCTGAAACGAGTAAGGGAGTAGCGTCGCATTAACGGTGGAAGTAAGACTGCGGCTAAGATGCAGCCGATCAAAACAACAGATATTGGGCGCCCAACAAAGGCTTCTAATACTGCGCCTTTAGCGTGTCCGATCATCAAGGCTTGCGCAAAACCCTGTTCCGCGATCGGCCCAAGCAGTAATCCCAATACGATAGGTGCAGCGGGAAAACCGAATCGGCCTATGACCCAGGCGAAGATGCCGAGAAATAACATGATAACTATGTCATGATAATTATTCTGAATAGCAAAAGCACCAATGACTAACATCAGCGCTACCAAAGGAACCAAATACGATTTGGGCATTTGGATGACCGCCATGTAAATATAGCGCCCCAGCAGCAAGCCAACGGGTAGCATCAATATCGTCGCGAAAGTCATACCCGATAGAAATGTATAAACGACGTCGCTGTGTTCGGTAAAAAGCTTTGGGCCTATTTGAACGCCATGCACCATCATAGCCCCCAAAATGACAGCATCTGGCGGCGTGCCTGGTATGCCAAGAACGAATGTTGGAACGAGACCGCTGCCGACGGTGGCATTATTAGCAGATTCCGAAGCAATGATCCCGCCGGGGTCTCCTTCGCCGAAGTAATCTTCAGGTCGGGCTGCGCGGCTCGCTTCAGCATAAGCAACAAGGCTGGCGATTGCACCGCCGGCCGCCGGAATTATGCCAATTATCGTCCCGATAATAGAGCTTCTAAAAAGGTTCACTTTTCGGCGCCAAACCGCGTTCAGTGCCGAGGTGAACTTTGTACTGCTAGCTTTTAAGGGTGCATCTAGATGGTGGTCTGGAGTCGCAATCAGGTCGATAGCAACTGGCATACAGAGTAAGCCTATTGTAGCTGGTATAATCGGAATACCGCCAATAAGGGCCGTACTTTCATAGGTAAAGCGCATGTCGCCGCTCACAACTGATACGCCAATTTGAGATAAGGCTAGCCCACAAAAACCGCTTATCAAACCCCTTGTTAAGTTACCTTCGCTTAGGGAAGCGATAATAGTTAGCCCGAAAAGAGCCAGCCAAAAATATTCTGCAGGGCCGAATAGTAACGCGAATTTCGCGAGCGGAGGCGCAAGCCAAACAAACATTCCAATTCCGATCAGACCGCCTACGACTGAGGCAATACAAGCAATGGAAAGCGCGAGACCTCCGCGTCCGCGTTTGGCCATTGGGAATCCATCGAAGGTAGTCGTTATGGATTGCGGCGTGCCGGGAGTTTTGATCAGAATAGCTGAGAACGAGCCGCCATACGTTGAGCCCATATATACCGTTCCTAGAAAAATCAGGCCGGTTGTAGGTTCCATAGAAAATGAGATCGGCAACATTACTGCACAAGAAAAAGTAGAACTAAGACCCGGTAGCGCACCCAGTAGAATACCGATCACTAGTCCGCCGACCGCTACCGCTATGACAATGGGCGTAAACGCACTCCCGATTTGGCTAAAAAGTTCCATTTCTCAACAAGCAGATTGATCCGGATTCTTAGCAATCGGATCAATCTGCTTTTTTATTTATTTCTTTTTTGCCAGTGCTAAGCCCACCGCACCGTAACCTTCGCCTAATTTTTTCTTTTCTAGCTCGCTTTCTGGATACGGAATTAAGATCGGTAGATAGCCACCTTTGTCCATATCTGCTTTCACTGTCGGATCGGAGACGACTTTTTGGAACGTTTTGGACACTTTCTTCCGAATTTCCGAAGGCGTACCAGGAGGCACGCCAATAGACCACGAGGCGACATCGACGACAGGATATCCAAGTTCGGTCAACGTAGGGAGATCCGGAAATAATGGCATTCGTTTCTCCGAGGCAATAGCTAATAGGCGAATAGAATCGCCATCCTTGACCCCCTGTGTAGTAAAGGTCCAAGCAGCGTCTGTGACACCGCTTTTCAATGCGCCGATGGTGGATGAGGTATCTTTGAACGGAACATATGCAGCTTTCAAATTACCCACCTTATTAAGCTTGTAAAAAGCCGAATGATTTGAACCACCGATTCCAGTACCTGCGATAGTAATTGCACCTGGCTTTGCGTTGATTGCCTTCAGTAAGTCACTAAAGGTTTTATAAGGGCTTTCTTTTCTAACAGCGATCACCTGGGGCACTGACGTGTAGAAGAGTACGGGTTGAATATCATCATAGCTGTATCCAGCATTCTTACCCCGAGCGATCGGCTGAAGCACTGTGTGAGGGAAATTAAGTAACGTCAGTTCGTAGCCGTTTTTTTTATCATTAGTAATTTGTGACCAAGCCTTTGCGCCGCCAGCACCTGGTTTATTGATGATAATAAGTTTTTGTCCGGTGATGGCTGTAAATCGTTTTTGCATGAAACGGGCGGCTATTCCCGACGGTCCGCCCGGACCGAAGCCAACCGTCAATTTTACAGACTTCTCAGGGAACGCATGAGCATTGTCGGGTACCCCGGCAATCAACATTGCCATCGCGAGACATAGAGATAGCGATAGATAACTTAAGATTTTCATGATTTGCCTCCTGAAAGAACCTCGAATTTTTAAATCGAAAGATCTGAGATTAATTTCAATAATAAATGCTGCCTTGCAGCAATACATGTGGAAGCGCAATCTCTATGCCAAAACACAAGCTATTGTTTTTAAACATTTTTCAGTTTGTGCGGATATTATGCTGATTAAAAATTGGACAGAAACAAAATATGATGTGAACATAAGCAGCAGGTTGTCAGTTTAAGTTAGATACAAGTGTCCTGAGTTTCGCCGACCGAACCACCGCTATTGACCACGTAATGGCAACGGTTGTTCGCCGAGTAAGGCTGATTCGATAATGGGGCGAGCTTGATCATTGGAAATACCGTGTGACGATAATATTGGCGCACAGTCAGCCAGTATAGCTTCTGAATCCTGTTTTATTTTCAGTGATTTGAAATAGTCGTTTCGATAAATTCCCATTGCCGCTCCGATGATCTCAAGAAAGTTAATTATTTGAAAGGGCATATCGCGTTCGTGGGCGCAAAGTTCGCGATGATCGGCATGATAGACTGCGGCTAATGCGTCGATTCCCGCGGCTTCGGCGGCCTTGAGTTCATCATGTTGGAGGTTTTTTTTGAGTCTCGGCACAGTTGATAACGAATTACTCATAAGACCGATTTCAGGTAATTCGAGATCAATGATTTCGATACCGGGTACCGCGCGCAGTAAGTTTCTAGCGGCTTCCGGTAAACCGTGAATACCGGGGTGCAAGTGAAGTGCAATTTTTTGTTCCACCCGGTTTCGTAATAAGGGCTTTAGCTCTTGTATCTTTGTTTCCAAGAACAAAACGAATGGTGTCATTTCGAAGGGTTTGCTATTGGTGACCTTCTCGTAAGTCGGTAAGCCAAATTCGGCATATTGCACCTGACAGGTAGGACACCAAGAAAGTACTTCTTTCGCGCCGGTGCGAATGAATTTTTCGATACTATTAGTTGCGACCTTTGACGAAGTTTCTATGTCACCGGCACGATATTGCAGGATACCGCAGCAATGCGATGGGCCGCCGAGAACCTCATAGTGTAAGTTGAGTGCATCCATTATATCTAGACAAAGAAGCGCAATATGCGGGGTTTTTAGAACGTTGCAGCCGGTATAAAAGACATAGTCGGGCTGTCTTCTGGTATGCGAAGTTTTCCCTGTCTTTCCTTGGCCCAAGCGATCAAGATCTTCACGTTCTAATTGCATTTTCGATAGGACTTTAACGCTATTACCTAATGCTTTGAATGCGCCAAGACCTTGAGACTTTCGGTCTTGGCTATCAAGTTTTCGTTCGCTTAATACCATGCGCGCCATCGCTAACATTAGCCGTGGGTTGACACCATAGTCGCACTTACTGATGCACTCGCCGCTTAGGACACAGCTATTGGCCCATATTTCAGCGTTAACGTCAGTCTGCGTGCCCTTCAGGATACCTCTAACACTACTAGTAATGGCCTGCGCATTGAGACCCCCAATCTGAGCAGCATCCGTGATTGGGCAGACTTCGTAGCATTTACCGCAACCTACACATGCACTTGCCGTATTCTCAATAGCTTTACGGAAGGTTCGGATAAAATTTTGGTGTATGGTTTTCACCACGCCGGCGTTCCTATTTTTCCTAACTAGTGCAAGTTTTGCATAATGCGTGCCAATCAGGGCACGCAAAAATACGTTATAATAACAATAGATTATGGGAAATATATATTGGCTGGATATCGGCCAACTCTAATTTGCCTAAAAATTCATCAGTAACTGAGTTTGAAGGCTTTAATTATCTTGCAGTAAAAGTGGTTGGGGCCGAGCACAAACCTGCATATGGCCAAGATTTAGAAATCTGCCAAGTAGATCGGAAGCTAGTGAGGGGAACGGTCGAGGCGATCAACTAAGGTGGGGCATTTGTGGCCTTAGCCTCAAACTAAATCTTTTGCCTCACAGCATATAGTAAAAAAGCTCATAAAAAATTTTCGAGTTGAGATTTTGGATGAACATTACTCTGCTGCTTCTGCGCGCCGCCATATGGGGAATGGATCAGACAATTCGGGGAGTGTTGCGATACTATTAGCAAGAGTGTCGGGGAGGAGGCAGTTATCCAGACGTAACTTTAATTCTGCCCAGTCAATCCCGCTGCCAATAAATACAATTTCCTGGCGCCGGTCGCCCCAAGGTTCCTGCCAATTCGCACGCATATAAGCTTGCGCCTTTTCATCTTCAGGCCAACGTTCTTTTGGGATGGAGGCCCACCAAGTCCCGAGTGGATCAACCGAAGATAGTGCACCAGCAAGAGAGAACTCGGCCACCCAATCCGGCCGAGTAGCAATCCAAAAATGCCCCTTGGCACGGATGACGCCAGGCAGATCTCCGTTTAAGGCTGTATAAATTTTTTCGGGGTAAAAAGGGCGTCGAGCGCGATAGACAAAGCTTTCGACACCGTATTCCTCTGTTTCGGGCTTATGATCCGCATAACCATATAATTCCTTGGCCCACATTGCATGCTCATGAGCTTTTTCAAAATCAAACAAACCTGTGTCCAGGATAGACGCCGCAGGGACATTAGAATGATTGGTCTCTATAATTTGGGCGTCTACATTTAAACTGCGAATAATTTTACGTGCTGCATCTAACTGGTGTGGGTCTGCATCGGAAACCTTATTAAGGATGACCACATCGGCAAATTCTATTTGATCCGTGAGGAGATGTACAAGCGTCCGCTCATCGTCCTCTCCCAGCGTTTCCCCTCGGTCTCGCAAGAAATCGTGGCTTGAATAGTTGTTGAGTAAGTTTACCGAATCAACAACAGTAACCATTGTATCAAGACGAGCTACGTCGGAAAGGCTCTCGCCCGCTTCATCTCTAAAATCAAATGTTGCCGCTACAGGTAAGGGCTCAGAGATACCAGTAGACTCGATTAATAAATAGTCGAAGCGGCCCTCCTCGGCTAGCCGCCTTACTTCATCTAGCAAATCATCACGTAATGTACAGCAAATACAGCCATTCGACATTTCAACCAATGTTTCGTCGGTTCGACTAAGTTCTGTGTCTGCGCGCACTAAATCGGCATCAATGTTCACTTCGGACATATCATTGACAATGACGGCGACACGCCGACCATCACGATTATTAAGCACGCGGTTAAGAAGTGTCGTTTTGCCAGCGCCAAGAAAACCAGAGAGTACTGTGACGGGAAGCAGGGAGGCTTCAGCGTTAATTATTTTGTCTTTTACCATTTATGAGCATCTTTCATTGCTTGATTACACACAAATACGGGTATTGTCTTATTTGAGATGGGCCGCAAAGTTAATATATTAAGATGTTATAACATAGCAATTCGTAAAGCTAAACTCGCGGATAGTTGAGATCGCTTAGACCGGCACAGGAATGGGTCTGGCCTAGCTGATGCTTAATGTATATGGCGATTTATTCTCGTTGACGACAAAATAGGTTCAAAGCGCGCGGCGGTCATGGATCGAGGATTACCTGACTTATGTGCGGGGTGATTTTTCATGATATTCTTTTGTAACTTTGGCAAAGTCCTAATGGTTAGTTTTTGTTCGGAATGTAAAGGGTAGTGCATGCAAGCATTAACAAATATTCGGGTTATTGATTTAACTCAGATATATCAGGGGCCTTATTGCTCGTTTTTAATGGCCATGGCGGGTGCGGATGTAATTAAAGTCGAACCGTTGACTGGTGAGCGCACACGGCGACTTAATGTGTCTGATGTGCCGCCGATGAATTTCGCCATGCTCAATTCAAACAAGCGCAGTATCACCCTTGATTTGAAAAACTCCAAAGTTGTGGAAATTTTGCAGGCGCTAGTGAAGGAATCTGATGTTCTGTTAGAAAATTTTGCGCCGGGTGTGATGGATCGGCTTGGCGTCGGCTACGAAACCCTAAAAAAAATCAATCCGCGCCTTATCTACGCATCCGGCACTGGTTACGGTTTGTCTGGGCCGGACCGCGATCTTTTAGCGATGGACCACACAGTTCAGGCTGATGGCGGCCTCATGAGTACGACCGGAGAACGGGATGGTCCACCAGCTCGTGCCGGCGGTACGCCAGTCGATTTTTTAGGGGGAACACATATGCATGCGGGAGTCATGCAGGCTATCATCGGCCGTGAGAAGACGGGAAAGGGCACTTTGGTCGAATGCGCGATGATAGAGGCGCTATATTTCGTTTTAACATCTCAAATTACTAATGTTCACAGCAAGGGCGCTCAAGCCCCGCGGAGGGGCGATAAGTCCGGTTCACAGACATCACCCTATGGCCGTTATCTGTGTAAGGACGATAAATATTTAGTCCTAACCGCCGTCGCGGAGACCCATTGGGAACGGATTTTAACTGTTATAGGTCGAGAAGACCTGAGAGGAAACCCTGACTTCGAGACACGCTTAAAGCGCTATGCGCGTGATGACGAGGTTAATGATATGATCGAGGCTTGGACGCGTCAGCACACACGAGACGAAGCGATTTCCATATTGCGCGCTAGGAAAATAGCTGCCGCGCCGGTTCGTGACGTGGCTGAGGTAATGGAAGACCCGCATATGCATTCGCGAGGTATGTTGCAGCGTTTTGAACATCCGGTGATGGGCGATATTATTTTGCCGCAAAGCCCTATTAACCTATCAGCATATGAAATGTCAGGTTTAGAATTCTACCCGCAATTAGGAGAGCATAACCGCGAAGTGCTTGGTGGTTTGTTAGGTATTAGCGATTCAGATATCGATATATTGGTAAAAGAGGGTGTTATTCTATCACCCACAAACTAGGGGCGAAGGCAGTGTCATAGCGGCTTGATTAGCTTGCTTGGGTGCAGCATTGGGCGTTCGCATTTTGGCTTGACTCACACATTTGGATTACCCGTCGGCAAGCTGAGAGCTGCGCGCGCGAATTCTGGTGCATTAGCATCCCAAGATACGCCGATATGAGAAACTCCCGCGTGAATATCGCGGAAATAGCGTTGTAGCGGATTCTTCCGGTAATTGGCACCGCCGCCGGCTGCTGCAAAAATCTGGTCTACTGCTTTGGAGCAAAGATTAGCGGCATAAGCACCATCGCGCCGCCATCTGGCTTTATCGATCGTAGTGCATTCTCCAGCCTCTGAGACCTTGCGCTCAGCTTCCAGACAATTGTCTCGTAAGAGCAGCCTCGCCGCATCTATGGAAGCGCCGGCCTCCGAGATACGCATTTGCTGGTTGGTATAATCAGCAAGTTTCCCTTGGTTGTAGGTAGCGACACGGCTCTTTGTATTTTCTACATATTCGTCGAAAGCGGCGCGCGCTATACCTAGTAGCGCACCCGCAATAACGTGGGGAAATAAAGCCAATAGGGGCATCTGATAAATGGGATGCCTATTAACAGCTGAGCCTGGTGTTGGGCCGCCGCGAGTATCCTTTAGCGGTAACGCCATATGGTTAGGTATAAAAATACCCTCGCAGGAAACATCTTGGCTGCCTGTTCCTACTAGACCGGACACATCCCAGGTCTCGATAACATTTATATTTTTTCTGCGGACGTTGAAAATATATGGTTCGCCCCCGGTTTCAGTCTGCACAATGCCGCCTAGCATCGCCCAATCGCAGGGCGCAATGCCACTGGAAAAGGGCCAACGCCCGCTAAGGCGGTAACCGCCATCGACAATCTCAGCTTTTCCACAGGGATAGATGAGGGCCGAACCGATAAGCGTATTTGGATCTTCGTGCCAAATCTCGTCTTGCGCTTTGATGGGGAACATGCCGAGCATCCAGTCATGAGCAACCAGATTAGCCCATACCCATGCGGTTGAGCCACAGCCTCGACCAATTGCTTCGCCAATATCGATATAGAGTGTGAAATCAAGTTCCAGACCACCATAGCGCTCCGGCTGATGAACACGCCACAGACGACTGTCATGGAAGTCTTTGACAGTATCGGGGTGGATTCGGCCCAGTCGTTCCGTCTCAGCGGCCCGTTTCTTGAGGCTAGGTACCAGCGCCCATGCGCGCCGTATCATCTCATCACGTGTTAACTCTACAGAATTCACTATGGCCATCTATAATCTATTCCGAGTAGTTGAAATAGTTTAGTTCTATGGTTATGCCATTCGGGTCCTCAAGGAAGACCTGATAGAGGTCCAAATCTGGTACTTTCCGGTCCCGATATTTGGTGCCAGATTTTTGTATCCTATTTCTGATTTCTTCCGGGTTTTCCGCACGAAAAGCTAAGTGATCGACCGCACCACTACCGATCAAATTGCTTGCATCTACTTCACCTAAATAATCATTCAGCCCTTCTGGGTTTTTTGGATCGATGGCAAAGAGATGCACAAGGGCATGATCTCCCAAGTAGAGCCAATGGCCAGGAAAAGGAAAGTGTGGCCGGGCCCCGTCAATCAAACCCAACAGGTCTACATAGAAATTTTTAGTTTCTTCAAGTTTGGTGGTGCGAATTGCGTAATGTTCTAGACCTGTGAGCATTCTGGATTTTCCTTTTACGAACCTCATTATATCAAAGCAGTAATAGGTTTGAGAGGCAACTGGCTCATATAAAATTTTAGTATGGCTTGTTGATTGTGGAAGTGGGTTCCTAATCTTGGGCAGACGGCGAAGGCTTTCTTATAGCAGCCTTGCGCACGGGAAAAGGGCATTAGATGATAAAACTACATTAAGATATGACTACATCAAATTGAGGAAGAGCCATGCAGATTAGGTCTATTGGTGAGACTATCGGCGCTGAAGTCATTGGACTAGACTTGAAACAGACCTTAGGTGCGGAGACCATAGAAACTTTGAGGGACTTGCTCACCCGCCATATAGCCTTGGTGTTTCGCCATCAAATATTAACCCCCGCGGAATATGCCAAAGCTGTCGAGATCTTTGGTGAGCCTATGCACAGCCAATATGCAGCTGAATTTGCAATCGATGGCTCCCCCTTGGTGACAATAGTCTCGAACCAGCACTGGGATAAATCCGGCAATCGAGTGAAGCACGGGCAGATTTGGCACTCGGACCAAACGCACCGAAAGAACCCACCAAATTATACGTCCCTTTATGGTGTTACTATACCTGGAGTGGGGGGTGATACGGGGATTCTAAATACGCGGGACGGCTATGAATCTTTGCCTGAAGAAATGAAAAGTCGTCTCGATAAAATGATTATACATAACTTAGCATCATCCGGCCGTGCGCGATTAGCGGATTCGACCAAGAATTTTATTTTAGCACCAGACGAAATAGCGAAACCCGGCCGCTCACATCCCCTTATTCGTCAGCATCCGGAGGCAGGTACTAAGGCGATTTATTTTCATGCCCTTAAAATTGACTATATTGATGGTATGTCGCCCGAAGAAACCCGCGAATTTATAATGGGTTTGTTGGATGAGATTGTGAACCCTAAATTTGTCTACCGACACAAGTGGCTTAAAAATGATCTCTTGATATGGGACAACCGATCAGCTCTTCATCAGGCCTTTTTCGATTATGATTTAAGTCAGGAGCGACTGCTTCAGCGGATCATTATAAAAGGGACACCGCCGTTCGGCCCTGCAATGCCGTATCAGGAAGACGTAGCGAATGCTCAAGAGCCAAACGGCGAATAATTTTGATCTTATTTAGTACCGGGGTAGGTACTCTCCCGTTCTTCGGCGTCGTCTGCCTTGTTGTAGTCCTCATCTAGATGCCCGGTCTCACCGGCTGGGCTTTTAACAGTGAAGAAAGTCGCTTCTCCATTGATAGAACGGCTACGGTGTTTGGTGTTGCGTGGGATATGAATCATATCTCCCGCTTTTACAATGCGTTCTTCGTCACCCAATATATAGTGTAACTCGCCTGAGAGAATGTAGGTGAATTGCTCTTCGTTTGGGTGTGAATGTAATGGTGGGCCCGAGCCCTCCGGCTTGGTAACGACGCCAGCTTTCATGAATTCGCCGGCAACCTGCTGGATGCTCTGATGCGGATTAGCTTTACCCTGATGGGTCTCCATTTCAGCGGGATAATAATAGGGCATTTAGTTTTCCTCTCTCATGTCATGATATTTATTTTGCCGCATTCGGCAGTGACTTAGTTTCTGTTGGGCCTCTTAAATCTGGCGTTCTCGGCACTTGGCAGCCGACGGGGCAACAGCGCCCCGGTTGGTTGCTGGTTTTTTTGCCGTCCTCTAAATCGAGTACACCTCGGTCTAGGAGACGTTCGACTAGTTGCTGGCGTTCTTCTAAGGGATAATAGCGATAAATTTCGCGGCGCATAGCTTCTGGTGAACCACCGCCATGAAGTGATATGACAGACATCCATCCTGCAGTATCCGATGCGGTAAGGTCCTGCATGAAGCGGGCTACGTCCATACGTTTTCGATGTGGAATATCCAAGCGTGTCTGGAGCATGCCCATCAGGTCGCCCTGTGTTTCTGGGTTGTGATCTTCTTCGGGGCCGGGTAGGGCCACAATCAGGCCACCTGACACGTCATGGGCAAGGCGGTGCATATCATATATCTGGGTCGCCATCATTAGCTTGCCGACATTAGCGAAGACGCCATCTGGTTGTTGTACCCCAGAGGCATCCTTAAAGCCGTAAATCGATGCAGCAGCACCGCATGCATAGAACCCTTCAACGATCTTTATGAGATCTACTAGGTCGTTTTTTAAATGCGGCGTCTTATCCGCATTGAGCCCGTTGCTTTCGATCATTAGGATGCTGGCACCGATTAAAAGATCGCCAAATCCAGCCCGGGCACCGATACAAGAATGACGGTGATGAGTGGCGTAGGTAGAGGTGAGAAATTGAGAATGAACCCATTGCCCATCTAAAAATACACTTTCGTGAGGAACAAAGACGTCATCGAAAATGGCTACTGCTGTGCATTGGCCGTATTTTGCAGAAAACTTTGCTGCCTTCTCGCCTGGGCGGCCCGCAGGCTTGGAAATGATGGTTAAATTTTCAGCATCGATAGGGACTGCGCAACATACGGCAAAATCAGCATCTGCCTCGGTCATATTTCGGCATGGCATCACCAGCAGTTCATGCATATATGGCGCTCCCGTGATGATCGCTTTTGCACCGCGAATAATGATACCGTCTTTTCGTCGCTCTTTGATGTGGAGGTAACTATCCGAATTAGGCTGCTCGTGCGGTCTTAACGTTCGGTCACCCTTACTGTCGGTCATGGCGACGCCAACTGTTAAATCTTCGTCCTGAACCCTCTGGAGATAGGCAAGAAATGGAGAATGAAGGTTGGTACCATGAACGTCATCTATAGCGAATGTAGCTTGGTGGATGGCATTGAGCGCGTCATGGGTTAAATAGCGCTGCGCACAACCGACCTCTCGGCAGACTAAGCGTATGGCTTCCAACTTCTCGATTAGGTCCTGCGGTTCGCGGTCGATGTGGGTCATACGGTTGACGACCTTACTAGTTACAGTTTCGGTCGCTGTCATTAGATTTCGATAGCGGTTATCATGGGCAAAGTCGTAAGTGACTGCCACCGCATCAATGCCAGGCGCCAGGCGTGCCTCATCTGCTACGCTCTCTACACGATCACCATCAATAAAAACCCGGGGCTTATATCGGCGGAGCGATTCTTTGTAGTCGTTACCGGTCATTAACATAGAGATGTTTCCTTTGCCCTAAATGGGCACGGCCATTTGAGGTGGCGGCAAGATTGTGGTGCGTTTCATAATTCGTTCTGCGCTGGGATCAAACTCTCCACGTCGATGCATAGTCGATGCATTATCCCACATCAATGTATCGCCCAGCCTCCATTTATGCTCATAAAGAAATTGAGGTTGTAGGCACCAATCATAAAGTTCGTTTAAAAATGCATGGCCATCCGCCTCGTTCATACCTTCGATGCCGGATGTCATACCCGGGTCTGCATAGATCGCTTGGCGACCTGAAATTGGATGTGTACGCACCAAGGGATGGGTAACATCTGGGGTACGTTTCTTTTGCATTTTACTGGTCGGTTCGCTCCATTGGCGATTGAAAAATTCATAGGAATGGACCGCTCGGACTCCCTTTAGTTCGCATTTCTTCGAATCGGGCAACGCTTCATATGCTCCTGCCTGATCACAAAATGCCGTATTACCTCCGCTATCGGGAATTTTAACGCTATACAGCAGTGATCCTACAGCAGGGCGGGGTAAATATATTTGATCGTGATGCCAGCCCACTTCGTGATCTGACAGAATGCCGATAGGCTTGCCGTTTTCTTTAACGTTAGAGACGATGAGTAGTTCCGGATGATCGGGTGACAAATACTCCTCGCGTACGTGGATTTCCAGCTCGCCAAACAGGCGACTGAAGCTAACTACGTCGTGTTCTTCCAAACGTTGGTTTCGAAATAGCAATAGCCCATTATCGGCCCAAAGTTGATGCATCTGCTCCACGGCATCTGGATCTTGCGTTTGTGACAAGTCGATGCCGATAACCTCGATGCCGAAACTTTCTAGGGGACGTGTTTCCATATATTCCTCACCAGTAGACTAATATTTGCCCAATCAGGCGCTTCAGCTCAAGGGGAATCCGTTTACATTGCATCCGCGATACAGTGCGCTAGAGTAGGACGGTGTTTACGTGAGGGAATAAATGGAATTTGATTATGTGATTGTGGGTGCGGGGTCTGCGGGATGTTCGCTCGCCAATCGGTTATCGGCAGATGGGAAATCTACCGTTTGTTTATTAGAGGCTGGTGGCGGAGATCGTAATCCGTGGATACATATACCAGTTGGGTTTATCAAAACCATGTCCAACCCGAGGATTAATTGGCTGTTTCAAACTACGCCACAAGATGGCACCGGTAATCGGAGAATTCCAATTCCTCGGGGTAAGGTCCTGGGTGGATCAAGTTCGATCAACGGCATGCTTTATGTGCGTGGACAGCCAAGGGATTATGATGTTTGGGCGCAATTAGGCTGCACGGGTTGGTCTTTTTCTGATGTGTTACCCTATTTCAAGAAATCTGAAAATTGCGAAATGGGGGGCAATGAATTTCATGGTGAAGGTGGACCACTTAACGTGGCGGAAACGCGCAACCGCTACGAGATCCTAGATAGGGTTATCGAGGCAGGTGGCGAAATGGGCTATCCGATAGAGCATGATTATAATAGCGATCAGCAAGCGGGATTTTCCTATTACCAGCTGACCCAAAAGAATGGCCGTAGGTTTAGCGCTAAACACGCCTATCTCAATCCTGCGCTGGGACGTAAGAATTTAGAAGTAGAAAAGAGAGCCTTTGCCAAGAGGATTGTGGTTCAAGAAGGGCGGGCGGTAGGTGTGGTCTATGAGCAGGGTAAGCAAGAAATTACGGTGCGCGCTCGGCGCGAAGTTCTTCTTTCGGCGGGGTCGGTTCAGTCGCCACAACTACTCGAACTTTCTGGAATTGGCCAGGGTGAACGGCTAAAACGGCTTGGTGTTGACGTAGTGAAAGACTTGGCTGGTGTCGGTGAAAACTTGCAAGACCATTACATCGCACGTCTTTCCTGGCGACTAAAGGAAGGCGTCACATCGATTAACCAGTTAACACGGGGTGCGCGCCTTTTAGGTGAAGTGCTGAAATATGCATTTTCCCGCAAAGGCGCGTTAGCCCAAGCTGCGGGCATTATCGGCGGCTTTGTTAAAAGTCGGCCGGAATTAGAGGATGCAGATATTCAGTTTCATATGGCGCATGCCACATTTAAAGATCCGCATAAGCGCACCTTTGATCCATTCCCCGGCCTGACTATTGGACCTTGCCAACTTAGGCCAGAGAGTCGTGGCCATATCCATACAATCGATCCGGACCACAAAATAGCACCAGAAATTTTACCGAATTTTCTATCTGATCCTATCGACCAAGAGGTATTACTGGCCGGGATGCGGTTTGCCCGTGCGATGACAGATACGAAGGCGTTGAAGCCGCTTGTCGTGGCGGAATTGGCGCCAGGTGCAGATTTAAACACAGACGAAGACTTGTTAGATTATGCGCGCAATACCGGGGCTACACTCTATCATCCGGTTGGTACGTGTAAGATGGGTACGGACGAAAATGCGGTGGTCGATCCGACTTTAAAGGTTCACGGAATCGGCAACCTTCGCGTTGTTGATGCGTCGGTTATGCCGCGCCTATGTAGCGGCAACACTAACGCACCAACTATCATGATCGCGGAAAAGGCGGCGGATATGATTTCGGCGGATAATCATTAACGCTGTTATCGCTTTACTATTCCTGGTGTCGAACACTCTGCGGTTTATTAAAGGGGGATACGATGAAAATTGGCTGTTTTGGTTTTGGTGAAGTAGGCTCTGCATTTGCGAATAGATTGGCGGAGAAGGGAGTGCCCATCTCCTGCCATGACCCCCTAGTCGGGAGGATGGAATCCGCGCATCCCAATATCACATTTGTGGAGTTTACTGACGCGGTGATTGGTAGCGATTTTGTGTTATCGATGGTTACTACCGATATAGCTGAAAGTATTGCGACTAAAGCAGTAACTCACCTCGGAGAGGGTCAATTCTATGTAGACTTAAACTCGACCTCACCGGCTAAGAAACAAGCGATTGCGCATATAGTTGAGGAAAGTGGTGCCCAATTTGTGGAAGGGGCAATTATGGAAGCGATGGCAGCGGCTGGTGCCAACGCCCGAATTTTAATTGGAGGCGCTCATATGTCTTATGCCGCCGAAACTTTGACAGGGGTGGGTTTAAACTGTGAGGCGTATCGCGAGAATGTTGGCGCAGCATCCTTATTTAAGATGCTACGCAGTGTATTTTCAAAAGGTGTAGAGGCAGTTTTGATTGAAACTTTGTTAGCTGCAGAGCTTGGTGGCGTGCGAGAAGACATTTGGGCAGAAATTCAGCGTACGTTTCAAAATACACCGTTCGAAAAAATGGCTCGTAGTTGGGTAACGTCGCATGCTAGTGCATGTGCGCGCCGCCGTGATGAAATTGCTCAGGTAAACGACGTTGTAAGTAATCTTGGTCTAACACCAAAAATGTGTGCTGCCGCATCACAAGTTTTCGAATCCTCTGTTGCAAATGGACTTAACGACGCCTTCCATCGTCCGCCGGAAGACATGGCCGACGTAATCGAGTGGTTGAGCTTGCACCAGCCTAAGCTTGCCTAGGCCTTAATTTAATAAATTAACTCCCCTTTAAGCTGCGTTCTGTGCATGATTCTCCGAGTTGCAGGGTCAAAGGCATCGCGCCGGTGCATGGCGCAGCGATTGTCCCATAGGATCATGTCGCCTAATTGCCAAACTTGTTCCCAGCAAAATTCGGGCTGCATCACGTGAGCCCAGACCGCATCAAGAATTTCTTCGCTTTCGTCAACGTCCATGCCTTCGATATAAGCGTGGATGCGACGGCCCAAAAACAAGCATTTGCGATTTGTTTCCGGATGCATACGGATCATCGGGTGGGATGGCCCTTGCCAATGGCGTACATCGCCAGAGGTAGGGATTTTATCTTCCATCCCCTTGCGATAACCGCCGCTGCTCAAGGTCACGTTTTCATGGCGTAATAGCCTGCCCTCAATCCGTTTGACTAAGTTTGGCTCCATGGTTTCAAGGGCTATATACATATTTAGGAATTCGGTATTTCCACCAGTATTAGTTGGTGGTAGTTCAAGTGCATGAAGTATGCTCGCAGCCGGCGGTATCTCAATATAGGACATATCTGTATGCCACATACACTCTCCGTCTCCCAGTGTGCAAATTGGTTCTCCATCATCGCCCAAAACATTACTAATGACGCCTATTTCAGGATGGTTCTTCACCAATTCCTCTCCGGTGCAGAGCGCGCGAGGCGAAAGCTCTGGGTCGCCTAATGATTGTGTGAAACGTACATGTTCATCGTCGTCGAACTCCATTCCACGAAACCGGAGTACTAAATGTTCCAGCCAGGCCACTCGAATGCGAGTAGCGTCTTCTTGATCCATTATTTTGATGTCGAATCCGTTTATATCTGCGCCTAGTGCCGCGCCTGCTGGGATGATATCAAACTGTTGTCCCATATTTTCTCCTACCAATACTTGCTAAGCGTATCCCAATTGGCCGGGTATAAAAAGAGCGATAAGATGCCGTTAGCAGAATTAACTGAGGGAGACCATTATGCCATTTTACCATTGGGATGATTTGACTCGTAAAAATCTCGCCAAACCGTCGGATTCTGAAGGCAGCATTGTCATCGGTGAGAATATCACGTTAAACCGCTCTATAAGTCAGCCGGGAAAAGTTGCGCGGCCCCATTTTCATGGCTGTGAGCAGATGATTAATGTGGTGTCCGGCCGTGCCTGGTTTCGGGTGGGCAGCGATGAAAAAGAGGTCACAGTCGGAGATATTGTTCATATTCCGCCGGGCACCGAGCATTAGTTCAATAATATTGGCAGCGAGGAATTCGTTTATTTATCGTTCAAGAACAAATCTGAAGATTGGCCGCCTGCAACGGCGTTGCCAGATGGGAAGTAGTCACTATTCTGTCACAGAAAATCATTCTTTCTGATTCTTACCGCAGATAGACAGGTCAGACTCTTCTACTGATTGTGAGAACGGTGGATCATCTCTTGTAGCTTTTCAAAATTTTCCGGACCCATTGGTATTTCGCCATCGTTGATTTGGCGATCCAACTCAGCGACGGCATTATTGTAGGGGGTTCGAATACTGTGTTTGTCGCCGCCCCTGCATACGTGGCCGGTGATGAGGTCCATCTCACTCTTGCGGCCTTTGGTATAGTCGTGGATTGGAGCGGTAGTACCGTTCCCTCCCACATGCTTCATTAGCGTTTGCATCGTCTTAATCAATTGCTCGTCGCTTGCCCCAGCAAGCTCGTCTGGGCTCATTCCGAATAAGGGCTGCAATTGATATCCAAGCGCTTCGCCAACTGCCATTGACTCGCGGCCTAATCCTACGCATATGTCGATCATGCCTGGGAGGTCTTTGGCTTCCCAGTTTGTTAGGCCAAGCAAACCGAAAGGACCCATAGTCATAGTGTTGGCGATCAATTTAGTCCATTTTGCGTCTTCAATATTCTTGGATATGTCGACCTTTGCGAAATTCTGCATGATTTTCTGCACATCTATTAGGCGAGGTGTCGTCGAACCGTCAAATTCGCCAACGGCAAACCAAGTGCCGTCTCGCGTGGTGTCGCGCTGAAGTACACCCGGCTCATATATTTGTGCCGATAGTTCAACTACGGCGCCGAGTGTGCGTTCGCGTCCAACAATTCCGGCGATTGTGTCATTGTTCATGCCATTCTGAAGTCCGACAATGATGGAGTTTTTCTTTAGGTAAGGCTCGATAAGAGCTGTCATCCAGCGTGTGTCATAGGATTTGACGATGATGAAGGCGAGGTCGAATTCCGATCCCTGTTCGGCTAGTTCATGCACATGCAAGGCGTTGAGTTTTATGTCTACAATCCGATCGGTCATCGTGACGACAATCCCATCTTTGCGNACTTTTTCNACCTGNTCCGGCCATTGATCAATTACGGTAACATCAAGGCCTGCTTCGGTAAGGTCNGCGCTGANTGAGCCTCCAATAGCGCCACATCCCAGGACCGCGATTTTTTTNNCTGTCATCGTTTAAGGCTCCCGATATTCCCGAACATCATGGTCGTCGGGCCGTCCGTTATTGAGTGTTTCTAAAATCCAATCAGCGATCGCGGGATAGATATCAGGCGTTACTTCGCCCATGGGATGGAATACATCCTCATACATCCAAAGTTCTTTTGGGCATTTCAAGCGGTTGATCCATTTCTCCACGTCATCTGGTGGGCATAGCTCATCAAGTTCGCCGGCTACTAGTAGGTAGGGCACTTTTAGGTTATCGCCTGCAGAAAAGAAGAAATCGTCCATTTCATCTGCATAGGTATCGAATTCAGCTTCATCATCTATATTGGTCATATACATATAGATACGTTTGAAGTTCGGTTGTGCCTGATTAAAGATGACGTCCGTGGGGCACACATTAGCCATTTGACCGACGCAGCACTTCACGCGCTCATCGTGGGCCGCTACCTCAACGGAATAACGAGATCCCATAGAGGTTCCAAAAATGCCGATTTTACCGGAATCTACATCGTCGCGAGCAACCAGCACATCCATTACGCATTTCCCAGCAGCGGCATACTTACCAATGGTTTGCCAGACTTGATTGATATTGCATTCGCCTTGGCCTGGTCCGTCCATCACACAGATGTTCATCCCGCGGCGAACAAATTCATTATTGTACGGGTTTGGGAAGTCTTCCTTTATGGCATCCATACCAGGCAGATAAAGAACGGTCGGTTTTGGGCCGTTACCTGGGGCAGTATGAAATAGGCAATAGACATTTTCTCCATCGCCGATATCAACTTCGAATCGAGTTACTGAATCCCCATGAATTTCCATCATCCGGTCATAACAACGGATAACACTTGCGTGCGCAGCAATTTTTCGAGGATTACCGTCGACCGGGATTAGATGTTGTACTCGTCCCCAATAGAGGGCCGCGCGGTGATAATGTTGTCCGGCGGTAATTTGGNGGCCCGTGTCATAGGCAGCGTCTGCTAACTTTTCCTGCTTAGCCGCTGCACGCGCCCATTCTTTCGGGAACGAGCGACGACCCTTAACACGTTCAAAGACACGTTCCATATCGCCATATTTGAAACCCCTTTCGAGTCGGTTACCCATCATACCCGGGTGCAGGATATCTTCATTATCGGTGAGCTTTAAAAGCCCGTCAAATATCCAGCCTTGGTTTGCACGCGGTCCTTGTTTGCGCATTCTCGTTCCCCCACAAAATAGCGATGCCGTTCTTTATCTATCGCGGTCTATCGCTGTTCAGCGCGCACTTGGCGCATGGCCATGTTCTTTGATGTAACGATGCCGCTGTGAGAAAAAGAATATAGAAAACAGCGCTAAGCCGATAACATGCGTGTACCATTCTGGCCAAAACAGGCATAGCGTGACCGCGGCTAATAATATTCGTTCTGTTACGCCAATTTTGACATATAGAAAACCGACCATTACCGCTGCGAGCCCCATAAAGCCAATGAGGCCGAAGAACAAGACCTCAGCTACCGCTAGGGGTTGGTCAAGTAGCAGAAGCGGGCTAAAGGCGAATAGCATTGGCACCACATACATGCCTTTTGCCGTTCGGAATGCAGCCCATGCGCCTTTATTAGGCTTGGCATCCGCGATGCCCGCCGCTGTATAGGCAGGCACGCAAACTGGTGGCGTAAAACTCGAGTCCAGGCTGAACCAAAATACGATCAAGTGCGCGGATAAAATCGTAATGGCTATTTCATGACCTTGACCTAATTCTAATAAGGCGGGCACGGCCATAACCGACAGAACGATATATGATGCGCTNGTAGGCAAGCCCATACCAAGCACGAACGATGCAAGTCCGACGAGGCAAATTCCCAAGAATAGGCTACCAAACGAATATTGGGTGACCAGGGACGCAAATTTGACCCCGAGACCTGTTTGGTAAAGCGCACCCATGATGATACCGACAGCGCCGACCGCCGCTAGAATAGGCAACGAACGCCTTGCGCCCATTTCGAGTGCATAGCTGGTATTCCAAACGCCGTATTTGATAGCATNCCAGACTGCCGCAACCGAGGGTTTTCCTTTGTGGGCTATAAAAAGTTCTACCGTGCCCTTTATGCCGGCTATTAATACAATGCTGAGCAGTCCATAAAGACCGGCCTGTGGCACCGGTCTGCCCATCATCATGACGGCCATAATGACAAAGGGGGGCAGCAGGTAATACCAACCTTCTTTTATAACCGGCCAGAGCTGTGGCACCTGGTCCGAAGGGAGGCCAGTAACCCCGCCCTTACGTGCCTCTAGATGCACGACTGCGTAAACCGAGGCGAAATAAAGCACTGCGGGTAGAATCGAAACCTTTACGATCTCCCAATATGAAATGCCGGTGAATTCAACGATAAGAAATGCGGAGGCGCCCATAATCGGCGGCATAATTTGACCGCCCGTTGACGCTGCGGTTTCAATACCAGCTGCAGTTTCCGGCTTGAAGCCGGTGCGCTTCATGAGCGGGATAGTGAATGGGCCAGTCGTTGCTACGTTGGCGTTGACGCTGCCAGTAATAGAGCCTGTTAGGCCGCTTGCCATAATCGCAGCCTTAGCGGGCCCGCCACGTAGCCGGCCGGTAGCGGCGATCGAAAGTTTCATATAGTAGTCGCCTGCGCCCATACGTTCTAAGAACGAGCCGAACAGCACGAACAAGAAAATGAATACTGAAAACACGCCGACTGGGAGAGTATAGATGCCGTCGGTGGTCATGAAATGGTGATCAACGATACCTTCCCAGGTGGCGCCTTTATGTGCGAGCGGTCCTGGGAAAGCCGTTCCGAAATAAGTATAGACGATGAAAAACATCGAAATCATCGGGAGCGCAGTATTGATGGTTCGACGTGCAGCTTCCCATGTGACTAAAAGCGCCACCGTGCCGAAGAAATAATCATAAATTGTAATATCATCGACGAGTGGAAGGCGTTGGATGAAATAGTCTAGATTAACGAGTGGATAGGAGAGTGCGGTGACGACAAGGACCCAAAGCGTTACTGACCAAACTAAACGCCAACCTTTTTCTTCGCGGTCACGGAAAACCAGAAATACTAGTGACATGCCGAGAAGATAGGTGGTCGCCCTTTGGAGAGTATTTTCGTAACCTCCAAACAGTGCCAGATCGAGGTGCCAAAGTGCCATGGCAATCGCTAAGATGGTAATAAGCCAATCGTACCAGGTCTTGTCCTCACGGATGACCATATAATTTTGTGAACTTGAGCTGCTCGTCTCTGTCATACCCACCCCTCCACGAAAAGCCCCCGCACGGTCAGGAATATGGCCGTGCGGGGGCTATTCTTATCGTTATACGGTTACCCGTAAATACTACTTAAGAACGCCTTGTTCTTTGTAATATTTCGCAGCCGCCGGATGGAACGGGAAGCTGTGGTCCGTTGCACTTTTCTTCATACTCCAACGCTTGAAAATTTTATGCACATTGTGCAGCGTCTTCACGTGCTCATTAGAGATCTTTAACAAGTTATAGACTAGCTTATCTGGAGTCTTGTCAGTGGCAATAACAACACCACTTGTTCCAACGGAAGCTGTTTCGTTCGGTGCGCCTTTATAGATTCCGCCTGGAATTTTACAGTCATTAAAGCCGGCTTCGATAAGCATTTTGCGGGTGCTTCCGCTCAGCGTCATAAATTTAAGTGGCCGTGATAGATGTGCTTCAATACCCTTCGCATTTGGAATACCAGAATTATGGTTATAGAAATCGAGCGACCGTGAACTGAGCTGCCGTGCACTAGCGCCAACACCTGCGAAAACCAATTTGAAGCCTCGTTTCTTGAGGTCTTCATAGCTTGACCCATTGTGTTTCACCATCAAGCCGGTTATGTACTCGGTCGATGAACCACGCTTACCAACACTAATGTTGAGCGGTTTTTTCGATTTTACAAAATCGTCGAAAGTTTTGATNCCACCGTCTACAAGTTCTGCAGCGGAATACATNTGGTAGCAGGAATAGTAGAATGTTCCGACCATGCGCAAGTTGCTAAATTTCTTGCCATAAGGCGATTGNCCTTTAAGGGCATTCTTNCTCAAATTNGCGAANGANAAACCGATATCGGCTTTACCNGAGCCGATCATTTTCGGATTGGCNCGGCCACCCCCGGGGATAACACTAAGTTTCATGTCTTTTGCATGATTATTGAAGTTTTCCGCAAGACCAGCCCCCAAACGACCAAACGTTCCGCCTAAGGAACCAACAGCGAATGTGTATTGCTCGGCACTAAAAGCTGGTGTTGCTAGGCCCGTTGCAGCCAGGCCGCCCAGAGCTAAAACGGAGACAGTAAGCTTGTTCATTATATATCCTCCCTATGGATAAGTGATGTTGCGCGTGACTAGGCTTTTTATCGTTTTTATTATGCGTACTATTTAGTTTTTTAGAAGCGCGATATTTTTTCCCCGAAGTACTTTTGTCTCAAACAATATAAATGGCGTAGTGAACTTTTGGGAGTCTAAAAATTATCAAGTGTTTAATTGTCCGGGGCGCTGCCCGGACTGATCTTGAGACGCTATTGCTCAGCGAAAAAATTTAATCGGGAACAAAACGTTTTAGTCGTTATCCCTTTCGGTGCTTTCCGGAAAACCGTTGAGTATCCATGAAATAGTCCATCGTCCGGTGAAGAATATCGCTACGGTGAGTAGCAGAAATACAACGGTGAAGTAGGTCGGGGAATCAATTTTATCCGTGTAATGGCGCCACCTTAAATTTGCCTTGGCGGCCTCTCGGCAAAGATAAGCCGTTGGGTATTTACCCGGTGGGCCGCAGCTTTCTTCTATTTTATCTTCGAAATCTTGCGGGACCTCATAACCGGTTTCGGCAATGATATGGAGCAGGCTGATAGCGACGCCGACAATTACGAACATCACCATACCAATTCGTTCGAATCCAGTTCTATAACGCCCGAATCTATTCATAGTTTTTGTGTTGAATCTTTTGGCTCAGCGCTACGGTTTTTGAAGTGAGTCCAGAAATCGTATGATGCAAAGCCAATTCCTAGAAATATAACGATTGCCAGATCGATTTCTCTGACAAAGACTACGACTACGCTTAAAAACGCGAAAAGCATGAGGAGTGAAATGGCTGCAAGTAATTTATCAGTCATTTTCTATGCTCTCACTCATTCATATTCGAAAGTGCGCCGGTTAACCATCCTGCGGTTCGCAATAGCCGTCCATCATAGCCGCGCTGTCCAACGAGCTGCACGCCAATCGGCATGTCGTCGGTGCTGGTAAGTAATGGCAGGCTGACTGTTGGAACGCCGCAATACGTCCATAGCGAACAGAAAATCGGGTTGCCAGTATAATCGTGTGTTTTGGGTGCGGCTCCTGTGGCGGCTGGTGTCACGATGGCGTCGTAGCGCGAAAATATTTGATCTAATCCTGCATTTAGCGTTTTGCGTAAATCGAAGGCGTTGGCGTAATCGACCGCTTTTACGGTGCGTCCTGCTTCAACCATGTCGCGTAAGGGTTCGCTCAATTGGGTTGGATCCTTGTCGTAGAGCGGCCCAACATTCTTTGCGATGTCGGTAATCATTATTGTCCGATGTAGGTCGATGGCGTGATGGAATGGTTCTGGCAGCTCTACTTCGTCACATTTGTCGCCTAATGCATCCGCAAGTTCTTCAAAGCCCGATTTCACGTCGGGCCCGGCTTTTTCCCAAACCGGCGATTTGACGAAGGCAAAAACCGGTTCGACGGGAGGTTCAGTGGATACATTTTGAAAGAGCCCCAATGGTGCCGTTGGTTTCATATCGGGGTCTGCGGCATCGAAAAGTGAAAGCGCATCTCCGATAAGGGCAACATCTTCGACTGTCCGCCCAAAAACGCCGACCGTATCCAAAGACCGTGATAGCATTAATGCGCCATGGCGGGAAATACGCCCGTGGGTTGGTTTGAAACCCACTGTGCCACAGAAAGATGCCGGTCTGATTATCGAGCCGGCAGTTTGACTGCCGATTGCAAGCGGTACCATGCCGCTTGCAACAGCAGCAGCGGAACCGCTTGATGAGCCGCCTGGTGTCCGTTCGGGATCGTGGGGATTGCGGGTCTTGCCGGGGCTATACATTGCCAGCTCGGTGGTAACGCTCTTACCCATAATTATCGCGCCGGCCTGACGCAAAAAGGCGACAACAGTGGAATCAGCCGTTGTTGTGCGGCCCGTGTATACGGGCGTACCACATTCAGTTGGCATATCAGCGGTGTCGAAAATATCTTTTACGGCAACGGGCAGCCCGAGTAGGCTCCCAGTAGGTAAGCCAGATTGTCGGTGTTCATCAGCTGCTTTAGCTTGTGCAAGTGCGTAGTCGACATCGAAATAGGTCCAGGCTCCGATCTGTTCATCTATCTCGGTAATTCGCTCTACGCAAGCGCTCACCAAATCTTGAGATGAGAACTCGCCCGCAGCGATACCCAAGGCGGCCTCAAGGGCGGAAAGAGTGGCCAATGATGTCATATCTGAATCCTCATTTTTTTCCATATAGGTAATCGGGAAGCCAAAGGGCGATCTCGGGGAAGCTATAGAGAATGGCCATGGCGAGGACGACTATGGACAAAAATGGGAGTACACCCTTGAAAATATCAACCAATTGAACATGCGGCGGGGCAACCCCTTTTAGGTAATAGGCCGCCATGGCCATGGGAGGCGTCAAGAACGAGGTCTGCAGGTTGAGAGCTACCAGGATACCGAAAAACAGCGGGTCGATATTGAAAATGGCCAGCATGGGCAGAAAAATAGGTACAAAAATGATGATGATTTCGCTCCACTCTAACGGCCAGCCGAGGAGAAAGATAATCAGTTGCGCTAGGATGAGAAACATCACCGGCGATAGGTTCATTGATAAGACGTAATCTTTGATGATGTCGTGTCCACCGAGATACGAAAAGACTGAGGCGAAAGTCCAGGAGCCAACGAAGAGCCAGCATACCATCGCGGACGTACGGACTGTTAAATAAACGGATTCCTTCAGCCTGACCCATGTGAGTGTGCGATAACCTGCGGCCAACAGTAGCCCCCCCAATGCGCCGACCGCGGCGGCTTCCGATGGGGTTGCTAGGCCGAACAGGATTGCGCCCAAAACGGAAAGAATGAGAAAGGCTAGAGGAAAGAAGGACGTAGCCATCATCCAAAGGACGCCAAGGAAAGAGCTATCTTCGATGTCCTCTTCTTTGGGTTTTGGTGCGAGGCTAGGTTTGAGGGCAGCGCGCCCGATGACATAGAGAATATAGAGGCCGGCCAACATGAAGCCTGGGATGATAGCGCCGGCGTAAAGTTTCACTACCGATACATTGGATGTTGCGGAATAAACAATCAGCATAATGCTGGGCGGAATGAGGATGCCGAGGCAGCCACCTGCGCAAATGACGCCTGCAGAAAAACTCGTGTCGTAGCGGGCTTTGAGCATGGCAGGAAAGGCGAGCAGCCCCATAAGCGTGACAACCGCGCCGACGATACCGGTTGCAGTCGCGAACATGGCGCAGGTAGCAAGCGCAGCGATGGCCATAGAGCCAGGCATGCGGCGCATGGCGATTTGCAGGGTAGTGAATAGCCGGTCGACGATATTTGCCCGTTCCACAATGTAGCCCATAAAGAGAAAAAGTGGCACGGCGGTCAGCACGTCGTTCGCCATGACCGAGTAGGTTTGATTGACGAACAGGTCAAATATTTGATTGTCGAAAATCGATTGCATGCGTTCAGCGTCGTAATAGGCGTAATAGCCGAAGGCGACGCCCATCGCCATCAGGGTGAAGCAAATCGGAAAACCCAGTAAAATGGTGAAAATGAAAATGCCGAGCATGAAGACGGCGACTTGGGGGTCAGTCATGTCATGTTTCCCTTGCCGTCTTGATTGCCTTGGCTGCCCTGATCACCTTGATCATCAAGGTCGTATACATGCGCGTGCTGCATCGCCAATTCCATTTCCTCTACATCTTCGAGGTGAGGCGGCCATTCGCCGGTTCGTATGCACAGAATGCAGCGGCATACCTGTGCGATGCCTTGAATGAAAAGTAAGAAGCCCGCGATGGGGATGATCGATTTAAATTGGAATATGGGCACGTTGGCCGGACTCATGACGCTCACTTCGCCTCGGCCGCTATTGTAGGACCAGGATTCTCCAGCATAGTCCCATCCCGCAATGATGAGCGCGATGACGCCGGGAAAGAAGAACAGGAAATAAAGCACAAATTCGATGATGGCTTGGGCTTTTGGCTTCCAGAGTCGATATAAGACATCGCCCCGCACATGGCCGTCCCGCGACAAGGTATAAGCACCGGCCATCATGAATAGCGCGCCGAACATCATATAACTAATATCAAACGCCCAACTGGTTGGATCGCGCATTATGTAACGAACGAAGACCTCGTAGCCGATGCCCACGGCCATTACCATGATGCACCATGCGAAGGCCTTGCCGACCCAGGCCGTCACTGTATCGATCAGTAGAATAAACTTTTCCATCCGCTATCCCGGCTAATAAATGGGAGATATGGACAAGGAACGAGGCGACACAGATTTATATCGCGCCGTTTGAAGCCATTGTGATTGGATTAAAACTTGATTTCGCCTGGGAAGTGATGTTTGAAGGCGAGTTTGTAGTCAGCGGCGTTCATCAGATCGTAGAATGCTACTCGGTGAGACCAATCCTTTTGGCTTTTTACTACCTTGGCAAAGAAGGCATCACCTTCAAGTTTCTTGAGGACCTCGTCCCAGGATGCCAACTGCGCTTTCATTACCGCTTCCGGTGTTCGGTGAACGTTTACCTTGTCTTCGTGGATAAGGCCCTGCAAGTCCTTGGAATAACTATCCATAGCGAAGCCATAATTAGCCGTGTTCGCTGCTTCAGCGCTGTATTCAAGAATTGCCTGCAGTTCCGTTGCCAGCTTATTGAACTTATTTTTGTTGAAGATAATCTCGAAGAATTCAGCAGCCTGATGATAGCTTCCCATCATATAGTTTCTGGAGACGTCGTGGGCGCCAAACTGGCGATCCGACGTTGGGTTGTTAAATTCAAAGGCTTCAATAACACCGCGCTCGAGGGCAGGTATGATTTCGCCACCGGGTAGCTGCGTCACTTTGAGGCCCATGCCCTGCATAATGTCAGTAGCGAGACCGACGGTACGATATTTTAATCCCTTCATATCGTCTGCTGATTTAATTTGGTTCTTGAACCAGCCAAGAGGCTGTGTCGGCATCGGCATGCAGAAAAAGCCGACGAGATTAAGTTTTAATATGTCCTGAACCAATTCACGGTAGAGTTCTTTTCCACCACCGTAGTGGATCCAGGCGAGGATTTGGGAAGCATTTGCACCGTAAACCGGACCAGTCCCAAAAAGGGATGCTGCCTTGTTTTTGCCGTACCAGTAGGCAGTGACGGTATGAGCGCCATCTAATACGCCCTTATGACAAGCATCTTGGACTTGGAAAGCCTTTACGACCGCGCCGGCGGGCAGCAAATCAATTTTGAGACGCCCTCCAGACATTTTATCCACACGTTCTACATATTGCTTTGCCATATCTTGGAAGACCGATTTTGAGCCCCAAGAAGTTTGTACCTTTAGTACTTGGGTCTTTGCTTTTGAGACCTGTGGTGATGCGATTTTATCGGCTTTTTTCGCTTCCTTCTTAGGCTTGTCGTCGCACGCGGCAAGGGCGATTGCGGCGGTGCCTGTGGCGGCTGCAATGCCAGCGCCTTTAAGGAATTTTCTGCGTGCCGAACTTGGTTTTGTGGCAAATTTTTCAAAATCTTTCATGAAATATTCCCTCCCCATAGATCATTAAACTTCGAGGTGTTTGTTGACTACATTTAACCCCCCTTCGGCAGGGGGGTTCAAGGTCATTATGTCAAGAAAGGGGCTTGGTGACTAATTACTCGCTAATTCTTTGACCAAGGCGATGGGGGCACCGTCTTTGTCGGTGATCGGTTTGGTCACGCTTTTGCAGTAAGATGAAGCGAGGACAGCTTGCATATGTCTTCCAAAGCCGCCCGCAACAACAATTAAAATATGTGTCGGATCGGGAACAATCGAGGTCAGTGCGTCGTCGTCATGCATATCAACCCAATCGGGAAGGGGGGTCTGCCCCCATCCCCCTCTATCGCGTAGATCACCAATACGACAGCGGGCGTTTTCAAAAATAAATTCTTGGACCTTCTGCTTGTTCCAGCCTTGCTCGTCGAGCCATTGGGCGGATTCTGCGGTTATTACAAGCATTTGCTCACCATCTAACTTTCCACGATAAGGCCCGTTGGCGCCGAGATGGCTCATGGCTGAAGCTGCGCTACCTAAATAAAGCTCCGGAGTCTTGCTGATCATATCATTGATATTATGAGGAGATTCCGCACATAGCATGGTAACGGCACTAGCGCTGGGGTCTATACCTCTGTCCACATGGAGGCCGGGCCAAGGGCTGTTATCCTCGTCCTCGCCGATGCAATAGGAATATTTACCGGGATGTCCATGGGTCGCCATATCTGTTTCGCCAGGAATACCACCGCCAACATTCATCAACAGCAGTCGCATAGTGCGGCCGATGGTTGCATTTGCGCGCCATCCCTGGCCAAATACGTTCTGGCGGCAGTTTACACTAATTTCGTTCCGAACGGGTCCATGGACGATAGTGAGATGTGCGCCAGGATGAGTAGTAGTTTGCCGTCCGTAGAGATTATATTCAGGCTCCACCATGGCCTGGACGCCGGCGATGACGACCGGCAAGTACTCTGGTTTGCACCCTGCCATGGCCGCATTGATTGCGATCTTGTGCACTGTTGCAGCACCACCCTTTGGCGGTATTTCGGCTATCACTTCCGTCGGCATGCGATCATTAAAGCGTAGCATATCCGCCACTCGCGCTTTGGTTGGCGGAACAAAGGGCAAGCCGTCGGTCCAGCCCCGGTCGGCGAAATGCTCATAAATTGCATAAGGGTCCGCTGCGAGTTCAACCAGGTGTGACTCGCTTGATTGGTTGCTCATCAATTTATCCTCTACGGTGCGCTCAGCAGTGAACTGACTACGTCTTCGAACGCAATCTTTGCCAGGTCACGAACCTCATCTTCTCGGCGCGCTGCGATCGGGTGCGGTAATATAACGAGCGGTAAATCTTCCATACTCTGAAGTTTTGTCAGCATATGGCCGTATTCGGAAAAGGCATCGGTGACGACTGTACTGGTTGGAATTCCTTCTCGTTCGAAACTCATGCTGTCATGGACACTCCACGACGTGCAGGAGCCTCAATCTCCAAGGCCAGTAACAACGGCATCACATTCTTTTTCCATATCCGCCATCATTTCCGGCAACATACCTGACACACTCTCCTTACGGAAGAAACGCAGTTCTACCTGCGGATAACGCTCTGAAATCATATCGGCGACTTGTTCGAAAATGATATCGGTATGATCCTTGGTGTTGTTCAAGAAGCCGATAACTTTTCCATCAAGGCTATTAAAGCGGGTTGCAAGACCATCTTGCTTTTCAGCAGCGGGCGCGGTGGGATCGTAAACAAAAACCGTTCCTTCTGTCTGTGTAGACATCGGGTATTCTCCAAAAAATTTCGATACCTGATTGTAGTCGCAATGTATCGGCAAGGAAATGGCTGCATGCTATGATCTACTGGCATTTTGGCGCGGGGAGTTATATGGCGTCTTTTGACATTTTGATTATTGGTGGCGGAGTAGCAGGCCTAACGGCGTCCGTTGAAGCGGTTACCCTCGGTAAAAAGACCGCAATATTGGAGAAATTGCCGATGTTTGGGGGCCAGATTGCTAACGTAGAAATGATTGAGGGATTGGAAGTACGGGCAACTGGTATGATGCTTGTTATGAATTTGATGCAACAATCGATGGAACGCGGTGTCAAAACAATTACTGGTGAAGTTTCTACCATTGCTTCTGTAGACGGTAAATTCCTGGTCGGTACGCCTGATGGCGGGTACACGGCGGATTCGGTAATCGTGGCATCGGGCGGAAGTCTCAGGACTCTTCGAGTTCCTGGTGAGGATAAATTCATTGGCCGAGGCGTTTCGCAATGCGCCTCATGTGATGGACCGTTATATCAAGGAGACGATGTAATCGTCGTCGGCGGCGGCGATGCGGCGGCCCAGGAAGCGCTGTCTCTTTCGAATGTTTGTAGGTCTGTAACGATGATTTGCCGGAGCGGCCTTCGTGCCAGATCCCATTATGTAGGACGTATAGAGGCAAATAAAGCTATATCGGTTATGAGTAATCATGTGGTTCTGGAAATTCTTGGAGAAGGCCGCGTTTCCGGTGTGCGCGTTCGTAATTTGGAAAATAATAGTGAGCCCGTTATAGCGTGCACCGGAGTATTTCCGTTTATCGGTAGCGAACCAAACAGCGCGTTTGTGGCAGACTGCGTGGCATTAGAAAATGGATATGTGGTTACGGATGGTCGGTTTGAATCGTCTGTGCCAGGTATTTTTGCGGTAGGTGCGGTTCGTAAAGGATATTCAGGCCAGCTTACCGATGCACTGCTAGAAGGAAGGAGTGTGGCCGCAGCTGCGTGCGTTGATTAGACGATGAATGAAAAAGGATGAAGTATTTTCACCCTTTGGTTTTAGAATAATTGGAGTGCCGAATTACGTTGTAAGTGTCAAATCTTCTAGGAATTTGGCTGTTTAGAGTTTTTGGATACGACGTCTTTGGATGATGACTGAAGATTGCCGTTAGGGACGATGTCGCTGTACGTAGAGGTGTAATGTTTAAACCTGTCGATAAATATGAACACATCACCGTTGCGCCGGTCACGGCTCATATTGGTGCAGAGATCGGGGGTATTGAGGTTGGCATATTAGATAAATCAATCCTATCAGAGATTCACACGGCCCTTATGCGCTACCAGGTGATATTCTTTCGTGACCAGGAAATAGAACCACCACAATTCGCCGCTTTTGCACGACAATTCGGTTGCCTCCGCAAAGCTCGCAAAGCTGCGTTTGAATTGCTGGAGGGCGCGCCAGAGGTTGCGGTGTTAGTGAATGATGCAGAACGTCCGCCCAACGTCAATCACTATCATCCCGATGGTATTTTTAGAGATGAACCTGAATTTGCCTCAATCTTGCATGCGCAGGAGGTTCCTAATTATGGTGGCGATACCGTCTTCGTTAGTATGACTGCAGCTTATGAGGCTTTGAGCGACGAAATGAAGGCCTATATTGAGAATAAAACTGCGACCCAGGATTTCATGAAACTACATGGTAGTCCTCAGAAAAAGCGGAGTTGGAAAGGCGATAACGCTAAAAGGATGGCGGCAATGGCCAAGGATCACCCGCCAGTCATTCATCCAATGGTCCGAGCTCATCCGGTGACTGGTGCTAAGAGCCTTTATGTATCAGAGAGTTTTACAAGCCATATTGATGGTGTTGATCGTTTAGAGTCCGATGAAAAATTGCTTGAGCTGTATCGCCACTATGAGCGTCCCGAATTTCAATGCCGGTTCCGGTGGAAAGATTATTCCATCGCGTTTTGGGATAATCGAGCTACGCTGCACTATGCGGTCGCTGATTATTGGCCTGCTAAGCGCCTTATGAATCGAATGACCATTGAAACTGACGCGATTGGTTGTGGCTTGTGAGTTTCTTCTNGATTTTTCCGTAATTTTTGCAGTNAGCGCACTAATACGCAGAATTCANCCAGTATACGTTCCGCNGTATGTCTTTGAGGGCGTTGACATAGCGCGATTCTGAGAGTTGGCGTAAACTCTTGATTAGAAATTTTTATGTCCAAGGGAGAATTATCATGAACATCATGCGTAAACCTGCTGACGCGGAAGTAATAGAAGGTGCAACAGCGCTTTTGGCGCGCTTCGTCACTAATCTAGATTTGGATGATGTAGACGACTTCACGCTGAGCCGTGCCCGGGCACATTTATTTGATACCGTCGGTGCCTGCGTTACAGGTGCGGTACAGCAAGTGACAATTGCTTGTAAAGCAGCGATGGACGAATTGTTGCCTGGCGGCGATATACCGGTACCCGGGCAAAAGGGCCGCTATGACGTTCTCACTGCGGCTTTTTTAGGAGGCACCGCAGGACACGGTTTGGAGCTAGATGACGGGTTCCGACCGGCAGGTGCGCATCCCGGCGTCGCGATTGTGCCGACGATCCTATCTGCCGGTTAT
The DNA here is from genome assembly GCA_002715005.1 of Rhodospirillaceae bacterium. Lineage (GTDB taxonomy): Bacteria > Pseudomonadota > Alphaproteobacteria > UBA8366 > UBA8366. Next base: position 38,493 of record PAXN01000026.1, read on the forward strand.
CATTATGATGTGGATGGGAAGGCCCTGTTGAGGGCTATGATAGCCGGATATGAGGTTATGGGGCGCATCGGTGCAGCCATGCACCCGCGGCAGCGACAACGTGGATTTCATAATACGCCGATAGCAGGCGTGTTTGGAGCCGTCGCAGCGGTCGCAGTGTACAAGGATTTTGATGAAGAAACATTAAGAAGTGCCTTTGGACTTGCTGCCTCAATGGCTTCGGGTATTAATACCCACCGTACGGGTGGAGATGCGAAGCGTATGCATCCTGGCCTAGCAGCGAAAAATGGTATACTGGCGGCTAATCTCTCAGAAAAGGGCTTCGAAGGGCTAGATACCGCACTGGAAGATACTTACGGATTCTTGGCGACCTTTGCCGGTAAGGATGCTACGGCGCCTGATTGGGCCAATATCGATATTTTGGAAGAAGGTGGCCATATCAAATCTGATTATGTAATCGGCGATTGTTACATAAAACCTCATGCCTGTTGTCGCCATCTTCACCCTATGCTTGACGCTTTGATCGATATTGTTACTGCTGAAGATCTTAGTCCTGAGCAAGTGGAGAAAGTAGATGTTGGCATTTACGAAGTCGGAGTGGTCCATGGTGAAATCGGCTGGGATAACTTTACCACGTCACAAATGAGTATTCCCTTTACTGCAGCGACAGGGCTACACAAACGCTCGGTACAATTAGCACATTTCACGCCAGATGCGCGCTCCGATGCGTCTTTAACTGCAGATTGTGCGAAAGTGAATGTCTATCTCGACAAAGCGCTCGATGCTGAGTATCCGGCAAAACGACCGACGCGCGTCGAGATTACGACAAAGGATGGTCGTAAAATTCAGAGGTTGGTGGAAGAACCTTTGGGCTCTGCCCGCAACCCTGTATCTGACGATGCTATGATAGAAAAGTATATGGGGCTGACTGCGCCTGTGATTGGCGAACAAAAGGCGAAAGCCGTGTTGGAGCAGCTTCAGAAGATTGAAGAGGTAAGTGATGTGCGCAGCCTTGTGGAATTGATGGCCTTGTAAATCCAAATAAGCAAAAATCTTAAATTCGCCTTAGCTCTTGGTGTTAGGGCGGATTTTTTTTATCTACAGAATTGGAGGGAATTAGTGGTGAGTGAGAAAGAAATTGAAACTAGTGAAGTAATGAAAAAACTCGCTGCCTATATCGCAGGGGCTTCCAAGATGAAGCTACCAGAGGATGCGATAGAGCACGGTAAGTATCATTTGATTGATACGGTGGCATCGGTCATTTCCGGCACACGTTTAACGCCAGGAGAGATGACCATAAAATATATCAAAACGCTTGGTGGCACCAAGGAGGCACTTCTGCTAGGTACGAATTACGTGACCACGGCTGTAAACGCTGCCCTTGGAAATGCAATGATTGCTCATGCGGATGAAACCGATGATTCTCATAAAGAATCTCGTAGCCATATTGGCTGCGGTGCGGTGCCTGCAGCGCTTGCAATGGCGGAACGGGAAGGTCGGTCCGGCAAGGAGTTTTTGAATGCTGTAGTGTTGGGCTATGATATTGGTGCGCGCACAAATTTTTCCATTGGTGTGCACTCCATGTATGACGCGGGCCACAGCACGCATACATTTGCTCCTACATTTGGGGCAGCAGCATCGGCAATGTCCTTAGCTGGATTGAATGCCGATCAAGTTCGCTGGGGAATTTCCTACACAGCCCAACAGGTAGGCGGTATCAATTGTTGGCAGAGAGACCTGGACCATGTGGAAAAAGGGTTCGATTTTGGTGGCATGGGGGCTCGAAATGGTGTGACTGCGGCGACCATGGTGCAAGCGGGCTTTACTGGGGTAGATGATGTGTTCGTGGGGCCTCGCAATTTCTATTCTACCTATTCTACCGAACCACGCCCGGAACAGATGATCGATGGGCTTGGTACACGCTTCGAGGTCATCCAAACCAATATTAAGAAATGGACGGTAGGCTCACCAATTCAGGCTCCACTTGATTGTATCGAAGAACTTCAGAAGAAACATGATTTGTCTGAAGGTAACATCAATCATATTAAACTTCGGCTTTCTGATATGGAAAGCCCGGTCGTGGATGATCGCCATATGGCTGACATCTGTATTCAACATATGGTGTCCCTAATGATTCTAGATGGTACCGCGACGTTTGCCTCCGCCCATGATGAAGGACGGATGACTGAGCCAGCGATTGTCGAGTTCCGTAAAAAAATTGATCTTGTCGGGGAGCCGGGTATACCCCGGCGTAATGCTATCGTTGAAGTGACATTGGGTAACGGTGAGGTGGTATCGCATAAGCAGGTGGCGGTGCGTGGTACGCCAGATAACCCCATGACCCGTCAGGAGGTTGACGATAAGGCCTATGACCTCATGGCACCCATTGTTGGCAAGGATAATGCCCGGACCTTGATAGACAAGGTTTGGAATATTGAAGAAGTAGAGAATGTGCGCGATTTACGTCCGTTAATGATGGCGTAGAAAAGCGTCATACTGTCAAAGAAAAAGGCGCGCTGCTAATAAGCAGCACGCCTTATTTCTTTGGGATCACGCCTTAGCCTTGCGGGCCACCAAGATAGTACGGCATTTCCCAACCGATTACTGATTCGGTGAAGACTTGCAGAAGTCCTGGAGGATATTCCAGTGTCAGTGCGCCGGAAAGAACACCCAGGAATACCGTCGCTGATAGGCCTAGAAGGCCATTGCGGATGTGGTTCGTTTCTACCCGTTTAGTAATGAAATACCAGATGAAAACAGCTGCACCGATTGGATAACCGACGACACCAAAGAAAGCCAACATAGCAACAATTGATCCTAGATAGAACCATTCTGAATGTTCCGTATCGGAATTTGTTTCTCTATCCGCCAGTTCAGCGCACGGTTCGGTTGCCGTTATTTGCTTGTAAATCAACGGTACGACAAAGATCAAACCAATAATGCCAACCGTGAAGGGAAAAATGCGCCCTAGTGTATGATAATTGAAGCCATCTAGGCCGGCCGCTACGACTAAACTGAGCATGAAGAACGAGAAAATTAATTGCGGTTTCTTGTTTCGGGTGCTGTGTTCAGTGTCTTCGGTAAAGGATTGGCCAGCACTTGGGTTAAATCTCAATGCACCCCAAATAGAGAGAACTGTCAAAACGAGTAAAATTTGTACGATTGGCCGCTCGAAGAAGCTAAAGCCATATACCTGGATTGACTGGTAGAGCGACGTCTCAATTCGTTCAGAGAGAAAAAAGCCAATTAGCAACGCCGGGCGTGACCAACCAAACCGTTTCATGAAAGTGCCAAGCGTACCAAAGATAAACAGAGCAATCAGATCGTTCCAATGACGCGTTGCTTGGAAAGCTGCAAAGAAGATGAGCACCAACATAAACGGTGCTAGGAAGCCATAACGAATTGTCGTCAATTTCGCGATATGCTGTGATAACAACAGGCAGGTGCCGGCACCAAAGACATTGGCGAGCGCCAAAGACCATATCATAGTGAAGGTGAGGTCGAGGCGTGTCGTGATCATTTCTGTGCCGGGCTCAATACCGATCAAGATAAAACCACTCAATAGGATGGCGTAACTACCGGAGCCTGGTATCCCAAACAAAATTGTTGGGATCATCGCGCCGCCTTCTTTGGCATTATTGGCTGATTCCGGAGCTAAAACACCACGGACATCACCCGTGCCGAAGGTGGATCGATCTTTTGAGGTTTGTATAACGTGACCATACGCAATCCAATCTACCACCGAGCCACCAAGGCCTGGTAATGCTCCGATGATGCAGCCGATGCCGGAGCAACGGATTACAATCCACCAATTTTTGACGGCATCCATGAAGCCTCGCGACCAACCTTTACCGATTGTGAGTTTACCATCGCCGGAAATGGTTTGATGACGGCGGACCAGATCAATGATTTCGGGCATGGCAAACATGCCAAGGCCGATGATAACAATTTTGATGCCATCGCTTAAATAGACTGATTGCCAAACGCCAGGGATACCAGTGAGGCGCGTCGCACCATGCGGCTCGTATCCTATCATGCCGATAATTAGACCTATAACGCAGGTCGCCAGCCCCTTCTTCGCGCTAACGCCGGTCAACATACCGATCATACTTAGAGCCAACATAATCAACATCATTTGCTCGCCGAACCCCATGGCGAGAATAATCGGACGGGCAGCAAAAATGGCACCCGTCAAAACCATAGCGCCAAACAATCCTCCGAAGAGGGATGCTGTAAAGGCCGCACCAAGTGCACGCGCACCTTCGCCTCTTTTGGACATTGGGAAACCATCGACGACTGTCGCCTGAGAAGCTGACGTGCCAGGGATGCCCATCAAGACTGAAGGAAATGTGTCGGATGTTGTGGTTGGCGCTAGAAGGCCAATCATCATTGCCAAGGCGTGTGATGCTTCCATATCAAATACGAAAGGTAAAAGTAATGAAAGGCCTGCTACACCCCCAAGACCAGGCAACACACCAACTACTAGGCCGAGGGCGGTTCCCAGGAATAGAAACATTAAATGATATGGCTGAATTAAGTTTGTCAGCGCATCCAAGAAGATTTGCATTTCCATCTGGTGTCTCTCAATCAGTATTTATCATTATGGTTTCTCCATTGTTTTTAACGGAGAGTTAGGGAGTCACATAATAGATTCGGAGATATAAAGCAACAACGCCCGGTCTATAAAGACCGGGCGCTGCCACTAACTGATATGTCGTGAGTACAATTAGATCTTGAGATCAAGATTATAACGCTCTTTGACGTATTTCTTAATGTAAGCCTTACCCGCCGGTGGGATGTCAATGGCTTCCATAATCAGCTGTTTAGCCCGCTCACCAACAGTAACCGGATAAAGGCTGAGGACTTTGTCTTTTTTCGACAAGAAGTCTTTGTCCGACAACATTTTGTTGGTTGCGCTACGCCATGCTTTGGCAATGCCAGCAGGCGTGCCTTTAGGCAGATGGTAGGATTTGTTGGCAGCCGTACCCGCCTTGATCAAAGCTACGGTAGCTTCGTAAGCACCGCCAGACTCTTTACCACCAATGGCTTTGTAGATATCGAACCATGTTGGGGTGTTTGGCCAAACAGGATCTTTGCCCCATTTACCATCGGCGCCAGGTGCACCCCAAACCATAAACTCGTATGCAATTCCGCTTTTACGGAAATGTTTACGGTTATTTTTGTAGGATAAGGTGTTGTCAAAGTTAACCGTGAACTCTCCGCGTTCAAACGCCAGAGCCATTGGGCCATTTCCCTTCATGCCCCAAACGTCTTTGACTTCAACCCCAAACATACTTAGAGCCAAACGTTTATTGAGACCCGATGAGGTCGGTGTTTTACCCCCAAAAACCAAGGCATCTTTCGGGAACGTACGGAGCAACTCAACTTTACCTTTGAGTGTCTTTGGTTTGTCGAGCCCCAGTTCCTTGCGGAAGTAAATCATGTTACCACGAGGGAAAAGTGCAATCGGCACGAAGTCTTTGACTTCAAACTTCACCCGCGGATCACGGAGCAAATAGTTGAAAACTGTCGACGTGGACATAGCTAGTACCCATGTGCCGTCTTTCTTAGCACGCGAGAACCAGTAGTTACCGCCCACAATACCACCAGCTCCAGGCTTGTTGACTACGAGAATTTTCGGCTTACCTGGCAGATATTTTTCCCAGTAAGGTTGGAGCCAGCGGGTAAGACTATCCGTGCCGCCACCTTCATTGAAAGGAACGATAACGCGCATGCGCTTACCGCTGAAATCAGCCGCTTTCGCTTCGTTGACGGCTGACAGACCGAGTGATAGCGCAAACGCCGAGACGGCGAGGGCGCCAGCGACGCGGCCGGAAATTAAATTCTTGAGCATCAAATGCTTCTCCCTGTTACAAAACCCATTGTTTCTAAGGCGATTACCGCCATGCGCAAACATCACGAATGATAAATGTACGTTCGCTGGCGATATGAACAACACGACTCGTAGCGAGATGCAATGTTTTTTTGGGTGTTGGCTGTAGTGAGTGCGCTGGGATAGATCGTGAAAATGGCGCTCGGCAGAAATCCACCGAGCGCCATCTAGTTGCCGAAAATTGGCAGAATTTAGATATTCAAGTCGAGATCATAGCGTGATTTCAAGTATTTCTTGATATACGCCTTTTCCGCTTTATTGAGCGCGAAAATTTCCTTCATTGCTTTACCAGCAGCAGCACCGACTGTTACTGGGTAGGCACCAATGATCCTATCTTTCTTCTTCAAGAATGTTGGATCCTTCATAGCGTTAGCAGTTGCATCACGCCAAGCCTTCACGATGTTTTTCGGTGTGCCGGTCTGAAGCAAGTATGCCTTATTAGCGCCGACACCAATTTTGGTCAGCTTCAAGGTCGCGCCAGCGGCTGGACCTTCAAACTTTTTGCCGGTTGCTTGTTCATAGTACTCGAAGAAAGTTAGAAGTTTTGGCCACGTTTGGTCGCGACGCCAGTTACCCTTCGAATCCTTCCATGAGCCGTCACCGGCCGGCGCACCCCAAGTGAACATTTCGTAGGAAATGCCGCTGTCGCGGAAATGCTTCCGGTTATTCAAATAAGACAGCGAGTTGTCGTACATAAGTGTAAATTCGCCTCGTTCGAATGCCAACGCCATCGGGCCATTACCTTTCATGCCCCACACGTTTTTCAATTCGATACCGAGCAGCGAGAAAGCCGCACGATAGTTGATGTCCGTAGATGTCGGGGTCTTGCCGCCCATCACCAATGCGGATTTCGGCATACTTTTCATTTTGGCGAGTTGCTCTTTAGGCGAAAGGCCTTTGAAGCCAAGCTCTTTGCGCGCATAGATAACAGCGCTGCGAGGCAGAAGCGCAATTGGCTCCCACTTTAAGATGTCGAACTTTACGCGTGGATCACCGAGTACATAATTCATCACAGTGGAGATGGACACGGCCATAACCCAAGTACCGTCTTTTTTAGACCGCTGTTGGAAGTAGTTACCCCCAACGATGCCACCGGCACCAGGTTTATTGACAATAAGCAACTTTGGTTTACCCGGCAGGTGTTTTTCCAGAAATGGCTGCATGAAACGCGCCAGGCTATCGGTACCGCCGCCTTCATTAAAAGGAATGATCACGCGGATGCGTTTTCCTTTGAAATCCACAGCTTCCGCTTCCGGAGCAGTGGTAATGCCGAGTGAAAGTACAAACGCCGCAACGGCGAAGGCACTTGCAAAACGACCAATTTTGATTTTCTTGAGCATTATATGCTTCTCCCTATTTTAGTTACCCATTCCTAGACAACATTAAGCTGTCTATCAGAACCATCACAATAAAATCACTTTATACCTAAATTGTGTAGCATAGTTACTTTTTTGCGGGAATATAGTGCCTTTAATTCGGAATTTGCTGTTTTCTTCTGAAACCGGCCTACCGATCAAAAGAATTTTAGAAATGGTTGGTAACAAATCAGCGTTAATTATTTTGATTCAAACCGTTGCAAGTATAGAATAAATATCTGTAACAAAGGTAAAACCAAGCCTGACCCTAAGGTGTGGGTATCATTTTAACTGCTATATTTTTTGATTTCTATTCATGTTTCTGGTGAATTACCCAAATTTGAGATGCAGGCGAATTTTTACTAAAATCGAGGTAATGCAGCTCGACTAACATGAGCACATTGCTATCGCAACTTTGAATTGTTCGTTTTGTGAGCCCAAACCGTATTTGCAGCGGCTGCAAGACAGGCTATACGATCCGTAAATTTATTATTTTTAATAAAATTAAATCGGCGGAGGAACAAAATGAGCCACGATTCAGTTCGGGATAACCCATACACAAGAGGCATAGCAAAATTTGTTTCGGGTCTGAAGTATGACGATATTCCTGATGAAGTGCGCAAGCGCATTAAGCTCTTAATTTTAGATTCCTTTGGTTGTGCGCTCTACGCGCCACATTTGGAGTGGTCCCAGATTCTTATGAAAACCTTAGCTGGATTGGATAACTCCGATCAATGCGGCATATGGGGAACTAAACAACGTACCTCTGCGCCTCACGCGGCGCTTATTAACGGCACTTTGACTCAAGGGTTTGAGCTGGACGACGTTCATCGTCGCGGTATTTTGCATGTGGGCGCGGTAACGTTGCCGTCACTTATGGCAGTTGTTGAGACCAAGGGTGGTATGGACGGCAAGGAATTTTTGCGCGCGGCCGTTGCCGGTTATGAAATCGGTCCTCGTGTTGGTGTTTGCATGGGTAATGAGCACATTACCCAAGGATGGCATTCGGGTGCTACCGTTGGTGTTTTCTCATCTGCAGCTGGTGCGGCGGCTGGTTTGCAACTCAATGAAGAGCAAACGGTACACGCCCTGGGTGTAGCTGGTACTCAGGCGGCGGGTCTTATGGCGGCACAATTTGGCGGCATGGTAAAAAGGATGCATGCCGGTCGGTCGTCACAGAGCGGCCTGTATGGCGCGTTACTAGCGGAACAAGGCTTCACTGGCATCACCGATGTTTTGGAGAGCGAGTATGGTGGGTTCTGTACAACGTTTTCTCGTTCGCAAGACCGATTCGACCTGGAAATTTTAAACCACGGCTTTGGTGATGTTTGGGAAACTATGGGTATCGCGCTCAAATTCTACTCCTGTGTAGGGACGAATCACACCACAATGGATGCACTTCGAAATATCCGTGAGCGGCGTCCATTCGGTGTGGATGATGTAAGGGAAGTTGTCATTTACGGGTCGAAAGTGACCGTTGAGCATGTGGGTTGGGAATATAAGCCCGAAGGTGTCACATCGGCACAGCTTAACTTACCATTCTGTGTTGCGACCATGCTGATTGAAGGCGATTGTTTTGTTGATCAATTCAGCGAAGCCATCGTCGCCGATCCGGCGCGTATGGCATTCGCGACTAAGGTACGCACTATCGAAGATCCAGGTATTACTGCCAAGGGGCCTTCATACCGACACACGGTGAAGGTAGAAGTGCATTTTAATGATGGGACGATAGAAGAAGAATCCGTTGAAGCTGCACGGGGCAGCGAGAAACATTTTGCATCAGACGCTGATGTGGTGGCGAAGTTCGAGACATTGGCGGCCAAAAGTTTGCCTTTAGAACAAGTAGGTGAGTTGCGCGACGCGATCCTCAATCTTGAAGATTTGAAAGACGCTAGCGACATCGCCCGCTTATTGGTTCAACAATAAATTATATGGCACCTTGTTTGCGGAATGCTGCGATGTCACTTTCTCCGTAGCCGAGCTCACCTAGAACAGCCTTTGTATCTGCGCCAAGCGGGCGTGGGGGGGCGTTGACCTTTGGCCCTCCTTTGGCAAAGGTGAAAGCGCTGACTGGTACTGTGACAGGGCCGTCGACGTGTTCAACGGTTTTGTGCTTATGCAACACGCCGCGAGTTTTTAGCTGTGGGTCTTTGAGCATTTCGTTCATTGGGCGCAAGATAGCGGCAGGTACGTGGCGTTCTTGTAAATAAACCTCCCATTCGACGGCAGTTTTTGCCATCAGCTTTTCTGCGATAGCCTTTGTTTCTTCGGCGCGTTGGGCATCTCTATGAGCGTAACTTTGGTGGGCAAAATGGTTGAGCCCTAAAGCTGCCATGAAGCGGCGATGTTGCCCCGGGTTGGCCGCTCCCAGCATCAATTGCCCTTCTTTTGTTTGATAAAGCTCGCTGCTGGCAAATTTGTGTTTATTGCCGTTTAGACCGGGTACTTTGCCGCTAACCGAATGACCGGTGATACTGGCTGCCTGCAGGATGATGGCCACATCAAGCATGGAGACGTCTATATACTGGCCTTCGCCTGTCTGAGCTCGTTGATAGAGTGCTGCTGAAAGTGCAAAGGCTGCTGTAGTGCCGGTACCATAATCCATAAACACGGTGCCGGTTTTTATGGGGCCACTTTCAGGGGTGCCGGTCGACGACATAATGCCCGAGTTGGCTTGGATCTGGTGGTCATATACAGTGTGATGGGCGCGCGGGCCGTGCTGACCATAGCCGGTCATAGAGCAGTAAATTATTTTTGGATTTAGTACTTTAATATCGTCGTAACCGAGATTGAGTGCCTTTAGTGATCCCGCGCGATAGTTTTCCACGAGGACATCGGCTTCTGTGGCGAGTTCCCTGAATATTTCACGGCCTTGCCTAGATTTTAAGTTAAGTGTGATTGATCGTTTATTTGAGTTTTGAGTAAGAAAATTGGTGCCCATCCAGTTTTTATTGAGGTCAGCATCGGCGCCCATGAAACGCGCTTGATCCACTTCCTCTGGATGCTCAATTTTTATGACGTTCGCGCCGAGAACAGCTAATTGATAAGTTGCGAATGGACCTGCAAGCACATGGGTTGCATCGATTACACGTATACCTTCGAAGGGGCGCTTCATAACTAACCTATGACCTTGGTATTGCGGAGATGGGTGATTTCTTCTTCTTGGTAACCGAGTTCTTTTAGAACTTCTTCATTGTGTTGGCCGAGAGTTGGCGGGGGACTCTCGATTTTGGGGCCGTCACTCTTATACTTAAAGGCTGCGACAGGCACAGTGTAAACGCCTTCTACTTGGGGGGAGCCGTCCTCATATAGATGGAATGTGCCTCGGTGTTTTACTTGCGGGTCGGTTATGGCTTCTTCCACCGTGCGCTGACGTGCAGCGGGTATATGGTTATCTTGTAAGAAGTCTTCCCACTCTTGAGCCGTGCGGGTGGCAATTAATTCTTTTAAAACCTTTGCCTCTTCGGCTCGGTGTTCACGGCGGTAATCGTAACTTTTGTTGGCACGCTCCGGTTGGCCTACGAGTTTCCAGAAGCGTGAATGCTGGCGATGGTTGCTCGCACCCATCATGAGCATACCGTCTTTGGCCATATATTCGCTATGGGTCGCTTGACCACGATCGGGCGTTTGATAACCGAGCTTGCGGCCAGTGCGCATGGCGCCGGTGATTTGTGCTCCCATTAAGACGAAAGCCATGTCAGTTAAACAACCGTCGATATGTTGTCCCTCACCAGCGCGTTCGCGGTGGAAAAGCGCGCTGGCAATTGAGAAAGCTGCCGTTGTACCGGTACCAAAATCAATTAATTGGGGGCCGCATCGCAATGGCCCTGTTTCGGAATTACCGGTAATCGACATAATGCCGGAGTATCCCTGGATGACTTGATCATAGGCGGTCTGCTGGCCGCGAGGGCCGTCCTGTCCCCATGCGGTAAGAGAACAATATATAATGCCCGGATTGATTTTTTTGATGTCTTCATACCCTAGCCCTAAACTTGCCAGTGCTCCTGCTCGGTAGTTTTCAACTATCACATCAGCCTTTTTAGCTAAATCCGTAAGAATTTTTTGTCCCGCTTTGGATTTCAAATTGACAGTTAGCGAACGTTTGTTGGAACCGGTGGTCAGGAATCCTGTCCCCATATTCTTATTATTAAGGGCATGATCAGGGCCTGTATTGCGCGCCTGATCAGGGTCCTCGGGGTTCTCGACTTTGACAACATTTGCGCCAAGCAGTGCCAGTTGATACGTAGAGAAGGGACCTGCGAGAACGTGGGTGATGTCGATGACGTTGATGCCTTCAAATGGCCGGCTCATGAAACTTCTCCTTCTAAATAGATTATGGTTTTTTTTTGACCCTGATGGTCTATAGCGCCATTTGACAATTGGGTGTGCGTGCCTTTGCTTCGTACATGGCAGGCTTGGTGCTCACCCCAATTATGTTGGTTGATGGGTGGGACGGTACTCTTTTTTGCCTTACCAGCTTAACGATCTGATTGGTAGTTTTACACTATACGGCGCCGGTACTTGTATTACAGACCGTATGTTCACGCTAAACAGTCTGGTTAACTTGCCGACTTGATCATATCTCGGGCAATGATTAGCTGTTGAATTTGAGATGTACCTTCATAGAGCCTGAACAACCTCACATCGCGATAGAAACGCTCAACCTTGTATTCAGCGATGTAACCTGCTCCACCATGTATTTGGACCGCCCGATCTGCCACGCGGCCGACCATTTCCGTTGCGTAATATTTAGCACACGCTGCAGCCCGTGTGGTCTTTTCGCCTGCGTCGCGGCGTTTACAGGCATCAAGTGTCATAGTGCGGGCAGCATATAATTCTGTTTCACTGTCCGCTAACATGGCTTGCACTAGCTGGAAATTTGCAATGGGTTGCCCGAACTGTTTGCGCTCCATTGCATAGGCCAATGCATCATCAATTAGGCGGCGAGCCATGCCTACGCAGGCGGCAGCCAAGTGGAGCCGACCGCGGTCTAGCACTTTCATGGCTGTTTTAAAACCCATCCCCTCTTCGAGGCCAAGCAATTGCGTTGCCGGGACACGGCAATCTTCGAAAACTAAATCTGAAGTTTGCGTACCCTTTTGGCCCATCTTCTTATCGATCTTACCAGTTGATTGGCCTTTTGTTCCTGCCTCGACCAAAATAGCTGAAACAGCACCGGCACCTTTATCTTCTGGGTTTGTCCTGGCATACACGGTGTAAAGCCCAGCACGTGGGGCGTTTGTAATGTAGCGTTTGGTGCCGTTTAGCACATATTCGTTGCCGTCCAGAATCGCAGTCGTTTGCAATGACTTGGCGTCTGAGCCGGCATTAGGTTCGGTTAAGCAGAATGACCCAACGATTTCGCCAGCGGCTAGTTTTGGTAAATATTTTGATTTCTGCTCGTCGGTACCATCCATAACAATGCCTTGGGAGCCGATGCCGATGGTGGTGCCAAAAACCGAACGAAAAGCAGGAGCAGCCTTGCCCACTTCGAACATGAGTCGCGCTTCTTCCTCCGTATTGAGGCCGAGGCCGCCATATTCCTCGTCTATAATCGCGCCGAAGAGGCCGAGCTCAGCCATTTTGTGGACGATCTCTTCGGGCCAGATGTCGTTGTGCTCCAGCTCCATCACATACGGACGGACGTCACGTTCCAGGAATTGCTCTAGTGTTTGAAGAATTAGGGTTTCCTGTTCGTGCACCATGGCTGAATCGGGCATGAGAAGTCTCCTGTATTAAGGTTTA
>PAXN01000027.1 GCA_002715005.1 Rhodospirillaceae bacterium
CATGATAAAACGGCTTACGGTAAGGGCCTGGCGGACGAGACTCGGAAATATATGGGCAAAGCCGGTTTGAAGAACGCACTATATGAAGCCTATACCGCCGGTGAAAAAGACTATTCGGCTTTGGTGTCCAAGCTGAAATCCAAATCCATCGATGTGTTGTTCGTTGGCGGATACCATACCGAAGCAGGGCTGATTATGCGGCAAATGCGCGAGCAGGGAATGTCTACAATCCTAGTGTCAGGAGACGCTCTGACAACAGCGGAATATTGGGGAATCACGGGCAAAGCCGGCGAAGGCACATTAATGACTTTCAGTCCCGATCCACGGAAGAATCCTGCAGCGGCTGGAGTAGTCAGTCGTATGCGAGCAAAAAATATCGAGCCGGAAGGGTATAATCTGTATTCTTACGGTGCTGTGCAAGCTTGGGTGGCTGCTGTTAAGCGTACGAATGACACTACGGCAAAGAAAGTCGCCAAAATGCTACAAAGTATGCCTATAGAGACGGTACTGGGTAAAATTAGTTTCAATAATAAGGGTGACGTCAACGCACCGGGCTACGTTGTGTATGAGTGGAAGGAAGGAAAGTACGATTACGTCCAAAATTAGATGCGGCTATAGTAATATATGAGAGAAATCGTATTAATTTTAAACCATATGCGCTTGTTNNCTGTTTACGCAGTTCTACTAATNGGGATATTTGGTGCATCATCGTCATTGGCAAATCCCCATAATTTTGAGTCTTGGCTTGCTAATTTTCGACTAGATGCTCTGCGATCCGGCATTTCAGAACAAACACTCCGTTCAGCGCTAGACGGTGTAAAGCCTCGTCCAAAAGTTGTGAGAAAGGATCGTAGTCAGGCTGAATTTACGCAGTCCTATTGGCATTATATGGAGCGTGTGAATAAACGGCGTATCGATAAAGGAAAAGAGCTCCTAATAAAATATAGCNCTCTATTAAAGCGCGTGCAGGAACGGTATGGCGTACAACCGAGGTTCCTAATCGCTTTTTGGGGCCTTGAAAGTAACTATGGTAGCACTTTTGGCGGCCATCCGGTTATTCCTTCACTAGCGACACTCGCTTATGACAACCGACGCGCAAAGTTTTTTAGGGCGCAATTATTAGCTGCGTTAAAGATTTTAGACCGTGGAGATATAACCCTAGACCGTATGAGTGGTTCGTGGGCTGGGGCCATGGGACATATCCAATTTATTCCAAGCACCTATGAAAGCTATGCCGTTGATTTTGATGGTGATGGTCGCCGTGATATTTGGCACAGTATGGCGGATGTTTTCGCTTCAGCGGCTAATTATTTATCCAGTCTTGGATGGAACGACAAAGAAACGTGGGGCCGAGAAGTGCGCTTACCAGCCNACTTCGATTTCTCCCAGGCGTCCTTGAGTTTACGAAAACCTCTTTATGATTGGCAGCAAGCCGGAGTGCGGCGAATCACCGGTGAAAAATTACCGAATGTGAATTTTAAAACTTCGCTTCTTATACCTGCAGGACACCGTGGTCCCGCCTTTGCAGTCTATGGTAATTTTCGACGAATAATGCGCTGGAACCGCTCGATTCTATATGCCATATCAGTTGGCCATCTTTCAGACAGGTTCATAGGNCTCGGTNCGATTAGTGTTCGGCGCCCCGCAAACGATAAGCGCGTAAGTATATATATGATAAAGGAAATTCAGTCTCGGTTAAATCAACGTGGCTTCAAGGCGGGGAAACCTGATGGAGTTATTGGCAAGGGATCACGCGCAGCTATTCGTGCGTTTCAGAAGATGAAAAATGTTCCAGCCGATGGGTATGTGACAGCAGATTTATTGGAGTTGCTGCGCAAACAATAAGGCAACTGTAATGGCAAAGTTGCCGCGCTTTGATGCACTGACTACTATCGAATCAAATTGGAGCAAATTTTGGGTCTGCCTCGCAGTAGATAATACATGAGCGCACATAAAGTTTTTACATTCCTACTATTGCTTGCCTATGGGCTTGGGGTTGCAGGGTGCGCAGAAACTCAATTTCTAGCCAATTTTATGAAACAAGGGTCGGATTCCTTAGCGCCTGCGCAGGTTGGTAAATATAAGATTGGTCGGCCTTATCAAATCAAGGGGGTCTGGTATCGACCACAGGTAAATTATAGCTATGATGAAACCGGTGTAGCGTCCTGGTATGGGCCAAAATTTCACGGTAGGCCAACGGCAAATGGTGAAATTTTTGATATGTATAAAGTTGGTGCAGCACACAAAACTTTACCGATACCAACATTAGTGCGGGTTACGAATTTGCGAAATGGAAAAGCGATGAATATCCGCATCAATGATCGTGGACCGTATGCCCATGGTCGAATCATTGATCTCTCTAAACGTGCTGCCCAATTACTGGGATTTGAGAAGGCTGGAACAGCGCCCGTCCGTGTTCAGGTCCTAGAGCGTGAAAGCCGTCTTATGGCNGCTATCGCACAAGGTCAGNCGTCGNACGAGGCTGATTTGAGCCCAAGGCCGCGTTCTGCNCCNAGNGTGGCCGTTACCAGTCAGTCGTTGCCTGCGCCGNCNGGGACCCGGGTCGCATCGGCACCAAGTCNTAATTACCAAGTCAATCCTGCAGTGAAAGCAAAAGCAACATCNTCGCGCCAGCTGATAAAGCCAAGTCAAACGGTTGGNCACGTTACAAATGTAAAAGTGCCAAAAAACGCTCGTTACTTTGTTCAAGCAGGTGCATTTTCCAAACACGCTAATGCAAATCGGGCGAACACATTATTAAGTTCTGTTGGGCCGTCTCAAATAACGATGACTACGAGTAGCGATGCACAATTGTTTCGCGTCCGATTGGGGCCTTTTGTTAACGTGCAAAAAGCGGATACGACGCTCGCGCGAGTAATCCGGTCTGGTTATTCGGAAGCACGAATCGTTATCGACTAACCTTGCCATTTGACAGACATATTTTCTTTTTAAATTGCCGTCACGTTACACGGCGCGAATATGGATAAATGATGCTTAATTTTGCTCAAGATCGAATACGACAGTTAATCCTTTTGGTCTGCCTGGCGTTCGTTTTGGCGATCAGTAACGCTATCGAAGCTAGTGCAATACCCACTAAAGCCGAGCAAGCATTGATAGTTGAATTCAATACAGGGAAGGTGCTTTTAGCCAAGAATGCGGAAACACCAATGCATCCCGCATCTATGACGAAAATCATGACGGCTTATATGATTTTTGACCGCTTGAAAGAAGGGTTATTGTCGTTAGATACACGCTTTCGCGTTAGTCGTAATGCATGGCGGAAACGTGGCTCCAAAATGTTTCTCAGAGAGAATGAGTATGTTCGGATTGAAGATTTAATTCGTGGCATAATTGTGCAATCAGGTAATGACGCGTCCATTGCAGTCGCAGAGGGAATATCGGGAAACGAAGAGGATTTCGCTCGGGATATGACGGTTAAAGCGCGCGAAATTGGTATGGCTAACACGACCTTTAGGAATGCTTCTGGTTGGCCTGACAAGCAGCACCTTACCACGGCACGTGATCTTGCAACGCTGATTGAATCAACCATAAAAGAATATCCAGAATTCTATCATTATTATTCGGAGAAAGAATTCACTTACGCCAAAATTAGGCAGTACAATCGGAATCCACTTTTACGGCTGAATACGGGCGTGGACGGCCTGAAAACCGGCCATACCACTATTGCGGGTTACGGACTAGCGGCCTCAGCGATCCGAGAAGGGCGGCGTCTCGTTTTAGTCATTAACGGTTTGAAATCAAAACGAGCCCGTGCCCGGGAGTCAGAGTATTTACTGAATTGGGCGTTTCGGACATTTAAAAACTATAAATTATTTTCTGCAGGAGAGACCATAACAACCGCCTCCGTGTGGTTGGGCGATGCTGAAAAAGTGCCATTGGTAGTTGACAATGATTTCATTATTACGATTAAACGGCGGGCACGCGCAGATATGAAGGTAGTTGCCCGGCTTACCGAACCAATTTCTGCGCCAATTAGAAAGGGTGACGTCCTTGGCAATTTACTGATTTTCGTACCAGGAGAAAAGAAAATTGAAGTTCCCCTTAAAGCGGGAGCAGACGTTGCAGATCTCGGTATGATCCGCCGGATGACTGCGATCATTAATCACTTATTATGGGGCAGTAGTCATTAAACCAAGGGGGTATGACATTTCAGGACGCTTCATAACATTTGAGGGAGGGGAGGGGACCGGTAAGTCGACACAGTCGAAGAGATTGGCCGAATCTTTAGTCGCCATGAACTTTGACGCTGTGGTAACACGAGAGCCTGGCGGCGCGCCTGGCGCCGAGCTAATTAGAGGTCTCCTCGTAAATGGGGCAATTGATAAATGGAACCCCTTTACCGAGACATTACTGCACATAACAGCCCGTCATGATCATGTGGAGAATATGATACGTCCAGCCTTGTTAGCGGATAAATGGGTAGTATGTGATCGTTTTCTTCATTCCACACGCGCTTATCAAGGGTATGGCCAAGGGCAAGATTTGAATATCATTGACGCATTACACGAAATTGCTCTTTGGGGGCTCCATCCTGATCTCACTATTATCTTGGATTTGGATCCCGAAATTGGACTAAAACGCGCTTTTGGGAGGGGTGATGAGAACGGTACAAGGTACGAAAGCATGGGGGTGGACTTCCATCAGCGTATCCGTTCCGGGTTTTTGGAAATGGCGAAACAGTCATCGGAAAGTTTCCTTGTGATAGATGCAAGCCAAGAAATTGAGGCGATTGCCCTTAGAGTAAAAGAGGCGGTACGCCAACGGTTTTCCATCGATATTTAGGGATTTTTAGGTGACCATGCATCCGCGAGAAAATTATGAGTTAAGTGGTCATGAAGCGGCAGAAACTGCTTTTATAGAGGCGTGGACTTCTGGTCGGACCGCTCATGCGTGGTTAATTACGGGTCCAGAGGGTATCGGGAAAGCAACGTTAGCTTATCGGATAGCGCGGTTTGTTTTAGCTAACGACACTCCCGTCGATGAAGGTCCCTCTTTGTTCGGTGATGAACCGACAAACAATCAAGTATCTCTCCTGATAGATCGGAATTTACCTGTTTGCCAACAAATTGAGCGTGGCAGCAATCCCGACTTTCGGGTTCTGGAGCCCGGTATGTTAAATCCGTCAACGGGGCGCCCCACTCAGCAAATTGTGGTAGCCCAGGTACGAGCTGCCCTAGACGTAACGACGATGACTACGGCTGCTGGAGGTTGGAGGGTCATAATTATTGACCCTGCAGATTCGCTAAATNTAAATGCCGCTAACGCAATATTGAAGAATCTCGAAGAACCGCCTGCTCAAACGCTATTCTTATTAGTGAGCCATGCACCAGGAAGACTGTTGCCAACGATTAGATCGCGCTGCAGGCGTTTAGATTTAAAGCCACTTCCAGAGGATCAAGTGCAGGATTTTCTCGGACGTGTCGGCGGTATAAACGATGAGCGTTCATGGGAAATTGCAAAATTATCACGCGGCAGTGTCGGTAAGGCTATTGAACTGGCCAATGGCAATGGTGTGGCGCTTTATGAGGCCATTCATCGCGCTGCCAGCGGGTTACCATCAGTTGATGTGACGTCGCTACACGNTTTAGGTGATCTCGTCGCAAAACGAAAAAACAGCGATACGGATACATTTCCCATTCTAGCGACCATGTTATCCGACTGGTTGGCGGCGCTAGTTTTAGCCGGTGCGCGCGGGCATACAACACCAGAAGTTGTACCTGGTGAACATGCGCTGCAGGATCGATTGTTGCGCGATGGCGCTTCGCTTGATCAGTGGGTGGAGGTATGGGAAAAGGTCAGCGCTTTGTTGAGCCAAACCGACCATATTAACTTGGACCGCAAACAAGTAATCATCGAAAGTTTTTCTCTCATTGAAGCGGCAGCCTCTTCGAGCGCTTCATAGAAACAGACTTAAAATTAAACGGAAGCGCTGAAACATAATGTCTGTCGAAAAAACATATTACGTCACAACACCTATTTACTATGTTAATGATGCCCCTCACATCGGCCATGCGTACACTACATTAGCTTGTGATGTACTTGCTCGGTTTAAGCGGCTCGACGGCTTTGACGTGCGCTTCCTAACGGGTACAGATGAGCATGGTCAAAAGGTGGAAAAGGCAGCGGAATTTGCTGGTGTAGATCCACAACAATTCACCGACGAGGTATCATCAAATTTCCGAAAGTTGGCTGAAGCGATGAATTTTAGTTTCGACGATTTCATCCGAACGACTGAAAAACGTCACAAAATTTCTACTCAAGCCCTGTGGCAACGTTTGTTAGATGCAGGTGATATTTATTTGGATACCTATGAGGGCTGGTATGCGGTACGTGACGAGGCTTTTTATATGGAAGCCGAAATAGTTGATGGGCCTAATGGAACGAAGGTTGGGCCTACAGGTGCTGAAGTGGAGTGGGTCGAAGAACCCAGTTATTTTTTTCGTTTGTCAGCCTGGCAAGATAGGCTACTAGATTTTTATGAGAGCAATCCAGATTTCATTTTACCGATCAGTCGACGAAACGAGGTGATTAGTTTTGTCAAAGGTGGCCTCAAGGATCTATCTGTATCGCGAACCACATTTAATTGGGGTATTCCGGTGCCAGGTGATGACTCACATATCATGTATGTGTGGCTTGATGCACTGAATAATTATCTCACATCAACGGGTTTCCCAGATACTGAGAGTGAAATCTATAAAACCCATTGGCCTGCAAATTTACACATGGTTGGCAAGGATATATTACGCTTTCATGCTGTTTACTGGCCCGCGTTTTTATTATCTTCTGGATTGCCAGCCCCTGAGCGGATTTTTGCCCATGGTTGGTGGACTAATGAAGGGCAAAAGATTTCTAAGTCTATTGGGAATGTAATAAATCCATTTGAACTAGTCGAACGTTACGGTCTCGACCCGGTACGCTATTTCTTGATGCGCGAAGTGCCGTTTGGCAATGACGGAGACTTTTCCCACCAAGCCATGGTTATGCGTTTGAATAGCGACCTTGCTAATGATTTTGGCAATCTCTGCCAGCGCATCTTGACGATGATTTCTAAAAATTGTGCTGCCCAAGTGCCTACGAAAGGCGCATTCACATCGGAAGATAATGCGTTGCTAGAGGCGGCTGCAGGCATTCTAGAAACCACCCGGAAGCACTTAGATAGGCAAAGTTTTCACAAAGCACTAATTGATATTTGGAAACTAGTCGGTGATGCTAATCGCTATGTGGATGCGATGGCACCCTGGGTACTGCGTAAAGAGGATCCGGACCGCATGGAGACCGTTCTCTACGTACTAGCGGAAATCATCAGACGCCTTGGCCTAATTGTTCAGCCTTTCATCCCTAATGCGGCGGCCACTATTCTTGATTTGATGGCGGTTGAGAAAGACAAACGGTCTTTTGCTTATTTCGATGAAATTTTAGAAAGTGGTGTAACGTTACCTAAGCCCGAACCCATATTCCCTAGATTTGTAGATGAGGAGATAGCTTAATGTTGGTCGATAGTCATTGCCATCTCGATTATCATCAGCGTGATGGTGATGTCGACGATGTAGTGGCTCGTGCTCATGATGCAGATATAGGCACTATCGTTACAATCTGCACGAAATTGAGTGAAGCATGTATCGTCCGTTCTATCGCAGAATCATACGAAAATGTCTGGTGTACCGTTGGTGTTCATCCACACGATGCTGGCGATGAGTATCCGAAGGATGCTCAAATGCTGATTGACCTCAGTAAAAATGACAAAGTCGTGGGAATAGGGGAGAGCGGTCTCGACTATTTCTATGAGCATTCATCCCGTGATAAGCAGAGGAAAAGTTTTCTGACCCATATTGAGGCAGCTCGGGAGACAGGGCTTCCTTTGGTCGTCCATTCTCGTGATGCGGATGATGAAATGGCCGACATTCTAAAGTCCGAAATGGAGAAGGGTATTTTTCGAGGTGTCATGCACTGTTTCTCCAGCGGCCCAGCATTGGCAAAAGCTGCGCTCGAAATTGGCTTTTATATTTCTATATCCGGGATTGTGACATTTAAATCCGCGCATGAACTTCGTGACATCGTCGCCGAGGTGCCTTTAGATCGGCTATTGGTAGAAACTGACGCTCCTTATCTGACGCCGGAGCCCCATCGCGGCAAACGGAACGAGCCGCTTCATGTGCGCCAAACAGCGCAAAAAGTAGCCGATCTTAAAGGTATTGATTTTGAAAGTCTGGCGGACGTGACAACACGCAACTTTTTTACACTATTTGACCGGGCTCGCTCGCCGGTTGCTCAGGAAAACTCTTGAAAATTACAATTCTTGGCTGTGGTGCCTCTTCCGGCGTACCCCAAATTGGTGCAGGCTGGGGCGATTGCGACCCCGCAAACCTTAAAAATCGGCGGCGCAGGTCCTCGATATTAGTACAAAACCAAACTACAGACCTCCTCGTCGATTGTTCACCTGATTGCCGTCAACAACTACTTGATGTTGGAATTAGCAAATTAGACGGAGTTCTTTTCACCCACGCGCACGCGGATCACTGCCACGGTATCGATGATTTACGCTGGATTAACATGGCTATGGATTCTGATTTGCAGGTTTATGGTCGTGCAGAACACCTAGAGACTATCCAGCACAAATTCTCTTATGTGTTTGAGCCCTTGAAGGCCGGGATAAATCGTTTCTATTACAAGCCGGTACTTGTGCGAAACGACATCACCGAACATGTCTTGGTAGGCGATATAGAAGTGGATGCATTCGAACAATCTCATGGTTATTCGACGACACTCGGTTTTCGCTTTGGCGATATAGCTTATTCAACCGATGTGGTACGCCTGAATGAAACAGGTTTTGCCGCTCTTGAGGGCGTAAAGATTTGGATAGTTGATTGCTTTCGGCGAGAACCACACCAGACACATTCGTGGCTCGAACAAACGCTTAGCTGGATTGAGCGTATCCAACCAGAGCGCGCAATCTTGACACATATGGGTCAGACTCTTGATTACGAAACGTTGTTNGCNGAAACACCNGACAATGTAGAGCCAGCTTATGATGGCATGGTGCTAGAAATAAATNAGGCTTAAAGTTTTTTCATAAGACTGTGTAAATAAGGTCAGGTACGTACTGTTTTGCGTTTGAAACGAACACATCTATTTATTCATATCCAACTTATAAATTCTGATGGCATTTTTATACATTAACAAGTGCTGAGTTTCTTTGCTTAGAGCGCTGATCCCAAGCCTTACTTTACGGTTGAATTTTACCCGTCTTTCGACATTTGAATGCCGGACCCTTACTCCCATTTTCCAGTCCGGCCCGTACATAAATCNCTTTGGATANTTAGAAATTAAATCGCTCCATCTTTTTTGGAGGATGGCGTCCCTATCTGCCACAATTTCTAAAGTGCAAAATTTCCAGGCTTCACCTCGGCTACGTGGCATTTTGATGTCAGAAACTAAATTTGGGCAATACAGAAAAAGTTCCTCTAGGTCGATTGGTTTCATCATACCGTTATGCGCTAGCACAAACGTTGCTGCCGGGTAATCACGGCATTTAGTCTTATAAAAATTTTTAACTAAATCGGTATCATCTATCTCATATGGTCTGAATGTTGGTTCAATATGGAATACGATAGGCACTCGATACTCATGAGCTAGTTTAATACCTCGGTCTATTGCCCAATCACCTAAATCTAGAATAATTGTGCCTTGGTGACGACCACTTTGTGTCGGGTTATTGAGTTCCTTATTGTGATGAATCGGCCCAACTTCACCAATTCCAATACACTCTTTTGATGCGAGTTTGCGTTCGACAACTCGAAGTTCGTCCTGTGCTTTTCCAAGGTCTCCATCATGGCTGTAACCAATAAAGTCGGGACTGCAAAGGACAGAAATTTTAGGGCCTTTAGGGGGTAGGTTAGCGAATGTGGAAGTGTGCCATTTCCTATAGCTACCGGGTCTTCCCATAGCGATTATTTTTTTTATACCTAGCTTATCGGAAAGGGCTAGGAATTCGCTAAAAGCGTCATGAACCAAATGGTTATGGGCGTCGATTATTGGTCCATTATAACTATTATCGGGATCTATTTCAGATTTCTTATAAAGTGACAGAGGGTTAACGCCAAGAATTACACTCGCTGAAAATATATCTTTGGGCTCGTTTCCATAAGAGATAGCCGGAGTACAGAAGGTTAATACAGCCCAAGTGAACAATATCCAGAGGTTCCTGTGTGTTCGTAGTACTTTTAACCTCATAGTTTGCAACACTGATAAACTCACCTGCTTAATTCAATTATTATTTTCCATAATATATATTATGCGAATTAAAGATTTAAATTTGTATCGGATCTGGGATCCCACAATGGACCCTCCTTTGAAATAAAACAGCGCCAAACCTTATACTGCGAGTATGGGTTTACCTTGCACTGATATGGACTCCCTACCATCAACCCCTACCGGAACATCGCCGACGAGCGTAACTCGGTAAAATTGACGGTCGAAATCGGAGGCAAATATATCTTTGGGCGCTAGATGGGACACTGAACGATTATCCCAAAAGGCTACGCTNCCGGGTTCCCATTTAAAACGAACAGTAAATTCAGGGCGNACGATGTGGCCCCATAACATTTCGAGGATCCCTGCACTCTCGGTTGGTGTAAGGTCTGCAATGTTTTTCAGGTGCGTTGGTGCCACATAAAGAGCGCGTTCTTCGGTTTCTGGATGAACCCTTACGAGGGGATGCTCGGATTCTAACGTTCGATTTTTTATTTGTTCGGCATATTCCTTGGACACATTAGCGCCGTCGGCCATACCATTACGGAAAATGCCACGCAAACCACATATAAAGTCCTGCATAGCCGGCGATAAGGCATTATAGGCAGCCATGAGGTTTGTAAACTGCGTATCGCCGCCATACGGCGGCACAATATCACCGCGCAATATCGAAGCCATTGGTGGGTTAATTGCAGCAGTGATGTCACAATGCCAGCCNGTCCAAGGACGNTGACGAACTTGTTCACGAAAATGNTTAGCGCTGCGGTTTTTNGAGATCGNGTAAATTTCGGGATATTCGCTATCGCTGCCATATACTGCATGCCCTGGTGTTAATTCACCAAACTGTCTAGCAAACTCAATGTGTTGTGNATGTGTCATAACCTGATCACGGAAGAAAATTACCCGCCATTTTAGCAACGCTGCCCGTATATCTCTGATTTGTTCTTGTGGAAGCGGACGAGTTAAATCAACTCCACTAATTTCTGCACCGGTATTAATTGTTAAGGGTGATACGTCTATGGATTGAGGCGTAAATTCAGGTGCTTCTTTAGAGATTTGTACAGACACGATCGATAAATCCTTATTCCAACATGCTTGGATAATATGCATCACCGTTCAAGAATTTCTGATGTTAATAAACCATAATGCTTAACGCATAGATAGATAGAGGCAATCCTAATATTTATTTGTAATCGCTCCGAGAAGTAGAAATTTGCCTTTCCATATTTTAGAGTGCTGTAAAATCTGTCCTAAAACAAATGAGAGTACGCTTTCTCATGTCCAGAAAACCTAATATTCTTCTAATTACATCTGATCAGCATCGTGGCGATTGCTATGGTTTTGAAGGACGTTCGGTAAAAACACCGCATTTAGATCAAATGGCAAACTGCGGGACACGGTTTTCCTCCTGCATCACCCCAGCGGTGTTTTGTCAGCCTGCGCGGGCGTCCATTTTGACCGGGCTACTGCCCTATACTCATGGTGTTGCAGATAACGGTATCAATTTGGACCCAAAATTAGGGGAAGCGGGGTTTGCGGGTACGCTGGCGAAGGCAGGCTACGACACTGCATTTATTGGGAAAGCTCATTTTTCAACTCGCACTACTTATAATCCGACTGATACCCCAGAATGTATTGCGGGCTCTCAGACCTATGGTGATGATTGGCGCGGGCCTTACATGGGGTTCGAGCACGTGGAATTGATCGTTCACGGTCATTTGAACAAGGCACGAGGTGCTACAAAACCGCCGATTGGCCAGCACTACGAACGGTATTTCGATAGCCGAGGCGTGGAAGGCGATGCGGTAACGTTGTGGGGTACGGAATTGCCGCCCCACACTGGGGCAGCCCAAACTTGGCACTCCGCCCTCCCCCCTCAATGGCATTCGAGCACCTGGATTGGTGACCGTACCATTGATTGGATGAGGCGTCGTCAAGATGACCCATTTTGCATGTGGGTCTCATTTCCTGATCCGCATCACGCTTTTGACTGTCCTGAACCCTGGAGCCGTCTGCACCATCCGGATTCCGTTGAGTTACCCGATCATCGCACCCTGGACCTAGATCGACGTCCCTGGTGGCATGAAGCATCCCTGACCGGCGAGCCTATCGTAGATGATCCGGAAATTCGTCGATATCGAATGAAAGGTCAGCGCGTTCCGCCTCAAACCGATGAGCAATTGCGTGACATGACAGCGAACTATTACGGCATGATTTCACTGATAGATCATCAGGTAGGACGGATATTTGATGCCCTTGATGCCATGGGACAAGCCGAAAATACTATAGTCATTTTTACGAGTGATCACGGGGATTTATTGGGCGATCATGGTTTTTATCTTAAAGGCCCTACCTTTTACGAAGGCGTACTCAGGGTTGGCATGCTGGTACAAGGACCCGGTATTCCAGCAGGCCAAATTATAGCTGACCCTGTCTCCACATTGGACTTAATGCCAACATTTTGTGATTTCGCAAGTCTGCCTGTGGCCGACCACCTACAGGGCGAGAGCCTGGCACCACTAATAGCCGGTACTCCGGGCGTCAGCCGCGAAGTCGCTTATAATGAATGGTTTGTCCACAAATCGCGTATGGGTACTGATCTCGATTTACGGGCTGTTCGCACGGAGACCCATAAATGCACATTTGAAATGATTTCTGGTGCGGGTGAGTTATATGATTTGGTGAATGATCCTACCGAAATGAATAATCTTTATGATGAACCAGGATCAGTTTCCATTCGTAAAGCTTTGGAAGAAATGATGCGAGCGCGCCCGGGACCCCAGTTAAAGAGTTTTTCTCCGCAAATCGGTATGGCTTAGAAGGCTATATGCTGGTATGACGGCAAGATACGCAATTTATTTCGTACCACCACCGGATACCGAGTTGGCTAAATTCGGTATCTCGTGGCTCGGATGGAATATTGATCGTGCTGAGCGTAAAATGTTGGACGCATTCAGTAACCTCAATCGCGAGGCCCATACGGCGTTCGTACAAGACCCCAAGAAATACGGTTTCCACGCAACTTTAAAAGCTCCGTTTCGTTTACGACCGGGCACCAGCGTTGAAGGTTTACTCGCAGCCGTCAATAAAATCGCCAGCCGGCGCCCCGTCGTTCGAGGTTTGAAATTAGTACTTGGAGATCTTGGTTCGTTTCTAGCACTGATAGCCGCCTCAGAAATGCGAGAATTGAATAGTCTCAGCGAGGCTTTCGTCGTCGGTCTTGATGCTTTTAGGGCGCCCATGAACAGCGAGGAGCGTGCCCGGCGAAGGCCCGAAAGTCTTAAGGCAAATCAGCGACGCTACCTAGAGAGGTTTGGATATCCCTACGTTAAAGAGGAATATCGCTTTCATATGACGCTAACAGGCCAATTGAAGCAGGCCGACAGGGATACTGCATACACGCATCTTCAAACAGTCGTCGGNCCGATACTCCAAACACCACTCGACATTGCGGAGGTCGCCGTCGTCGTTCAGGACGTGCCTACCGAACCCTTTCGGGTCCTCAAACGCTTTAGTCTTGGCGGAAGTGGCCATGCATGTGTTTCGGAAAATGCTCGATCAGCAGTATTGTTCCTAGTTGTGGGGCCTAGTGGTGCCGGAAAGGATAGCTTGATTGACGGGGCTAGGTCTGTGCTCGCAGGCAATCAAAATTTTATTTTTCCAAAACGCACCATTACCCGNCCCNNGGACGCAGGGGGCGAGGCTCACCGAGCGGTCTCTGAAAATACGTTCGCGCGTGAAGCCGCCGCAGGAAAATTTGCGTTATCGTGGCAAGCCCATGGTCTTAAATATGGCGTACCCGCCTCGATCGCAAGCAATCTGGCTCAAGGTCGATCGGTCATCGTAAATGTATCGCGCGGCGTTTTGAATACGGCGCGACAGCAATTCGACTCGGTCCGAGTATTCTCGGTCCGCGCGTCGGAGCAAACTCTAGCAGCTAGGCTTACCAATAGAGGTCGAGAAAGCTCAGTTGACATCGAAAATCGGATACGACGAGCCACTTNTTATGAGGTGAGCGGGTCCGATGTCATCGAAATATTTAATGATGGTGCTCTGGAAGAAGCAGTCGAGCGATTTACGGCAGCATTACAGATACCGAATTAATTGATCCGCTCTCCTTCGCGCCAANCCTGGCGTACCACGGGCACGTCACCCGCCATAGTGACACGCACTAAGTCGGCCCGTTTATCTTCGCAAATTTCTCCTCGATCGCCAAAGCCGAGTGCATCAGCAGTATTACAAGAAATCTTTGCAACTGCTGTTGGCAATGTCAGCCCGAGCTTCTGGTGCAGAATAAAGGCTGCGTGCACTAGACTGACTGGCATGTAATCGGACGATAGAATATCCAGCATCCCCTCCTCGGCATAATCAAGAGCTGAGGCATTACCCGCGAGCGATCCGCCGCGCACTACGTTCGGGGCGCCGGCGATTATCTTCAAGCCATGTTTGTGCCCTAGCCGAGCCGCTTCCATGGTACAGGGAAATTCCGAGAGTGTGACGCCTTCCTCTAATCCCATGGCGACATGTTCCGGCGTCGTATCATCATGGCTCGCCAGCACAATATCTTTTTGACTACACATGTTAGCGATCTTTGAGCGGTTAGGTCCTGCACATTGGCCCTGAATTTCCTGCCGCTTGGCAACAAAGGCGCTGAAATCTTCATCCCGAACGGCCCATTCGAATCCAGTATGGTACTCCCTAAATTTTTTCAGATCGCGCCATTGGCGCTCACCAGGCGTATGGTCCGTTATTGAGACCATTCTAACGATAGTTTCGTCGAAGAATGGCGTAACTAGGTCGATCAGGTTGGGATCGGAGACTTCGCAACGCAAATGAAACATATGGTCCGCGCGCAGCAGCTTTGTATGTTCTGCTTCTTTGAGAATTTTAAATGTCGCCTGCAACGCATGATACCGAGCTTTCCGGCCCTTATAATCTCCTACGCCAAGCGCATTCAGAACTGTCGTAATACCACTACCTGAAATCTGATTGTCGTGTGATGCTAGGGCAGAAATTGCTTCGGGCCAAACCACCGTTGCCCGCGGCGCGAAATGTTTCTCCACATTATCGGTATGGAGTTCTATCAGCCCAGGGAGCAGATAATCCCCCTCAAAATCAATCGTCGCCTCACCTGCATCGCCAGCGATCCTATCAATATATCCGTCCTTGATGTGAACTGGGCCGTCGATAACGCTGTCGCGTGTGACCACCTTGGCATTTGTAATTGCGTATGAACCGGTCATGCAGCTTGACTCAGGTGGTTTGTCAGATCGAATTCCGACGTACTAACGGCCTCACGAACCTCCTCGTCATGAAAAATACCAACGATAGCTGCACCCGCCTCGCGGGCCTCGTTGATCATCATAACGACGGTCTTACGATTTTTTGCATCAAGTGCGGCGGTGGGTTCGTCCAGCAATAGGATTGGATAATTAAATGCGAAGCTACGGGCGATATTAACCCTTTGCTGCTCACCGCCGGAGAAGGTGGCCGGCGGAACCGTCCATAGCCGCTCGGGTATCTGTAGACGACCCAATAAGTCGGATGCCCTTTCGCGTGCCTCTTTGGCATCGCCCCCTAGCGTTAGTAAAGGCTGCATGACGAGATCTAATGTGGGTACACGAGGGACTACACGCAGAAACTGACTGACATAGCCCATGGTCGTACGCCGAATGGCAAGGACTGTTGCCGGTGACGCTTTGGTAAGATTAATGAGTTTTTCGCCATGTCGGATCTTCACAGAGCCTGATTGCGGCACGTAGTTGGCATAAATACACCGGAGTAGCGATGATTTACCGATCCCGGACGGCCCTGCGAGCACAACGCAATCGCCCTGGCGGACGGTCAGGGATAGGTCTGC
Organism: Rhodospirillaceae bacterium; assembly: GCA_002715005.1. Taxonomy (GTDB): domain Bacteria; phylum Pseudomonadota; class Alphaproteobacteria; order UBA8366; family UBA8366. The sequence continues at coordinate 16,130 of PAXN01000027.1, forward strand.
AAGCACCGGAAGTTCAATGCCATCGCGGAGGTGTAAGGTGAAGGTTTTTGTCAAATCCTTCACGGTTACCATCGTCTTTTTTCGTGGCGTCATGGTAACTGATCCTTTTTTAAACCGGTAGTATAGACGATACAAGAAGCTGTGAGTAAGGATGCTGTGGGTCATCGAGCACTTGATCTGTCAGGCCATGCTCAACAACTCTACCCTTCCGCATCACCATTAGGCGATCTGTCAGAAGCCGCACAACGCCAAGATCGTGGGTAACAATGATACACGCTATTCCCATGCGCGATACTAGCTCTCGGATTAGATCGAGCAAACGAGCCTGCACCGATACGTCAAGCCCGCTCGTCGGTTCATCCATAAAGACGAGCCGAGGTTTGGTGACTAGATTACGGGCTATCTGAAGGCGCTGCCGCATGCCGCCAGAGAAGGTTTTCGGCATATCATCAATCCTCCCGACATCCATCTCAACGCGGTCAAACCAATCTACCGTCTCGGACCGAAGCTTCCCGAAGTGCCGCTGGCCAAGCGCAATAAGTCGTTCGCCAACATTGGCGCCTGCAGTGACCCGAGGCCGCAGACCCTCCATCGCATCTTGGTAAACGATACCCCAATCAGTGCGTATTAAAAACCGGCGTTCGGATTCCAACATCTTATAAATGTTGGTGAGCCCCCCCTCTCTTGTGTTGTATTCGACTGTGCCACTAGTCGGTTCCAGTCGCGCGGAGGCGCAATTGAGCAGGGTGGATTTCCCTGAACCGGATTCGCCCACTATGCCCAGTACTTCACCTGGATTGAGTTCGAAAGTAACATTTTCGCAGCCGACAATATCTCCATAAAGCCTGCTGAGCTTGCTCACTCGCATCAGCGGCTCATTGATGGCAGGCACTTGGTTAGGCTGCTCTGATTGCGTAGTTTCGACGGTACTCATATTTGGGCCCTTTCGTTATGCGACGCGCTCGCCCTTTGCCCACACGCGGCGGACCGCTGGGATTCCATCAACATTTTGAACTTGCACCAAGTCGGCGCGTTTACCAGATGCGATTTCACCGCGGTCGCTGAGCCCGGCAGCAATAGCAGGATTTCTAGATCCGATAGCAATCGCCTCTGGCATCGAAAACCCAAATTCGGCGCTGACTAGTTTGAACAACCCTTGCACGAGGCTTATTGGTACGTAATCGGAGACTAAAATATCCAGCGATCTCCGCTTCGCAATATCACCGGTCAACAGATTACCCGGATGATGCGAACCGCCGCGGCATAGATTGGGTCCGCCGGCTAGAACCTTGAGACCTCGCTTACGGGCAAGGTCGGCAGCCTCAAATGTGATAGGAAATTCCGCAACCACCATACCCTCTGAGGCCGCCAATTCTACTTCTTCGGCGGTACGGTCATCATGACTTGCGGCGGGAATCCCTCTAAGGTGCGCCGCTTCAACCAGTTCCGCTCGTCGCTTGGGGCCAAATTCTTTAGACTGTTCTTGAACTTCGGCAACAAAGGTATCCATTTCCTTGTCGTTAAATCCGTAATTTTTCATATGCTTATTACGGTAATAATCCATATCCGGATACTGACGATGGCCAGGAGCATGATCGTTAACGGACATGAAACGGATCGAAGGATGATCGATCACGTCACGAAATAGATCCATCACCATCGGGTTGGTGATTTCACATCTCAAATGTACGTGATGTTCGCCCCGCAAAAGACCTTTATTCTGAGTTTCGTGCAGGCCATCAATCATAGGCTTGAGTGTTTCGTTACGCTCTGGATGGGCGACACTTGCACCGGCAGCGAGGGACTCGAAAACCGTTGTGATAGCTGATGTGGTTGTGAGCGCGTCATGAGCGATAGTGGCGGCAATCGGGTTCCATGAAACGTTCGGTCGCGGCATCATTTGCTTTTCCAGCGCATCCGTATGCAGATCAACGAGGCCAGGAATAAGATAGTTACCGTTGAGATCTTCGGCCCCAGAGACTTGGCTTTGGCCTCGCTCAACACTTCCTATTATTCCATCTTTGAGGACAACAGTACCGTCAAACTCCTCATTGGCAGTAACTACGCGTGCGTTGGTAAGAACAGTTTCCATTAGTTAGTCGGTGTAATTGGCGTGCATTGGGCCGAAATGCCCCTTAGCCTGACGATCGCTGCAATAGGCGGTGTCTGAGCAAACATGCATGCGGTTGTTGTCGTTATCAAGTACCACTTCAACCAGGAAGCTGTCCTCGGCACCACATAGGCCGCAGCAGTGCTTGGGCCGAGCCACAGAAAATGGATGGTCTTCGAAATCAAGGCTTTTGACTTCAGTGTATGGAGGTATGGCATAGATACGTTTCTCTCGTCCCGCCGAAAAAATTTGCAGCGCTGCCATCCGGTGCATTTTCGGATTATCGTATTTAGGTATTGGCGAAGGGCTCATGAGGTGGCGCCCATTCACCATGACCGGATATGAGTAAGCCACAGCAATTTCACCGAACTTGGCAATATCGTCGTAAAGACGCACATGCATTAAACCGTATTCCTCGTAAGCATGCATCATACGGGTTTCAATCTCGCGGGGTTCCAGTGGTCGCATTGGTTCTGGCTGGGGCACCTGATAGACAAGAATTTGGTTTTCACGTAGCAAAACCTCGGGAACCCGGTGGCGAGTTTGTATAACGCTTGCTTGCTGAGTTTCCTCCGTTGTGTCGACCCCGCAGACACGCGCAAAGAAACTGCGAATGCTAACCGCGTTGGTGGTGTCGTCGGCGCCCTGGTCGATCACCTTGAAGGTATCGTTGGGCCCCAGAATACTGGCAGATAGTTGAATACCGCCGGTACCCCATCCATAGGGTAGTGGCATTTCTCGGCTACCGAATGGAACCTGGTAGCCAGGCGTTGCGACGGCTTTGAGAATGCAGCGTCGCACCATTCTTTTGGTTTGCTCATCTAGATATCCGAAATTATATGTCCCATCGACGGAATGGCGCGAGGCAGCCACCAATGCTTCGTTTTTCATCGCGTTATCCTGCCCGGCACTCATTCGGCCGCAACCTTCGTGGTTTTGTCGAAGTATTTTTCACGTAAACCGCGGACCATTTGGATTTCGGTTTGGAAATCGACGTAATGGGGAAGTTTGAGGTGTTGGACAAAGCCGGATGCCTCGACATTATCGCTGTGATAGAGCACGAATTCAGAGTTTTGTGCCGGGTACTCTGTCTCTTCGCCAAGCTCCTCCGAGCGGAGCGCACGGTCGACCAGGGCCATCCCCATTGCCTTTCTTTCCGAATGCCCGAAAGCAATGCCATAGCCGCGCGTAAATTGCGGCGCTAAGTCTTTGGCACCCTTAAATTGGTTTACCATTTGACATTCCGTTACTTCAACTTCGCCAATTACGATAGGAAATCCCAGTTCCTCTGGAATAATTTCTACTTCCACCTTACCGAACCTAACCTCTCCTGCGAATGGATGGGTACCGCCGTAGCCACGTTGGGTCGAATAGCCTAATGCAAGCACAAAGCCTTCATCGCCACGCACTAGGTTCTGCAGGCGCTGATCGCGCCTAGCGGGAAAGCTTAACGATTCACGGGTTAAATCGTAAGGCTCATCGGCGTCCTGATCGGGTATTTCTTTTTCAATGATATTCTCCTGGTCAAGGATATCCATTACCTGTGGCGTATCCGGGTCAACTGGTTCGTCCGCTATTTCAGCTTTGATGCCATCACTGGCACCCTCGGCCATGAGTTGAAAGTCTAGTAACCGGTGCGTGTAATCGAAGGTTGGGCCCAAAACCTGACCGCCTGGAATATCCTTATAAATTGCAGAAATGCGGCGTTGAATAGACATTCGGTTAGTATCAATCGGTTCGGCCATCGCCAGGCGAGGCAAGGTGGTACGAAAGGCACGCAAAAGGAAGATAGCCTCGACCAAATCGCCACAGGCCTGCTTGATAGCAAGTGCTGCAAGGTCTTCGTCATAGAGCGATCCTTCNGTCATGACCCGGTGCACGGCAAAACGCATCTGCGCTTTGATCTGGGCTATCGTGAGTTCGGGGACGTCTTGGCCACCGCGGCGCTGCTCAGCAATGAGTTTGTGGGAGTTTTGGATGGCGCGTTCGCCACCCTTTACGGCAACATACATATCAGGTTTCCACGGTTATACTGCGCGGCAAACCAATGGCTTCGTTGCCGCATGTTAACAAAATATCAATGCCGAGCGGATAACACGCGGCATTGACGGCCCAATCCNGCCAGAACCAGTCGGGTAGGCCCTCGGCTTGAATGTGTATTTCGGTCTGGATGCCCGGTCCACGAGCAACGATCTTTTGCCCGACATCGAACGAAGAAACCTGAAAAATTACAGTTGCCGAACGGTCGGGATAAAGCTCGTCTCCTTGGGCAAATTCACCTAGACGCGGTGCTGCGCTTGCATCACTCACTACCGCAAAATTTGCCTTCTCCGCATCCGACAACAACGGACATCCGCAATGAAAACGTAAATAATCTTTAACCTGATCCTCATCCGCATTGGCGTCGAGCCAAATCGATGTATCTAAGTCAGCAAGCATCAACAAGAAAGCCGCCGTAGCCGGCATCAGTGGTGCTGGGACATCCTGTAATCCGTCAAACTGTTGTTTCTTGCCAGGAAAGGAGAAAGCGTCGAGAGCAGCCCGGAAAGTTGCCTGTGAGTCCAAGACCGGATTGTCGAAGCCAGGTTGCAGGTTTGCGGTATCGACAGCCGTACTCATTTCTTGTCGTATCCCTTGTTCTCGTATTGTGCCTTGCTAGTGAGACTGACCCCGCGTTCCATTGCGAGAAAATCAACCTTGGTGGAGTTCGCGCGACGGCTCTCCTCATCGTTGCGTTTAGACTGAGCGGCTGTAATCGGCACGATAATAGTATTTTCGACGGCGGCGGCGTATTCTTTTGTCTGCAACAAGGCGTCGCATAGGGCAGCTAATTCCGCATGACGTGCGTTACGGGATAATATGAAGCCATAACCAGTGGTGCCATCCGATAGACGCAGGGCACAACGGGTCATAGTAGCTTCTCCCAGATTGAATGGATCGCCAGTACCACCTGTCCGCGCACGGAGCATTGTCGAACCAAATTCGGGTTGCCTGAGCCAGCTATATTCCGGTTCTATATCAAGCTGATCCCATGCGGATTCAAGTTCGCCTGGCTCGGCCTTAGCAAGCGCCGCCATCCAGGCCTGCCGCCGCTCCTGCTCTACCGATATCGCACTACTCAATCCTATTCTCCCCAAACTGATCACATATAAAATATAGATGTCTAGATAAGTTGATGTTAAGCTTCAGATACCTTGATTGTAAAGAGCAATTAAAAGCAGCTTCATTATTTCCTATCGGCAGAGTTTGGAATAATTATGAATATGATACGCGCTGAGGGCGTGGCGTTATGGCGCCAAATCGCCGAATGTCTCCGCGACGAAATCAGCCAGAAACTTTTTGGCACCGCTAACCGACTGCCTCCGGAGAAGGAACTAGCTGCACGTTTCGGTGTTAACCGTCACACTGTACGCCGTGCTCTCTCTGAACTAGAATCCGAGGGACTGGTTCGGACCGAGCATGGCCGAGGAACCTTCATGCTGGACGGTTTCATTGATTATCAGGTCGGAAAGCGTACGCGATTTAGCGAAAATATTCGCCGGCTTAATATGGAGCCTTCCCGTGAGGTGTTACAAAGCTTTCGTGAACCAGCACCGGCGAATGTAGCGAAAACACTCGGGCTCCGACGCGGCAGCGAGGTCATTCACCTAGAGACGCGCAGTCTTGCCGACCGTCAGGTCAATAGTCTGGCTTCGCATTATTTCTCAGCCCGACGCTTTCCGGATTTAATTGCAGCGTTTGAGCAAGAAGGCTCCATTACCGAGGCACTTAAAAACCTTGGTGTCGCGGACTATTTGCGCAAACGAACTGCTATTACGGCTCGGATGCCTGACGCGTATGAGGCACGACAACTAGAAATTCCAAAGAACCAGCCAGTACTAGTAGCCGAAGCCGTCAATGTGGATGCGAAAGGGAAACCTCTAGAGTTCTGCGTCAGCCGCAGTCCAGCGAACCGGCGACAATTCGTAGTAGAGACCTAACTTTTAACAACTTTGATAGTGGTCTCGCTGACATAGCCAAGAAGTGTTCTGCGAGTGTTCAGTCCTGTGAAGATAATTAACGCACTAGAGCCGATCCGCAATAATTTCATTTGCCAAGGCATTACCACTGTCAAATGCTAATTCAATACGCGGTCCGGTGCACCAATCTCCGCAGGCTCCAAGGCCGATTTTACTGTCCCATAAAAAAGGAACTTTCGCTGCTTGGGTAACCTCGGCAAAGCGCCAACGATGAGCCGAAATATAGTGTGGCGGTGTTTGGAAATTAAAAATGTCGGAGACGATACTCAATAAGGCATCTTGAACTGTTTCCTTATCGTGCTCCAGGTTCTGAATAGACCAGTCTTGCGAGGCATGTACGACAATTGTATGCAGCCCGGCGACCTCCCCTCTACATGGCTTATTACTGTTTTGAGAGATTGACCGAAGAGCATGTCCATCTGGAAATTCCATGTACACATCATCCGACTGCAATGGCTTTTCTAGAGCAAGCATCAGCGTCCAACATGGCGCGTACTGAACACTTTTAAGTTTTTCGAAGCCTGAATATTCGGCGCCGATAATATCAATTGCTTGCGGCGCAGGCACAGCAATCACGATGTTTGTTATGTATCCGTTTCCAATGATATCATGCCCAGATTGTTCGAATTCAATAAACCAGCCGCTTGCTTCGCGGTGTATCCGACGCACCTGCTGATTGAGGTAAAGACCCTCTTCGCTATCTAGCAAGCCGCGTCCAATAGCACTCATCCGGGGGATTGCCACGTATCGATCAGCAAACCATTTAGCGCATAAATCGTCGGTAACTAGTTCACTAACCAGCCCTAAAAATGCGGGTTTAGAAGCGGTGAAGAACTGAGCCCCATGATCGAATTGCAATTTACCTGCTCGTCGCGTTGCCATCCTTCCACCAAGACCCCGGCTTTTATCAATTAGGGCAACCCCAAAGCCAGCTCTACGAAGTTTCTTACACGCCCAAAGGCCAGCAATACCGGCTCCAATGACAGCTACGTCAATTTTTTGGTTTGAATCCATAAAAAAACCCCCAAAACCACTAATTAAGAGAGAGTGCGCCAAGCATCGATGGAATTGAACTCCGAAACCTAAAAAATCCGGCCTTAGCATATGGCCAGCATACCCGATCCCATGGCCGAACTATTTTTGAGTACACTATTTTATGAGAGAGCAGCTCCTGCATCATATCCGTAATCGCATCCCTACCCGGTCCGATCGGAATTTGCAGACCGATGACCTGTTGGGCAGACAATTGATTTGCAAGCTTCAGTAACGCCCGCCCATCGTCGGGTTGAATTCTATAAACACTCAGCTGATGTTTTATCGCATAGTTATTTACTGCAGCGTCCAACGCGTTATCAATGATGTCTGCAACTTCATTGCCAACCCCATGTGGAGTGCGAGTGCGGGCCGTGTTGATGCTCACAATGCCAGCCAGGTTGGTGCTCGGTAAGTTGGCTGTCTCCAGCCCCATATCGTCATCGGTCACAAGCAGGAGGCTAGGCTTTTCTACAATCGACTGAGTATCAAATTTTAGGACACTTGGTGTCGGCGGTAATGGTGCGTCGATAGGTCGAGCAGTTGTGGCAAGTTGACCTTTGGGATCGAACCTGCCTTGCGTATATTTCGAAATATTTTCGGATCGCGCAAGATACGTTTTGCCTCGGGTTTGAATGCCGGCTACCCAGCGCCATGACAACGTATTGGAAGCTGGATCCCCATCCAGCAAATGTTGCAGAAAAAAATTGGCACCTAAAACCCAGGGTAAACGGAGCGTGAAAATCCAAATACTGGCGAACCACATTCTTGCATGATTGTGCAGATAGTTCTCTTTCTTGAGCTCCCTGATCCAGTTATCGAAGCATTCGATTCCAGTCTCTCCTGAGATTGCACTCAAGTATCCACTATCATTTTGCCAAGTTTTCAATTCCGCATCTCGCGCTACAGCAAAATCCCGCCAAACTTGTGGACGCATTTCCAGCCAACCTTTCCAATAAGTTCGCCAGAAAATCTCTTGGATGAACTTCTCCGCACGAGAGTAACCATGAGCTGAAAGCGCTACTTTGACAGCTTCCTCTTCGAGCACCAGGCGATGTCGAATCCAAGGCGATAAATTCGTCACACTATCATGATGGCCGGCGCCGTAATCGAAATTACGGTTTGCGGCATACTGCTTACCTAGTTTACCTTTGATTTGCTCTAAATGCTCAAGTCCGATGCGACGTGTCGCTACCTGCGCATTGATCGGGGTAGTCATTAAATTCGCCGTGCAAAGGCAACGGCGAGTTCTGATCCGAGTGCTACCAAAGCGCACCATAAACGGCCTACTGGACCAGGTCGACTTGTCGCAAGCTGACGGGCTTCGTTGTAATGCTCTATTTCATCTCCGCGACAACCAACCAGGACAGCTCGTATCACATTCAAGCTCTGGCGAGAATCTCCATTGGGTTCAAGCTTTTGGATTTGTGCGGCATAGTGAGAATCGACGAATGCTTCAACTGCCTCGACTGTATGAAAAACACTCCGAGAACCAGCCAGTGCGGGTAAAGCTCCCGTTATGAAACCGGCGATACGCCATATAGGTAAGAGCCTGCTTCGATCAGCAGGAGGCAGCAAGACTTCAATTTCCCGAAGATGTCGTCTTTCTGATATAAGATGCCGCTCTGCAAAATCACGTACGGAGCGGTCCGAGCTTACAAACAAAATTCCCCGATATATCCATACCGCGCCAGTCTCGCCAGCGTGATCTGAGCGTAAATCCCCAATGAGCCACTTAGGAATTGTCGCCCCATACATGGTCTCTGTGGGATTAATCGGATTGGATTTAATGTTCACAATGATATTTACGCGAAAACTGCTAAGCTTGGATCACGCTTAAGCACGTTATAGCGCAACGTGCCCACTTAAACTGTCTTGCCCATCTACTCTTAGCACTGTTAGGTCTCGTCTTATGGCGCGGATGTTTTGGAAAACTCGATTTCTCTGATTTTCCTCGCCGTGCCATCCACCAACAGTATCTTTTTCGAATTGCTCAAATGAGCATATTCTAGGAGTTGTCGTCTTGTGAGTCTGTTCGAGGGAGACGCCGAGGCTCCGGTCTTAACCTCCGCTAATAAGCGCTGGCCGTCTTTTTCCACGAGATAGTCGACACGCGTAGTGAATTCCAGCGGCTGGGAGTCGACATTTATGGCGCCATCGAAGCGAACTTGGGTAGATAGGATTTTATATCCGTTCTCCAATAGCAAATCGACCGCATTATGCTCTCCTTTCGTACCGCGTCTTCTAGAGAGCCAGAACTTGAAACCCTGCCAACTTTTCCGGGCCTTCCACCCGAGAAAAAGCAGAATCCCAACGGCGATGATAGCAATGAGAAATTCGAAATCTATCTGCAACCGATTTTCCCTCTAAACTTTGCCCATCTAAATAAAGCAATCGCCTCACCGTAGACGTATCCTTGGCTCCCCTTCCATTTTCTCGTCCACGGATATGAATTAATTGATAAAGAGGTCATGAACATCCGGGCTTCAGTATCAAATGTCATTGCTGGGCAAGCGTAAGATTGTGCCTCTTTGTCTTGTTTTGATCCCCTATTTTGGGCTTAAGGCAGCGTCCAATAGACCGCTATACTAATTAGCTAGTTGTTTTTCTAATCAATAATTTTGAACTAACTCCATTACAAATTGATATTACGGTAAAGTAGCGCCATCAATTCCTAGCATTTCTGTTCTGAAACGGTCCTTTAGAAATGTGCCACTGCTAGATGGCAATACAAATTTCAACTTTTCGTATTTAATCTTTGCGACCGCGACAACAGGCCCTGCCTCTTCAAAAAGAAATGGCTTAAGGCCTTCAGTTTCATTAGGATCGGAGATAGTGCGTACCTTTTCTATTCCTGATGCGGCAGCAAGCGCCCCTAAATTGGCGGGCCCTGAAGTGTGCGTAGGCTGAGCACCTGTCTCACCAAACCTACCATTATCAAGTACGAGAATTGCCAAATTCGGAACCGGATGCCAAGCGATCGTTGAGAATGCGCCCATTCCCATCATCATTTCCCCGTCGCCAGTAATAACAAGAATGCGGCGATCCTTCTGGGCTTGAGCTACGCCATAGCCAATCATGGCCGCGCCCCCCATAGCACCCCAAACATACATATTTTTAGGATCGTCACCAGCAGCGGCTGTATCCCAGCATGGGGACCCTAGGCCGGCAACTACTGCAAGGTTCTCGGGTCGGTCGTCGAGGATGGATTTCACGAAAGCGCGTCGGGTGATTTCCTTACTCATTTCGCCAACTCCCTGAAGTCTTTTGCGCCGAGCAATTTCTGTGATAGCAGCACGCCACACATTTGCTGTGAATCGAATGCAAGCCGCGCCATATTTTCAACTGCTGGTGCCACTTGTTCCGGCGTTTCTACACGGTGCAGACGCATACCCATTTCCTCAAGACAACCCGGCGTCCCCTGACCCATAGGCACTTGCCAGGGGTTAAATTCACCATATTCTCCCCGCATCGTTACAATCACCAGAATTGGAATGCGACAGGTGTTAGGCATCGCTAACGCATTGATGATATTACCAACACCGCTGGACTGAAGCAGCATTGCTCCTTTGCGACCCCCCAGCCATGCCCCGGACAGCATATGAATACCTTCTTCCTCGCTGGTGCAGGTAATGGCGTCGATTTTATTATCCGTTTCGCACATCTCGATTAGCCGCGCATGACCGGCGTCTGGTACATGGCAAACCAGGTCTATCTCTTGGCCTCGGAGGACATCGAATATTTCAACCGGCCAACCCGTTTCGTTGTTTGTCATCTTTCTTGGGATCCTTATTATAGAGCTTTCATTTTCCTACCCTAAAACGCTACGAACTGTAAGACGGCCAGATGACGGGGAGTATTATGGGCATCAGTTGAATTGAAAAATTGCTATTGGTTAAAACGCATTAGAACGCTGGCGGAGTAACTAAACATTCCAAAGATATAGAGCGCACTGCGGGCAAATGCTGCCTAACGTACTAGATTGGTTGTCAGCTATAAATGTCCCTATCGCGTTCATAAGCATCGCGAAAAAGCTCTAACAAACGGCGCGCTTCGGTATTGTGGTCAGCGTACTGCATAAGGCCTTTGGTGATGAAAGACGAAAACCCCACTGCCTCGCCCTTTCCGCGCAATCTATAACGCCCAGCTATTTCAACTAGGTCGTCATGGACCAATCGGCGGGCCATTACGTTCAACTGTGACTTTACAAAACGATTTTTTGATCGCCAGCGGTTTTGCGCGTTTGCTGTCGCCATTTCCGCCTCCATGTTCCGGTGCTAATATTATTTTTTATCTGCTAGTAGATAATCATGAATTAGGTTGTTTTGGCAATAGAAGTGTTCTCCACAGATTGTAGACTGAACTGCAACGAATTGAGTGGAAGTTTCATCCNGAGCGCCATAGTTTGAGTGACNGTATGCATGGACAAATTTCAATATGGCCACGAAAATTGAAGAATTACTCGCTGTTATGGAGCGTTTACGTGATCCGGAAAATGGTTGCCCCTGGGATCGTCAGCAAAATTACGAAAGCATAGCCCCTTACACAATTGAAGAAGCCTATGAGGTCGCGGATGCAATTGACCGAAAGGATATTAAGGCTCTGAAGTCAGAATTGGGTGACCTATTATTTCAAGTGGTGTTCCATGCGCGGATTGCCGAAGAAGACAAAGATTTCAGCTTTAATGATGTAGTTGAAACTATTATCGAAAAGATGGTTCGGCGACATCCCCATGTATTTTCTGACACAAACTTTGAAGATGCCGAAGCACAGACAGCAAATTGGGAAGCTCATAAAGAGCAGGAGCGTCGTAAAAAGGCTGAAAAAGAAGGTCGATTAGTGAGCGTTTTAGAAGATGTACCCTTAAACCTACCATCATTGATGCGTGCTGAAAAATTGACCAAACGTGCTGCACGCGTTGGGTTTGATTGGCCTAAGACAGAGCAGGTGCTAGCAAAAATTGATGAAGAACTGGCAGAAGTGAAAGCTGAAATTACGGATAANGCGTCACTTGACCGTATTGAAGACGAAATTGGTGACCTACTATTTACCATTGCTAATCTAGCCCGGCATTTTAAGCTAGACCCAGAACATGCTCTGAAACGCACTAATCAGAAATTCATTGATCGTTTTCAGTATGTAGAGCGAAGACTTAATGAAACTGAGGAACGACCTGAGAATGTAAGTTTAGAGTGTATGGAGGCTCTTTGGCAGGATGCAAAGATCAAATCCTAAGTCCCGCTAATTACTTATTACTTAGCAAGTGCATCAAGCTAGATGTGTCCCAACGATTGCCGCCACGTTCTTGGACCGCCGCGTAGAATTGATCTACTAATGCGGTCACCGGCAATCGAGCCCCGTTTGAGGTAGCCTCTTTCAACGCAATATCCAGATCTTTGCGCATCCAATCGACAGCAAAACCAAAATCAAATTCATCCTTACACATGGTCGTGGCACGATTTTCCATTTGCCACGATCCGGCAGCCCCTTTCGAAATAGTATCGATAACCTTTTCCATATCGATACCAGCTTTCAAGCCGAAATTCATGCCCTCNGCTAGACCTTGAACCAACCCGGCAATGCAGATTTGATTGACCATTTTTGTGAGTTGACCACTCCCCGAAGATCCAATTAGTGTAACTTTACGCGCGTAGCTATCGATCACAGGTTCCGCAGCCGCAAAAATATCGGCATCACCGCCACACATAACAGTCAAAATTCCGTTCTCAGCCCCCGCTTGTCCTCCCGATACCGGCGCGTCTATGAAACCGATTCCGGTTCTTTTCGCTGCTGCATGGAGTTCCCGGGCTAAACCCGCAGAGGCGGTAGTGTTATCTACAAGTACACTGCCACTTTTCATTCCGGCAAGTGCGCCGTNATCGTCCATTAACACACTGCGGACATCATCATCATTGCCCACACAGGAGAATACGAAGTCAGCGTCACAGGCAGCGTCTTTGGGCGTTTTTGCTACCTGACCCTCAAATTCGGCTACCCATTTTTCGGCTTTTTCAGTGGTTCGATTAAAGACCATTAAGCTGTGACCAGCTTTTTGCAAATGTCCCGCCATTGGATAGCCCATGACACCGAGGCCGATAAATGCGACGTTACTCATTGNATTCCCCTTGGAAAGCTAGCGTGTTGAAGCAAATGCCCTTTAGTTTAGCGATCCGCAGGGCTACGGACAACGCGTCAAATTGGCTTTAGATAGGCCACTATTTCCGTCCAAAACGTTTCATCGGGGGTCGCTAATAGTCCCCGAACCGTGTCTGCGCCGCTATAAACCTCGTTTCCCAGCAACGCCATATAGCCGCCCGCTTCCTTATGCATCAGCACGCCTGCGGCATGATCCCAGGGGAATAATGCACGATAAAGCGAAAAGTGCTTATTTCCGCTCGCTAATTGGAGAAAATCGTATCCGGCGCAATGATAATTGATCATTTTACCAAAGCGTGCAAACTTGGGGCGCACCAATTCACGATATTCACGTCCCCATCCGCTTGCATGAGCTGAACCAAAAGCTTCCTCAAATGGATCTGATGAGGCTACCTGCATGCGTTCNCCATTGCAAAAGGCACCATCTCCCTTTGAAACTATGGCCATCCGCTTTTCCATGGGCACGTATATCCAGCCAGCGACAGTCTCTCTATTAATGATTAAGCTGACAAGTACTGCGAATGGTTCTCTTCCAGAGGCAAAATTCGATGTACCGTCTACAGGATCGATCAGCCAAACCGGAGAATCACCTTCGAGTATATTTAACATGTTCGGATCCGCTTCAATTGCTTCTTCGCCGATTGCAACAGAGCCTGGCAAAGCGTTCTCCAAATGATGAGTGAGGGCTTTTTCTGCTTCCAAGTCCGCTGTAGTTACAAGATTACCTGCATCTCCTGGGCGCTTTTCGGTGATNTCACTGNTTTGNANTTCNCCAAATCGCGGAANAATTTCCGNNGCAGCAACTGATTCAATNATTTTAGCAATTTTTTGTAAGTCTGGAAGGGACACAGAGTTTCCATAAAAAAAGGGCCGCACAAACAAGCGTGCGGCCCTTTAATACTCGAATTTGAGCGTGAAGGCTACATCATGCCGCCCATACCGCCCATGCCACCCATGCCACCCATATCAGGCATCGCAGGGGCGCCACCGCCAGCAGGTTCAGGCTTCTCAGCAACCATTGCTTCAGTTGTGATTAGAAGTCCAGCAACTGATGCGGCATCCTGAAGTGCAGTACGCACTACTTTAGCCGGATCGATGATGCCCTTGGCGACCATATCTACATATTTGCCGCTTTGAGCATCGAAGCCTTGGTTAGCGCCCTTAGCTTCAAGGATTTTACCAACTACGACCGCTCCATCTTCGCCCGCATTCTCTGCGATTTGACGTGCCGGGAAGGTAATAGCGCGACGAACGATTTCCACNCCAACGCGTTGGTCGTCGTCTTCCGGCTTTACATTATTGAGAGCACTAAGAGCTTTCAGAAGAGCAACACCACCACCGGCGACGATACCTTCTTCCACAGCAGCACGCGTAGCATGCATAGCATCGTCTACACGATCTTTCTTCTCTTTCACCTCGACTTCAGTCGCGCCGCCTACACGGATAACCGCTACACCGCCAGCTAGTTTCGCCAGACGTTCTTGCAGTTTTTCACGATCATAATCAGATGTGGTTTCTTCTACTTGAGCGCGGATTTGGTTGCAACGACCAGCAATATCGGCCTTTTTGCCTGAACCCTCGACGATCGTTGTGTTATCCTTGTCGATGGACACGCGCTTGGCACTGCCCATCATGTCGAGGGTCACATTCTCAAGCTTAATACCGAGATCTTCGGAAACCACCTGGCCACCGGTCAAAATCGCAATGTCTTGTAACATAGCTTTACGGCGATCGCCGAAACCTGGTGCTTTAACAGCTGCCACTTTTAGGCCGCCACGGAGTTTATTAACAACCAAAGTTGCGAGAGCTTCACCTTCTACGTCTTCTGCAATAATTAACAGTGGACGCGTTGACTGAACAACTGATTCCAATACCGGCAACATGGCCTGCAGGCTGGAAAGTTTGGACTCGTGAAGTAGGATGTAAGGATTTTCCATCTCGCAGATCATCTTTTCCGCGTTAGTGATGAAATATGGCGAAAGATATCCGCGATCAAACTGCATGCCTTCGACCACGTCGAGCTCAGTCTCAAGACCTTTGGCCTCTTCTACTGTGATCACGCCTTCGTTGCCAACTTTTTCCATCGCTTGAGAAATCATACGACCTACATCAGCATCACCATTCGCTGAAATCGTACCTACCTGCGCGATCTCTTCGTTTGTCTTGACTTTCTTTGCACTTTTCCCAATCGAGGCAAGAACGGCATCAACGGCCATATCTACGCCCCGCTTGAGGTCCATTGGGTTCATGCCTGCCGCAACGGCTTTTGAGCCTTCGCGAACGATAGCTTGCGCCAAAACTGTTGCTGTAGTTGTGCCGTCACCGGCGATGTCGTTGGTCTTGGACGCAACTTCACGAACCATTTGAGCGCCCATATTCTCGAACTTATCTTTCAGCTCGATTTCTTTAGCGACAGTAACGCCATCCTTAGTCACACGCGGCGCACCAAATG
Source organism: Rhodospirillaceae bacterium (assembly GCA_002715005.1). Lineage (GTDB taxonomy): Bacteria > Pseudomonadota > Alphaproteobacteria > UBA8366 > UBA8366. The sequence continues at coordinate 31,899 of PAXN01000027.1, forward strand.
CTTTATCGAGCACAACGTTGCGACCTTTCGGACCAAGCGTCACTTTGACTGAATCCGCCAGGATGTCGACGCCCGCAATCATGCGAGTACGTGCGTCGTCTGAAAACTTAACTTCTTTAGCTGCCATTTCTTTGTACCTTTTCTATGAGAGCTTTATTCAATGATGCCCATTACGTCGGACTCGCGAACGATCAAAAGATCTTCACCATCTACTTTAACTTCGGTGCCGGACCATTTGCCGTACAAAACGCGGTCACCCTTTTTAACATCAAGCGGCGTGACTTTCCCGTCGTCGCCTTTGGTGCCGGAACCGGCGGCAACAATTTCGCCTTCCATCGGCTTTTCTTTTGCCGTGTCCGGTATGATGATCCCACCAGCAGTCTTTTCTTCAGCGTCCAAAGGACGGATCAAAAGACGATCATGCAGCGGCCTTAATTTCATGAGGCTTTCTCCTACAAATATCGAAAGTTATAATAAAATTTCCCTGTTAGCACTCGCAATCGTTGAGTGCTACGGGCATATAGGAAGGAATAACCGAACTGTCAACACCACTATTCTGATTTTTTTCGATTAGTTAATTGCTTCACTAAATCGCTGCGTGAACCGCTGATAATCCCTAGAATCTAAAGCAACTGAAATATGGGCAAATTCTTGATCATCAAACCGCTCCAAAACTTGCCCATTTTGATAAAGCCATGCCAATGCGGCTCCGTTTCCTAGTTCTATTTTGAGTTCATGGCGGGCACGAATATCGGCCAGTAATTCATCTAAAAATAATTTTAACGTATCACACCCCTCGCCGTTTCTAGCTGATAATGCAACGCATCTATCATTTCGCCTCACATTATTTTGAATTGCTTCGCGATGATCCGACGAAAGAAGATCAATTTTATTAAGAACTTCGAGGGGGGGATCAGCATCAGATTCCTGAATGCTATCTAACACTTGCAGCACGTCCTGCCTTTGAGCTTCTGTATCTGGATGGGCGATATCTCTCACATGTAAAAGTATATCTGCTTCGGTTACTTCCTCTAAAGTGGCCCGGAAGGCCGCTACCAACTCAGTGGGTAATTCTGAAATAAATCCAACCGTATCTGATAGTACGACTTGGCGCCCCGATGGCAATTTGAGGGCTCGATGAGTTGGATCCAAGGTCGCGAAAAGTAGGTTCTGTGCCGTTACCTCGGAATCAGTTAATGTATTAAAAAGCGTGGATTTTCCGGAATTAGTATATCCTACCAAGGCCACGATTTCATACGGAATACGTTTTCTCGCTTTACGGTGAGTCTTGCGTGTTTTACGAATCTTCTGGAGTGCACGTTTGAGTTTGCTCATCCGCCCATCAATCAGACGCCTATCGATTTCGAGCTGGCTTTCTCCGGGACCACCCAAAAAACCAAAACCGCCCCGCTGTCGCTCCAAATGTGTCCAACTCCGCACCAAACGTGATCGTTGGTAGCTGAGTGCGGCTAATTCGACTTGTGTTCGCCCTTCTCGGGAGCGCGCTCGTGCACCAAATATTTCTAAAATAAGTCCTGTTCGGTCTATTACCTTTGTATGCCAGATTTGTTCTAAATTTCGCTGTTGGACAGGCGTAAGACTAGTGTCTAGAACCACTAAGTCGACGTCTCCAAATGCCTGAAGTTCAGTGCCAATACGTTCAGCCTGTCCTTTCCCGATATATCTAGCCGCGTCTATTCGCCCAATTGTCAGAATTTCGGCACCAACCACCTCCAATTGAATAGCGGCAGCTAGCCCTATCGCTTCATCAAGACAAGAGTCAGCGCTTCGCGCGCTCGATTTAGATTGCCGGGTTAGTTGCGGGTGGACCACATAAGACCGTGCAATCAAAGAAGAGGCGTTTGAAGAGATATTTATCGGCTTGTTGCTCAAACAAACCTAACTCTCGAGCTCATCTACACCTATGTTTGAACCTTCCGCACCTTCAGAATCAAAGAGCTGGACCGGCTGAGCTGGCATGATGGTCGAAATAGCGTGTTTGTAAACGAGCTGCGAATGGGAATCTCGGCGCAACAGCACGCAAAAATTGTCAAACCATGTAATTATTCCCTGCAGCTTAACGCCGTTAACAAGAAATACGGTGACCGGCATTTTCGCTTTTCGAACAGAATTCAAAAAAACATCTTGCAGGTTTTGCTTTTTATCCGAAGACATTTGTGCTGCCCCTTTTTGTTTCCCCGCTAAATAGAATTTTCTAGATACTTAGATTTCTATATGGCATCGTCAAGCCGATGACAAATGCTACGCTTGTAGACTACAACGTCTCGACCAGTGCGGCCAGTTCTTCGCAACCTGATAATGTGATTTCGGGCAAAAATTTACCTAAATTTGCTTGTTCTGGACAATTCGCATGAAGTAACACGGCTAAACATCCACTATTTTGTGCTGTTTCCACGTCAATGTCAGCATCTCCGACGTACCAAATGCTAGTAACATTTCTTAACCCATTGTTTTGTAGGAATAGTTCTATCGGCGCCGAATTCGGCTTGTCACGACTCGCATCACCAGCACCAACAAGCTCTAAAAAAAAACGGTCCCACTTCAGGTGCGCCGCCTCTTTACGCAAAAACTTTCCAGTTTTATTGCTCACCACTCCAAGGGCAGAGATATGGGCAGAAATACGTGAAAGCATCATTTCGGCTTTAGGCATAGGGCGGAGATTTTGGATATGCAGGCGTTCGAAGGTATCATAAAATATAGCTTCTGCTTCCCTCCAACGTTGGCCAAAAAGGTTCGGGAATGAGTCCCGAAGCGAATGCCGAACCCGAACTTTCGTATTTTCGAATGACCAAGGTTCCTGGTCCATTTCAATGAACGTCTCAACCAAAGCGGCATGAATAGTCTGCCAACTATCGACGAGTGTATTATCCCAGTCAAATATTATGACGTCAGGTTTTTTATATTGAGACATGGTGCCCTGATAACAGAATGTTTAAAGAGAAGTCTGCTGGGCGTATACCAAATATTGGTCTTGTAAAACTTTTGTAATCGGACCGACTACACCGTCGCCGATAGCAATACCATTTATCGATAAAACAGGCGTTGCCAAAGAAGTAGCGCTTGTAAAAAATGCCTCCGCAGCGATCTTTGTCTCATCAAGTGAGAATGCACGTTCTTCAAACATAACGTTGTTTTGCAGAGCAATGTCGATAATTGTCCGACGGGTTATACCGTTAAGAATATCGTGCGTCGGTGGACGGGTGACTAAAACCTGGTCATCCGTAATAATCCAGGCGTTGCTAGAGCTACCTTCTGTGACAAAATTATTTTCGTCCACCATCCATGCCTCGTCTGCACCGGCGCGAACCGCCTCGGACTTGGCCAAGCAATTTGCAAGTAGCTGAGTTGATTTAATATCGCGACGACCCCAACGGATATCTCGAACGGTAATGACGTCAACGCCCTCATTAATACTGGATTTTGCTGTAAGGTCGACCTGACGTGTATTCATGATGAAGGTCTGTGATAGCCCTTTGGGAATTAAATGATCACGAGATGCTGCCCCCCTACTCACCTGCATATAAATCAAGCCATCTGTTAGGTCATTCAGCCTTATCAACTCACGAATTAATAGTGAGATTGTAACAGGGGATTTTGGCAAATCCATTCCAAGCTCACCCATTGAGTAGGCTAACCGGTCGATATGTCCCTGCTCGTCCACCAAACATCCTTTAGTAACGAATATGACTTCATACACGGAATCACCAAATTGAAATCCGCGATCTTCAATATCGATAAAGGCTTCATGGCGTCTTAGAAATCGGTCATTTACATAGACAAATCGGGACATGGCGTGAGACCTATTGCAGCTTAATATAAAGGCTTTAGATAAACTCGTAGCTAACGGCAAAAAGCTTCTCAACTTCCCGTGCCGAACCAGCAGAAGCGAGCAATATAACGCGGTCTTTAACGCGTATGTCAGTATCGCCTTTAGGAATCAATACCTCTCCATCACGGACAATGGTTCCAACAATAACACCGCGCGGAAGCTTATGGTCTTTCAATGTCGTGCCAACAAGTGGGGATGTCTCAAGGACTTCAGCTTCTATAATTTCGCCAAATCCTTCCCAGAGTGAATAAACCGCGCGAAATCGGCCACGAATATGATGCAAAATTTGCGAAACCGTGATCGCCCGTGGGTTTACCAAAATATCAATACCAAGCTTCGTCACTAGGGTTGAGTAACTATCGCGATTGACCAAGGCGATTGCCTGCTGAACACCATATTGCTTGGCCAAAAGTGCGCCGAGGACGTTTGTTTCATCGTCGTCAGTTACGGTGACTATCATATCCGCCAATGCAATATTAGATTCCGATAAAATCTCTTCGTCAAATATGTCCCCTTGCAGTACCGTAGTCTCTGGAAGGGTTTCGGCGAGTTTGTGGGCACGCTCTTTGTTCATTTCGATAACTTTAGCAGAGACGCCTTCAAGGCCTCCGATGGTCCGCGCGAGATTGGTACCAATATGTCCNCCGCCAACNANAACCACCTTATGAGCTTCGGCCTCCTCATGGCCGAATATTTCCATGGCACGGTCTACATGATTGGTGTCACTAACAAAATACACCTCATCGCCCGGTAACATTTGATCCCGGGATGTAGGAATATAGGCCTCTCCATCACGGACGATACCAACCACAACGACACTCAAATCCGGAAAAATCTCGGTGAGCTGTCGCAAAGGCGTATGGACTACAGGGCAATCTTCTGTGCAGCGAACACCAATTACGCGGACCTTGTCTTCCGCAAGCTGGATCACATCAAACGAGCCAGGTACTAACAATCTGCGAGCAATAGCGTTGGCCACTTCGACTTCTGGCGAAATGATTGCATCAATTGGCATATGATCGCGGCTAAAAAGATCAGCCCAAAGTGGATCTAGAAACCTTTGCTGCCGGATACGCGCTATTTTTGTCGGTATGTTAAACAAGGAATGTGCCACTTGACACGCTACCATATTGACCTCATCGGCATAGGTTACAGCGATAATCATGTCTGCCTCGCCAGCATTAGCTGAGGCTTGCATACTAGGTTCTGACGCATTCCCTACCATGGCTTGAACATCTAGCAATTCGTTAATTTTTCCAATCAATTGGGGGTCTTGATCAATCACAGTCACGTCGTTTCCCTCGCTAGAGAGATAACGTGCAATACTAAAACCAACCTGACCTGCGCCGCAGATTATAACATTCATCGTATATCCTGCCGTAACTAACCCACACGTATCGTCGTTTTATCGCCACCGTGCAGGCCAAGGCTTTTAAGTTTTCTATGAAGGGCCGCACGATCCATTCCGACAAAGTTCGCAGTTTTACTGATATTGCCATCAAATCGTGCCAACTGAAAATTCAAGTACTGACGTTCGAAAGCCTCGCGCGCTTGGCGCAGTGAAACATTCATTAATTCGAAATCTATAGTATCTTCATCATTTTCATTATCACTTTTACCGATGGCCTTTATGACGTCATTCGCTAAAATCGCAGCGGTAATATCCATATCGCTAAGCAATAACAATCGTTCAACGACATTCACAAGTTCCCAAACATTTCCGGGCCAGTTGTGTGCCTGCATCGCGGCAAACGCGTCAGCAGAAAATTTCCTAGGAGGCCTATTGGTCGATACTGCACACCGTTGCATGATTTCGTCAGCGAGTTCGGGCACATCACCCAATCGTTCTGAGAGCGGCGCCACTTTTAACGGAACCACATTTAACCGATAAAAAAGATCTTCTCGGAATTCTCCGGCTTCAATGGCGCGATTAAGATCGCGATTTGATGTTGCGATGACACGAACATCAGCATCAACAATGGCATCGCCCTCAATACGTGTAAATTCTGGTTTGTGCAAAACACGAACCAACTTTGCTTGTGTTTCTAAAGGAATATCCCCTACTTCATCAAGGACAAGTGTACCGCGATGCGCTTTTTCGTAAGCGCCAACCCGTCGAACTGTTACTTTATCTGCTTCCCGCCCAAACAACGCATTATCTACCTCTTTTGGGTCCAACCCGGAACAAGACATCACAACAAACGGACCCGATTTGCGCTCAGATTGTGCGTGTAATACCGATGCAACGATCCCTTTGCCACTTCCCGGTGGTCCACTAATGAGAACACGACTGTCGGTGCCAGCAACTTTTTCTATGGCACTTCTTAATTGTACCATGATCGCAGAAGACCCTATTAGTTCGGCTTGCCTATTACCCGAACGAGCGCGTAGAGATTCATTTTCTTCGCGCAGGCGGATATCCTCGACCGCTCGGCCGATCGTGTGGATCAGCACGTCAGTTTTAAACGGTTTNGTCAGAAAATCGTATGCTCCCATTTTAGTAGCATTAACGGCCATGTCGAATGTAGCGTGACCGCTAATCATTAAAACTTGCTGAGCTGGATTTTCTTTTCGGATGCGTTCTAGCATCTGAAGCCCGTCCAACTCACTATCTTGCAGCCAAACATCAAGGATGATTAANTTCGGTTGCCGTTTTTCAATTGCTAGAAAAGCCTCTTGGCTTGAAGCAGCTTCGCGGGTCTCGTAACCCTCGTCTTCGAGAATNCCAGCNATCAGCGAGCGAATATCGCNTTCGTCNTCAACGATGAGTATATCTTGCGCCATCTTTTTTATCTTACCCGACCCATCCGCTCAGCACCTACACTTGTTTGTCAGGGTTATGAATGGGCTCGTCATCAATAGATTTTTCGCCTCCGGTAACTAACTTACCGGTCATTTGCAAACGCACACACGCGCCACCATCTTCGGAATCGGTTAGCTGTAAACTTCCTTTATGGTCCTCCATGATTTTTCTGACAATCGCAAGCCCAAGACCAGTTCCTTTCGCGCGCGTGGTAAAGTAAGGCTCTGTCAATCGATCACGCTGCTGGGACGGGAGTCCTTTGCCGTTATCTTCGACTTCAATGCTAACTAAATCGTTTTCATNGTTAAGAGTAACCTGAATTATCCCAGGTACTAAATCTGTGTCGTTTCTGCCTGCTATCGCCTCTGCCGCGTTTAATAACAAATTTGTAATCGCTTGACTGATTTGCCGTCCATCACATCGGAACCAGAGAGGATCATCCGGCATAATCGATTTATAGGCGATATCACGATTTGCATTGCGTTGGAGAAATATTGATTGTGCAATCAAATCTGACAGGTTCTCTGGCTTGAAGACCGGAGCAGGCATGCGTGCAAAACTAGAAAATTCATCCACCATACGCCCTATATCACCGACATGGCGGACGATTGTATCTGTGCAGGTTTGAAAGGTATCGGGATCAGACTTGATTTCGCCTAGATATTTTCGTTTGAGCCGTTCGGCCGACAGCTGAATAGGCGTAAGCGGATTGCGAATTTCATGAGCAATTCGGCGCGCCACATCTGCCCAGGCAGCTACACGTTGTGCAGACATAAGGGCGGAAATATCATCGAATGTGACCACATAACCGCGTACTGCATTCCCGTCCCTCTCGGTTCCAATACGAACCAACAATGTCCTGGATTCGCGGTCACGTGTAATACGAATTTGACGTTCTATAAATCTGCCGTCTCTTACAGTTTTTGCTTCGAGCAAGATTTCAGCCATTTCCGGCATAACTTCAGAAAAGTATTCGCTAATGCGGTTCTCTAAATTTTGTCCGGTAAGAGTTGAAGCCGCTCTATTCGGTAAATTGATACGACCATCTTGGTCTAGTCCCACAACTCCCGCTGAAACGCCAGATAGTACTGTTTCAGTGAAGCGGCGGCGTTCGTCTAACTGTTGGTTTGCTTCAACCAATTCACCTTGATTGCGTTGCAGTTCGCCCGTCATCCGATTAAAAGCCCTACTGAGAAGACCGAGTTCTTTGGTTTCCGTCTCTTCCGGCACACTTATATTTAAATTACCGGACCGAACTTTTTCGGTAGCGTCAATAAGGGCGCTTATCGGACGGGAAAATTGGGTGGCTACGATTAATCCAAACCATGATGCCGCAAGAAGTAGGATCAATGCTAAGCCTATAAAAAGTAGTGCAAAGGAAATCTCAATATTTTCTCGTTTTAGCTCTAAATTTTCGAATCGTTCAACCGAAAATCGTGTGCGTTTTGTTTGGGCCAAGACTTTCGGATCGACGAACCTTCCCACATAAAGATAGTGATCGATATAATTATCTAAACGCACCAGGGCGCGCACACGATCATCATTTTTGCTGGTTAGAATTGCGACTTCACCTTCACGAGCGAGCTTGAACTGCTCTGGAGGTATCCCTTCAAATTCCAAAACGTATGTAAGGCCGGCGCGGGCCATTACATCCCCAGTGCTACTTATAAAAACAATTGCTTCCGTCAAGCTACGCAAACTTGATTGAATGTTAAGAGCATAATTCAGTAATTTTTGGTTGCCTTGCAGTACATTGGCTTCCAAATTAAGAGATTTTGAAACCGCTAATACGTCGGCACGAACATTATTTTTATGTTCCTCGAGATAAGCCTCGGCGACTGAGACCGATTGGTTGAGTGCGGTTCTAACTTCGCTACTAAACCAAGTCTCCAAGCCAAATTTGAAGAACAATACTGCTGCACCGGCGACCACAATGGCCGGTACAATTGAAATGAATCCGAACAGCATAACTAAACGCACATGAAGCCGCGAGCCGGCCGAACCTCGAATGCGTTCAGTCCATACTAGAGTGACCCGCCAGCCAATGAAAATAGCGAGGATCAGTAAAAGAACTAGGTCAGCAACGAGCAGTCGCGAAACCCAGCCAGAATCAAGACCNAATGGCGCTATACCTCGAATGGCAGCGTATGTAGCGACAACAGAGCAACACGCCAAAACCGATACTCCGATACCGAACCAACGGCCCGAGAGANAACGTTTTAGGGCGGAGTCCATGTTATTAGCCCTTTCCGAGGTAACGTCGGACTGGCTAGGTGTCGCCGTCATTGAGCATCCTTTATCGAATTACGAGATTTGCAACATTATGGCCCGTAATTGAAGCGTGTCTACTATCAGATAAAGAGGCAGATGTATCTGTTTATCGAGGTTGTTTTACGATCGCAATTCCAAGGTCACGGATTTTTTTACGAAGCGTATTGCGGTTAAGACCTAATAATTCGGCCGCTTTGACTTGATTACCTCGCACAGAAGATAGCGAAATATTGATTAAAGGGCGTTCTACCTCGTGTAGCACACGATCATAAAGGCCGGTCGGAGGCAAACCGCCCTCATGGGCATTAAAATATTCGTTTAAATGCCGTTCAACTGCCTCACTCAAATTTTCTGAAGCACTTTCCCCCTCGTCCTTCGCGCCTGATGCGGCAATTTCAGCAAGCTCAACCTCTATCAAGTCTTGAGTAATAACTTGCTGCGAGTAGAGCACGGCAAGGCGACGAACTAGATTCTCTAATTCACGCACATTTCCCGGCCATTTGTACTGCTGCATTCTCTCTAGTGCTTTTTTTTCTATAGATTTTTGCGGCAGCCCCTCGGTTGTAAGATTTCGAAGAAAATGCTGAGCGAGATCGGGAATGTCTTCTATACGCTCGCGCAGTGGCGGGAGCCGCATTGGAACAACATTCAATCGATAAAACAAATCTTCTCGAAAATGCCCCAAATTGACCTGATGTGTTAAGTCGCGATGGGTCGCGGCAATAATGCGGACATTGGCTTTTATGGGCGTCCGTCCGCCCACCGTTGTAAACTCGCCTTCCTGTAGAACTCGTAATAAGCGGGTTTGCGCATCAAGTGGCATATCACCTATCTCGTCTAGAAATAATGTACCGCCTTCAGCTTGTTCGAAACGGCCGGAAAATCGGCTTGTTGCTCCAGTAAATGAGCCCTTCTCGTGACCGAACAATTCACTTTCTATGAGATCGTGCGGAATAGCTGCCACGTTGATAGCGACAAACGTAGCATTCCGGCGTTTGCCATAGTCATGAAGCGCACGGGCAACCAATTCTTTGCCTGTACCGGATTCGCCATTGATAAGAACTGTAAGGTCAGTGCTCATTAAACGAGCGAGAATGCGATAAATTTCTTGCATTGCCTGAGAACGACCTATCAATGGCAANCGNTCGTCGCCTTCNANACTAAGACTATCATCAGCATACGATTCTGAGGGTTCCGATAATGCTCTGGTGACCAAGCTAAATAGTTCGGTTAAATCGAATGGCTTCGGTAGATATTCGAACGCACCACGTTCTGTAGCCCTTACTGCTGTAAGTAATGTATTCTGGGCACTCATGGCAATGATGCGTAGTTCTGGGCGTAGCTTTTTAATACGCGGAATTAGATCGAGGGCGTTCTCATCGGGTAAAACAATATCGGTTACGACGAGATCGCCTTCACCATCGGTTATCCAGCGCCATAATGTCGTTGCATTGCCCGTAGTCCGCACGTCATATCCCTGACGCGTTANGGCCTGGCTGAGTACAGTTCGAATACTGTGGTCGTCTTCTGCGATCAGTATANCTGATTGTTTATCGCTAATGGGACGTGCTCCTTACCATGGGTAACATGACTTGAAATTCGGTTTTCTGGCCAGAGCAATTGACGTCGATCATTCCCCCATGATCGCCAACCAGTTTCGCTACAAGCGCCAAACCTAACCCAGCGCCTTGGGTTTTGGTTGTAACGAAAGGGTCAAAAATTTGGCGAGTTAATTCTTCGGGTATGCCGATACCGTTATCTTCAACGGAAACAACCAGCGGTAAATTGATTTTTGAATCCTGTCCAGGTCCGGCAATTCGCATTCCATGTTGAAAGGTGGTTCGAAGCGTAATCCTAGCTTCCTCAATTGTCGACGTGGCTTCTGCAGCATTCTTTACTAGATTTAGAAATATTTGGATAAGATGGTCTCTGTCAGCATATGCAGGCGGGAGCGAAGGATCGTATATTTCCTCAAAAGCGATGGATTTGGCAAATCCGGATTTACTGATTTTGATCACATGTTCCAAGACCTCATGTAGATTAACAGCATGCTTATCAATGGAGGGACGATCAGAGAAGGCTTCAATGCGATCGATAAGCCGACAAATTCTATCCGTTTCATCCATTATTAGACGCGCGAGTGCTCTTTCCTCATCTTCAGCCGTTTGTTCTAAAAGTTGTGCGGCACCGCGGACGCCAGAAAGCGGGTTCTTAATTTCATGAGCTAGTACAGCTGACATAGCGGAAACTGACCTAGCCACGTCCCTGTGAATAAGTGATTTATCAATCCGACCCGCCACGGTCATTTCGTTCATTGCCAACGCCACTAACGGCGAGCCGCCGCCAAGTGGAGCAGCATTCACCGTAAATAAGCGTTCCCCAGTTCTTGGTGTAGATAAACGGACATCAAATTCTTGTACGCTATTGCCGTAACGACGGACCTTATNNGNCAGCGTCATCAACGGACTGTCCGGTGGAATTATGTCTTGGAGATTTCGCTGGCACAGGACCGGCATACTTAGATGAAAAAATTGCTCCGCCGCGGGATTCGCGAAGGAAATATCGTCATTATTATCGATCAACAAAATCGGAAGGGGCAAGGCTAACAAAGCTTCAAAGGAGAGTGCCTCACTATTAACGTCGGTGATTTCTTTACTCATTTANCCCGCCGCTAATTCGAACTGCTTGTTAAAGAAATCATTTAAAAGTACTATTACGGTATCAGGGTTTTCCTCTCGACCCAATTTAGCTCGTAATTTCGCTGCGCCTTGGAAACCTGAAACGTACCAACACAGGTGCTTCCTGGCGATACGTAGCCCGGGGCTAATACCGTAATGACTAAGGATGTCTGCATAATGTTGTAGAACTGTAGATTTTACCCGTTCAGCCGTGGGGTTAGGAACGAATCTGCCACTGTCCAAGTAATGTTTAATTTGATTTATTAGCCAGGGACGCCCTTCCGCAGCTCTGCCAATCATCACGCCGTCAGCGCCGGAAAGTTTTAGACACTCTGCAGCGTCTTGCGGACTTCTGATATCGCCGTTGGCAATAACCGGTATTTGTACAACATCTTTTACCTGCCGAATGAAAGACCAGTCGGCATGACCTTTAAAAAATTGGCACCGGGTCCTCCCGTGGACTGTTATCATTTGAACCCCCGCTTCTTCTGCAATACGTGCCAATTGCGGAGCGTTTCGGCTTTTATCATCCCAGCCGGTACGCATTTTCATTGTCACTGGAATACTGACCGCCTCGACCACCGATGCCATAATGTTGCTGGCCAGTTTTTCATCTCGCATAAGTGCAGAACCACATACCTTTTTGGTTACTTTACGGGCCGGGCATCCAAAATTGATATCAATGATGGCAGCGCCCCTGTCTTCGTTAATCTTGGCTGCCTCAGCCATTAATTTGGGATCGCGACCGACCAGCTGGACGGCCATTGGGAATTCTCCAGAGCAATCTGTCGAAATTTTCCGAATTTCCGAGCGAACCGCTCGCAGAACTGCATCGCTGGCGATCATCTCTGATGTGACAAGGTCAGCGCCAAAGTTTCGAACGGTGCGCCGGAACGGTTGATCACTAATACCCGACATGGGCGCAAGTATAACCGCCGGCTCTAATGTCAAATTTGCGATTCTCATGCTAATTTCTTAGGCAGCTCTAATTATTGCACAGTAAGTAGGCAATAGCATCTCGGCCAGCCAAATTCAAACGCTGCGTTTAGGCAATAAGAATATTACTCACCAATTTTACGCCAGGATAGCCGAGCGTGATGAGGAGGTAGCTGATTAAAACATACCGCGCAGCACTTCGCCCTCGAATTCCCATCCGCATGCGCGCAATCAGTAAAAGTCCGACGAGTAGAAAGGCGATCGCTGTCAGCAAGGTTTTATGATCAAGGGCCAAAAGAGACCCACTGCTACTCAGCTGCAAAGCCATTCCTGATGCGATACCCACTACCAGCACAGCCTCGCTAACGAAAAGACTAATAATTTCAATGTTTTCTGAATCAGCTACCGGCGGCAGCCGCCTACTCCAATTACTATCCTTTTTGGCCTTTAGCAATCTTTCTTGAGCAAGCACAGAAACTGCTGCGACTGCTGCTAACGTGATAGTCCCATAAGCTGTGACTGCGGAGATAATATGAACAATAGTCCAGCCGTCTAGGGCTACCACATTACTATCATGACGACTAATTTGGAGCTCAGCCTCATAAGCCAGCAGCGCCAAAATGCAAATGATAAATAGGTATGGTGCCAATAAAACTACTAAGCGCCAACCTTCGCGAAACCAATGGTGAGTTAACGTGTAAATTACAAATGTGACCGCGACGCAAACGAACAACGAATCAGCAAGGCCTCGCTGCCATCCTAATTGGAGGCGATAAAGCATAAAACCCGATAGAACTATTGCTGAGGAACTCAGTAGCAGCCAATAAAGGCGATTATTGACCGCATCAGCTCGGAAGGTATATGCACCGACCGGCAATATACTAAGGGCGGCGATAATACCGATTATTAGCTTCTCGTCCATAATACTTCTATATAGCATCCTTAATTGAGATGGCAGACCTTTAGCATTAGGTTGAAACAAAATTTCGGCATTAATATGGGAAAGTTTTGATAATTAAATGGTAAAAACCGCTGCACTTGTTCTCGCAGGCGGCCGCGGCATACGGGCCAGTGGCGGTATGCCAAAACAGTACCGGGAAATAGCCGGTACGCCGTTGTTACGAGAGGCCCTGAGGGTTTTTGTGGATCATCCTGCGATTGATAAGGTTGGCGTTGTCATACATCCAGACGATGTAGCACTATACGAAAATGCGGTAATTGGTATGAGTTTATTACCGCCGGTTTTTGGTGGCGTGACGCGCCAAGAGTCCTCTTTCAATGGCCTGCAGGGCTTATCGGAGTTTGCACNGGATAATGTATTGATCCATGATGGTGCCCGCCCTTTCGTTTCTCCTAATACGATTTCACGGGTGGTCGACGCTCTCAGCAATGACAGTGCGGTTTTGGCAGCACTTCCCGTCACTGATACTATCAAGCGCGAGAAATCCGATGGTACGGTAGGAGAAACGGTAGATCGTGCTGGATTATGGCGGGCACAAACACCTCAGGGCTTTCATTATGACGCCATAATGGTTGCTCACGAGCAGTTTCGTAATCGAAGCTTAACGGATGATGCAGCGTTAGCTGAGGCTGCGGGTCATGTAGTTCGACTGGTTGAAGGTAACGAAGACAATTTCAAAGTAACCGCGCCCGATGATTTTAAACGCGCCGAAAACCAAATGAACGCATCCAAGGGGGCCCCCATGGGGGAAACAAGAGTAGGTTCCGGCTTTGATGTGCATAGGTTTGAGCCGGGTGAATCAGTCACACTATGTGGAATAGAAATTCCTCATAACCAGGGTCTAGCCGGACATTCCGATGCCGATGTGGGCATGCATGCTTTAACCGATGCAATCTTAGGCGCTATTTGCGAAAAAGATATTGGTGCTTATTTCCCACCTAGCGATCCACAATGGCAAAATGCAAGTTCTGAAATTTTTCTCGCAAAGGCAGGCGAACTCGTTGCCCAACGTGGCGGCTCGATACTCCACGTGGATGTTACCTTGATCTGTGAATCTCCTAAAATTGGACCACACCGAGATAGAATGCGGTCCCGTTTATCCGAGATTTTAGTGCTCGATATGGACAGGATAAGTGTTAAAGCAACGACCACAGAAAGGCTTGGATTTACTGGACGTGGCGAAGGTATAGCCGGACAGGCAACAGCGACTATTTTATTAAGATAAAATTTTCGGAAAACGGTGTAATATATTGTTATTTAATATTTCTGTTTTCTTATCAACTTTTGCATTTACCGGTCGATTTCCGATTGCGCCGGGTACTGTGGGATCATTTATCGCCGTACTTTTAGCATGGCCCATCTTGATGAAATTTGGTGTGCTGGGACTTGCCACCGCTACTATAATTATTTTTATCGTAGGCGTTTGGGCGGTGGATATATATCAAACCCATACCGGCGCTAATGATGGTAACGAAATAGTAATTGATGAAGTTGCCGGACAATGGCTGACCCTCCTGGTTGCATCGCTGGATATTGTCCACCTCGGCATTGGTTTTTTGCTCTTTCGCCTTTTCGATATCTGGAAACCGTGGCCCATTTGTTGGGTAGACTTTAACCTAAAAGGTGGTTTTGGTGTTATGGCGGACGATATATTAGCGGGATTTTACGCCCTCGTATGCTTGTGGCTTCTGCAGCAAACAGGAATTTAATGATGTTTGATGATACTCTAACGGATAATGCCAAATCGTTACTAAGTCTTTGCCGTTCGAAGAAAATTCAGATCACTACTGCAGAATCCTGCACCGGTGGCTTGATTAGCGCACTTTTAACTTCTGTGGCTGGCTCATCTGATGTTTTTGAAAGAGGATTTGNCACATATACCAACGAGGCGAAATCTTCCTGCTTAGGAGTGCCGCGCGATTTAATTCAACAGTACGGCGCTGTTAGCGCCGATGTTGCAAAAGCCATGGCAAAGGGCGCGCTCATCCATTCCGATGGTATCCTATCGATTTCAGTAACAGGTATCGCAGGACCTGGTGGTGGCACAGAGGCCAAGCCAGTTGGTTTGGTTTTCATTGGGAGTTGCTTAAAGGGCCGGGAGGCCATTGCACAAAAACACTTGTTCCATGGCAACCGAGGCTCGGTGCGGGCGCAATCAGTCGAATGCGGAATGGCACTATTACTCAGTCAAGCTCAAACTTATTGATTAAAGCGGCAAGATTTGCGAGTGGATGCCCGGCGCGACTGCCATAGGTCCTAAGCATGTCCTGCCAATTTGAGAATACATTGAAAAATTTAGCCGGATGATCGAGGGCTATGCAATCCCTACCGCTTACACACTCAAGCGCGTCTAAATCCTCGTTGGCAGTAGTATCTTCGACGATACTGTCTAGGAAGAACATTTCATAGCGATGAAATGCAAACGCGGCCTGCATAATGCCTGCGATTTCGGCAACGCGACTACCATTCTCTACCGAAAAATTGACCTGATCGAAAAGAATATTTCGGTTTTTCGCCTCAACTAGGAAGCAAATCTTGATTGCACTATCATCGTGTTCGGCATTCCTGTCACGGCGCGCAAATATCAAAATTTTATCGGGACGGTTAAGGGAGCCGGGACTTAGCAATTGGAGTAGTTTCTGACTTGCTGACAAAGTCTCATAGGCTTTTGGGCGTGCAAGAATATTCAACCGAACGGATTCCGTAAGAGCACTCGCCTCTATCTCAACTCCCGCGTCTTGAAGAGCGGATTCAATGGCATCTAACGTACTGGCGCGAGGATCCCCTACACCCCTTTCAATATTATTGAGTGTGGCCAACGAGATACCCGATGCTTTTGCTAAATCAGATTGTTTAACGCCAATAATTGATCTGGCGGCGCGGATTTGCCCCGGCGAGATCATAACAACACCAGAAGTATCTGAGTAGTAGTGTAACTACAAGTTGGCATAACCGTCGTCCCAACGCGGAAACTATATACCGTACCTAATATAATAGGTATTTAATAATAGGTAGCAAGTTATTTTCCAGATGTTGTACATAACAAAGCCCCGCCTACTAAAGGTGGATCCACCAAAAAACCAGGTTTTGCAGTCGAAATATGTTAACTACTAACGCAAGCGATGTATGGAGAAGCTTGTATTTCTCGTCACTAACTGAGTTTTTTTCAATCTAAAGCGCAAGAATTATAAATCTCATTCGCACGTGTTTCGAAAGCTAAGACCATTTTAGCTACAGCGTCCTCAAAAAATACTCCAATAATCTGCTCTAGTATCCAAGAGCCAAATTCAAATTCTATATGGAAGTGTATTTTACACTGATCAAAATTGCATTCTTCAAACTGCCATTGGTTAATGAGGTATTTAAAAGGGCCATCGATAGCGGTTACTTTAATAATCATGTCATCGCGGTTCAGTTCTACGTTGCTTTTATAGCTTTCCCGGATGCTTTTGTAGCCAACCGCCATTTCTGCGATCATCCCGCTTTCATTTTGTTGTAAAACTCGAGTCGCAGTGCACCAAGGAAGAAAATCTGGATAAGATTGCACATCTGCAACCAAGTTGAAGATTGCCTCTGGCCGGTGGGGTAGTATCCGCTCTTCAGAGTGCTTATGCATGAGAGTTCTATGCTTTGACGCGATCAAGTTTGCGGTTTCGGGCCTCCCGTAGCATCAAGAAGTCAGCATCCGCGTGATAGGAGGAACGCGTCAACGGCGATGCGGAGACAAGCAAAAAGCCTTTTGCTCGTGCTTTTGTCGCTAAGCTCTCAAATTCCTCCGGCGTTACGAACCGCTCTATCGCAGTATGCTTTGGGGTTGGCTGTAAATATTGGCCGATGGTCATGAAATCCACGTCAGCGGCGCGAAGATCATCCATGAGTTGACCGACTTCGCCTATGTCTTCACCTAATCCAACCATTAAGCCCGACTTAGTGAATATCGATGGGTCAAGTGCTTTGAAACGGGCCAGCAGTGCTAGGCTGGTGAAATAACGGGCACCAGGCCTAATGGTAGGGTAAAGCCGAGGAACCGTCTCGATATTATGATTAAAAACGTCAGGCTTTGCAGCTGCCATGATTTCTACAGCGCCGTCCTTGTGCATAAAATCAGGTGTTAAAACTTCTATAGTGGTATTCGGCGCCATTTCACGAATATTAGCGATAACAGCAGCGAAATGAGCGGCGCCACCATCGTCCAGGTCATCTCGATCGACGGAAGTGATAACCACATGTTGCAGATCTAGTTTGGCAACTGCAGCACCGGTTCTTGCGGGTTCAAATGGATCAAGCGTCATGGGTCGCCCGGTCGCAACGTTGCAGAAGGCACATGCGCGCGTGCAGGTGTCACCCATAATCATAAATGTAGCGTGTTTTTTAGCCCAACATTCTCCAATATTGGGGCATGCGGCTTCTTCGCAGACTGTATGCAGTCCATGTTCTTGGACGATCGCTTTCGTCTCGAAATAACCTTTGGAACCCGGCGCCTTAACGCGAATCCAGGATGGCTTCCGTTTTATGGGATTATCCGGCCGGTTTTGTTTCTCTGGATGGCGTTCTGCGTCGCTTTTCCGATCCATTTATTACCCCTTCTCTACTTAGAAATGGATTGTACGGCCATAAGCGTCAAGAACAGACTCATGCATCATTTCTGATAAGGTGGGATGGGGGAAGACCGTACTCATCAACTCGGCCTCAGTTGTCTCCAATGTTTTCGCGATGCCATAGCCTTGGATGAGCTCAGTCACTTCAGCGCCTACCATGTGGGCGCCTAATAATTCGCCAGTTTTTGAATCAAAGACTGTTTTAACCAGTCCTTCGGGATCACCGAGCGCAATGGCTTTCCCATTGCCCATAAAGGGAAACCGTCCAACACAAACATCATAACCCTGTTCTTTTGCCGCCGCTTCCGTAAGCCCTACAGACGCAACCTGTGGCAAACAATAGGTACAACCGGGAATATTGCTGGTATTGAGCGGATGAACATCCTTAACACCAGCGATTTTTTCGACGCAAATTACTCCTTCATGGCTTGCTTTGTGAGCTAACCAAGGTGCCCCGACAAGATCACCGATGGCATAAACACCTGCTTCAGCGGTTTGCAGCCATTGATCCACCGCCACATGTGAGCGTTGCACTTCAATTTTTGTATCTTNTAATCCAATATTCTCTACGTTTCCAACGATGCCAACCGCTAAGACCACGCGCTGTATTGTTATTGATTGAGTTTTGCCGTCTTTGTCTATCGTCGCGGTAACGTTGTCTTTACCCTTCTTTAGTTCTTTTACCTGGGCACCAGTAATGATTTTCATGCCCTGTTTCTCAAATTGCTTATGAGCATGAGCCGAGATGTCCTCATCTTCGACAGGCAAAATGCGGTCTAGAGTCTCTACTACTGTGACTTCAGCTCCTAAATTACGATAAAAACTCGCAAATTCTATCCCAATAGCCCCGGAACCAATTACCAGCAGGGATTTTGGCATGGTTTTAGGTACCATTGCCTCTCTGTAGGTCCAAATTAATTTACCGTCGGGTTCAAGCCCGGGCAAAGTGCGAGCGCGAGCACCAGTGGCCAAAATAACATTTTTCGCTATCAGCGTTGCCTCGATTTTTCCATCCTTTTCAACAACAACCTTTCGAGCGTCCGCAGAACCGCCGGCTAATTTGCCCCAACCGTCCATCACTTCGACTTTATTCTTGCGCAAAAGGTGAGCTACACCACCGCTTAGTTGGCTGGCGACATCTCTACTCCGTTTCACGATTTTCCTAATATCGAACTTCGCGCCGGTGACGGAGAGCCCAAATTGATCTGCATTTTGAATAAAATGATAAATCTCTGCACTACGTAAAAGAGCTTTCGTGGGAATACAGCCCCAGTTCAAACAGATACCACCGAGATTATTAGCTTCTACGAGAACTATTTTGAGTTTCAGTTGGGCCGCACGAATTGCTGCGACATACCCACCTGGGCCTCCACCAATAATGACGATATCATACTTTTTATCAACCATTTATAATTACTTCTTAAAGCAACATTTTAACTGGGTTTTCGAGTAAACCCTTCAGGCATGCTAAATAGTCTGCTCCTACTGCACCATCCACAGCACGATGATCAACTGAAAGTGTGCAACTCATAACCTTAGCTACTGCAAGCGCTCCGTCTTTGACGACCGGGCGTTGTTCGCCGGCGCCAATAGCCAAGATGCAAGCTTGAGGTGGATTAATAACCGCGTCAAATTGTTTAACCCCAAACATCCCGAGATTAGAAATACTGAATGTGCCGCCTTGATATTCCTCAGGTTGCAGTTTGCCATCCCGCGCTTTTGATGCCAGCTCGCGCATCTCATTAGAGATTTCCTCAAGTCCTTTGGCGTCGGCATGCCTGATTACCGGTGTCACTAACCCCCCCTCTATTGCAACGGCAACCGAGATATCTGAGGATTTAAAAAGTTTAAGACCTTCCTCTGACCAACTTGAGTTAGCTTTAGGAACCTTCTTCAGTGCGACTGCAGCGGCCTTGATAATAATATCATTTACGGAGAGCTTGTAAGTATTACCAGCGTTGCTATTTAATTCCTCTCGGAAGCTTAGTAAATTATCGATCTCGCAATCTGCAGTCAGATAGAAATGTGGCACGCTCTGCTTAGATTTCGTCAATCGCTCAGCAATAATCTTACGCATGTTCGACGGAATGACGAGCTCATATTCGGCCTCATATGGCGCCATAACGGAGGTCATTAGAGGTTCAGAGCTAGCGGTTATTACAGGCAATCCACTAGAGAGTGCAGTTTCCACATCGCTTTTTATAATTCGCCCGTTCGGCCCTGATCCAGAAATTGCCCTGATATCTAATTTGGCTTGCTCCGCCATACGGCGGGCTAATGGACTGGCGAATATCCTTTCACCGTTTGTTGTGGAACCAGGGGCCACTGATGCGGATATTGCTGGTGGTGATTCTACTGTGCCTAGCTTCATCGGTACAGATGAAGTGGCTGGCTCTGAAGTAGCGGCGGCAGGTGATGGTTCTTCGTCGAGAGCTTCAAGATCTGCTTCATTTTCGCCGTCTTCCAATAACAAGGCAATTACCGCATTAACCGCTACGTTTTCCGTGCCACCTTCAACCAATATTTTTCCAATCCGCCCTTCTTCGACCGCCTCGACTTCCATGGTCGCCTTATCAGTTTCGATTTCCGCAATCACATCGCCTGAACTTACCGTATCCCCTTCGCTTATGTGCCACTTAGCAAGGGTACCATCAGTCATGGTTGGGGATAAGGCTGGCATTAAGATTTTGACGGGCATCGTCTCTGTCCCCTTATGCTCTGTAGCAAACAGCTTTTGCTGCATTTTGGATTTGTATGGACTGTGGCAGGGCAAGCGCTTCTAAATTAGCTGCATATGGCAGTGGCACGTCAGCTGCGGCCACACGAGCTATAGGTGCATCAAGCCAATCAAAAGCCTGTTCAGTGATACGTGCTGAAATTTCTGCGCCGATACCGTATTGCGGGAATCCCTCTTCACAAGCAACAACGCGATTGGTTTTCTTTACAGATTCTATAATAGTCGCGCCGTCCAAAGGCCGGATAGTGCGCAAATCAATAACTTCCGCATCAATCCCCTCGTCTGCCAGTTGCTCTGCAGCTTCCAACGCCTTTCCGACCATAATAGAGAACGCGACAATAGTAACATCTGAGCCAGACCTGACGATTTTGGCACTACCAATAGGAACCGTCCAATCCTCTGTGTCCGGGACATCAAAACTTTGACCATAAATCATCTCGTTTTCGAGGAAAATAACTGGATTAGGATCACGAATGGCAGACTTAAGTAATCCTTTGGCATCTGCTGCAGACCAGGGTGAAACGACCTTTAAGCCGGGTATGCTGCCATACCAGGCAGCGTAACATTGCGAATGTTGAGCAGCAACGCGCGATGCCGCACCGTTAGGCCCGCGAAAGACAATCGGGCAGCCCATTTGACCACCTGACATGTAAAGCGTTTTGGCAGCAGAATTAATTATTTGGTCCATCGCCTGCATTGCAAAATTGAAAGTCATGAATTCGACGATGGGCCGCACGCCCATAAATGCTGCACCAACGGCTATGCCTGCAAACCCTTGTTCCGTAATTGGCGTATCGATGACACGATCCGCGCTAAATTCGTCGAGTAACCCTTGGCTTACCTTATAAGCGCCTTGATACTCAGCAACCTCCTCACCCATAAGCATAACATTTTCATCTCTGCGCATTTCCTCCGCCATAGCGTCGCGGAGCGCTTCTCTTACCGTCAAATTGACTATAGCCCCGTCCCATTCACTTTCGGATAGAATTCTCCCATCAATAGGAGAATTGGTAATTGACGGAGCATTAGCTGATGTCTTGGCAGCCGTGCTCGGTGTTTTAGTATCCGAAATTACTTCCAGGCTATCTGCAGCTGAGAGATCCTCACTATCGTCAAGCATGATGGCAATGGGAGTATTAACCGCTACATTCTCACTGCCTTCCGAGACGAGAATTTTCCCGAGGGTGCCTTCCTCTACAGCTTCGATTTCCATTGTTGCCTTATCGGTCTCAATCTCTGCTAGAACATCGCCCGATGTCACACTATCTCCTTCAGCTTTAAGCCATCGTGCCAATTTTCCGTCGGTCATGGTCGGCGATAAAGCTGGCATCAATACTTGTGTGGGCATTTCCTCAGTTCCAATCCGCATTACGGTCTATTGATTTGATGTTTAGGCTTCAAGCAAGACGTCGGTGTAAAGCTCTTCGGGCTCCGGTTCCGGGCTGGTCTGCGCAAATTCCGCAGCATCAAGAACGATATTTTTAACCTCTGTATCGATTTGTTTCAGAGCTGCCTCATCCGCAGTCCCTGCCCGAAGTAATGTACCCTTCATTCTTTCGATTGGGTCTCGCTCTTCGCGAACTTTTGTTACTTCCTCCCGACTTCGGTATTTGGCGGGGTCTGACATCGAATGACCTCGATAGCGATAAGTCTTCATCTCAAGGATATAAGGGCCTTTTCCAGCCCTGCAATGCGCCACCGCCTCTTCGCCCGCGTCGTGAACCGCCAGTACATCCATACCATCGACTTGCTTGCCCTCGATACCGTAAGCATGAACACGAATATATAAATCTTTGCTTGCTGACGCTCGCTCAACGCTAGTTCCCATCC
>PAXN01000028.1 GCA_002715005.1 Rhodospirillaceae bacterium
TTTATTCTCATTTGAATATTCTCCTTAGTTTCGCAACGTGATTATTCATTAGGCAGTAAAACTATTCTGCAAACGATTTGGCTTGGGTTGTCTTGTGGTGCATCAGAAACTCCTCTGGTTAATTGGCAAAGGAGCGAGAACAAGAATGTCCTCCCTTATATTTATTTTATAGGTAATTATAATTTAATTATCTTGTTACCATTGCGTAGCAACATATGTGCCATTAATAATCTCTGCGGCAATTCTTCTATAAATTATTGAATTAATGAAATAATTTTAGTAATGTTAATAGATTTTGGTTTTAAAATTTGAGCTGGGTGGGGCTTAACATGCCACTATTTTAGCCATATGCCGCATA
This sequence comes from Rhodospirillaceae bacterium, assembly GCA_002715005.1. GTDB lineage: Bacteria > Pseudomonadota > Alphaproteobacteria > UBA8366 > UBA8366. The sequence continues at coordinate 359 of PAXN01000028.1, forward strand.
AGCGAACAACAATAGTGACGTCGTGATCCAGCCCCATGCACATGTCCGGTTTCATTTTCGGAACACGAAATCGTAGAGATGGTATACACCGACGCAGTCACCGACCAAAGCGGACATCGGCCTGTGCCGACGCTGCCGACGAATATCGATTCCCAGTTTCCTCGATCATTGGTAAGTAATTTGCACCCTGTGCGATCTTGGCCTTATCAACCGGCCGTCGCGGAAAGAAAAATACCGGCCGTAAGCGCGACGGCCGAGACGGAAATTGTAGATAACCCATTATTTCGTATTAATTTACCTGTTATGGTCGATGCCAAAGGTCAAAAAAATTGCTTTAATTGAAATTTGGGGAGCTATTTGATTGCGAAAAATGGATTCCAATTCATGACTCAAACAACTTTTTCCGCGCACGGAATGGTCAGCGCTCCACATCATTTGGCGGCAAAGACGGGGTTACGAGTACTCGAGGACGGCGGCAACGCGATCGAAGCGATGGTTGCAGCGGCGGCGGCCATAACCGTTGTCTATCCGCACATGAATGCTATNGGCGGCGATAATTTTTGGCTGATCCAAAATGGTGACAAGNTAACCGCAATCGATGCTTGCGGCGCGGCAGCTGCCGCCGCGGATCGGAAGTACTATTTTGATCGTGGCTTCAATGCAATCCCGGCGCGTGGACCGCTTGCGGCTTTAACTGTCGCCGGCGCGCCCAGCGGATGGCAGGCGGCATTGGAGATTAGTTCCACGCGTGGCGGGCGTCTGCCGTTAGCGCGTTTGTTCGAAGATGCGATCTACTACGCCCGCACGGGTATCCCCGTTGCCGCAACGCTGCATCGTAATGCATCGGATAAGGCGGACTCGCTGCGCGATGTACATGGGTATGCCGACGTGTTTCTACCCGAAGGGGCACCGCTGCGAATGGGTTCAAAACTTAAATTGCCGGCACTGGCGGAGACGTTTGATCACCTTGCGGCAAAAGGACTGGACGATTTTTATCGCGGCGAACTGGCCCGGCGCATCGCAGCCGATCTTACCGCCGCTGGCAGCCCGATCGCGCTGGCTGATTTGGAATGCCATCGGCCACGATTAGTAACGCCATTGTCGTTAAGGCTCCGCCAAGGCACGGTCTACAATTTACCACCACCAACTCAGGGGCTCGCATCACTAATCATCCTTGGTCTGTTTGACCGGTTGGATTGTGCGACGGTCGATTCCGTTGCTCACGTCCATGCCATTATCGAAGCGACCAAAAAGGCGTTTCGCATCCGCGACCGCCATATTGTTGATCCGGAATTCATGACGGTGGATCCGAAAGATTTCTTAAATNAAGATACGCTTGATCGGTTGGCCGCGGATATCGATCCACGACAGGCGGCGCCATGGCCTGCGCCAGCAGACTCTGGCGATACGGTGTGGTTGGGTGCTGCAGATAATAATGGTTGCGTGGTCAGCTTTATCCAAAGCATTTACTGGGAGTTCGGCTCCGGTGTGGTGCTGCCCGAGACCGGNATTGTNTGGCAAAACCGCGGTACGAGTTTTTCCCTCGATGAAACACACCACAATTGCCTCAAACCCCATCGCCGACCGTTCCATACCATCCAGCCGGCTCTTGCGCACCTCGATGATGGCCGTCTCATGGCCTACGGCACGATGGGCGGCGATGGGCAGCCGCAGACTCAGGCGGCTGTTTTCAGCCGCTACGCCGTCTTCGGTCAGGAACTGCAGCAGGCGATCACCGCGCCACGCTGGTTACTAGGACGAACCTGGGGAGCGGAGAGCGTAGACTTGCGCATCGAAAATCGATTTGACCCAATGGTGATCGATGGTCTCCGTCAAATAGGCCACGAGCCCCTTGTTACAGATGCCTTCGATGAAATCATGGGCCATGCGGGAGCGGTTGTAGCAAGACCGGATGGTACGTTCGAAGGCGCAGCAGACCCCCGCAGTGATGGTGCCGCCTGCGGGTTTTAAACCCCACCTCCTATCGAGGGTGTTTTCTCGAAAAAGTTATGCCCCGTTAGAAACCTCAACCCGATCAGTCAACGAACGTTCGTGGTTCCGGCGGGTCCAAATGCGGAATCGCTTCGATCAAGCGTTGTGTGTATGGGTCGCTCGGGTGCCTCAGCACGGTTTCCGTCTGGCCGCTCTCGACGATACGGCCTCTGTTCATCACGATCACTTTTTCGCATAGTAAACGGACGACATTCAGATCGTGTGAAACAAAGATGTAGCTCATTCCGAAATCACGCTTGAGCCGGTCGAGAAGTTGGAGAACGACGGCTTGGACAGATACGTCAAGCGCCGAAGTGGGTTCGTCGAGGACTAACAAAAGTGGATCTACAGCAATCGCGCGAGCTATACCAACGCGCGCCTTCTGTCCTCCGGACAATTGATGAGGAAACCTGTCCAAAAGTTCGATTGGAAGACCGACACGCTGGGCCAAGACCTCGACCTTTGAACGAATTTCCGATCGACAGCGAAGTCCGAGTAATCGTTTGAGTGGTTCAGCTATACAATTATGAGCCGAGTATCGTGGGTTTAGGCAGTCCGTAGAATCTTGAAATACCATCTGTATTTTCTGTCTTTCAGGTCTCTGGGCGAATGATTCGGCTGGATATGTTGCTATATTGTGGCCATCAAAAATAACGTCTCCGGATGTTGGGTCCATAAGGCGCATTATGATATTTGAGATCGTCGACTTTCCGCACCCGGATTCCCCAACTAGTCCTAGGCTTTCGCCGAATTTTAGTTTGAAACTGATATTATCCACGGCGCGAAAGGGTGCCGGTTCTTTGTCGCCTTGCGACCAGGGCAATAGGCCGGTGAACTTGTGGTGGGCCGGAAACTCTTTGACGATGCTAACGACCTCCAAAATGTTTCGGCGGCTTGCGGAGGTCTCTTCTGAGCAGCCGCCAGGCTTTATAGCTGGACAGGAGACACCGTCATCTCCGGGTGTAAGCTCAGCCAAAGTCGAACGTGGACCGGGAGAGGCTGCGATCAGCTTCTTTGTATAGGCCTGCTGAGGGTCGGAAAATAAGGCCTCGACAGTCGCGGTCTCCACCACGCGGCCTTTCTCCATAACGACGATCCGGTCACAATATTTTGCTGCCATACCGAGGTCATGGGTAATCAACACGACCGCCATATACCTCTCTTCGGTTAATGAACGGATGAGGTCCATTGTTACTTGCTGAGTGGTGACGTCGAGCCCGGTGGTCGGTTCGTCAGCGATCAGCAGACGGGGGTCACAGGACAAGGCAATGGCGATCCCGACACGCTGGCACATACCACCGGAAAGCTCATAGGGATAACTACCGTAGCGGCCTGGAGGGTCAACGATCTTGACCTTGTCCAGCATCTCGATCGCTTTCGCCTTCGCCGTTTGCGGCGTAGCCCGGCCGTGGCGTAGGAGCACGTCTTCGATCTGCAAACCAACAGGTCGGATTGGGTTGAGCGCGCTACGCGGATTCTGGAAAATCATCGAGATTTCGCGCCCACGTAAATCACGTAAAATCGATTCGCTGGCGCTCGTCAAGGGGATGCCATCAAACGTCGCAGACCCCGAAACCGGTGAGCCGGCATCGTCTAGCAATCCGATAACGGAGTAGGCGGTGACTGACTTTCCGGATCCGCTTTCGCCGACAATTCCCAGGACCTCGCCCTTGGCGAGTTGTAACGTTACATCCTCGATAGCGCATACCACGCCGTTTCGCGTCTGAAACTCCACGGACAATTGTTTGATATCGAGAAAGGGTACGAGTTTCAATCGATGCTACCTATGTGCGACGCAGGGGGTCGACGAGGTCGCGTAACCCGTCGCCCAGCAAGTTGAAGCAGAACACCGCGAGCATCAATGCCAATCCCGGAAAGATAGCGAGCCACCATTCGCCAGAGACGATGTAGTTCGCACCTTCCGCCACCATGATGCCCCATTCTGCGTCGGGCGGCCGAACGCCCAGACCAATAAAGGAAAGGCCCGCTGCGTTCAGGATCGCCCAGCCCATATTTAATGACACCTGCACCATCAATGGCGGGAGAATGTTGGGAAATATATGTGTTGCTAGAATGCGTATATTGCCGCTTCCGCAGAGGCGTGCAGCGTGAACGTATCCGGCCTGACGGCGCACGCTCGTTTCGGCTCGGGCAACGCGAGCATAAAACGGCAAGTTAATAATTGCTGTCGCATAGATGATGTTTTCCACCGTATTTCCCATCGCAGCGACAATTCCCATGGCTAGGACGAATAATGGAAAGGCCATGATGGTGTCCGAGAACCGGCCTACGATGCGATCTGTCCAACCACCCCAAAAACCGGCACTACAACCCAGTGCACAACCGAAAACGAACGACAAGGTAACGGCGGAAATTGCTATACCAAGATCTAAACGTGTTGCCGCGATGACGCGACTGAAGACATCACGGCCGAGCTGGTCCGTTCCGCAGATATGGCGCCAACTCGGCGGCTGTAGGACATTCGCCGCATCAGTGGCAAGCGGATCGTAAGGTGCAATCCAAGGGCCAAATAAGGCAAGAAAGAGGATCAAGGAGAATAAAGAGAACGCGAAAACCGTCACCGGGTTCTCTCCCATTACGTAGCGAAAATGCTTTAAGTGATGCTCCATAATGGCCTCTGCTTCAATCATCCAAGCCGATGCGTGGGTCGGCTATAGTGAGGAGCACGTCGATGAATAGGTTGACGCAGACAAAGAGCAAGGCCATCGCAAGCACAAAGCCTTGAACCGCAGCGTAGTCGGATGCTACCAGCGCTTGGATCGCGAATGATCCGATACCCGGCCAGGAAAACACTTTCTCCACCAGAACGTTCGCACCCAATAGGAATGAAAAAACCATGCCAAGTGTCGTCAGTACCGGCAGGGCGGCGTTGCGAAACGCGTAGGTGATAAGTACCACACGGTTTGAGAGGCCATTGGCACGAGCGGTTCGTATGAAGTCACTTGCCAAGGCACCGAGCATGGCAGCCCTCGTCATTCGCGCGATTGGTGCAAGCGCAAAGAGCCCAAGTGTTACTGCTGGCAGTATCAGTTGCGCAATCGAAGCGACGAAAGTCTCTTGGTCCCCGGCGAGTAAACTGTCAATGATATAGAATCCAGTCACATTCGGTGGTGGCAGATAGACGATGCTGAGGCGTCCAAGCGGAGAAGGAGACCATCCTAGCAAATAGTAAAAGACGTAGACCAGGAACAACCCGGTAAAGAAAGTTGGCAGCGATACTCCAGCCGTGACCATAATACGACACAGGTGGTCAACCCAGCTATCGGGGCGGGTAGCTGCAAGTACTCCGAGTGGTATGGCGACGAGAATCGCAAGCCCAAGCCCGATGAGGGTTAGTTCCAGGGAAGCAGGGAGACGTGAGCGCAGTTCTTCCGTCACCGGCCGGCCGGTGCTCAGTGACATGCCCCAATCGCCATTTATGAGATTGCGCACATAGATCGTGAACTGCTCGACCCAACTCTTGTCCAAGCCAAGCGCCTGGCGTACTTGCTCAATTGACTCTTCATCCGCCATGTAGCCTGCGAAATAGACCGCGGGGTCGCCCGGCAGGGCGCGCGTGAGAATAAATGAGATGATGATGACGCCAAATACGGACGGCAGTGCCTGCGCTAACCGCCGCCCGATCTGTATAAGTTTGTTGTCCATAACGAGACTTGATCAGCCCTTGGATATGGAGCGAACGTCAAGCTGTCGGTGAAACCAGGATGCATAACCGGAAACGTTTTTCTGCATCGCCGAGTCCAAATAAGGCTGATAAAGTGGTATACGCGGAACGTCTTCGAAAGCGATGGCGATCATTCTTTTGACGTTCGCTGTGTATATCGGATCGTTTACCTGCATGTGCAGCGTGTCGTCTACTAGCTTTTCAATTTCGGGATTCTTATAATTAGACGAATTGAAGAGATGTCCGAATTTATAGGCCCAGAAAAAGTAGTAGTCCGGATAGTTGAGCCAACCTCCGAAGTTCTCTAGATGCATTGGCAGTCGCTTTTTGACCAAGGCGGCCGTGCGCCAATTGGCACCCGGAATTTTATCGAGCTTTGCTTTGATGCCGATTTTAGCGAGCGATTCCTGGATCAGGAGTGCCGTCGGTTCTTGCCAATCTGCAAGACCGAGGTTGAACGAGAGTGTCGTTTCGAAACCGTTCTTAAAACCGGCCTCGACTAGTAACGCTTCCGCCTTGTCGAGATCAGTGTTATAGGGAAACGGTTGTGGCCATGTGACATCGGCGGGATTTTTATCCTTGCCGCCGAACATGGGAACGCCGCGACCATACGCAGCTGTCGAAATAATGTCCTTATAAGGCAATGCGTAGGCGACAGCTTGGCGGACTTTCAAGTTATTGAATGGCTTGTGCTTTAGGTTAAGGGCCAAGACATGCAGACAATTGTCTATTGGCGCGCCGGAGACCGATAGCTTACCGCCGTCCTTGAACTCTTTCGAGTCCTTGGCGGGCACATTCATATAGAGATCCGCATCCCCACGTTCGGTGAGTGCGCGACGCGTTGCGGCAGACGGCACCTCGCGAACGATGACCCGCTTTACGCCAGGTTGCGGGCCAAGCGCCCAGTTCTCGTTCCGCTCATATACGAACTGTTGACCTGGGTCCCAGCGAGCGAGCTTGTAGGCCCCCGAACCTGCCGGGTTCTTGTGCAGAAACTCTGTTCCCCAAGGGTCCTTGGCGGTAACGTGCTTCTTGACGAGTTTCGAGTTTATAATGAACGGAATGGGTACCGCCAAATCGGGTAAGGTTAGTTTCGAGGGCGCCGGAATGTTGATACGGAACGTCATATCGTCGACAGCGACAAATTGCTTTGGTTTTGTCATAGAGCCCGCCTTCATTTGTACGAATGGGAAGCCACCTAGGCTGACAGCGCGATCAAATGACCACTTTACATCATGTGCGGTAACCGCTGAGCCATCCCAGAATTTCGCCTTTGGGTTAATCTTGAATGTCAGCGACTTTCCATCTTCTGTGACGGCCCAGGACTCGGCGACCTCCGGAACAATTTTTGTTGAATCGTAGGCGAGCGATCCGTCCGAAAGTGTTTTCACCCCAAAGCGAACCAAACGATCGTAGATATTGACAGTGACCTGATAGCTTGGCCGGTTAGTGCCCTTGCGATGAAGATCTAGGCTATTGATACCGTGACCGGAGACAACAACAAGTGTATCGGATAGCCCTGCTGCTTTGGCCGGTAAGTATTTCAGGAAGGGGATCACTGAGGCGCTGGCTGTTATGCCAACGGTCTTGAGGAAATTACGACGTTTCATGGTTAGGTTCCTTGTCTAGTTTCAAGTTGGATGACAGAGAGGCGAGGTAGGCCCGCCACCCGCCAAAATGGGTTATGTCCTCGGCGTCCCTCACCGCGATCGCCTCACAGAGGAAACCGTGCGCGATCAAACCATCCTTGAGAAAAATCGACCCAATCCCAAGGGGGGCTGGAATTCCCTGGAGGAATTTTCCGACGGATTGGCTGGGTAAGGCCCAAACTTCGGCGGCGATTGCCGAACCTTCCGCATCGCGAACGAGGCCGGGCCGCGCAGGCGGGTCACCTGCGAGTTTGTAGAGCCTGTATCGATGAATCGTTGAAGTTTCCCACAGAAATCGTGCGCCTAAGTCGGTCAGTTCACAATTAAGAGGTAGTCCCGACATGTGAGCGCCAACGACGGCTACAGCAAGTTCATCCACCTCCAGATCACGGTCAACGGACTTAGGTTCCGGGTAGGGCCAGCTCATCGCTCCGAGCGTCGGCCGGCATGTCGCTTGAAGGGATGTGCCCCAGNCCGCGAGCGTACCGTCGCGGCCGGCGGAACTGATTAAAGTAACACTACCGGGTCGGCCGTCCCCACGTTGGGCGACCGGGATGGTGATTGCGCAAAGGTCCAGTAAATTGACGAAGTTGGTGTAGGTTCCNAGTTGTGCGTTTGGACCAATCGGATCTTTTTCGATCTCAGTTCGCGTTACAAACGTTGGGATTGAGGGCACACAGATGAGATTGAGTTCCGCCATCGTTGCGGCAATTTCGTGCGCCAATTCGCGAAGCCGGTATATCGCACGAAACGTGTCTGTCGCGGAGAATCGTTTTGCGACTTCGGTGACCTGGCGAGTTACAGGGTGCACGGCTTCGGGGTTTTGCGCTAAGAGCGTTTCGATGACCGTATTACGTTCAGCCACCCATGGCCCTTCGTATAGGAGTTCCGCTACGGCGTAAAAAGGTTCAAAATTTACTTCAGAGACTTTGGCTCCGAGGTCGCGAAGCGTGTCTATCGTTTGGTAGAATGAGTTTTTTTGGAATTTGTCACCGAAGAACCGGATAGTTTCTCTGTCTGGCATGCCCACGCGAAGTCCCGATTGTACGCCGCTACGCCGATACTCGGGGTATATGCGCGAATATGCGTCGCGGGGATCATATGCGGCCGTGGATTTGAGTACTTCAAACGCGTCATCTGACGATAGGGCAAATATCGATACACAGTCTAATGTTCGGCACGCAGGTACGACGCCTCGATTGGACAATGCGCCTAGCGAAGGTTTCAGTCCGACGATACCGTTCAGGGCAGCCGGTACGCGTCCCGATCCGGCCGTATCCGTCCCGAGCGAGAAGGCTACCAAGCCTTGAGCAACTGCGACGGCCGATCCAGAACTGGAACCGCCGGGGACGATTTCCGGGTCGATCGCATTGCGGGGCGCTGGAAAGGGGGTCCGCATGCCAACCAGACCCGTTGCGAACTGGTCCAAATTTGTTTTACCAATCAAAAGCGCGCCGGCCTTCCTAAGGCGTTGGACGACGAAGGCATCTTCCTTTGCTTCATAGGCAAAATCAGGACACGCTGCCGTCGTCGACATCCCCGCGACATCGATGTTGTCTTTCACGACGAAGGGGATGCCCCAAAGAGGCATCGCCTTAAGCAGTGCGCTGTCGAGGGCTGCTGCTTCCTTTAGAACGACTTCTTGATCNTGGACCGCGATGAAAACACCAGGGTCGTCAAGTTTCTCAATCCGCCGATAGACCTCCTTGATCACTTCGGTTACTTCTAGGCCGGAGGCATAGGCAGTTCTTAAAGAATGTAAGTCGAATGGTAAGTCGTTTCTCATGCTGCATCTGTGAAATCACTTTAAAAACTAACTAGATCAATTGTGAGCGCTTCTGAATACTGATATTTTTAGCTATATCCAGTGCAAAAAATGCATCACTAATAGGCAAAGCCCTGTCATGAAACACCTTCTCCCTTTGACCTACATCGACGCGGTTTCCAAAGCCGGTTCAATAAGAAAGGCCGCGGAACTACTTGCGATCACATCGACTGCCCTCAACCGCAGAATTTTGTCTATGGAAGAGGAACTCGGTGTTCCCATTTTCGAACGCCTCGCCCGCGGTGTGCGGCTGACCACAGCCGGTGAAATATTGGTCCATCACTTCAGGGAACAGCTCACCGATATGGAGAGGGTTAAGGGCCAGATTGCTGATCTTACTGGCGAGCGGCGGGGCCACGTTTCCATTGCCTGTAGCCAGGCACTTTTGTCATTTTTTCTGCCAGAGCAGATTGCCGTCTATCGTAAAGAGCATCCGGCCGTAACATTCAGCGTGTTGCTGCGCGACCGAGCGGCTGCTGAGCAAGCACTTACGGACTTTAGCGCGGATCTATTGATCGTTTTCGAGCCAATTCGCTTGTCCGAGTTTCAGACACTATTGAATATTCGACAACCACTGCACGCCGTGATGGCAAGGGAACATCCGCTTGCGGGAAGTGAGACCCTTCGTTTGCGGGAATGTCTTCAATTTCCACTAGCGCTGCCGACAGAGGAATTCGGGGTGCGACAATTGCTCGAAACTGCTATTCGCCGGTCCTCTTTGTCACTAGACCCTGTTATCGTTTCCGATAGTTTTGAGTTCTTGCGAAACCATGCGATCGCCGAGAATATTATCGCGTTTCAGATTCCCATTGGATTGCCCGGCAACGACGATTATTCAGGAATTGTCAGCAGACCCGTTGCTACTCATGATGTTCCGCCGGGCCTACTTTATTTCGGACAGCTTCGCGGACGTACAATGCCAGTTGCTGCTGCACGCTTTGCCCACCAAATGATGGAGCATTTTCAAAGCCGCTACGCCTGCGAATAATCTAAGAGATTGAATGCGAAATGGATCAACACGACATTCTGGGGGGGCTAAGTCTATGTAAGATAATGCTGATTGCTTTTTGCTCAGCGGGTCTTATACCTACGACCTTCAGGTTATGAGTTAAGAAAACAAGCAGCTCGTAATAGTTGCACGAGGAGCATCAGGGCGTATGAAGCTCCCGTAATTCTTAATGCCCAAATAAACCTCTTCTGTTTCATAAACCCGCTAGAAACCAGAAAATACCTATTAAAAACATTGAGTTGCAGAGTGGAAAGGCGCTTACCCCACATATCGGCTAAAAATCGCAAGTGATGTGATCACCAAGGTTAATAGTTTAACGCTCGCCCACTAACATTGAAAAAGCAATTTACAATCCACCAAAAATTCCATTTGGAATTTAAGGAATTACAGTAAAATAAAACAAAAGTCAGAGGTGAAGTGTTTGAATCTCCAAACCTGCTCGCCCCAAAAAACAGATTAATGGTAATCTTGATTACTTCAGTAATTTCCTGGAACAAGAATTACAGCTACCGATATGAAGGTATAAACATGACATATATCGATATAACAAAAATAGAGCTTTCGCACGATCGACTGGAGAAGCTCTTGGAACAGAGGTTAGNAAATCTGGACAACAAAAAATTAGTGGCAGAGATAGATCAAAGAATTTGGGATTTATATGGTGAAGAATGGTGCGTTTTATTTACAGATTTGGCAGGCTTTTCCAAACAAGCTAAAGACTATGGGATTATACATTTTCTGCAAACAATTAAAGAATCAGAGAAAATGTTCTCACCAATTATTGAAAAATATGATGGCTTTGTTGTTAAATCTGAAGGTGACAGCTTAATCGTTATTTTCAGATCTCCCAAAAAAGCAATTAAATGTGTTGTTGAAATGCAATATACCTCACAAAAATATAATGTGGATCGCGCTGANGTAGATCAAATACATCTTTGTACTGGAATGGGTTGGGGAAAAATTCTTCGAATCCCCGGGGAGACAGTCGACGTTTTTGGAGAAGAAGTAAATTTTGCCGCTAAATTAGGTGAAGATACGGCAAAATCCGGCGAGATACTAATTACAGAACGGTTGGCCCAGAACTTCCCAGAAGTCGAACAAATTGACCTCGTGGAATTTGGTAGTATAAACAGCGGGAAGCAGAAGGTATTTAAAGCTATCTATTAGAGAAAAAAATTAATACTTATAAAATACAAATAATCACACTATACTGCAAAAAAATTCCATTTTGAATAAATCTANTTTTAGACATTTATTATTTGTTTGAGTATTGAGTATTGAGTATTGAGTATTGAGTAGTCTTAATCTGCCTCCATCGATTGGTCCTTATGAAGGGGTTAGTGTATGTGCTGTTATTTCAGCATGGAGATGATGCTTTCGGGTGCAGGTGATTTATATCCAAGGGCTGAATGCAGCAGTTTCGTCTTGTAATGCCATCGCTGTTGTTCGATCACGATCTTAGCTTCTCTTAGGGTATAGAATGTCTTTATATTCATGAGTTTGTCTCTCAAACGGGCGATGAAGTTCTCGTAATCACCGTTCTTCGTCGGTAGTCAGCCGCTCTCTTAAGTCAGCCAGTTGTTTGCCAAGGTCCGACATGCTTAACCCTTTAATATTGTTGTCCTATAGTATTAGGTTTACTGTAGTCTATTGATATCAATTATTTTTATTAACACTTTCAAACGGTTAGGTTGTAGGGAGTAAGTCCCATAACCTGAAGGTCGTAGGTTCAAATCCTGCGCCCCCCGCAACCAACCATTCAGTACCGTCCGGGTTCTCAACAAACTCGGGCTTTTGATTTGCGGGTTCTGAGGCTAAGCAAATTAGCCGAGCAAGGTCGCCCATGAACTTAATTTGGCGACGTAGGCTCTAAGTTTTTTTGCACGCGATGTAGGGCTTTAAAGAAATCTATTAATAAGATGTGTGGTACAGTTAACGCTGCGAGTCCTATGAAAGTTGCGCGAATCAAGCTGTTATTGAAATCAACGCTAGTAAGCCAGTAAGCCATCATCACAATAAGAGTAATACTGAAAATACTAATCACAAAAATCATCCAGTAGAATCGTTTTGTAAGTGGTTGGAAGACCCGTATTACCTCCCGAAAGTGACGTAAACTGTGGATTCCACAGAAATATAATGCAAAGCCCCATAACGGTGGAAGTAACGNAAGAAATATCGTCAATACACCAATTTCTACAGCTGCCTGTCGGCCCACAACGCCCTGAAAAAAGAAAAGCCAAGATACGATTAATGCCCAAATGGGTGTAGCGATTTGCAGAAAATAAATTAATTCAGGCGCATCATCTTGAATAAGAATGGAAATGATTTCAGCAGTTTCTTTACTGTGAGCTGTTGCTATTACTAAAATTGGCATGATGCCATGAGCTAAAACGCGGATGGCACGATTCGGTAAATGCGCACTCTGAGACGTGTCCATCATACCGAAATGACTGATCGATAAAGCAACAAAAACGACAAGACCTGCCAATGGCAAGACATACCATACTATGATGGTCAAACCGGCTATCGCAGAGTATAAAATTAAAAAAAGGGTAAATGATAAAAAACGTTTTGCAGCAAAATATTGCGCTATCACGCCATCAGTCGCGCCATGGGGTAGGCCCGCGAGAAGAATTAGCAAAAGCGGAACTGTAGTTTGCCAGCTCATAATTGATTCCTGCTGAGAGCTGCTTTCAAAAATAGTCCTGCTGGTAACTTTGACATTATACGCAGGCGCCCTTTTAAATCGCCATGACCACGCATGAAGCGAGCAAATGAATTGCCGTCAATCGCTTCGGCGATTTTTATAAATAACTCTGGTGCACGATTTGGCGTTTTACGTAAAACGCGCAACAGGATCTGATCCATCCACGCTTCAGCAGTATTGCATCCTGATTTTGCGACTTCAAGCTTATCTTCGTATACCATTTCTGTAATTTGTTTTTGGATTTGCGAAAAGGCATATCCGCTTGAGGCTCTAAGGGCTCCAGCGCGCATACCAATGGGAATTCCAAAATCAACATCGCTCAATAAGCGCGCTAGAGGGATGATGCCCCTCTCTTGTTTAATGATATTCAAGTCGTTGACAGAGTAATTTTCTGCTAAATATCGCTTTATTTGGTGATTATACCAGCNAAACGGCAGAACTTGAGATGATATAACAGTTGACTCTATCAGGGCATTATTTGAATCAAAAGGTAGCAGATACATAAAGTGGATGCCGGAGTTCTGGGGTACCCGAAAATCCATTAAAATTGCGATGTTTGGATCAAATTTCGATTGCTGTGTGCGAATTTGGAAGCCGACAAAATGCTGTAAAAGTGTACCTGCGGGAATAGAAGGCGTACGACTATCAAATACCCTCGTTGCGTGGATANGGTCANCCTTATTCGTCTCTAAACTGTAGCTAAAATTCTGGCAGGTTGCGGAGACTACTCTTGCACGCAGATAACGTACTGCTGGCATAGAGGCGCGTAAATGATTCTCGAACCGCTTGGACGAAATCGCGCGATATATGAATTTGTCACTCTCTAGAAGCACTTTGCTATTCGATCCAATTATAGCCCATTTACGCCAAGTAGCTTCTGTTAAGGTCCGCGCCATACTTAAGTCATTGCTACCGTCATCCCAATAACCCCAAGTATGGTCTGGGCGGGAATCGCCGGGGTCTATTATTGCTATGGGCCCCTTGCCGGCTGCTGTGAGGTGATGGCCTAAGGTAAGTCCGGCGCAACCGCCCCCGACAATAGCTGCCGCGAACTCAGGGGTTATGGCGCAGTTTTCGGACACTTTTAATATCTTTTAAAGGTGAGTGTAAGTTGAAATTATGGAGGTCTGGTTTTTTTCTCCTACTAATCAAAAGTGGAAGGCTTTTGGCGGACGCGATTATTTTCTCGGGGCCACTAGTAACTTGGCGTCCACGCCACCATTCGTAATTACAGCGTGCAATCTTGCACCCTATAGCGCGGTAAACTCTCGCCGCGATGCCAATGGCCAGGTGATTTTGCCATGGTAAATAGCAAAGTCCTGATAACCCTGATTTATAATAGGATTCGGATAAGTCTAAAATTTTGACAATTCCCGCTGAAATTAGCACCCGAGTTTTTGTTTCCTGGCTAGTTATACTGGCGGAAATTTCGGACGAGGTAAGAGCTTCACACCAGTTAGCCGGTATGTAACGCCTACCCATGCCGGCATCTTCGGCGACGTCTCGAGCAATATTGGTGAGTTGCATGGCTATACCCAAATCAATCGCAAAAGCGTCCGCTCGCTGGTCTAAGCGGCCTAAAATTGGAGCCATCATGAGACCAACGGTTCCTGCAACCTGATACGCATAAGTAACCAAAGCATCTTGATCCGCNATAGCAACGGTTCCTTGGTCAAAGATTAAACCTGCTATTAAATCGCGAGCCGCTGTGAGAGGGATTGACGCTTCTTTGCTGAGAGCTAGAAAAGTCGCTAACTCTGGTACATCTATGGCAAGATCACTAGCAGTATCCAATTCAAGGGCTGTATCGATTTTCTCTAAAAGTTTTAGTCCCCCCGGCCTATCCCCATCCGCGATATCATCCAGGCATCTGCAAAATGCATAAAGTAAAGTCGCTTGGCGGGCTGCAGTGGNTCCAAGAAAACGCTTTGCCCAGTGAAAAGTTTTGCCGTGGTTGGAAAGTATACACTCAGCTGATTCTTGAGTGAATTTTGATATTTTTGGCGCGCCGCTGGATATCATTTAGATTGCCTCGCATCCTTTACCCTGGCTCCGCGGGCCCTTGCTCACTAATAAGGGCTTCCACTACCTTTGCCGAACTAATGACACCCGGCAGACCAGCACCCGGATGAGTGCCTGCGCCGACAAAGTAGAGATTTTTGATATGTGGGTCGCGATTGTGGTAACGAAACCACGCTGATTGCCTAAAAATGGGTGCAATAGAGAAACCTGCGCCGTGACGTGAACGATAGTCAGTCTTGAAATCGGTTGGGTCCATCCAGAATTCTTCCGTGATGTGATCCTCTAAATCTGGAAGAATAGTGCTTGATAGAGCTCTAACAATCCTGTCCCGTAGATCTTGGCCGGCTATTTCCCAGTCAATATTTGTCTGTAAATTAGGGACAGGACAAAGGACATAAAAACTGTCGCAACCAGGTGGCGCAAAATCTGAATCTGTTGCCGTTGGTCTATGTAAGTAAAGGGAAAAATCACTTGGCAATTTCTTGCGGTCAAAAATGTCTGCCAATAGTTCACGAAAACGAGAGCCCAGCCAAATAGTATGATGTGCAACATCTGGGTACTGCTTTTGACTTCCAAAAAATAATACGAATAACCCCATCGAGTACTTCGTCATTGATTCCGGAAAAGGCCGTTTTGCTCGGCGCGCTGGTCTACCGCCTTTTAACATTTCTTGATAAACAACAGGAGGGTCGGCGTTGCAAATAATGTGATCTGATTCTAACTTTGCACCACTAGCAAGTGTCACACCGGAGACTTTTTTGTCTGTCATATTTATTTGTGAGACATCGGCTCCAGTTAAGACTTTTATTCCATGGCGTCGCATCAAGCGTGTCAGCGCATCAACCATGGCTCCTGTTCCGCCCATACAAAAGTGTATGCCCCATTCTCTCTCCAAATAATGGATAAGTGAATATATGGAAGTGGTTGCGAACGGATTACCTCCAACCAGTAGAGGTTGAATAGAGAAAGCTCGGCGCAACAGAGGGTGATGGATATGTTTGGCCACAAGAGAACTTACAGTTCGATCAGCACGAAGTCGGACCAATGCCGGTAACTGCGACATCATCGTACTGAACTTTGTAAATGGCTGATGCGCTAATTTGGAGAAGCCAACTTCAAAAAAACGACGGGAAGCTTCGACTAATTTCTCATATCCATCGACATCGCCAGGTGAAAAACGGGCAATCTCACTCCGCATTACCTCCCAATCGTTGCTATAATCAAATGTTTGGCCGTCGTGAAAATAAAATCGGTACCATGGACTTAAAGGTACCAAGGTGAGGTGATTATGCAGGCTTTCTCCAAACAATTCGAATAATTCTTCGAGAAGAAAAGGCGCCGTTATTACCGTTGGCCCAGCGTCATGGCGGAATCCATTTTTCTCAAAAACTTGTGCCCTACCTCCAAGTTTTTGTAGGCGCTCAACCACAGTGACTTGATGGCCCAAGGCTCGACACCGTAAAGCCGCAGCTAGACCACCGAAACCGCTGCCAATGACGATGGTTCTTTGTTGCGATGGGGAACCATCATAGCGTTGAAAATTCAATAGGCTCACCAAGTATTGCTACGCGTCACCCACTATCAATTAGGCGAGTTATATTGGTTAAAAAGTCTAGTAATGGTTCGAGTGACGCTTTTAGGTTACCTGGCAGTCTATCGCATTCTTGTCGACAAATATTTATTTGATCTTTTAAACGATCAGCACAAATTTCCAGAGCAGAGGATTCAATAACCTCTTTTCTCCAATAGGAAAAATCATCTTGTCCATGCGCTGACATCCATTCATCAAAGGCAGTCTGATGTCCATTAATTAAAAGATTCCGAAAGCATACTAATACCGCATTTGGCGCGCGCCTTTCCAGATCTCTAAAAGCCATCTTGTTACCATCGCCGCCGACTGCGTCAAGGATATCATTGGACATCTGGTAAGCACGACCTACCGCACAAACAACTCGTCGAACTGACGGTAAACACTCCTTTCGGCCAGCCATTAGTAAAGGCCCCACTATTGGTGCTAGTAATAGGGGTGTGGTTTTTTTACTAACCACCTCGTCGTAAGCCGACCAATTTAACACCGGTACCTGATTAAACTCAGAAGATTGTCCTTCGGATAAAGCGCGCATCGCTGCGGCTAAACTGTCAATTGCAAAAACGCCCTTTTCAGAGCTGACGGATTTAATTGCTAACTCAAAGCTGCGCGCAACCAACCAGTCGCCAAAACATACCGCAGAGGGTGTGCCGAAAGCGGAAAATATTGTCGGGTGGTTGTGCCGACTTGTGTCTTGGTCGCAGATATCGTCGTGTACCAACGAAGCATTGTGCATCAGTTCGACAGCTAAAGCCCAGTTTAGCGCTGTAGAACTTTCAATCCCCAGAATTTCCGAAACTTTTAAAGACGTCCGGCCGCGCAGTAATTTTCCGAACCGGCGGAAATGAAAATGAGCGATAGAATGAAGCGGATTTGTGGGTGCCGGCAGTACTGATCGAATGCCGTCCTCTAACAGCTTTCGACTACATTCGATATCTTGTGTCGTTAGGTCGAGCTGAAGAAGATCAGGTGCAAGATCTTCGGTAATTTGGCGTTCCAAAGCTATGCCCTCCCTGGTGAGGAAAAAGGCACGCTCAGTCATTTCCGAGCGTGCCTTTTATCTTTGCGATTAAGATTTCGCCTTTTTCTTGTTGCTCGAAGTAGCTGCAGCCCAAATAACTACACCGAACGCAATTTTATTCACAAAATCGGCTAGGTTATAGATAATGTTGAGGGCAGCGACATCTCCACCACCGGTGTATCCATAGATGTAACCCAGCGGATAAATGGCCCAACCAAATGTCACGATAAGGCGCAGAGCATTGAATGCCTTTTGGCCCGCTACTGTACCTTCGTTTGCATTGATGCGGCTCGCTTCACCGGCAAATATCTCGTAAAGAATATAGAGCCAGCCCGCCAAGCCGATAGCGAAAAGAACCCAAAGGGCCGAAGTATTGGCACTATTAACCTCACCTAGATATCCTGCGATCAGCATTACCAACGATGCTACTAACAAACGCCAGAATAATCCCGTCGCCACTGCGGTCATCGCTGCTAGAATTAAATAGAACTCAACAATTTGCAGCGGCACCGTCAAGAGCCAATCAACATACCTGAACACTGTCGGGCTTTCGCTTGTGTAAACCCAAACCTCACGCATGTAGAAGTAGTGGATCGCTGCAATGCCTGTTACCATCGCTGCGACGGTTAATGAAGTTTTCCACTTTCCCTCTGCACGGTCACGCTCGACCCAGAAGAAAAAAGTTGCAGCAACCATGGCTGCAGATATCAGCCAAAAAGTTACACCCACATAGTCAGTGGGATTTAGTAGAACAGTTTTATCCATGTGTTTCCTCTTTTCCTAGGTACGCTTAGGCTATTCTTCCTTGGTATACATACGCTATCTGCGCATTTTCATAGGTAACTCGCATATTAGTGAACGAAATAATTCAATTTTGCAAAAACTAAATTGCTCGTTAACTTTATTTTTCGAAGCCGCATCTTTGCTGAGATGGGCAGACAAGGGGCAGCCTTTCGTTAAAATTGCTAGCAGACCAAGTGGAGCAGCTGTTCATCGGTCTGCTAACCTGAAAGTCATAGGTTCAAACCCCCTACCCACGCAATTACACCTATGGGATAGTTAGACGCGTTTGGTAATCGTAGGGTTTTCATTTAATCCGGCCCCCACAACCAATAAAATCAATGACTTAGAAGACTGTTAGGTCATTTTTTATGGAAAAATGGGTTTATTGCCAAAATGGCGCGCAGTATCCTTGGCTACGGCGCCAGTGAGCATCGTCCCGATGAACAGAAGACTGTCAATACACTAAATGTAAAAGCGTATCACTTCGTGGGTGCCGATCAGTTCAGGTCGCTACAATTAGACTGGTCAAACTGGTTATCTTTGGCTAAATCTTGAACCAAGACTNCAAATAACACCCGTAATTCTGAAGGTTTGACCATGCCCCTGCAAATTCATCAGTTTCCTTGCCGATCGGACAATTATGGATTCTTGGCGCATGAACCCGATTCGGAATTGACTGCGTGCATCGACACGCCCGACGCCGACGCCATCAACGCCACTTTGGAAGAGAAGGGTTGGAGACTCACCCATATTCTGAATACACATCATCATGAGGATCATACCGGAGCAAACCTGATGCTTAAGGAGCATTGGGCGTGTACGATTGTTGGGGCAGCCAACGATGCCGAACGCATTCCGGGAATAGACGTGCGGTTGTCGGAGGGGGATGAGTATACATTCGGCTCCATTGCAGCCAAGGTGTTCGAGGTGCCCGGTCACACGTCCGGACACATTGCTTATTACTTCGCGACCGAAGGCGTCGCATTCGTTGGAGATACGTTGTTTGCGCTTGGTTGCGGTCGCCTATTCGAAGGGACCCCAGCGATGATGTGGAGCAGCTTGCAGAAGCTGATGGCTCTGCCCGATGAAACTATTATTTACTGTGCGCACGAATACACTCAGGCNAATGCCCAGTTTGCTCTGTCGGTCGAGCCCGGTAATGCTCGCCTAGTGGCACGCAGCAAGGAAATCGACGAGTTGCGTGCGCAAGGTTTGCCGACCGTGCCTACGACGGTTGGCCTGGAGCGAGCCACGAATCCCTTCTTACGCCCGATGAGTGAGAGTTTGCAGGCTACAGTTGGCTTGAGCGGGGCCGACCTCGTATCGGTGTTTGCTGAGACCCGGAAGCGCAAGGACAACTTTTGAGCAGGGAGCCTTACCTGCATCCCTTTACGCTCGAAACGCACCAGGCGGGCGTGGACTTGTAATTTGCAACAGTGTGAAATAATCAACTATTTATGACTGATGGTAAAACCGTAATGATATTTACGGCTAGCCTATTCGCAAACCAAGGAGGGACGAGTGGCCGACAATAGTGAAGTTCGCGATGGTATGCGGATCGAATGGGATGTTGAAATCCCCATGGATGACGGCGCATTCGTGCGTGCCGATATCTTCCGACCGTTCAAAGAAGGCCGCTATCCAGTCGTCCTCTCCTATGGGCCCTACGGCAAAGGGCTCGACTTCAAGGAGGGTTATACAACAGCTTACGAGATCCTCGAACGGGATTATCCAGACTCCCTGCAGAATACGACGGCCAAGTATATGAACTGGGAAGTCGTCGACCCGGAGAAGTGGGTGCCAGACGGCTATATATGCATTCGTATTGACAGCCGTGGCGCTGGGCGCTCGCCTGGCTTTATTGATGTGCACGGCCCGCGTGAGACGCAGGACCTTTACAACTGTATTGAATGGGTCGGCGTACAGTCATGGTCGAATGGTAAGGTCGGCCTCAACGGAATCTCTTACTACGGTGCTAACCAGTGGCGTGTGGCCGCCCTCAAGCCGCCGCATCTCGCGGCAATCTGCGTTTGGGAGGGCTTCTCTGATAACTACCGCGACAATTTCCGGCACGGCGGAATTCTATGNGTTTTCCGCAAACACTGGCAGGACATGCAGGTCAAAACCGTCCAGCACGGAGTGGGCGAGCGCGGTCGTAGGAGCAAAATCACCGGAGAATTGGTGAGTGGGCCGGACACACTGTCCGACGAAGAGCTGGAGAAGAACCGGGTCGATCTTTGGAGCGTACTTTTAGAGAACGTCACTGATGGCGAGTATTACAAGCTGCGCGCCGGCGAGCTGAACAAGATTGAGGTGCCACTTCTATCAAGTGCAAATTGGGGCGGTCAGGGTCTGCATTTGCGCGGCAATGTTGAAGGCTATGTCAACGCAGCGTCGTCTCAGAAATGGCTAGAGATTCACGGCGGCGCCCATTGGGCCGAGTTTTATACCGACTACGGCGTAGGCTTGCAGAAGCGGTTTCTCGGCCACTTCCTCAAAGGCGAGGATACCGGATGGGACAAGCAACCAAAGGTTCAGGTTCAGATCCGCCGACCCGNCGAGGTCAAGTTCCCCTCTCGCGACGAAAACGAATGGCCTCTGGCGCGCACCCAATGGACCAAGTCTTACCTCNATCCTCAGGAGAAGTCGCTGGGGGAGACATNGCCCNGCGGGACCGAAACTCTCGAATACGAGGCGATGGGCGAGGGCATCACCTTTCTCAGTTCGACGATGAGCGAAGATGTCGAGATTACTGGCCCGCTGGCGTTAAAGTTATTCTTATCGTCCGAGACCACCGATGCGGACATCTTTCTCGTCTTCCAGGTTTTTGACCCGAACGGCGAAGAGATTGTTTTTTATGGTGCGCTTGATCCGCATACGCCGGTTGGCCAGGGGTGGCTGCGTGCTTCACACCGCAAGCTTGATACGGAACGAAGCAGACCCTATCGGCCCTATCATTCGCATGATGAATTGTGGCCGCTGACGCCCGGCGAGCCGGTCGAACTCGATATCGAGATATGGCCGACCTGCATCGTCGTGCCAAAGGGCTACCGTTACGCTCTCAAAATCCTCGGCCGTGACTACGAGTGGTCCGGTGCGGCTGCGACGCTTTCCAACATGAAAAACCCGATGAAAGGTTGCGGGCCGTTCGTGCACGATGATTTGCAGGATCGGCCGCCGGCGATCTTCGACACGCGCTACACGCTTCACTTCGCACCCGATAAGCAGCCCTATTTGCTCATGCCGATAATACCGCGCTCATAACTACAATTTGAATTCTAATTATTGAATATAGTCCATAGAAATGGGATGTAACAAAAATATCCCCAACTAACTGATCGTTCCATAATATGAAACTGCGTTTACCCCTTTATCTGCTGACTTTACTCATAGTGGCTATGCCTTCATCTGTTTATGCTGAAAATACCTTGATCGAAGATTTTAAATCTCAACCGGATACGCGCTGGCGGTTCATTGCAGATACGGTTATGGGTGGGGTTTCCGAAGGTAAGATTGAATTTCTTTACGATAATGGGGACGCCTACGCCCGTATGACCGGCAATGTAAGTACAGCTAACAATGGCGGTTTTATCCAATTCCGCATGAAACTATCAAAGTCCTTACCTGCTGAAGCGTTGGGCTTGAGGTTAGTCGTTCGAGGTAACGTGCAACGTTATTTTGTACACCTAAGGACCGGCGGAACTTTTTTACCTTGGCAGTACTATCAAGCGGCCTTTGATGTATCGGAAGACTGGACCGAAGTATTTTTACCGTTCAAGGACTTTAAAGCTTCCGGAGCTTTTCTAAGCAACACACCAAGTCCGGAAGGTATAAAATCCGTGGGGATTGTCGCCTTTGGCCGAGATCATGTGGCAGAGGTAGATGTCCGTAAAGTAAGTCACTTTTGAGCTTTGAGATACAAAGTCCTGCCAGCTCGTCAGCAATACTTTATAACTTGAATTTACTTTGAGGAATTTTGCCAATTCCCCGAATGACAGCGGCCAAAGTGAACCAACGACCAATACTCGGGCATCCGATTTTTTAGGAGTGCTTCAAATGGTGCTGCGTCGCCAACAACAAGGCCCTTATCTTCAACTGCTGCTATATAGCGCCGCAGCGTCTCGGCTACCTGGGCTGTGACAGAATCTGGCAATTCGTCTAGCTCCGAGAAAAACCGTTTTACACCCCCCGACACGAAGTTGGCAGGGGTGTTCTTTGTTGCATGAAAACCGGGCGAAAGAACCTTTGTTGGGTCGTCAACGCCATAAACTACTTTTATTGCCCTTAGATATTTTTCCTCTGAAAAGGCAGCGCCACAAAAATGATGTGCCACATCCGGTGTCAGCTGCAGATAGTACGGCCACCGTAAAAATGTAAATCCCGAAGAGAGAAAATATGCCGCGCGTTCTTCATCTCGTTTCAACTTCCATACATCACCATAATGATCTGGCCCTTCATACTCCCATACGAGTTTCATAGTCGTCGAAACACAATCAACCTTATAATATTTCCGTCGGTTGCCGGCGTCGTAGTAAAACCGCTCTTGAGCATCCCACGCGTGCTCAGGCCAGAATATCCGGCATACCTGTAAAAGCATTTTTTCCGACATTTCCGCTGACGGGCCATTAAATTTGGTAGTTTCAGCCATGTGATAAACCAGGGGTCACCTTAGCAATTAATATAGAAAAGAGGACCGCGCACCGCGTGCGAAGGATGATCCAACAATGTATAACCAGTATACTTTTCCATCAAAGGACAAAGGGTCCCGTCGAACCGATATCGGGTTGGAGTCCTGGCCGATACCACGTGCCAGGCGTTTACCCGGTAAATCGCGCGTATGACGCCGTCTTTGAGACCAATTCCATATTCGGCTTTGGAGGCACGTTCAATATTCAGCCGCCAATCTCCTCGGATGCTCTCATACAACTCAGCAGCAGACATGTCCTTATGCCACCGCTTGTTAATCTTAAAACAGACCGCAGAAATTGTTCTGCGAAATTTTAACCCCTTATATTGCTCCTCGATATTCTTTACCGACATCAATCCGAACTGTTCGGCATCAATGCCACGCACTTTATTAGCGATTTGCTTGACGTCTAGAACGTCGATGAGTGTGCTTTCAAGAAGTAGGGCGTTATGCTCGGTCAGTCCATGACGAATGATGTCGACCTCAGGTCCGTTCCGGGCGGAAAGCTCTTGTAGAATTTCGAATTTGGGATCGGTGATACCGTGTTTGGTTTTCTGCTGTACGTGCGAGAAAACCCGGTTTCCGGTTCCCTTGCCAATATAAAAATAAGTTTTAGTTCCGGGATAACGCAGCCCGTAGACNTAATATCCTAATTGCTCAATCGTACGTTTAGAAAATTTTTCAATCATCCTATCAGGTATCCTCGAACGGTAAAACTTCGCCCACGGTGACGACAGTATGCCATGTCTCGGCTGGGTCCTTAGGGCCCATCGACATATTTTCCTATTCCTGCCGGAAGGTATGTCAGGCTTGCTAAGTTCTGCTATACAATAAACTCCCATTGCATAAGCACTTAATCGGGAATTTAGTCAGCCTCTTATCCTGTCAGGCAACTCTTTATTTGGTTGTCAGCAGTATTCTTTCATTCTAAGGCGTTTAATCTATCGGAATATCGCGATAAGTTTTCCGTGTATGAAGCCGCGCACTGTCTTCCTATTCGAACCCATTTTTTCTATGAGGTCGATGAGATACCAATTTTGCCGGCGCACCTTTGCTCGCACCTTAACTTGTGTTCCCGGCGGTACTTGAAGGATTACGGCTGATTTCCAGCCTGGGTTGGTGCGCAGGGCGGCACGCCCGACGATAAAACCATGTTTATTGATTTGTGTGAACTGCGGCTGCGTTGATTTTTTTGGCGCGGTTGGACGCAGTTTATTACGTTGTTTGGATTGTTGCGGAAGCGGCGCCAGAAATCTTTTTGCTGCCGGCGGTTGTTGTTTCTGTGGCTTGGCTCGTTCCGTCTGTTGAGGCACCAAAGGTCGTTGCACCTGCTGCGGCGGTTTTTGGGTCTCCGGCATTTCATCTGTCAGGGATGCCGCTAAACCGATTAGGATGATTGCGGCCATAATCGTGAAAATCAATGAACGCCGTCGCCTCAGGATGCTGAGGCCAGCAAGGGATATCGACGGCGTTAGGCTTTGCGGCGAGGTTATTGTGGTCCTAATTGTCCTTGGCGGTTTGGTGTTTGGTGGTGACGTTTTTGCCGTGCGCTTGGTTCGACGTTTCTGAATGGGTTTTTGATTGATTTCCTCTAATGCGCACCAGCCGCAACCCTTGTCGAAATGGCCGTGTTCGGCAGGTTTCTTTTCNCACCTGAGGAGTTTTCCAGTTGACGGGTCGGCGTAGTCTTTGAGGGTATCGCGCCAGATTGCCGCCGACGGCCGGTAAGACGACTGGAATGCCTGGTCGAATAGGTTTCGGAATTTGTCGGGAAAATAGGCGTGGACGCTTTGCCGTGCCGGTTTGCTTTTCCGTGAAGTTTTTACGCCGTAAGCATAAAAGTTTGCATTGATCATATCCTGGATCGTGCCACCGTTGGTACCGCTTACTAGGCGCGCTTGAAATGGGTGGATCCCGTTATTCAGTAACCTGAAAATAATCACCGCCAGCGCAAAAAGATCTTGTTGTTCACCTAGCGTGTCTGGGGCTTTTCCCGATGCTTCTGGGGCAATATATTCCGGTGTAAATTGATAAGCGGGGAAATTGCCGGCTTTGCCACCGTCAACGCTAAATCCATCGCAATCTAGGATCGAGACCAGCATTTCTTCGGCATGAAGCCTGCAATTGACCGGCTTTAAATCAATGATGTGATGGCCGCGCTTATGGATGGCGCTTACGCATAAGGCTAGATTATAGGCTGCTGTCAATCGGTAGCCGTAGAATTCTGGCAGGCCGGATACTTGGCGCATTCTTTTTTGCAACATGCGTTCCAGTGAAACCGACCCGTCGAAATCGATTTCAGGCATTGTGAACCCCAAAAACGCGCCATTCTTGCTCTCGGCAATAGCCGTCGGCCATGCCAGTTGGCAGAAGTCTGGCTTGCCTCTAGCAAGTATCGGCTTCCGGTCTAACATGGCCTCGAGTTTTGGTGCGTACAGATCTCGATCTTTGTCGGATTTATAGAGTTTAATGACTTCGTCCGACCGATTTGGTAAGCGGTGAATGTCACCCGCGCCGCCACCAGCAATCCGTTCCCCAATTTTAACCGCTTGGCGTTTTGAGGAGGATACTTTTCGCAGATAAACCCTAGCAGGCGAAGCCATACTTAATCCGGTGTCCTGATGGCCCAAAGAAGTGTTTTATCATCGCCGGTGACAGCGCGAACATTATCTGCCGACAGGGTATTGATCAGTGCAGTTTCGCCGGTCTGTCTATCGGCGGTTTTGAGGAAATCGACGACCGGCTTCACGAACTTATCGAACGGTCCTGCGCAGCCTTTAGTCATCGCCATCGGTGTTACGCCGTCGCTCATCAGCAAAATCGTATCTGTGGGGCCGTCGAATGGCATTATTCGTAGATGGCGCTCCCACTCATCCATGGTGACGAAAAAGGTCTCGTTGGCATATTCCCCATTCTCTGGCTTGGATACGATGGCAGCTTCTGTGTTGTCGGTCATAAAGTGGGTGCCCGCGCCGTCACCGACATGGAAGAAAGCCCCACCGTGCGCATCTGCCACCGTCATTAAGAATGTCGATGCGAAATCGCGCAGCGAGAGCGGTGTTTCACTCTCTGAATCGCCAGGCGTTTTAATTAGGGTTTTCCGGGTTTTGTTTACTGTGGCGATGATCTCGTCTGCTATTCGTTGGGGATCGAATTCGTCTGCCGTGGGCAGGGCGTGAATTCTGGAAACAGCGTCGTCGACGAAGGCTTGTGCGCCGATATGACTGAGCTTCGCACTACCTGCGCCGTCGGCGACCGCGGCGATCAGCCGTCCACAATTCGTGACTTTGACTGCAAATGCATCCTGGCAGGGAGTACCTTCCTCAATGTGCGAGAAACCGACAACCGATACCCCACCGACTTTCCATCGATCTGCAGTAATTTTTGTAATAACCGGTTCAACCATGTGGGTGACCGTTCCTTATTCGCGGATTACGCCGCGTGTATTATGTGGAAACCGTACCCCAATCGACTGCGGGAAGTTGTACCTCGCTATCCTGAGACGCTTTCGAGCCCGAGGAAGCGCTTCGGCTGAGCCATAAAAACAATTCCTTGAATTTCAGCCCATCTAATTTGACCGGTGAGCGATTGGAAAATTGCTTGAGAGCATCGAATTCCGCTTCCTCAGTCCCGATGGCGAATATGACCACTTTATTGTCGTCTTCTGCCCGGCGGCAATTCGAGGCGGCTTCTTCCCAATCTAAATCGGTGGGTTCACCATCAGTAATAAGAAAAATCCATGGTCGGTTATAGGGGATATCGTGAGCGCGATAATTTTCCTTCTGAGCTTCGATCTTTTCTAATGCAGTCTGCATGGCGGTGCCCAGAGGGGTAAGCCCGTTAGCCTCTATCGTGGGAGCGCTAAAATCGAGTGCATCACTCCAATCACCAATGGTTTCGACCTCGTCGTTTCCACCAAAGCGCACGACCAGTAATTGTACGCGCTGGGCGGCGGTGTCATCGTTTTTTAGTTCCTCCTCCAGAATTTTGAGACCGGCATTGAGTTGTTCTATCGGTTCACCTGCCATGGAGCCGGATCCGTCGAGCACGAGCACACACGGTAGGCGCTGGCTGGTATTATCGGTCAGAACTACGTCAGGAATTGTCAGGCCGCTCATGATGATCTCCCTTATGGGTGTTGACTTTTTGTCTGCGATTGCAAGGTGTGCTCAGTCAATTTAGATACCCAGCCCCTGCATCAAATTCTTTCGAAGTATTTTTGACATCGTATAGGATAAGGCAAACCAAACAAGACCAAGGTAAAACCAATTATCGGCTGGTGCCCAGCCTATGATCAACATAAGTAGGGCGATACAAGCGCTAACTATTAGGGCGAGCCTGCTTGCATTACGCCACGCCTCCCATCGTGCCCATTCGAGGGCGCGTGTTTTTGGCCTTTCCGTGATTTCCTTTACCGCGGTATCGGCGGCGTTTACATTGCGCTCGCAGGAGTAAGATTTCGAGCGGGCCGGTGGCAGTAAGCGGTTCAGACGTTTTCCCGTGCTGTTTCGTTCGTCGAAATCGCCACTTTTCGTGCGCGGGAGACCGGATCCCATTGCCACCAAACGAGTAACTTCAGCATCTGCGGCAGTAAATTCCTTGCGGGCCGCGGCTAGGTCGCTAGCAGCCTTGGCAAGCTCACTCTGCTCTGAGTTGGATAGGTCGAAGTCGTCGGACATTTTATAGCGACGGTAGGGGACCATCCGGGCTTCGAAAAAGGCCCAGACAAGGCAAATCAAAAAACTAGTGAACTCAAAGCCGCTCATGGCACCATACCTATGTCCTGGGGTTCGCTTTAAGGCGTATTGTGCACACTTACATGTGGTTTGCGAATAACCGGATCACGTATTACTTAAAGNGTCCATCTGCATGTATCAATTACTCGGATAGGTAATGGCAATTTTGACTGGCTTGATCAAGGCGTTCCTTGCGCCAGGCGTCGGGCTGCGACTTCGTCGCCGTTTATCAGCTTTTTGAGAACCCAAACGAAGACCCCCATTAAAAACATCAACAACACCCAGGCGCCATAACCTCTTCTCTCGTCGCTCGTGATCCGGCCGATAAATCCGAGGATACAGAAGATCGTAATTATCGATGCCACAAGCTTAAAAGTGCCAATGATCAGGCCGAGGGCTAAGCCATTTGACCCAATCGAAATCACGAACATACGTACTACGCTAAATAACGTTACTAGACCGCCGATGATAATAATGACCTTGCCATAGGTTTGGGTCCATGGGTTGTAGTCAGGTGGCGCATTTTCCGGCGTCATAACCGTCAGCGCAGTGACAGTCACCAGCGGTGTAATCAGCGTCATTAACGACCAGCCGAGATCAGCGCCATCCTGAAAAATGACCACCCGGTTGGTCATGCCAAGTACAAACAAAATCGAAAATGCTATCAGCGCGCCCATGGCCCAGGCCTTGAATACCTGTTCTTCTGACATGCCGTCGGATTGGGGTGCCGATCTTTGTTGTATGCTGGGTGCTGCGGCGGGCGGATAGTTTTGGACTAAATGCTGCGCACGTTCGACCGGTGACGGGACGATTTGAACGGATGTGTCGGATTGGGCTGCAAGGGTTTCGACCGTCATCGCGGAAATATCGCCCGCTTGTGTGAAAAGCAATATCAGCGCAAACATAAATGCGGTGAGCCATGTACAACAACATTTCATCCGGTTACCTCCTTCAGCCTAGTCTCATCTTTACAGTCTATCGATCAATTTAAACGTCTACCGTGCATAGGTATAGGGAGCAGTCTCCTCGGTTGACAGAGAAAGAGAACTGCCAGAACATTAACCAGTTGATATAAGAAACCTGAATCTTAATTCTGGTGCGGGATGGCCCCGTGACGGCAGTGCGCGCAGTGCAGGGTAATGTTTGGAGGCGGTATGGATAATATAGGTTTTCTGGTTTGGTCTTCCGATCTCGCGCTGGGCGAAGATGGCAATGCGCTGATCGCGCGGTTTCTGCGTAAGACCTGCAGTCTTGTTCAAACGGAAATCAACGAGGCCGGCGGCATTGGCGGAAAAAAAATGAAGATCCATTACACCCGCGTGCCGAAGGGCCAGGAAGGGATCGACCGTGTTTTGGAGAAGCTCTGGGAAACCCCCGACATCGCGTTCGCCAATGGCCATATCGGCCTCGCCCCCAATCAAAAGCTCCTCGAAGAGAGCGATATGGATTCTCATATCATCTTTTCCAGTGCCGGCGGTAGCACGCATCCCAACAAATTCAATATTTCCCGCACGAGCCAAGCGACCAAAGTCCCGGCCATCGCCCATCTGCTGGCCAAACGGAACCCGGATGCTCGCATATTTTTCATCCATGATGGTAGACGCGTTGCCAATTACGAAGAAAAATTATTCGCCGCGCATAAAGGCGAAATCAAATCACTGAACTTCTGGGACTACCAGGAGACGCCGGAAATCGAGGAAAACCTGGCGCCGGTTCTGACAGAAATTGGCGACGAGGACGTGGTGATCCTGGATGTGGGGCTACGCGTTTTTAAGCACGTTTTTGACCATCTAAACGAGACCGGAAAGTGCCCGCTGGTAATGAAAATGTTTGGGTCGATCGAGGGACGGTTTTCGAAGATCGGCTTTCCGCTCATCGAAATGACCGGGGATAATGCGTTTCCGTATCTCGATTTCGAAGATATCGTCAGACGCTCCGAGATTCCGATGAACGAGACGGAAAAATCCTTTCTCAAGGATTCCGCTTGGCGCCTGGGGCCGCCGCTCTTGGCCGCTTACGCTGCGCGGCAGGCGGGCTGCGTCGCCACCGAAAAGGGACAGTTTCTTGACGACATGCGGGATGCCTTGAATGCAATTGACGGCAAACGCGATTTCTTTATCGGCAAGCAATTGGCCTATGCGTTCGAGGATAATGTCAACCAAGCCAAAACTAATTACATCTATCAGTTTCCGCAGTCGCTCCAGACGCCGGGGGCCTATCCGAAAATTTTTTATCCACTGCAATTTTTTCCAGGGCGAGATGAAGCAACGCCGATTATCGTGAATTACCTCTATATTGATATTCTGCGCATCACNAATATCGACATCGGCGATGGCACCTGGTCCGCGGAGTTTTATCTCGACATCACATCGCCACATGAGAAACCGATTGATATCGTTAAATTCAATAATTTNAGTTCGATCAATCCGAAATTCGAAGTCAAGCTGATGTGGGAGCGTGAAGACCAAAAGGATTATAACAAAACGTTTAGGTACTACGTGGTTGCCAATTTCGACTTTACACCTGAAGCCGACAATTACCCTTTCGATTGGCAACATATTTTTATTTCCTACAGCATAACCGATCAGTCTCGCTTCGGCATCATTCAGCCAACACCCGAGGCCATGCTTGACCGTGAATTTAAAATTAATGGCTGGCAGCTGAAAGATTCCACTACCGGCGTTTTGCGAAAAAAGGCGACGATATATGAAGGGAGTGATTTGCATCAGACTATTGATGTCCGAGAGGAAGCACGGGTTGGCTGGACGCTGACACGCGCGAATTCGGTCACAATGCTGAAGATCGGCGTCCCATTATTCTTCCTGCTATTCCTGGTTTATTACACACTGTTCTCGCCGTTTGGCAGCGACAATAATGCCTTTGGTATTTTGACTACTGCCTTCCTATCTGCGATTGCACTTTATTTTTCGACCGAACGGCCGCAGCCCCTGCGTATGACTACGATCGACTTGATTTTCCTATGTTTCTACGTATTGACTGGCGGCACTATAATCCTCACCGCGGTGGGACTCGCGACCACTGCTTCGATCTATGTAATGCTGATGTCGGCGTTGAAGGTGTTGATACCACTAGGCTTAATCGGTGTTAGTGTCTTTTTGTGGCTACGTATCCGTTCCAGTCCTTCAAAAATTAGGATTAA
The DNA here is from genome assembly GCA_002715005.1 of Rhodospirillaceae bacterium. GTDB lineage: Bacteria > Pseudomonadota > Alphaproteobacteria > UBA8366 > UBA8366. Next base: position 31,223 of record PAXN01000028.1, read on the forward strand.
CTGATGTGGGACGGGCAATACTTCCTTGTGCCGTAAACTGCGGCTACCCGATAGTATTGTTCGGAAAGAAGCATCGATGCAATGCCAAAAACCCCCTAACCGCGATATACGCCCGGCGGGCTAGCGGATATGGTCTGGAGTTACGGCAACAATTCTCCGAAGCGATTTCTGGAAAACACAGGTCTCACGCTAGATGAGTATCAGACTAGCGTAAAACGTGTGTATATTACCAACAACTTTCCAGCTAAAAAACCTTAACACGCTGACCGGTTTGCCTTTTGTCGACTGCAAAGGTGCTGGCTTTTGTGCTTAAGTGTCGGCATGCAGGGGCGGAGATACGATCGTTTGTTTGTTGAGACAGAGAAACAGTCGTGTGTGTCCTGTCCCTTCGATAGGCGGAGAGCGATGAACAACCCCGTTATTCGAGCCTGCGCAGCTACCCTTGAAAATAGCGACATCGTCGCTGGCAAGGTGCTTCAGCGGACCTCCGAACAGCTTTTGTTCCCGTAACGCAGTTTCGGCGTATGCCATCTCCACCCACTGTGTTGTTGGTCCGCGATAGGTTGTCACTAGGCGTGCCTCCACATTGTCGCGATGGAATTTACGGCAGGCGTCGTGATCAATGCGTTCCAGACGGACATCGACAAATTCACTCCGAGTTACATCCGCAAACGCGCTTACAAGACTTTCAATATCGTCGATCAGGAGATTGCGCATTTCGTTCGCTGACAGTCCGCATTCGTCGAGTAGCGGTTCGAGGGCGGGCCTTAGGGTGTCAGGTTGGACGAGAATACGAAGGTCGGGAAGCATTGATACCTCGGTCCGGTCTATCCACTTCCGGAAACCCATCGGGAGCGAGCGTTGCCAAATCACGAGTTCCGCGCCCGGTTTGTTTATAGCATTTAGTCCATTGCGCGAATCACAGGTCTGAATTTCTTGCATTAATTTGGCCTTTTATTCTGGGAGCCTTTAAGGGTCTCGGGTTTGGCGCCGGGTAGTGGCATGAAGCCACTAATGTCATTACTGTCACTTAGTGTAATTCCGAACACCCCAAAGCAGCGCTGATTGCGCGGCATGCATTTTTAGTCTTCGGCAGTATATTCTNGATTTTTTCATCATTCATTCGAATGGCTGGTACGCGCACGGTCATCGCGCCACANACCTTGTCGGGTGCGCCGAATATAGGAACCGCCAGTGTAGAGACGCCAACGGTGACGTCGTCGCCGTTAGAAAAATCGTAGCCACGCCGTTTGATCTGATCAAGCCGTCTGCGGAAAAATTCGACATTCTTGATACCGCTACCCTTAACCGGTGCCGATTTAGTTCGATGGATTATGCTATCGATTTCATCAGGACGCATATAGGCCATCAGGACGCGGCCCGTGGCACCAACATAGATCGGCACGGACTTGCCGATATGCGGCATTACCCTAAGCTCATGTTTCTGCGCTGGCAGCGCGTCTACACAAACGCGTTCCATATGGTGTGCATAGTTCAAACACACCGTTTCGTTTAACTTCTGCGCTAAAGATTCTAGGTACGGTGCCGATATCTGCCGTAAGTCTTGGCAACGAAACTTAGATAAATGCGCCAGGTTAGCGCCGCCGACATAACGTTTCGTAGCTGGATCCTTTTCAATCAGTTTTGCTTCGCCAAGCGTATGGAGAAGCCTGAGGGCTGTCGCCTTGTCTATTTCATTGGAGCGCGCAATTTCTGTAAGCCCCAAGGGCCGCTTGCTCTGGGTAACGGTAAAAAGAATTCCTACCGCCCTTTGCACGGTTCGTACTGCTTTCATCGCAAGGTACCTTGGTGCAAAGCTGCAACCGTATTGGAGTTCGATATCTTCATTTCGTCGACGTTGACATAGAAAAAGAATGTTATAACATAACATAACTATTCCCGGAGGCATTGACAAGATTTGCCTTGACAGCTGCAAGCTGCACAGTCAAGAACCGCATCTTTACGCAATATGCANCTTTGATTGCATCTGCCTTACGTAACACATTCATGGATGATTTAGTGACAGGACTTACGAAGACACAAATGGAGCGCTTCCGTGCGAACGGATTCTACTACCCACTAGATGCACTTAGCCAAGAAGAGGTGCGCCGGTTCCGCGATGGCTTCTCGAATACAGAGGAGCAGCTCGGCGTTCCTTTGGCTGAAGCCGAAGGCAAATTTCGGCACAACTTGCACCTTCTCTGCGGTTGGGCTGACGAATTGATCCGCCATCCTGCCATATTGGACGTGATAGAGAGCCTGATGGGCACTAATATCATCCTTTATACGTGCCGTGCCTTTATCAAGCCGCCAAAGTCAGCGGGCATCACCGCATGGCACCAGGATTCGACTTATTTTGCACTTAGGCCCCACGATCATGTGACGGCCTGGGTTGCGTTGTCTGATGTCACTCCGGAAAGTGGACCTGCCGAATTTGCGTGCGGCAGCCATATCCGGGGACAGCTTCTTCAGCAAAGCAATGTCGTCGAAAATAGCGTCAATACGGCTGGCCAAATCACTGTAGAGTGGTTTGACAAATCCGATACCGAGTGTGCCATTCTNAAGCCAGGTCAGTTTTCCTTGCACCACACCTGTACTCTGCACCAGTCAGCGCCTAACAATTCGGATCAGCCCCGTATAGGCTTTGCGCTGAGCTATATTTCGACACGAACACGCAATATTGGTTCATTCCGTATGCCCGCGACCCTCGTGCGTGGCGAGGACGAGTTCGGGAATTTCGATCTCCAGCCCCGGCCAAAAGAGGATCTCGGCCCCGAGGAAACTAAACGCCATGCCGCCTCGCATGCCATTTTTATCGAGAATTTTAAAGAGCAGCTTAAGTTACACGAGGCTGATTTGCCCGCCTTGGCGACTTAGGGTTCGCTTATTCTTTGCGCTTACAGTAACGGGGGAAAGGCAGCGCGCGGCTCGCCGCAGTCTCTGCATCGGTGTATCGACCACCACTAAACCGCGGGCAATCTCTTGCCAAGCCAGCTGCTACGATGAGGCGGCCTATGTCCTCCCCATTGAGGTGGCATACAGCGACAAGGCGGTCGTGGGTCCATTTGCCATTGTCTATGCAGTTAAGCAATTTTCCGAGCACGAGTTGGCGCATGTAGGCGGCAGCTTCCTTGCCGCCTGGCTCATTTCGCTCCGGAGCAGCAATACCATTGAGCCGGATGGGTTGTTTTCCAACGACGATTGTATCTCCATCACGCACATGTGTGACGGTTCGCGACATGGTGTCAGCAAAAAGAGTTGATGAAGGTGGTAGGCTGCCCAAAAGAAGGGATAGACCGCAAATTCTGAATAGCAACGTACTCATGGTTTGCTCCTATCGAAGAGGTAATGCATAGCCAATATTCGAAGCAAGCTTTTGGTGTTGGGCGGTCACCCTCAGGGCTGGATCATGACAGCATGCTAAACTTGGCCGCCGTCCATATATGCCCGCTGCCTTACAGTACAACTTCAAAACCCTCAAACATTGGGTGGCCTTGGTACATATTTTTGGCACTGCCTGCATTGGCATGAGCCTTGCGGAAGGCTTCAGAGTTTGTCCAGTCCTCAAAATATTGTTTATTTTCCCAAACGGAATGGGATGCGTAAAGCGTGTGGTCATCAGCTTCAGGGCCACGCAATAGATTGAACTCTTCGAACCCGGGAACACCTTCAAGATGGCTATCTCTTTTTGCCCATATACGCTCAAACTCTGCCTCACTACCTTTGTTAATGCGGAAGCGGTTCATGGCGATAAACATTTTATTCTCCAATAATTTCAAGGAACGATAACTATTTACTAGCATGGAACTTTTGGGCAGTCCGGTCGAATGTACTAGATAGCGAGCAAGTTAAAGGGGTTGGTTGATCCATTGGTGCTGTGTTTTGTTTGCAGAAATAGGGTCACCCCAAACACTTTTTGGTTTACTGGAGCATTTTGAGCAATAAGATTTAGAATTTTGCTTAATTCATAGTCCAAAGCTTGGGTCGTGAGGAATGCCTATGTTTATCCGCCAGTTCTTCATGTGGACCGGTGCTTTTTAATGCATTAACAATTAATAAAAATTATTAGCAGCCCTGTTGGGCGCCTCGCCATGGAAAAAAACAAAGGGGATAAAAATGAGCGATGACCAAAAAGCAGAAGACCTTAAGAGAGATGCCAATCATTTTCATCGCTGGCCGGTACCGGGGAAAATTGAAGTTGTACCTACCAAACCGCTGGCAAACCAGCGTGATCTGGCGTTAGCCTATTCGCCCGGGGTAGCGGCTCCTTGTAACTTAATCGTCGAGAACCCAGAAGAAGCAGCAAATGTGACTGCGCGTGGNAATTTGGTTGGCGTCATTACGAACGGCTCGGCGGTTCTTGGTCTTGGTAATATTGGCGCGCTTGCGTCGAAGCCGGTAATGGAAGGTAAGGGCGTACTATTCAAGAAATTTTCCGGCGTAGATGTATTCGATATTGAAGTCGACGAATCAGACCCGGAAAAATTCATCGCTATCGTAAAATCATTGGAACCCACATTTGGCGGTATCAATTTAGAGGATATTAAGGCTCCCGATTGTTTCAAGATTGAGGATGGCCTGAAAGATGTTATGGGCATTCCGGTTTTTCATGACGACCAGCACGGTACCGCAATTTGTGTTTGTGCGGCTCTGATCAATGGCCTTAGGTTGGTTAGTAAAGAACTTGAGAAAGTCAAAATTGTCACCTCTGGTGCAGGTGCGGCAGCAATTTCAAGCCTCAACTTGCTGGTCACCCTCGGAGTACCCGTGGAAAACATCTATATTACCGACCGCAAGGGCTTGGTCTATGCTGGTCGCGACGGTGCCATCGACGCATCAAAGAAGGTTTACGAAAAAGACACCTCCGACCGAACGTTGGCAGATGCGATTAAAGGTGCTGATGTCTTTCTTGGTATGTCCGGTCCTGGCGTAATGGATGCAGATATGGTTCGGTCCATGGCGGACAAGCCGCTGGTATTAGCGCTGGCAAATCCAAACCCGGAAATTGACCCCGATGTTGCATTTGCCGCGCGGGATGACGTNATAATGGCGACCGGCCGCTCCGACTATCCAAACCAAGTAAATAATGTCCTCTGCTTTCCCTACCTCTTCCGTGGTGCCCTCGATTGTGGAGCTACCACTATCAATGAAGAAATGAAGCGCGCTACGGTTTATGCAATCGCTGATCTGGCTATGGCGGAATCTTCCGAGGTTGTTGCAGAAGCTTATGTTGGCGAGAAACTGGCGTTTGGACCTGAATATTTGATTCCTAAACCGTTCGACCCTCGTTTGATTCTTGAGATAGCACCGGCAGTTGCCAAGGCGGCCATGGACAGCGGTGTTGCTCAGCGACCGATCAAGGATTTTGATGCTTATCGTCTGCAGTTAGAAAGGTTCATTTACAAGTCCGGCATGACGATGAAGCCAGTCTTCGAAAAGGCGCGCGGAAACCCCAAACGCGTCATATTTGCCGAAGGTGAAGACCGTCGCGTTCTTCGCGCGGTACAGGTGCTGTTGGATGATGGGGTTTGCATGCCGACGGTCATCGGCAATCCATCAACTATTACTGAAAGTGCGCAGGATTTAGGCTTGCGAGCTGTGCCCGGTTCGGATTTTAACATCGTTAATCCGAGTGATTTTGCTCAATTTGATAGTTATGCCGCTACTTGTCGCAAAAAGCTCGGCATTTCAGATGATGCGGCAGAAAAAGCTATTCGGACCACACCTTCTGTCCTAGCCTGTTTGATGATAGATGCCGGTGATGCAGACGCTATGATATGTGGCTCGATGGGGCCGTATTATAACCATCTTAAGCATGTTCATAAAATCGTTGGGCGTAAAGAGGGCGTTGATGAATTGGCCAGTCTAAGTGTCCTCATTATGCCGCAGCGGGAGACTGTCTTTATATGTGATACCCAAGCGACTTCGAACCCAACGCCGCAAGCATTATGCGATATGACTTTGCTTGCTGCGGAAGAAATTCGAAGATTTGGGATCACCCCGCATGTTGCATTGCTATCACACTCTAACTACGGGTCTGCTGAAACGGGTTCAGCTAATAAAATGCGCGATGCGTTAGCGCTGATCCAGGAGGCGGACCCCGACCTTAAAATAGATGGCGAAATGCAGGGTGATGCAGCACTCCGAAAAAATATCCGAGAGCGTCTCAACCCAGAAACAGGCTTTGAGGGGGCGGCTAATCTTTTAGTAATGCCGAGTTTGGATGCTGCTAATATTTCATACAATCTGATCAAGACACTTGGAACAGCCACTTCAATTGGGCCTATCTTATTGGGGGCAGCCAAGCCAGTTCACATTGTGACGACTAGTGCTACTTCTAGAGGCATCGTTAACATTGCGGCTCTCGCTGTGGTTGACGCCCAAAACTAATATTTCAGGCGTTAGATCCCAGGTGCATTCACATTTTATTTGTCGATAGGGTTGGGTATCGCAGGGTCTTAAAGCATTTATTAGGGACTTAATTAATCAAGGGCCGTTCTATCAGTTCGATAGAACGATCTTTGGTTTATGCGGAGTTTATTTTTTATTTTAGGTTAGTATCAAGAAATTCGTGTCATGCCTAAGGCGTAACTATATCGTGCAATCGGTGAGGCTAGGATAGCCAGCCGGGCGTTACCTGGTCGCCGAGTTTGATGTGGCGTGCGATTTCTTCCGTCCGAAATCCGAGCGCCATGGGGCGTATTGTATTTGCAACTGCGGTAACGTCGTAAATTTCGCTAATTATGCCTTCGGCCCAGAAAGTGTGCGTGGCGTCACCTGTGTTGAGGTTTATAATTTGTAGGCCGCAACGTGGTTCTACTTTCTCCTTCTTCAGTCGCTCATCGAGTGCCAAATCCTGGAATGTCCGATCGGTGCGTTGTTTGGACAGCCCAATTATGGCGTAATCGCCGCTGAAGCTTAGGCCCCGCAAGAAGCCAGGGCAGAAGGCGACAGGCACGAAAGAATTTTCCGACTGGTCCACATAACCGAATTCGCCGGTGCCTGCGTTCAACAGCCAAAGTTTATTTTTATAGAACCGCGGCGAATGCGGCATGGATAGGTCCGCACAAATGACTTTATTGGTAACCATATCAATGACCATCCCGCCATCAATGCGGTGGTCTCGCCACCCTTCAACTACGTTGGAATCGCTGACTACGGTGACATAACGAGGATTGCCATCTTTATCAGCGGCTAACCCATTTAGGTGGCACCGGTCCTCTGCTACATAGTCATCGATAAAGTCCGGCTTCCAAATTGGCGTGAAACTGGAATCATAAGACAGAGTGGCTACACAATTGAACAAGGTAACCGCAAAAACCGGCTTTCCGTCGGTCCCGATTACTATATCGTGGATGTCCGCATCCCCCGTCGTATGTCCGGCCATCGGCACATAGAGCTTGTCATAACCGCGGTAATCTTGGCCTTCTAAGAGGACGTTCTCAAATCGCCACAATTGGTAACGGGCGCTCATCCAGAGCATATTATTCTTTTGGGTGAGCCCCATGCAACGGTCAAAGCTCCGTTCGAAAACAGACAAGCGCCCATCGGGTTGTAAGCCAATAAAAAATATTTTGCCNATTTGGTAGGTGGTGAAAACCAAGCTCACCTTCTCTTCGGTCAGCCACTGAGTGAAAAGGCGTGAGCCTGAAAATACGAGCTGTGGTGGTTCTCCGGGTACGGTTTGGTTGGTTCTTGGTTCTTCAGCCATTTAGGGTTCTAACGTGCAGGTTCAGCTTATTCAGCATAACAGTCTAGCGGTTTGTCATGCTAGTATGGTTAATCTAGGGTTATGGCGCGGTAGTATTGTTAAAACCTTGCCGTTCCAAAAATCGCACAGCACTGCGTTACCGCAAAGGGAATGACGGAATATGCCACTAAGTTCCAAGCGCTATCAGGTTACGGATATGTTGGCGGCGCAGGAGTTTTTCCATAGCCGCAGGTGGTCCGACGGTTTGCCGGTAGTTCCGCCTACGGCGGACGCGGTGGAAGAGTGCTTGGAATGGGTGATGATGCCACCGGATCACCTCATTGGAATAGAACCTGTCCGCGAACGGGCGATCACGGCGGAAAAACTTGCGGTAAACGCCGTTATGGCAGGGTGCCTGCCAATGCATTTTCCCGTCGTAGCGGCGGCTTTCACAGCGATGTTACAAGAGCCTTTTTTACTTCATGGTGCAACTGCTAGTACCGGCGGGTGTGCGGTTCTTGTGGTGATTAATGGTCCAGTTCGTCAGGAACTTGGGATGGACGGTACTTTTAACGCATTGGGCGCTAGTGATAGGGCAACGACAGTTATCGGGCGTGCTATACGACTGATACTTGGGAACTTACTTGAAGTGCGACCTGGAGATGTTGATCGTTCAACGCTCGGGCATCCTGGCAAGATCAGCTATTGCGTCTCAGAAGACGAAGAGAACACCGTGTGGTTACCACTTGCGGAAGAGCGTGGTGTGCCAGAAAGCGCATCAGGCGTTACGGTTATGTCTGCTGGTGCGCCGCGCCAGCTTATGAATGAGTGGACCACGCAACCCTCAGAGATTCTAGATACATATGCTGCGGAGATAAGGGCCTGCATGCGCCATTACACAATATGGCCGGGTAATTATGCTATTGTTGTGCCGCCTCAACTGCGGTCACATTTTGATCAGGCTGGTTGGTCTAAAGCAGATATCCGGCAGTATGTTTTTGAGAAGGCCCGCATCCACCGTCGTGATTGGTTAGATTGTGGCAAAGGGGCAGTGGTGGGCGATAAGGGCGATATGGAATATGCGGCGCTGCAAAGTGAGGATGATTTGCTCGTTATTGCGGCAGGCGGCCCTGCCGGGGGCTTTGGTGCGGTGATTCCACCGTGGTTCGGTACAAAAAGTAAGGCTGTGACGATGGCGATCGGCGCTTGCGTAGATTGCGATACCTGAGAAGGAAAGGTTAGTGATGAGTTTAGAATTTCTTGATCCAACCCATGAGACCGCCGCTGCTGATTTTGCCTTAGCCGGTAGGCTGCCTGCGTTAAAGGGTATGACGGTTGGAATTATTTCCAATGGAAAGTTTGGTACAGCGCCTTTTTTCGACGCGTTTGAGAATGAATTGGTCGAATCCTATGGCGTGGCCAAAGTGGTGCGGCGTACTAAGTCAAACTACAGTGCACCAGCTGACCCGCATATTATGGATGAAGCCCAAGAATGGAATGCACTCGTAGCTGGCATCGGCGATTGAGGAAGCTGTTCGTCGTGCAGTTTGCATGACGCTGTGGCTGGAGAGAAGCTAGGCATTCCGTCCATTGGCGTGATGACAACAAAATTCGTGAGTGCAGCGGATCTGATGTCTCGCGTGCTCGGTGCCGATGGGTTCTCGTTCGTGACAATCGATCATCCAATCAGTAGCGCCAAGCCAGATAAGCTTTCAAACTGTGCACGGCAGGCCGCGGTGACGGGTGCAGAAATTCTTGTCGGTGGTGCATAGTAAAGTCCTTCGGGAGCTAGATTCTAAATAATTATCCGAAGCTATACATTATGGTTTAGGTAAGATTCACCAAAAGTTCGGGCAAACTTTTTACTGCCTGGAAGCAGATGCTACCGGTAATACNATTAAATCAGGCCNGTATGATGTGTGTGTAAATTTATTTTGACAGTCTTCTAAGANGCCTAAACCGCGACTTCTAGATACATNTGTGGCATTATTTTACCTACATATGGGAATACATAACTCTACCCGGCGTAGGCAATTCCGCTCGCAGGATGCTGCCGGTGCTGGAGTCAGTCATAAAAAGAAAGCGTCTGTCTTTGCCGCCATACGCGATATTGGTGATCATGCTGCCAGCACACGATTTTACTTTATAGATCGGTATACCTTTTTTGTCATAAATCCAAACTATTCCCATGCCTGGGTGGGCTACAGCAAGATTACTATCCTCGTCCATGGCCAAACCATCTGGCCCCGGCCCTGGCAATTGGACAAAGAGCCCTGCTTTAGTGACGCCGCCTTTTTCCGTCATGGGCACTAGCCAAACAGCATTTGCTCTGGTTACTGCAACAAGAATGGTATTTTCCCGACGGTTGAGGACAATTCCATTTGGGCTGGGTATCGTATCTAGTAAAGGGGTTAAGCCACCATGGGTCGAATAGCGGTAAACGAGTCCAGTCGGGTCATGAAGCCCAGTTTGACCCTGGTCTGTGAAATAAAGATCACCATTGCTGGAGAAGACTAAATCGTTAACCCCCTTAAAACGTTGCTTGTCGGGGCCTGTGAGGAAGGACGTTAATGATCCTGTATCCGGGTTCAATAGCATAATGCCATGATGGTGATCCGCGATAAAAATACGCCCGTCCTTATGAATTTTTAAACCGTTCGGTTCACCGTCGTAGTCTGCAACCAACTCGAATTCGCCGTTTGTTGAAACTCGAAATACTCGTCCATAAGGGATATCGGTTACATAAAGGTTGCCGTCTCGGTCGAAGGATGGTCCTTCTAAGAAAGAATGACGCACGGGCCGGCCGCCGCTGTTTTTGCCACCCTTTTTATGGAATTTCTCTGGCAGTTGGGCAAAGAGTTCCGTATCTATTGCTTGCGGGGGTTCAAAATAGCTCAAGGCGCTTCTCCTAGACCGTCCCATTTTCCCGCAAGGAGCGGATATCTTCGTCGCTCAATCCGAGTGATTCCAGGACAGTGTCTGTATCTTGACCTAGTTCCGGAGGTGGTGTGTTTTTCTCTATCGTCTCCCCGATGAACTGATACCCGCGGGTAGCTACTGTTGCGCATTGATTGGTACCTGGAACATCTTCAAAGGTTTCCAAAATATTGCGCGCTGACGTATGGGCATGCCGCAAAATTTCCGGAACTGTGTAGATTTGTGCCGCTGGGATGCCTGCGGCTGACAATACCTCTTCCCATTCTGCGCTGGTTTTTTGAGCCAGTACAGGCACAAGCTCTGCCCTCAATGCATCTTTTCTCTTAAAGCGCTCGTTACGATCTGCGAACATTGGATGGGTTTTGAGGTCGGGCCGGCCGATCGCGTCGCAGAGGGCCTCAAACTGTTTTTGTTCGTTATTAACAATGTTAATCTGGCCGTCTTTGGTAGGAAAAGACCCGGACGGTGCGGCGGAATGGCTTTCATTGCCGAGCCGTTGGGGCTCATTCCCCGTATTTAGGTGATTAGCAATAACCCAACTTGCCATAGTGGTCATAGTTGCATCTAGCATTGATACATCAATAAATGCACCTTCGCTAGTCCGGTTTTTTCTCAGAAGTGCGGCGGTTACTGCAAAAGCCGCGGTCATGGCGCCCATGGAATCGCAGGCGGTGTAGCCCGCCCGGTAGGGGTCGCCGTCCTCCGGACCAGTCAGGCTCATAAGGCCAGAATAACCTTGAATGATCTGATCGTACGCCGGGCGTTTAGAGAGTGGCCCATCCTGACCGAACCCAGAAACCGCGCAATAAATTAGGCTGGGGTTAAAAGTTTTTAAGGTGTCATGGTCAAGCCCGAGGCGGGCCATAACGCCAGGGCGATAGTTCTCAAACACCACGTCCGCATTAGACGCCAGCTGTTTAAAAATTTCTCGACCGCGTTCTTGCTGTAAATTTAGTGTAATGGATTTCTTGCCCGCATTCATAGCTAGAAAAGAAACGCCCATTTGTTTGTGACCGCGTTCGGGATCCATACCCATTTTCCGTGAAAGATCACCGGTGCCGGGTCGCTCAATCTTAATGACGTCTGCGCCCATTAGGGCCAGCTGATAGGTGCACAGCGGGCCCGCTATGATATTAGATAGATCAAGAACTTTGACGCCGTTGAGGGGTTTAGTCATTGCCAACTCTTTATGTGAGATCGAGGCCTTTATAGGCTGAAGCGAATATTCGTGTAAATTCATCCGAGCGAAGCGGAAACCAACAAATGGAGAGAATTGGTGGCAATTGTTGAGGAAACACCGGATCACACCTTAAGCGATATCGCTTCTTACGTTACGGAAGCGGAAATTGAGTCCAGCCAAGCCTATGAACTAGCACATCTTGCCCTATTTGACTTTATCGGTTGTGCATTGAAGGCACTCGATGAGGCTGAGTGTCGAAGGGTCATAAAACCAATCGTGCCGGATGCTATCGTTCCCGGTGGTTCACGGGTGCCGGGAACGGGCTATGAATTTGATCCGGTGACAGCTGCCTTTGCGATTGGCACCATGGGCCGCTGGCTAGATTTCAATGATAGCTGGTTTGGTAAAGGCGGCGGACATCCATCGGATATGTGGGGTGCTATTCTTGCGACTGCTGATTATTTTGCACGCCGTGGGCGCGATATAAAGATGGATGAATTACTCACGCTCGGTATCAAGGCGTATGAGATTTTTGGCCTGCATCTGATGAAGAATGATTTTGGGCCGTACGATTATACTGCCCCCTTGAAGGCGGCGACGGCGGCAGTGATATGCCGATTAGCTGGCGGCGAGAAATGCGAAATTATTAATGCTGTCTCACAGGGCTGGGCGGATGGACAACCGCTTCGTATCTATCGACATCCCTATACGACACCACGCAAGAATTGGGGCTCACCCGATGCGGCGGCTCGTGGCATATGGCACGCTTTAAAGGCTGTCGATGGAGAGGCCGGATTTCCACGGGTTATGTCGACCGCGGATGTTGGCGTTCATGATGCGGAACAGCGAGGGGTTCCATTTATCTATCCGGCACCCTATGGCTGTCACGTGATGGAAAATATTTTATTCAAGGTCTATCCCGCTCAGTTTCGGGCGCAAACGGCGATGGAGGCGGTGATAGAGTTGTATCCGATGGTACAGGACCGGCTTGGTGAAATTGAACGTATTGATGTCTACACTCATGAGCGCGCAATGCGAACAGTTGATAAAAGGGGACCATTAACCTCTGCGTCCGAGCGTGATCATTGTATGCAATATATAGTGGCTGTTGGCTTGATTCACGGTTGCCTCGAATACAGGCATTACCATGATGAGACGGCCTCCGATCCGAGAGTTGATTTGCTGAGGGAAAAAATTCAGCTGATCGAAAGGGAAAGCTATACCAAAGGTTTTGCAGATCCTACGGTGCGTTCGGATGCAACTGCGGTTCAGGTGATTTTTGTCGATGGTAGTTCGAGTGCAGAAGTTGAAGTACTTTTCCCGCTTGGTGATGCGCGGCGACGAGATAAAGCGCGCAAGGTGTTGTCACAGAAATTTTTGCAGAACACGACAGATTGTCTTGTCAGCGTAAATGAAAAGAAATTTCGTGAGCTTTATCACGACCAGGATCGGCTGCGCGCCATGTCAGTAGATAGTTTTATGGCAATTCTTGCCGTCTGATTCTTTAAATTATGTAACGCAGGCCATCTTTAAAAATATGACTACAGGATTTCTCAGGCGATGGAGCGAAGAAAATAACTGTGGCCTTTTCCATTGATTTTCGGTTAGCGGCAATCTCTGGTGCGTGCAGCGACATGTAATATTTTGATATTTCGAAGTGCTTGCGTAAGCATGGTGTTTTGTCTACCGATCAAATGGGAAAACTAAATGTCCCTTGCGGGAAGATGGATAATCTTTTTGCGAATACCCCACCTACCATAGCCTCGTGACGCATTTTACAGGCACGATGATTGCTTTCAGCGAAAAAAAAGGGGCCGCCTGGCCCCTTTTAATTGAAGTTTTTGCTCTATCTTTTTGGGTCGGGTACAGTCCTAATATAAGGCAGTGGACCACCCCAGCCCTCAGGATATTTCTTTTCGGCCTCTTCATTCGATACAGCAGGCGCGATGATAACATCATCTCCTCTTTGCCAATTTACCGGTGTCGCTACTTGGTGTTCGGCTGTCAGTTGCATGGAATCTAATACGCGAAGGATTTCATCGAAATTTCGCCCAGTACTCATGGGATAAGTGAGCATCAGCTTGATACCTTTGTCTGGTCCAATCATGAACACGCTACGTACTGTTGCGTTGTCGACAGGCGTGCGTCCTTCGGAGCTATTCCCAGCGTCGGAGGGCAGCATGCCGAATAATTTAGCCACTTTAAGCTCGCTATCGCCAATGAGCGGATAGTTCGGTGCATGGCCGGTAGCAGCTTCGATATCTTTTGCCCATTTCATGTGATTATCGACCGGGTCGATACTCAGGCCGATGACCTTGCAATTTCGTTTCTCGAACTCAGGTTTCAGACCAGCCATATAGCCCAGCTCTGTGGTACATACCGGAGTGAAATCTTTTGGGTGGGAAAAGATGACGGCCCAGCCATCGCCAACCCAGTCATGGAACTTTATGCGGCCTTCAGTGGTATCTATTTCGAAATCAGGCGATGTATCGCCAATTTTTAGTGACATGACTCAGATCTCCCTAAATTTTTTGACCCTAAGGCCATTGGAATTAAAAAGTATCGTAATTTCGAATCATTTTAACAAATGATCGGATGATAGGTCACCTTGCTTAATCAAATAGAGTAGGAATACATACTCGGATCGGTAAAATTAAGCCCCAGGCTTAAAGACCTGATAAATCTATAGAAGTGGCCGACATATTTTTTGAGACTACCATTTTAATTATCGTGGGTTCTTTGGCGAGCCCGTTGCTGCTGTATTGGTGGCCGCAGGCCTGTTGACGATTGCGTGGAGTCTTTACCGTCGGGCGCGTCAATATTTCGGCTAGGGCCGCAAGTAAACTCTAGAACGCTTTAACCGGTAATAATCACTTCATCGCCCTCAACGGCAAAATTATGGGGAAAATCCTCGGATACCCACTCCATAAACTGTACCGCTTCATCAAAACGGGGATCGCCGTTTTTGAGAATTTCCGGCCGTAGCTTAGGATCGATCAATGTCGGTAGGAATGAAACCTTTTCCACACCTTTATTCGAGAAAATAGCCTTGGTTATAAGGGTGCGTTTGCCATCCGACCCATATGGTAATCTGGGGTAATCGGGATCGAGGGTTACGCGATAATTTTTCTCGAATTTCGCCGCTGCTTCCGGGGTTTTCTCAGAACTCGACATGATGAAATTGCTGATACTGAAAAAACAAACTTTATTATCATAAACGGTGATGGCCTTTGGTGTATGGGCGTGGTGCCCGACTATCATATCAGCGCCGGCGGCAAAGGCGGCCTTTGCGACGGTAGGCTGGTAATCTGCAATTTCTCTGGGAATGAAATGTAGGCCCCAGTGAATTGAAACGACAACTGTATCCGCTTTTTTCTTTAAGGCCTTGATATCGGCCTCCATGGCAGCAACATCCTCTTCGAAAGGCACGGTCACCACTTTGGGGTGCACGCCCGGCTGATAATCGAATTTTTCGTAATAGGTGTGTACGCGTATGGGGGCGACGCCGGTTGTTTTATCAGTTGCGGTATAGCCGTCCCGCAGCACTGAGCAATAGGCAAGAAATCCTACTTTCACGCCGTTTTTCTCTATAATTTCAGGTTTACGCGCTTCCTCTATGTTGGCGCCAGCACCCACAGTCTTAATGCCTTTTTTGTTGAGCAACTCAATCGTGTCTAGCAAGGCGTCTCCGCCCCAATCCATAGAATGGTTGGAGGCAACGGATACAACATCAAAGCCGCAATTCTCAAAGATCGACGCGAGGCTCGGATCACAACGGCTGTGATGGCCGCCAGAATGAATTTGCAGTGAACCGCGTTTGGAGTATGTCCGTTCGCACTGGCCGAACCGGATATCGGCAGTGGCCAACGTATCTTTCGCGAGTACCGCATATTGGTCCATTGGTTCGTGGACAGGTCCAACATCGCCAACGGCTAGCAGGGTAACCTTGTTCATTATATCCTCCCTTCGGACTGATGGGTTTAGTTTAGCGGTTTCACACCATTCGTCTAGCGCATGGTGGGAATGCTTTGAGGAGTCTTGCAAGTTGGATAGGCCGAGCCCACTTTAGGGGCTCAGGGGGGCGAGTGATGACAGCACAAATAGTAATCAAGGATACGGAGTTGGAAGCGCCGATCAATTTTCTTGTTCGGTCTGAGGACAAACCCCGCGTCGACATTCCGGAACAAGGCCAAGGACTTACGGAACGGAGTGGCCAGTTCGAGAAACGTATAACGCCAATTAAAGACGCCCGCGCGAACGCATCTAAATTTTCCTTGGATCAAAATGGGTTTTCATTTCATCAGCATCAAACCGGGGTGGTTGATTTTCTTGATGAGGTGCAGGTGGAAGGTCTTTACTATCCGGAAGTTAAGGTCTTGATAAAAGAGGTGACCGGTGCGGAGAAAGTTCATATTTTTGATCACACCATCCGCATTGAAGATGATAAAAAACGCGATATAGCTTCTGTCAGGGCGCCGGTGGAGGTTGCCCATAATGACTACACTGACAAATCCGGTCCGCAGCGGATTCGTGATCTTTTTGACGCGAAAGAAGCGAAGGATTGGCTCAGTCGCCGTTATGCGGTGGTGAATATTTGGCGCTCCATTGGCGGGCCGGCTATCACCGCGCCGCTCGCGGTATGCGACTCGTCGACGATGCAATCAGAAGACTTTATTCCGACCGATCTCGTTTATAAGGACCGCGTCGGCGAGATTGCTCAAATTGGCTTCAGCATTGGCCAGCGTTGGTATTATTTTTCCGAGATGGCGCGTGACGAGGCGCTACTCATCAAGTGCTACGATTCTGCTGAGGATGGGCGAGCCCGTTTTACGGCGCACACGGCGTTCACTAACCCAAGGGCACCGGTCGGAGCACCGCCGCGAGAGAGTGTCGAAGTCCGGACATTGATTGCATTTTGACTATGTTACAAGTCTTATAATTGTCGTTGCGTCATCGAGAGTTTCCAAAGTCGCGCAGAGGCTTACTACTTCCTCAATGCTGCTATCCGCAATGGGAGTGGCTGAGAATGACGCTGCATCTCGGAATTTGTCACTGAGCCTTTCTTGGCTAACAGGATTATTCACATCCCCCGGCAAACTCGTTACCTGATGTTGGTATTCGTTGTCGTTCGTGCGGATGGTCACTATAGGCATGGGTGATTTGGCGGAGGCTTCTGGGTCTTCTACATAACGGAACTTGTCACCCATGGCGTGATGGACCGGGTTCTGCAGGGCATCGTCCAGATAGTCGCCCAGTCTTACATCCCCGTTCAACATGGCGATGCTGCATGTGTAAGGGATAGAGTATTTAGCATCAATGCTGATTCTCGGGCGGGCCTTCTCGTGCGGCGGTTCTGAAAGCAGGCGTGTTGCCCCCTGCCCGCCGCGCACTTCTATTTCCTCGACCGTGGCGGGGTCGATATTATGCGTTTCGCGCATATAAATGATTGCAGCATTGACCGGGCGCGTGTACCCGCATGCCGGCCAAACCTTTGTGCCCAATTGTTTCAGTACGGGAAAAAGTGTTCCCAGCTCTCCTGTCAATTCGCTCCAGTCTGGCTCAGTTGTGCGGTGGCTTACATAGTTATGATAAATGCCGTAGCGGCCTTCGAAGACCTCCTTGTCACCGATGATGCCGAGGGCGGCGAGTTCGGCGGCCTGCACTGCGCCTTGTCCGCTATAACCTGCTTGCATCGCGCGCATATGAGTAGAGGCGGGTGTTGCCATTTGGCGGCTGCCGGCGAGCTGGTTGTAGGCAATTCCGATGGCGTTCTCCATCTGGTCCGCATCCGCCCCTAACAGATGGCTCGCGGTAACAGCACCAGCGATATAACCAAACAATTGTGTGGCGAACCAGCCCTCGGTCATAGTCCAGTCATTGACGGTGATGGCGCGATTGCCGCGGATATAGACATCAACACCAGCGGCTATAGCGGTGATTAAATCCTTACCTGATACGCCACCGAGTTTTTCGGCAATGCAAAAAGCGACCGGCACGGTAACGATGCTTGGGTGGCCACCTCCGATATCGTCAAAGTCCAACATATGGCCCATGGACCCGTTGACGAACGCAGCCTGCATGGCGGTCACCTTGTCGCCAAACCCCCAAATGGAACTTTCGGCCTTGCCGCCTTGGTCTTTCACGTAGTCGCGCAGGACGAGGCTTTCTTCGATCAGACCGCTGGCACCGATGGTGACGCCGAGCGTATCCAACACGCATCGCTTCGTGATATTGATGACTGCCTGCGGCAAACCCTCATATTTTAGAGCAACGGCATGTTCAGCGAGTTTGCGCGTTGCACCCGCTTTGAATTCCAATATGTCATCTTGACTGAAGGCTGTTTGAGCCATAGTCGCTCTCCCGATTGCTGGTACTTTTCGCTATTAAACCATAATTAAGCCCGATTGAGAGCCCTGTCCTGGATAGTAGTCCGATGCATATAGCGCCGGCCTTTGGTGATATCGTAGGGTGTTCCCATATGGCTAACCGAGCGGTTATCCCAAAGGATGGCATCTCCTTTGCGCCATTGGTGGCGATATATGAAGCGGTCTTGGGTAGCAAAAACCGCCAGTGTGTCGAGTAGTTCGTCGCTCTCTGCTTCATCCAGCCCAATAATATGTTGGCCCGCATTACCGCGCAGATAAAGGGCTTTTTTGCCTGAATAAGTATGACGCCGGACTAACGGATGAATTACGTCGGGAAAGCTGGATTTTTCCTCTTCGGTTAATTGATTGCGCACGTCTTTGCCGGGTGGGTGAAGTTTCACATAGGATTGGATACGGCTATGGAGTACTTGAAGGTTTTCGATTTTTTCCTTCATCTCGATGTCCAGTGCATCATAAGACGCGATCATGGAAGCAAACAAAGTATCGCCGCCTTCATCGGGAATGTCGACGCCATAGAGAAGGGTTCCTGCCGGCGGTGTTGCGGTGTATTGGCCGTCGGAATGCCACATGCGTGCTGGTGTGGCGCCGATTGGCGTGCCGTTCTTATCAACGTTGGATGAGACAATAAAAATTTCTGGATGTTCGGGAATAGCATAATCGGCCTGGGTGTGGCTGGAGAGTTTGCCGAGCCGAGCTGAAAACGTTACTTGCTGTTCTGCTGATAGCTCTAGGTTACGGAAAAGCAAAATTTCATGGTCTGCCCACGCCTCTTCGAGTCTCGTGATAGTGAGGTCGTCCAGATCTGCCGTTATATCGAGCCCGCGCACCTCGGCGCCTAGCACATCGGATAATGGTACAAGATAAAAATCTCCGGCCATATTTAGGTTCCTTTAATGGGCGGAAACAATCAGTGCGTCGGCTACGCTGAGACCTGTCGAATGGACGATCACCGGATTCAAATCTAATTCTGCCACTGCACCCGCTGTTTCGGCTGCAAACTCGCTGAGCTTAGCCATGAGGTCGGCCAACGCGTCCTTGTCTGCTGCTGTTTGGCCTCGTACGCCTCCAAGGAGCGCCGCTCCTTTGAGCCTGTCTAAGGCGGATTTAGCCTCCTCTTTGGAAAGTGGAGTGGGCAAAAGGACAATATCTTTCATAACTTCGACGAAAATGCCGCCGAGGCCGACTAATAACATGGGGCCAAAATCAGCGTCATGGGTGATGCCAACTATCATTTCAATCCCGTCTCCAGCCATGGGGCGTACGAGAATTCCTTTTATATCTGCCTCAGGGGCATAGTCGATTGCGTTGGCGCTGATGCTTTTAAATGCTGCTTTAATTTGATTTTCGCCATCTACCTCTAAGGCAACCCCGCCGGCTTCGGTTTTATGAAAAATATCAGGAGACTGAATCTTAAGGGCGACGGGGGCGCCTATAGCTTTTGCCAAAGTTACGGCTTCATTTGCGTTGGTCGCTAGGCCGCCGTTGCCTAAATCTATTCCATAGGGCGCCAAGATATCCGCCGCTTGGTATTCGCATAGCGCTCCGTCATATTCGGCCAACGCTGAACGAGCAGTTTCAGAGCGTGAGGTGTCCCGTGTCTTGATTTCTGGGATTTTCAAAAACGCCTCTCGATGGGAACGGTAGTCTGCCATTTCGCAAACGGTACGGGCACAATTCGGCATATTGGTAAAAAGTGGAAAGCCAGCGTTATTGATAAGCTGTGTCGCTTCTTCACCGGGCAACGTATAACTGCACATCATAATAGGTTTTTTAGTTTCCTCAGCGACCCGAAATAAATGTTCCCGCTCGTCTAAAAATACCTTGGCGCTGCGTGCAGAAATCACGCTGATGACCGTATCAATGTTAGCAGAGCCTGCTACCCATTCGGCTAATACGCTGTAGCCAATGGTGCGGATTGACCCGGCGGTACCATCAACCGGGTTCTGTGAAGTTGCGTAATGAGGCAAGTGTGCATCGATTTTGGCACGTGTAGGACCATCAAGAATCGGCACTTCGAGCCCTGCGGCAATACAGCTTTCGGCCATCCAGCCACCGGAGCCGCCAGAACCGGTGCAAATGGCAACCCGTTTTCCCGTGGGCAACCTATCACGGTACCGGGAGAATCCAGCGGCAATATCGCACATCTCTTCTCGGTCCTTACCTTCGATGATACCGTAACGTTGGAACATTGCTTTGTAAGCGTCATATGACCCGGTCATAGCGCCTGTGTGGGAGGCCGCCGCTCTTCGACCAGCTTCAGATTTTCCGATCTTGGTTAAGATTATCGGCTTTCCTGCGCGAAGCGCTTTTTCCGCCACTTTTTGAAAAATATCTGGTGATTTTACGTCCTCTAGGAATAACAAGAATGAATCTGTGCGGCCTTCATCAATCAGGTAATCAACGAATTGAAAAGTCTCTAACGCGGCTTCATTGCCGGTTGTAATCACATAGCTAAACGGCAATTCCTTCGGTCTTCCTTGGTCATAGAAACCAAAGCCGGAGCCGCCACTTTGTGCGATGGCAGCAACGAACCCATCTTTTCGGTAATTTGGGATTAGAGAGAAATCGGTTTCCGCGACCGCGGGGCTGAAAGTCGTACAAAGCGATGCAGACATATTAGCGAACCCTTCTGAATTTGGTCCGCCTATCGCCATATCATACTTCTTGGCGAGCTCGCCTATTTTGGCTTGCAATGCCTTGCCTTTGTCGCCGCCGCCATCGGCGAAGCCTGCGGTAATTATCTGTGCTGCTTTGACACCGGCTTTGCCGCACCGTTCGAGCTCTTCGGGTACAAACTCCGCTGGGATTATTAAAAGTGCGAGATCAATTGAGGCAGGAATATTCCTCACGGATTTATACGCTTTTAAGCCCATGACTTCTTCCGCGCTGCGGCTGACCGGATAAATTGTACCCGCATAGGGGTGGCTCATAAGCACTGCCATCGTCCGCCCACGAAGAATAGAGGTATCGTTAGAAGCGCCGATCACGGCAACTGTCTTCGGGTTCAAGAGTGCGTGAATGTTTGTCATTCTGTTGACTATCGTAGTCCCAGCCCACGAGCGATAATGCCACGCAATACCTCTGTTGTGCCGCCTTGAATGGTTAGTTTTGGTGCCACTTGGATGCCGTAGTTTAACAGTGTATCAAAAGATGCACGGTTGCTGTCATCCGGCGCGACGAATGTTGCTAGGTCACGGGCCTTCGATGGCAATTCCTGTTCCCAGATAGTGCCGAGATCCTTCACTAAGGAGCCTTGGATTGTAGGCTCTTGGCCGGCTTGCAACATTCCGTTTACGGAGACGGACATGCGCCGCAGGGTATGAAGGCCCGCTACCAGTCGCCCAAGCCCTTCAGCGCAACGGGCATC
>PAXN01000029.1:0-1870 GCA_002715005.1 Rhodospirillaceae bacterium
CCAACTAGCGAAAGTCCAGCCCACGCCGGAGATGTTCACGACGCCATTAACTTAGCTTGGGATATTGCTTAGGTAAATACGCATTACCCAACCTATTCTAAGGTTGGGTAATGCCTAAATCCCTTTACGACACAAGCGGTTGCAATGGTTGATTGCTAGGTATGTATGAGAGAAAGAGAATGGGGTAGAGCTATAGTTTTACTCAACACCCTTTGTATTTCTTGCAGATATTAAATTAAATACCTCGGCGATATTCTCGATTTTTTCCATCGAGTGCATCAGCTTAAAAATCTTCGAGGCCTTTTCCCTTTTAAGAAAACCTTCTGACAAACGTATAAATTTGTTTTCGATGTCATTCCAGTCCATGGGGTTTTTCGGGTGACCAATCGGATTGAGGATATCAGCGACATGCTCCTTGCCATCTTTTGTCTTCGCTGTTGCACGCATATGCATTTCATCTGGATATTCGGTCGTGAACTGCTCATTGATCGTTACATTAATTTTTTTGAGAAACGGCCGTATTTCAGGACTGAGATACGCCTCAGAGTCAAAAGCATCGGCACCAATTGTGCCATGCATCAAACCCCAAGCAAGAATATATGGCAGACTATGGTCCGCAGTTTCTTTAGTTTGAGGGTCCCACTTTTCCGGTTCGCTACCACTCTCAAAGTGGGCAAACTCATTGGCTTCCACAAGTATGCTATCAATCTGAGTCACGCCGAGCTGTTTGCCAAGCTCAATACCACACCATGCGGCTGCCTGCATCTGATTAGCTACAGGCCAATATTTCAGATTGGCCTTATCAATATAAAAATCCTCTGTATTCAATCCGTAGGGTGTCCATTTAAAAGATGGATAGTGGTCTGCTAGACCATGACGCCCACGGAAAGGCTCCGGGGGACCACTCATACCATCAGAGGCGAGCAAAATTGCTTGTACGGCGTTACGGACTGCAAGCGCTGTCGCACAACCTTTCCACATCGAGAGCTCTCCGGAACGGGTCGCGCGCAGATGCACATTACCAACGGTGGCTATAGAAACAGCATGTTCAGTCTGTTCGCACGTGAGGCCAAGTAGGTTGGCCGCACCGGCTGCCACCCCCATCGCAATAGTAGTACCTTGATCGAAACCTTGGTCGCTGGGATTAGCAGCGCGCACATGGCGGATAATAGTTTCGTGTGAGATCACCGCGGCTGTAATTAAGGCCTCGCCCGACACCCCGTCACCCACGGTAGGCGCTAAAGCAAAAATCGCCCCGTACGCGTCCGTCGGATGGCTGCCAGGATAGGTGTCATTGAAGTCGAGGTTACGTAACATGCAGGTATTAGCGAATGCAGCAGCATCAGCCGAGACGGTTTCATTTTGCCCAACGATACGACCCGCATATTGCTGCGATGCCGCTGGCCCAGCATGCTTGCGTGCAATCACGCCAGCCTTGCAATTAAAACCACCTAACGTACAAGCAAGTGCGTCAATAATTCTTTCTTTTGCCGCAATGACTGCCTTTTCAGGTAAGCTGTCAAAGCAAAGACCACTAGAAAACTCTGATATGCTTTTTAGGATATCATCTGCCACTACTCACCCCGCTAATAGCACCATGCAAATTTTTTGCAGTATTTTAATACCTTGAACGAACCACCAGATGTGTTGACTGAACAAAACTAATAAATACCGATAGTGCAGTTAGTTTATTCGGCTACTCTAAGTGGCTTTTTATAAATAGCAGACAGTTCAGCACCCAGATAGTCTGCAAGCCGCAGCATTGCAAACTTGCCATAGCGGGCTTCAGCCTCGCTGTTATAATTCGTATTGGTATTGATATCATAGCAATAGTGATTGCCAGCATCATCAGTTACATATTCAAATCCAG
>PAXN01000029.1:1875-20400 GCA_002715005.1 Rhodospirillaceae bacterium
TANCAGCTNTTNATTCTCCATGACAGCTTTCATTTTCGGTAAGAGAGCAAGCCCCGCATCGGTATTTTCAAAATCATTGATGACATCAAATGGGAACCTCTTACCTTCATCCGTAGCACACAAACCGCCTTCTAAGGCACAAACATCAGCGGGACAAAGCTCAAACCCGTTAGAGGTATCTACTTTTACAGCATAAAAAAACTCTCTCCCGATAAATTCAACCCGCGTAATACTGCTGTCCGGTGACTGAATATATTGTTGAACAAGGGTAAGGCCATCGACAGATTCCTCAAAAGACGAGCTATTAAGATGCTCAATCACAGCGGCATCTGACTTCAGAAGCTGAACGCCCAAGCCTTTGCCAGCACGATTATGTTTAGTGATAACATTATCAAACGGCAGCGCTTTATACGCCTTTATGATATCCTCACGAGATGAAACAACGATGGTCTTTGGCGTTGTGAGACCAACTTGTTCAAGAGCAGCATATTGAACTAGCTTAGAAATTTCTAAATTTAGGGCGGAACTACCATTGAGTACCCGGCTACCTTGAGCTTCTAGCCAAGCGAGAACACCAACAGTTATTTCAGGCGCAAAACGGTTCCCACGTGTATGAGAGGACGCGCTCATCCGGCTATAGAAAATCCCATCAGGTGCAGGGAGAGATAGGTCAAAGATGGCAGATGACATATCCCAATCCGAATAGGGGATATGACGAGCTTCAAGTGCAGAAATCAGCGGCGCTGTCCACTCTCCATTCTCATGAATGATATAGACTTTAGGGATATCTGTTTTTTGCTGCCTGAACATAATGATCTCCGCATTTACCTTAACTAAACAGATTAAAAGGCACTTTTGAGAGCAAATTCTTATCCCGTACTACCACGNTTAGGCCCTTATTCTGGTTTTGCGGGTGAAGATATTCTCAAGTAATCTTTATTGCTTATTGCTTTCCTAACCGCTTCTTTTTCTCCGCTTACATTGGCTATTTCTGAGGCCTTCACACCATTTCCCTGGTCAAACCTAATTTACTAACAGAATTTTTAACAGAAGTTCTCATTGTAGATCCCCCAGCTTTGGTAAGGGTATTATCTTTAGGCATATTTTAGCTTGTTACCGCATGTTAAAAGAATCCATCTAAGTATCCTGCTCCAACCATAACGGCTACACGCCAGTCTTGATAATCCTCCATTACTTACTACCTCAAAGTTCGCAATCAGTGCCATCTATGGATGCAGCAGTGGCAACTACCAGCCAAAGACTGAGCTCGGTACGGCTGTAAACCCCAAGTCTTTCGGAATACGGGCAATCATCGCTTCGAGGTGAGGCATGGCCTCGGTTAGATCAGCGAGTTGCAGCTCGTCGAGCTGCATGCCCTGTGATTCAATCCGCGCCTGGCAGTCCTGGAACACTCTCGGATCAACTGCCTCTATTTTTGCGCCGGGTGCGACCGCATCTAAATAGTTCTCGGGATGCTCGAAAGCCGGACGCCGGTCGCGCCAATTAGTTGCGCACTCATAAGCGTGCCCTATATGCAGCACTGTTGCTTCATCGAATGGACGTCCAACGACTTGCATCGCCAGCGGTAAGCCTTCCGGTGCATAACCGTTGCATATACTCAAAGTCGGCAACTGCGCTGCATTGAACGGGCCAGTAAGCGGCGGCCGTGAAAAATTAGCTTCCGCACGCATCTGCGACTGCACCGGAGCCGGTCCGTGAGTAGTGGCGGTGAGTAGCGCATCAACCGAGCTCATCGCATACAAGGTCTTATCTGCAAGCACCCGTTGGAACCTGAGTGCATTTGAATAGTCCGCGGCCGCCACCAACGCACCGGGCATAATTCGGTAACGTGTCACCGCGCTATAGAGTTCTGGCTTCGAAAGTAGGTTCTCACGGTGAATGGCGAATGCCTCGCTGACGATGATAATGCGTGTCGCTGCCTGGTAATCGGCTAAAGGCGGCAGGACTACATCAACGAGCGTGGCACCGAGACCTTGCAGAACCTTGACGGCATCTTCCATTGCCGCCACGGTAACTGCGTCTGCTGGGGAATCCTTCTCATAGAAGTGACGCACTATCCCGATGCGCATACCTTTCAAATCTTCACGCAACGCAGCAGTGTAATCAGGTACGCACCGCTGCACCGTACATGGGTCCAACGGATCATGCCCCGCGATAATCTGCAGCATGATCGCTGCATCCTCTACCGTCCACGTTAGCGGGCCACACGTATCGAGGGTCCACGATAACGGAAGCACGCCACGCTTACTGACCCGCCCGTAAGTCGGCTTCAATCCGGCCACACCACAAAATGCTGCCGGCAAGCGAATGGAGCCAGCCGTATCGCTGCCAAGGGCCCCGGGCACCATACCCGATGCAACGGCCGCTCCTGAACCACTACTGGAGCCGCCCGGGAAACGATCGAGCAGCCACGGATTTGACGCGGGTGGCCACGGCAGATCGTATGCCGGACCGCCCGTAGCAAATTCATGTGTGGCAAGCTTACCCAGCAGAACTGCGCCAGCGCTGTAGAGACGCTCAGTACAAGCTGAGTCTTCAGCAGGAATGCGCTGCTTATACAATGCAGAATGACCCGTGGTTGCTATTCCCCGGGTGTCATAGATGTCTTTGAGCGCAAACGGCACGCCGTGCATAGGGCTGCGTAAACCGATGCGGTGGATCTCTTCCTCAGCGGCGCGTGCTTGCGCGCGTGCAAGGTCGGCCGTCACATCAAGGAAGGCATTCACATCCGGATCGTGGGTCTCGATTACACCCAGACATGCTTCGGTCAATTCCACCGGTGAGACAGCACCTGACGCTAATTCACGCGAACACTCGGCAATACTCAGTTCGTGCAGTGGTTTTTTCATGCAGACAAAACTCCACGCTTAAACGGTAGGACCGCAGCCAGCCAGTGTGGTGCGATGGAGAATTCTGGGATACCGGGTGATATCATAGGACCGTGCCCGATGTAGTAGCGTTCGATTGTCGTACATAATTAAATCGTTCAGCGACCAGGAATGGCAATAGGTGAATTCAGGCCGCGTGCATAATGCCATCAGCTCATCGAGCAGCACCCGGCCCTCGGCCTCATCCATATCTTGAATATGAGAGGCATGGCCGCTCACATATAAATTTTTGCGCCCGTTACTCGGATTTTGACGGATCAGAGCTTGCGTTACCGGTGGCAAGGCGTCATCGGTTTTCTGGTCAGTTAGATCAACTTTCATGTGACGGCGAGAATACGCGTAATGGTGGACGGCTTTCAAACCGTCTAGCGCTTTTCGTTGGTCNTTGGGCAGGCTATCATAGGCTACCCGCATAGAAGCAAACTCGGTCTCACCGCCTTCTGGCGGTAAGACCCGCGCATGCAGAAGTGATGCGGTTGCCGGCACTTTTTTGAAAGAGCTGTCAGTATGCCAGAAACGTTGCCCTATCCGGACTTGAACCCTTGGATCTTCCTCAGTTAACAGCTTTCCCTGTTCATCNAGATTGGTCATACGGGCTACGTACCCTGTCCTGAAATTATTGCCGATATTGGGATAGGTCTTTTCCAGCGGCCCGAAACGGCTGGTAAAATCAATCTGTGCCGAGTCGTCGAGTTCTTGGGCCGGGAATAGAAGTAGTGAATATTCCTCGAATGCTTCGTGGATCGTCCNGAAGCCGACCNCATCTNGGTCACNCAAGTCGACACCCGTAATTTTGGCGCCAAATGCCGGGGTTAAGGGTCTGAGGATGATGGCCATAACGNTACCGCTTGAATGGTAATTCTACGTTTCAATAATGGGAAACCTACGGGATCGGAAGTNGACTTGGCAATACCGACTANTCAAACTTTTGTNATCANGCGGCCTCAACCGCGANNAANTGATCCNCTCCCACTTTNTCGTAAGATATCNGAGGCGGCGTATAATCCAGAGCATGTAGGGCGCTAGGAATCTCCTCAGTCGCCGTGGTGCGCTCGGTGCGGCGCAGGTTTGGATCGGCAACGGGAACCGCCGACAGCAATTTCTTAGTATATTCGTGGGTCGGATTATCGAAGATTGCAGCCCGTGGACCAATTTCCACAATCCGGCCAAGATACATAACCGCTACTCGGTGACTAATCCGTTCAACCACTGCAATATCATGACTGATGAACAGAAAAGAAAGATTAAGACTCTCTTGAAGATCCATTAGTAAATTGATCACTTGAGCCTTTATCGTAACATCAAGAGCCGACACGGCTTCATCGCAGACGATAAGTTTCGGCTCTAGCGCAAGCGCCCGGGCAATAGAAATGCGCTGTCGCTGGCCACCACTAAACTCATGCGGATAGCGTTTGGCAAATTCTGGGTCCAAATTAACCTGTTTGAGCAACT
Organism: Rhodospirillaceae bacterium; assembly: GCA_002715005.1. Lineage (GTDB taxonomy): Bacteria > Pseudomonadota > Alphaproteobacteria > UBA8366 > UBA8366. Next base: position 6,237 of record PAXN01000029.1, read on the forward strand.
CAACAATCCTATTGTTAATCGCCTCGCCCTTATGCAACTTGTGGACCTTTATAGGCTCGCGAAGCGTTTCAAAAATAGACATACGGGGATTTAGCGATGAGTAAGGGTCCTGAAAAATCATCTGGACTGCACGACAGAACTCAAACCGGTCTCGACCTTTAAATTCCAATACCGATTTACCCTCGAAAAGGACATCACCCGAAGTCGCGCGTTCAAGGCCGAGAATTGTGCGTCCAGTAGTTGTTTTACCACAACCGCTTTCACCAACGAGGCCCAGTGTTTCGCCAGCTTTAATCTCAAAGGAAACGTCCTCCACAGCATGAACGCGTGCAGACGCCTGGCTCATTAAGCCGTCGGTAATATCAAAGCGAGTTACAAGGTTTTTAACTTCTAACAAATTGGTCATTGAAGTCTCCGTAGGGATTTTATCTGACAATTCAGTAGATCAGCCGACGCCTTCAGGGAACTTTTCAGGTTCCGATTTACCGCTCATACTGCCAATGCGCGGGACGGCGCTGATCAACTTTTTTGTATAGTCATGCTTTGGATCATGAAAAATTTGCTCAGCCTCTCCATGTTCGACAATCTCGCCATTAAACATAACCACAACCCGGTCTGCCATTTCGGCAATGACTGCCATATCGTGGGTGATGAACAAAACGGACATGCCGAGTTCGTCCTGAATGTCTTTGATGAGGTCGAGAATCTGCGCCTGTATGGTGACATCAAGGGCGGTTGTAGGTTCGTCAGCAATTAGTAGTGCAGGATTGCAGGCTAATGCCATCGCGATCATAACGCGCTGACGCATCCCGCCGGAAAGGTTATGGGGGTATTGGTTGAGCTTACTTTCTGGGTCGGGAATGCGTACGCGCCGCAAAAGCGATAGCACTCGCTCCTCCGCTTCTCCCGTGCTCATAGCCAAATGCTGAAACAGGCCTTCGGTAAGTTGTGTTCGAATATCTAGAACCGGATTCAAACAAGTCATCGGTTCTTGAAAAATCATACCGATTTCTCGTCCCCGAATTTCGCTTAAGGTCGCACTGTCAGCCTGGGTCAATTCCGTCCGGCCAATTCGTTTGCTGTTAAGAAAAATCTTTCCGTTAGGCACATAAGCCCCTGCCATATCGTTGAGCCGAAGCATGGACATGGATGTAACCGATTTACCGGAACCGGATTCGCCAACAACACCAAGCGTTTCGCCCTTGCGTATTTCAAAACTGACACCCCGAACCGCTTCCACATGTTTTCCAATTGTCGGAAAATTTACATGCAAATTATCAACTTCAACTAAGATATCTTGGGGCATACTTGTTCTCTCAGTGGTTTTTTGTGTTTTGAATTGTTGAACTCTGCGTATCGGAAATAGGAAGATCCAATACAAACATCCGGTTTGATTGCACCCCTTTCCGCAAAGTTGTGAGAATGTGCATACGCAGCCTGGCACTAGACTGACATTCCATACCGTAGTCGCTAAGAAGGTCCGCAATCATGGCTAACACAGACTTCCCAGATTCCATTAAATTCCGCGGCAACCACCAAGCTAGTAATTCGGCGACCGTATTATCGTTACTCATACGGGCCTCGGATATCGCATAGAGAAGCTGTAATTCGAAAAGAGTTACTGAATGGTCTTCAGACTTATTCAGCTTGACTACGTAAGGATCACTTTGCCAAATATATGAAATGAATCGCGTTAACGGTGCCTCGACAATCTCTAGTAATGGGTCATCCTTCAAATGCGGTGCAGTCTCGGAGCCACCGTCGAGGAAACCTCGCATGATGCTAATGAGTTTTGTCTCATCGGCGTTTAGCGTGGTGGGTACAGACATATCAATAGGCATCGGCGATTACTTTCTTGATCCATTTATGGGTATTCGTCGCAAAAGCACTTGTAAGTTTTGATTGATCACGATCCGAAAGAAATATTTTTTGTAATTATAAAAACACTATTGCGAATGAGTCGCATTCGCAATAGTAAAGTACCCTAAAGCTTGAAAATTTATTCAACCAAGCAGGAAGGATCATGATGAGACTTTTTTCAAAACTCACCGCTTATACTATTCTTATTTGTTTATTCGTTTCGACGTCCGAGGCGCACGAAGCCGTATCCGGCGCATCGGGGTTCTTACATGTTGCAAACAACGCCCATCATTTTTCTGGATTTTTCATAATGGGGATAATCGGTGGCCTACATGCTTATTTATTTGGCGCACGTCCTTTTATTATCGCCTCATTCCTGATGGTAACCATGCTGGTTAGCCATGCGCATATCTCCTTCTCAAGCGCCACAGGTATCATATTTTTCCTAGGTTTCTTAAGCGCAAGTGTCGTAGCCGCTCTCATAGCTGATCGTATTATCCAAATTGCAATCGAGAAGTTGCACATTGGTCCCAGAAAATCCGAAAATGATTGACCCACAACACCGGTGCAATTAACCCAATATAATACCTGTAACCAAGCAAAAATGGAGAACTACACTATGATGCATCGTTTAGCTCGCGCGTTCGACGCAGTATCAAACATTAGCTCAGCAAGCGCTCATTGCGATATACCTTGTAAAATCTATGATCCGTCAACTGCGTTGATCGCTGCACTCTCCGTCGTGCGACTAATGGACATTATGGCCGAAACAGCAGACGGCAAGGATCCGCAATCACTCGAGGCGTTAAACACAATTGCTCGCTGTACCTATCGAAAGGAAGAAGAAGCAGAAAAGGTAAAACAAGAAACTCGCATTATCTGGGGTGACTATTTCAAGACCCCTCAAATCGAAGCCTTTCCCGAAATACACGGGTTAACACATGAGATAATGTTGCGGGCAAGCGCTTGCAAGCAAAATACTGCGCGCGAAGACGGTGAGGCGCTAGTCGATTTAGTAAACCGGTTCGCCGAAATTTTTTGGACTACAAAAGAAATAGAAACAATTCGACATCCCTGCCCTTATCCGCCGGGATTAGCCACAATTTATCCGGTTCTTTGATATTGTTGACTTGGCACCTTCTGCGTATCCGTGGCCATAGTATGTCACCCGCACTCAATGATGGCGACTACGCCCTCGTCAAAGACTTATCGTCTGGTCAACCTTTGTCGATCGGTGATTTTGTGACTTTCGATCATCCAGATTTCGGATTTTCCGTCAAACGGATCAAGGCATTCCGCGATAATATGTTTCTACTTCATGGCCTTGCCGCCCGATCCGTCGAACCAGCGCAAATCGGATGGGTCTGCCGAAAACATATTCTGGGGCGCATAGAATGGCACATTGCCCCATCAGGTATGCGCAAAATAGCGAATATCTAGATACATGCGATAACTTTCAACAGGAATTGAACACGTGGTATTTGAAAGTATAAGGAAGGTCGGCACCAGGAAGAGTGTTGTGGTTAGATTTCTTATCAAAAAATGCTTAGAGGGTTTTGAGTATGCGGTTAAAGGAAGGATTAGGAATGAACAGAATTAACCCATCACCTATTCGACCTCCACATTGTTCCTGAAGGTCCTTGTCCAATATAGAAAAACAGTGCCGTCTTTTTTGCAACCAATCCAAGGACCGGCTTTCTTGCCGTCCTTCTATATTTCTTTGGCTCCTATTTGCCCGTTGCCTTTCCCGTCAAGGGAGCTTCATAAAACTTCCTGAATTAAATACCTTCCCGTTCTACCAATTCTGTAAAATCAACCTTAGGACACTTCGATCCGGTGAATTTACATAGCAATCCCCCTCCAAATGCGAATGAGGGAACAAAAAGGTCATTAGAATTAGGGGTGCGAGAATGTGTCTCATAGAAATAAGTGTAGTGAATTCTGACTATGTGGGAAGAGGAAGCTAACTCTACCCCCCCTGCAGCATCCCTCATATCTGATACGTCCGAGAAGCCTAGCACTATTTTGTCCATTACAGATGTTGGGATTTTGACTAAAAAAAATAGCGGAAAACTAGTAGTTAATGCTGACCCCCAGCAGGATAATCATTGAACACGCGTTTTTAGCTCAAGCCAATTAGTGCAGCTTGCATAATCATTTCTATCCCATTGCCTATAACTAAATTCCTTCCTCGGCCCCCTACTTACCAACGCACATAGGCGAGCCTTGTTGCCTTGGATCATTTGGATCTGAAATGACTTCTCGGTAGGCATATATGTCGTCCTGTAATTAGCGTCATAGATTGCGGCACCTATTACCAGGATGCTTGCCAACGCCGATATAAAAGCCATCCATATAAAATGCTTTCTCATTTCCCCTCCCCCTACGGCTTAATCATTTGCAGAAGGCGGTCCATCTTGCCGCGAATCTATCAATACGTTTCAAGCCCGTTTCCTGGGCATCTCGCCAACGATTTTTTTCCTTATAAGCGCTTGCCGTAAGTTTTTCGTCTTTTGATTTCACAGCAAGATTAAAATCGCGTTGTGCTTTTCTAAAATTTCGCCGAGCTGCTGCAAAAGCTCTTAATTCTTGACCAATAGGAGCAGCTTGCTCTTTGCAAAACTCAGCCCTGGCTTTTTTATCTAACTCAACGCCAACTACTGGCGACGATACAAGCGTAACAGCCGCGCCGATTACTAGAAATGTTTTGTTGATCATGTGGACCTCCTACCTATTTGCAACCGGAATCGCAAACTATGTGGATAGGTTTTAACACTGATCCCAATAAACCGAGCGCCAATACCTCCTTCGCATTAAACACCGGCCTAAATGCATTTGCACATAAATCAAATGCTATGAACCCAAAAATGATGATGACGATTTTTGGAAGTTCGACTTCATATTTTACGATGTAAACAGGCATAGGCTTTCTCCCTTTGTGAGCGCTAAGATTTCGCCCCCTCTTACAATGCCGACTGCTCTGACAGCCGCAACGCTTTGAACACGTCGTTGCGATCGAACCCGTCGGGCACACCCAACTAAACTAAGACTGACATCAATGATCAATCACGCGGGGATTTGCACGAGCCCTCGGATCTAGGTGAGATAGCTAAATTTATTGTTTACGCGCCCTTAGCCTCCCAACTAACCTAGGGTTATGAATAATCTTCTAAATTCATGGTTAATAACATTTTCAATTATTATCATATGTCTAGGTTTATTAACAAAAAAGACTTTTGCCGATGAGATTTGTGAGCCTTGCAAGGCATTAGATGGGTTTGTATCTCCTGATAATATATCACGCGAAATTAGACTAATGGTGGGTAAGGTTGGGTTTAAATGCTCATCAGTAATATTTGGGGAAGCTTCTTGCAGGAGCCTTACATCAGAAGCGGTTGAGATACAAGAACGCCGTGGTGTTACTGAAACTGGCTTGGAAACAAACTTTGGGAAAAGCAAAAATTGTCCAGAAATCGATAGTGAAACCTGGGCTAAGGATTATTCCTACAAACGGCCTTGGCTAGCATTGCACAAAGGTGTCGACATACCGCAACCAGAGGGCACTGCCGTGTTGGCCATCGCAGATGGTACAGTTGTGGGAAAATTTATGAATGAAGGTAATAGAAAAGGGATAGAGGTGATGCTCCGCCATTTACCGGAGCAAACCGGTTTACCTTTTTGGACCTATTCTCAATACACCCATTTGTTTGATCTGCCCAAATTACCAATTGGTCACACTGTTAAAATGGGAGATGTAATTGGTGAGACCAGCAATACTGGGAAAATGGGACGGAGGGAGAGACGCGATGCGCTCCACTTTGCCATTTTGTATAGCGAAGTTCCCGATTGGACAAATACCAATAGGGCAGTTATACCCCGCGATGGCTATTGGATGGATCCGATCGCTTTCTACCGCAAACAACCACCATATGATTCGAAAGCTCTGAAAACGCTCCCCAGCCGTCAAAAAGAAATATTCATTCCACATATTCGAGGCGACGGCACTATTACCTCCAAAAAAACAAAACGAATATGGCCTTACCGTTGCGAGGAGCATTCATAATCGTCAGGCGGGCTGTTGGGATCAGTTTCTCACAAAAATGAGTTAAGTTTTTGGGTGTATGTGAAGTGAGGCCTAGAACTTAGCCAAGAAAATACGGACGCTGCATTATGGTTTATTGGATTTACCAGAGGCAAAGTGAATCCCTGCCAGAAAAAGTTTGATCACTTACTGCACTGCAAACCATTTTGAATAGTCGTGGGGTAGTCAAATCCAGCGCCACTGCCACCATCTAATGCCATGCCAACAAGCCCGCCAAAAAGTAAATTTCCATACATGGTAGCATTCGCTTCTGATTTTACCACGTTAGTAGATTTTTCTTCACCTTTCACGCACTCAACCGTTAAGTCACCATACGCCTTGTTCAACATGACTGTTCCGGGCGTTTTATTGATGAAATACTGTCCATCCGCATTAGTTAACTTACAAGTTGCACCAGGGCACCCGGGCGTGACTACGGAAACAGGTTGTGTTTTATCATTCATGATATTCGAACAACCGCTACTTAGCATCGCGACAACTGCCAACGCTGATAGAACATTAAAATTGAGCATTTATCTTTCTCCAGTAATCATTCGCCTACTCATAGAAATGAGTTTAGTAGGTTTTGGGTGGGTGGGAATAGAGCACTAGAACTTAGCCTCCATCGATATCGCCGACATCTCAATCGCCCGACAATCCCTGAACACATCATTGTGATCGAAAAGGTCGGGAACAATCAGCCTGATTTTTGTTAGGTCAGTGCTTTCCTCACTGACCGTGATTATCGTACTCTTGTAACGTCATTGGCCTGGATTGCAGCAATTCTCGAATTGGCTCTTGCAAGCGCGTTAGAGGTTAAGCTTTGGGGTTCATCGGGCAGCAAATTTCGCTTGTGTCATGGCCTCGGCGACGACGTCGACAATCGCGTTAAAAACCCCTCCTTATTACCCTGCACCGTCACCTCCTGAACACGACCAAACCTTCGCCGTGCCTGATACGTCATTTCACCATCAAGATAAGCTTTCATCTCGCCCAGTGTTATACGCCCATCACCATTACCGTAGCGCTTCCCATCGGCCTTGCCGTAGAGACCGTCCAGCAAATACTTGGTGAATAAACCGTGCTTCGCCTTTTCGTCCCAGCTGGCAACCTGATCGTTAGAGGCCGCCGTCACCACTGTCATCCCCTTAACGGGTTTTGGTGCCGTCGTCCGAAGAAAAACCGGAGACGCCGCCTTGACTAGCATCCCATTCGCGCTGCCGCCGGAGAAACATGAATCAATAAAAACCATCACTGAGCGCGCCGCAAGCTTACCGAGGTTCTCGTAAAGCAAATCAATAGGATAGCCGTTTAACTCAGCCGTTTGCGGATGTGAGTCCACCGGCAACAGATAACCCCGGCCGTCTTTTAAACCCGGCACTCCATGGCCAGAGTAAAACACAACAACGTCAGAAACACCCGAACGCAGATACTGCCAGAGCAGCCCCTTGTAATTACCCTTTACACCAAAGGCCGACTCCATCTGGGCCTTAGAAGCATCTCTTAAATCAACGATATTACCCTTACGGAAGCCAAGGAAATCCATCACGTAACGCTTCATAGCCTTGGCATCGTTATGGGCAAAGGTAACGTCCGGTATATCGCCTGAATAATTCTTGTTACCGATGATCACAGCAACACCATGATTTTTAGCAGCCGAACGCGCCTGCACTGGCTGGGCGGCTTTCTTCGTAACGGTTCCAGAAACGCTTATGCCAAAATTAGCTGCCGATACTACAAGATTATCCCGGCTTTTCTGTAAAACAGATACATTCACGACCTTATCAAGGCGTTTATCGAATTTTTTAATTAGCGCTATAAGCTTATATGCATCTGGCGCCAGTGGATCTGCGGACAGACGAGCCTTGAGTGCATCGACAACCGAAGAAATCTCCGAACGCAACTCGACTAGCTTTGTGGCCTTATTCTCTGCTCTTTTTTTATTTTGCTTTTGAAGAAATCCATCAAATCCTTCAATTTTTTCCATATATGCAACAAGTTTTAAAAACTTTGAGCCCGGTTTATTAAACCCGCCCTTCTTTACCTCGTTTAGTGACGGACCATATGTTCCACCAATTACCATTGGGTCCAATACTGATGGATTAAGTTTAACAAACTCTTTTATGACTGCGAGATAATGTTCCGCGTTAGAACGTTTAGACAGATACTTTGCTTGAGCTTGTGTCTTAGCCTTCTCTAACGCCCGCTTTTTCTTCTCCGCGGCCTGTACCTTTGCTTGAGCTAGTGCCCTAGCATTCTCTAACGCCCGCTTTTTCTTCTCCGCGGCCTGCACCTTTGCTTGAGCTTTAGCCTTCTCTAATGCCCGCTTTTTCTTCTCCGCGGCCTGCACCTTTGCTTGAGCTAGTGCCCTAGCATTCTCTAATGCAGCGTCTTTTTTCTCTGCTGACCGATCCGAGTTTGCGCCACCTTTATTCTTTTGAGTTGGATTAACTGGTTTAGTTTGGCCAGAACGAGATGCGGACTCACTACCGGCCTTGTTATTAAGCCTTTTCTCCAGCTGTCGCTTCGAATTTTCCGCCAACGATTGGTCCATGGCAAGCTGACGTTGTGAAATCTTTGTGGCAAAAGATTCTAAGAAAAACCTTCTTCCATCGCGGTTAACTACGCTATCCAAGATCAGCCGTTGCTTTTTGTTAGGTCCGTTACTACTGATATTTTCCCAGTTCCGTATGAATTTAATAGTAAACCCTGTCCGACGATCAATAATTCGGGACTCACGAAATTTTAAGCCTTCTTCAGCCCAGCTACTGTAAGTACCATTTTTGGAGGTGCCATTTATCACAACCTTCACAGCATCAATACGAACACCCGACACTTCGATTGGTTTTCGGAATGCTAATTTGGCATTTAAATGCCATTCCATTGAGTAATCATTATTCCATTCTTCTTCAACTACGTATTTAATGGTGCTGCCAGGTGGCGCAGTCAAAAAATTCTGGATGTCTTTTCGATCACTCTGAAGCAGTTCTGTATCTAAGTTACCATGGCCTGGAGAATATGGCGCCCCACCCGAATGAACAAAATTTCCAATTAGCCATTCGCCATCAGAAAGCGATAAATTATGCGGGGCAGAACCGTCTACAGTAAACTCAACCAATTCTTGGTCTTCATCTTTGTAGATCAGTTTAGAGACCGATGCTCTATCAACCCCAGAAACGGAATCACCACCAGCTTCTGCAAGAATAAGATCACGCTTTTTGAGTAGGGCCTCGTCTGCCCAAGTACATCGGCCTCCTCTTCCTCCTCCCGGATTATCTAGTATTGGATTTAAGACAGTGCCAATAATGTCTCTTTGAGAAATTGTACCTGGCGTACAGTCTTGGCGTTCAAGGACTCCGGTTTTATCTACTGACCCATTGCACTGCCCTTTGCTCAATATAAAGTGCCGCTTTTCTGGGAAATCTACCGATGCAGAATATTGTTTTCCGTCAGCCGAATACACGATAGTCAAGTTACATTCGGTATCAAAACTAGCATTATCTAAATCTGAAAATAGAACTGCTTTATGACCAGCCCAATAAGGCAATTCTGATGCACTTAAACTTCCTCCAATACTTCCAAGAAGTACGGCAAACATCAGGCAGAATGTGGCGGTCGGTTTTCTCATAGATATAAGTTTAGTGGATTTTAAGTGTATGTGAAGTAAGGGCTTAAACTTAACCCCCAGCGATATCGCCGATGACTCAATTTTGGCTACACGATGCTATCGTTCTGGACAGCGAACTATCTCAAAAGTACCCGCCGAATCAATCCACGACATGGAACTGCCTTTACCATCTTTTGGTTTTTGTTTTAGTAACATCACCCTATCGGGATACTCTCCACTATCATCTGTGCTGCACGAAAGATCGTATAGAACGCCGTCCATGCCTCTCGTTTTTGCTGGGTTTATGAGATCACAGGATGCTTCACAATATGATACCTTGTGACCTTTGAGTGGCAAGAAACGTGGCATACACCCTTCTTCAACGTTGTCTAAACAAAGACCATCTAGAGAATCCGGAAATGCCACTGCGCTCCAACTCATCCAAACACTTCCAAGAAGTACTGCAATCGTCAGGCAGAGTGTGGCAGTTAGGTTTCTCATAAGAATGAGTTTAGCGAGTTTTGAGTGTGTAAGTAAGTAAGCAAGAAAGTAAGGAGGTTGAGTTCTACTCAACACCCTTTGTATTTCTTACGGACGCATTCACGGGCGAGTTTTCCTGACTTAATTTAGATGAAATTCATTTAACTGACTGTCCTATATAATTAATCGCGTCATTCTTTTTTCGAAAATTCTTAAGAGGAACAATAAATCTTTGCTTATCTTTGAAGGAGAATAATCCATAGATATTGAATCCCCAATCCCATCCCATAGTACCTCCAGAATAATCACCAACCTCAATTAGAAATGATTGTCGGCATTGCCCCGGGAGGTTGGGAGCAAGTTCCTGACATTTGTTAAGTGGCACCTTAGTTAAGATACTATATGCGTAATATGTGCATGACGTTTCTGAAGAACAAACTTTGCTCTCAATTTTTTTGGATTTTTTGTTATGTTTAACACTCAATTTCATCGGTTTCCCTATCGTGCCAACGATAACGGACCCCTTGAAACAAAGGTCGACTGGTGCCGCTAAAGTAATTCTCTCTATATCGTCCCAGCCGGGGTTTATCCCATCTAGACTGGGTACCTCTCTCCCTAAATACATGCCGGTATTTTTGCGGAAATCGTCTCTGGGTATTTTGTATTTAACTTCAAATTTCTCAAAATTGTCACTTGAAACCCATTCTTTTACGAAACATTGAGGTGGGATCAATCCTTCAGATATTGTCCAACCGATCGGTATGTTTGCCCCTCGTATATCTTCTCCTCGCGCCCCATTAATTGAAAAGATTTTACAATCCACTTTTCCACACTCATACCATATCAACCCACTCGCGAGCATAAACCCACGCCACCCCACCGGTGAGCAAGGAGAACCACTGGCAAGTAAGTCATTTCTCCAGTGGTTAGAAAAAATATCAGTGAACTTTTTGCCACTGATAAATCGTTTACGTGGACCAGAGGTTAATTCGCCGTCAACAAGGGCAAATAAACCTTCCAGATTTTTCTCTGTTACAAGTTTCTTTATTTTCTTTCCAAATTCGTAAGCATCCTCTGGATCGTAGGAGTTGCCCANGGATTTTGCATATTCTCGATCCTTGTTTGAACATTTAGAGACTGATTGCCCTTTTCCTAAAGTCACCCCCACACTTCCAAGAATCACAGCAATAGTCAGGCAGAGTGTTGCGGTCAGATTTCTCATAGAAATGACTTTAATGNATTTTGGGTGTGTGAGTAAGAGAGAGGGGTGAGAACTAAGGGCGATCAATATTCCCATATCTTTTCAATTTCATCGATCTTCAGCTCTTNGCTATTGATGTGTCCATACCATCCATCAGGAAAATCAGTCAGTGGATCGTCACTGTTNTCGTATTTCCCCAATAGCTTCTTTTCAGCTTCTTCTGGTGATCGAGACTCAATAATCACATCGTTGTTAATTATCTCTGTTCTACCGTCATCGTGAACAAACTTGATATGAAATTTCACTCTGTATTCTGTGTGCCAGTTACTCATTCATATATCCTAGACGGTGCGATTATCTGATTTTGCGAATAAACAGACAATCAACCTTACTCGAACTTTCCCTACCAAATATTTTCACTGGTCAGTCGGACAACCCAAAATACGAACTCAATTAAGGTTATTAAGGCTCAGCCAGTTTCAACACGGCGGTTTTCTTCGTCTCAGGTGATTTTCCCGATGGCGTAATAGAATAATAAGACGAAAATCCCAAGGGTAAATGCTAAAGAGATTAAACCCCACACTCCGGTCACCATAAGAGCGATGGCATGGTCCAATTTCGAAAGATCATAATGCTTGGTCTTTGTTTCTCCCAACGATTTATCAGTGTCAAAATCTGCATCTCCATTATCTAGAGCGNGTATTTTCTGGTCTTCCTTGATAAATTGTTTGATTACATAAAAGCAGGGGATAAAAGCNGTTAGTGGGAAGAATGCAAGAGAAGAAAATTTGGTTTTTCTAAAGGTGTTTAAATACCACCCAGGGACACAAGATATTGGAGCCAGCATAATGAGCCCGCCAATTATGATAAAAATAGTCACTAACATAACTGCAGATCCCATTCCGTGATCAAATATGTTAGCGCCAGCAACCCACTTCACAAAAAGTGCAGCGAGAAGGATTGATAGATAAAGAAAAAGCCGAAAGGATATTACCTGGCGACGTGTCATTTNCGCAGTCTCCCTCTTCAACCTCGCACCCGTCTTATCTAGTTTGACGTACCCACGGTTATACCAAACCGCTACCATTCCAGAACCGCCAAGATTATCCTCAAGTACAGGCTACATCATAGCAATAGCTTATTATATCGAACAATGTGTAACGGTCAGTTTTCTCATAGATCTGACTTTAGTGGATTTTGGGTGTGCGGGTAGGAGATAGGTATGAGGACTGAAGGGTTCCTAACTCAACACCCTTTGTATTTCTTACGGATACATTCTCGGGCGAGTTTCTTTGCTTCTGCGATCTGGGCGGGGGTCATCTTTTGCGCGGTAATATCTTGGGCTTGAATTGCACCTTTATCTCCCGATGTTGCAGCAATATCAAACCACATATGCGAATAGACCAAGTTCCTTTGAACGCCCTGGCCAAAAAAGTAAGATTTACCTAGATTATATAAGGACGATGTATGATCCTTTTCTGCGCCAAGCCTAAACCATTTTACCGCTTCTTTATAATCCTGAGGAACACCATCTCCTTTCTGATACATCAGGCCTAGTGTAAAAACGGAGTCTAGATCCCCTAGTTTTGCGGCAGCGTTGTACCACCTTAAAGCAGTTTTAGTATCCTTTCGAACGCCCTTTCCGGTTCTGTACATGACCCCTAAATTGTAAGCCGCACCGGCATTTCCTTGTTTCGCAGCGAGCGTGTACCACTTTATCGCAATCTGCAAGTCCTGAGGAACGCCATGTCCCCTGAGGTACATTTGTCCAATATTAAATTGAGCATTAGCATCTCCTCGCTTAGCAAGGAGTTGAAACTCCCCGAACGCAGTTTGATAATTTCCTCTTTCATAAGCAGAAGAACATTTAGACGTAATGGGTGAGTGAGAGTGCTTGGTTCCCGAAAGACAGAAACCTGCAATAGGTTCAGCGCTCCAACTTAAACTCACACTTCCAAGAAGGATAGTGAGGGTTAGGCAAAATGGGACTAATAACTTTTTTATGGTTCAAATCCTTCCAAGAATCACTGTGAGGGTCAGGCAGAGTGTTGCGATCAGGTTTCTCACAAAAGTAAGTTTAGTGGATTTTGGGTGTGTGAGTAAGAAAGAAGGGTAAGGACTAAAGGGTTCCTCCTCAAACCCCTTTTGTATTTCTTGCGGACGCATTCACGGGCACGTTTCCGTGCGGTTTCAAGTTGGAATGGAGTCATTTTCTTCTCAAAAAATATCCGTCAACCTGGCACCCGTCTTGTCTAAATTTGTAGAAGCACGATTTTTACCAAAATCTCCACCATCCATAAAACGCCCAAAACTTCCACCATGGCGTTATTGCATTGATGAGGCTTTGAGCACCAGGGCTTCCCTGTTCGGCGGCAAGTTTTTCATAGTACCTCGCTTTACGGAGGTCTTTCTTAATGCCCCATCCTTGGAGGGTTCCCCTGTAATTTCCTGCAAGTTTCCAAGAAGCGATATGATCTCCATTTCCAGAGGCTTGATCTAGCAATTTCAAGGCTTTTTTATAGTTACCTTTCCTGGCTTCTAAAGAAGCTAAATTTCTCTGTGTGATTCCTTTTTCTAAGTCAGCACTCTCATCGCACCCCACACTTCCAAGAAGCACAGCAATCGTCAGGCAGAGTGTTGCGGTCAGATTTCTCATAGGAATGAGTTTAGTGGATCATGGATGTGTGTAAAGTGAGGACTAACTCTTAGCCTCCTGGTTCCGAGCTTTTGCAATTTCCAGATTCTCAAATATTTCGAAACCCAACTTAATACTTCTTTTATCAAGAACGCCCGACTTCGCTTGATCAGAAAATTCATCTTTGGTCAGTTGTCGATCTAAAATCCTATCACAAAGCTTTACTCTCTCCCCATTAATCAATAACCGGAGAATCCATGTAAAAGCACCGACGCATGCAGCAAAAACAGCAAGTATCAT
>PAXN01000030.1 GCA_002715005.1 Rhodospirillaceae bacterium
ACTCATACGGTGCCGCATGAATCTTACTCCTTAAGTCCGGGTAGTACCGTTTAACTAAAACGGCTCCTCAAGTTTCTTTGCCATATCCTCTATATTGTCCGGCGGCCAATTGACCACCTCCATGCCAAGATGCAGGCCCATTTGCGTTAGCACCTCTTTGATTTCATTGAGCGATTTGCGACCAAAATTAGGTGTACGCAGCATTTCTGCTTCTGACTTCTGAACAAGGTCGCCAATATAAACGATATTGTCATTCTTCAAACAATTTGCGGATCGAACCGATAGTTCCAACTCGTCAACCTTGCGCAATAAATTTTTATTAAACGGCAGCTCCGATGGCGCTTCCTCTTGGACTTGGGCAGTAGGTTCTTCGAAATTGATAAACAGTTGTAACTGATCCTGCAATATACGGGCTGCTAGAGCAACCGCATCATCAGGCATAACCGTACCGTTAGTCTCAAGTTCCATGGACAGTTTGTCATAGTCGGTAACCTGTCCAACACGGCTATTCTCAACCTTGTAAGACACCTTGCGGACGGGACTAAATATTGAATCCACCGGTATGAGGCCGATAGGCGCATCTGCTGGCCGGTTCATCGCAGCAGGTAAATATCCTTTACCGGTTTCAACCGTTAATTCCATATTGATGCTGGCATCACGATCAAGCGTACAAATAACTAAGTCTGGATTCATGACTTCAATATCGTGTCCTGTATCGATTTGTGCGGCTGTGACCGGGCCGGGGCCCGTTGCCGACAGTGTCATCCGTTTCGGACCTTCATTGTGTAATTGCAATGCCAATGATTTCACGTTGAGCACAATATCGGTCACATCTTCCTGCACGCCTAGAATGGATGAGAATTCGTGAAGAACCCCTTCAATTTGAATTGATGTGACTGCAGCCCCTTGTAATGACGATAACAATACACGGCGCAGCGCATTACCAAGCGTCAGACCAAAGCCACGCTCAAGTGGTTCAGCCTCGACGGTAGCAGTTCGCCCTGTATCCGTCCCTGCCTCAATATTCAACTTAGTCGGTTTAATTAATGCTTGCCAATTTTTTTGGATCACGTCCGTGCCCTCATATATTCGCGTTTAACCCATAGCCGCAGTGTGTCGGCTATTTCGGCACTGAACTTAGTCAGCACCATTTTTAATTCCGTTAGACTCTCCGGCGTTTCGGGGGCCGACAACCGTTATGCGGCACAGGAGTCACATCCTTAATAGCCGTAACCGTAAGGCCAACGCTTTGCAGCGCTCGTAATGCCGATTCCCGACCGGAACCCGGACCCTTGACCAGCACTTCAAGCGTTTTTACACCATGATCCATAGCCTTCTTACCGCAATCTTCCGCCGCAACTTGGGCTGCGTAAGGAGTCGATTTACGAGAGCCGCGGAACCCCATACCGCCAGCAGACGACCAGGCAATAGTATTGCCCTGCACATCGGCAATGGTAATCATAGTGTTATTAAAAGTTGCATTCACATGGGCAATTCCCGATGTGATATTCTTACGTTCGCGCCTACGAACTCGCGGTGCCGCTGCTTTAGCCATATTAAATTAAACCTTCTTCTTGCCGGCAATCGGCCGGGCCGGGCCTTTGCGGGTCCGGGCGTTTGTATTTGTTCTTTGGCCGCGAACGGGAAGCCCCTTGCGATGCCGCAATCCACGATAAGTACCCAAATCCATGAGGCGCTTAATATTCATCGCCGTTTCACGGCGCAGATCGCCCTCAACAATATAGTCACGACTGATCGTTTCACGAATGTTTATCACTTCCTGTTCAGTCAATTCATTGACCCTACGTTCAAAACTGATATTACATTTTTGACATATCTCAATAGCCCTAGTGCGTCCTATACCAAAAATATAGGACAACGCAATCTCAACTCGTTTTTGCGTCGGAATATTTACCCCTGCTATGCGCGCCACAACTTTATCCCCGTACCATCCTGTTAAATTATAAAATCTGCCGAACTTCAGCGCTACTGATCTTCGCTTAATAGCGATACTCGATAACCATTTTAACTGTCTGCAATTCCGAATCCATTTTGGCCAGAAAATTCAACTTCCAGCCCGAAAGCCGCGGGATTATAAGGGAAGATTGCATTCTGTCAATTACTCTAAATTTGAGAAACTATTGTTTCAATTGCGTCTGTAACCTGATGAACTTCGCGCATCCCGTCTACCCTCCACAACAACCCTCGTGCCTCATAAAACGGAATAATTGGTGCTGTCCATTCGTAATATGCCGAAAGTCTATTTTTCAAAACTTCGACTCTATCATCAGACCTCACCTTTCCATCGACCGCCTCCTTTGCCCGCTGTTCAATACGCGATATTAGAACAACATCATCTACTTCCAACATTATGACCGCATCTACTGCTCTCTCTGCCTCAGAAAAAATATCATTAAGAGCCTCGGCTTGCGCAATAGTGCGCGGAAATCCATCAAAAACTACACCATCCTTGCAATCCGGTTCCGCTAGCCTCCTTTCCAACACCTCAAGCACTAAATCATCTGAGATTAAATTGCCGGCCGCCATAGTATTTTTTATCGTTTTACCTAGCAAACTTTCCGAGGCTACTGCCTCGCGCAATATCTCTCCTGTCGATACTTGTACCAATCCATGACGTGCTTCTAATCGTTTTGCTTGAGTACCCTTTCCGGATCCAGGTGGCCCAAGCAGAATGATCTTCATCCGCGGCGCCCTCGAAGTTTTGATTTTTTTATAAGCCCTTCATATTGGTGCGCTAACATATGCGAATGAACTTGGCCTACGGTATCCATCGTTACGCTCACCACAATCAACAAACTGGTACCACCAAAATAAAACGGCACCGAAAATTGTGAGATCAGCCACTCCGGAATAATACAAATAATAACTAAATAGCTAGCGCCGATAACGGTCAGCCTTGTCAGCACATGATCCAAATAGTTTGCCGTATTTTTGCCAGGCCGAATGCCAGGAACAAACCCACCATGTTGACGCAAGTTTTCAGCTGTTTCCTCTGGGTTAAAGACAATCGCTGTATAAAAAAATGTGAAGAAAACAATGAACAGCACATAGAGCCCAATAAATCCAGGCTGCCCGCGTCCGAGTAAAGCAATAATCGTATTAAGCCACTCTGGTCCCGAATTACCTGCAAATTGAAAAACCGACAACGGTAATAGTAATATAGAACTAGCAAATATCGGCGGGATAACACCCGGTGTATTGATCTTCAAAGGTATATGCGAGGATTCGCCACCGAACATCCTTTGTCCAACTTGGCGTTTTGGATATTGAACCACAATTCTTCGCTGAGCCCGTTCAACAAATACAATCACCGTGATAACGATAACGGCTAAAACCAAAATACCGATGATAATTGGCGCAGAGAGGACGCCACGGCGCCCTAGATCCATCGTAGCCGCCAAAGCAGATGGTAACTCGGCAACGATACCGGCGAAAATGATCAACGAAATACCGTTACCGACGCCCCGTTGAGTCACTTGCTCACCCAGCCACATCAAAAAAATTGTACCTCCAACCAGCGAAATCACCGTTGTTGCACGAAAAAAGAACCCTGGCGCTAAAACTGCCGCTCCAGAAGCAGAAACGATACCTTCAACACCGACAGAAAGGCCATAGGCTTGGAAAGTTGCAAGCACGACAGTACCGTAGCGCGTATATTGATTAAGTTTTTTCCGACCAGACTCGCCTTCTTTCTTCATGGCTTCAAGTTTCGGCACGGTTGATTGTAACAACTGCATAATAATTGCTGCTGAAATATAGGGCATGATATTGAGCGCGAATATGCTCATCCGTCCCAACGCCCCCCCGGTAAACAGATCCATCATATCCGTTATGCCACCGGCCCCTTGCGCAAAAATATCTCGAATTACTGCAGGGTCGATACCAGGTAAAGGTATATAAGTCCCGAGACGATAAATAACCAAAGCGCCTAGGGTAAACCAAATACGCTTCTTCAATTCGGTCGCTTTATTAAAAGCTCCGAAGTTAAAGTTTGCAGCAAGTTGTTCTGCGGCTGATGCCATAATCAGGTTTTCGGTCTAAAAAGAGTTTCGCTACGGCAACTCTACTCTTTTGCAGACTTGTCCTCTCCAACTTCGGGTTCAGATGTATCGTTAGTCCTTGTTTGTCTTTTTGCTACAGCTTGTGTCTTGCGCTCAGCTTTTTTCCCCAATTTTAGTGATAGATCTTGCACTGCAGGCAGAACAACCTTACCGCCCGCCGCTTCAATCGCAGCAATAGCAGACTTAGTTGCACCTGCTATATCCAAGGTAAGCTTCGCTTTCAATTCACCGTTGCCTAATATGCGAACACCATCTTTTATTCGCCGAATAACACCGGCCTTTACTAGCGCCGTACCATCAATGGTTTTACTTACATCAAGCTTCCCGGCATCAACTGCCTTTTGCAGCCGTTCCAAAGACACCTCAGCGTATTTCTTTCGAAAGATATTAGTAAAGCCACGTTTCGGTAGTCGGCGATAAAGCGGCATTTGCCCGCCTTCAAAACCTTTAATAGAGACACCACTGCGAGATTTCTGACCTTTTTGACCTTTCCCGGAAGTTTTGCCTGTACCAGACCCTTCGCCACGTCCGACCCGCTTACGGGAGCCACGGGCGCCTTGGTTATCGGAAAGTTTATTCAATTCCATTCTATTGGCCTCACTATATCGAATAAGCTGGCGTTAGCCCGCATCTTCAACACGCACAAGATGTTTCACTTTATTTAGCATGCCGCGCACAGAAGGAGTGTCTTCAAGCTCGCGGGTCTTATTCATTTTGTTGAGGCCAAGCCCAACCAAAGTAGCTCGCTGATCAGCCTGGCGCCTAATGGGGCTACCCGTCTGAGTTACCCGTACTTTTTTTATTGCATCAACCATTCGCCGCATCCTTGACTGGATCACCCCCACTCCGACGCCCAACAATTTCGCCAACTTTTTTTCCACGTTTACCAGCGATGTGACGGGGGGAGCAACACTTCGACAACGCATCAAATGTCGCCTTGATCATATTGTGACCATTGGAACTACCAACAGATTTTGCTACAACGTCTTGCATGCCGAGTGCTTCAAAAACCGCACGCATCGGGCCGCCAGCGATAATACCTGTACCCGGAGGTGCATTACGTACAACCACACGGCCGGCTCCGAAACGGCCACGCACATCGTGATGCAAAGTTCGACCTTCACGCAATGGAACACGAACTAATTTCTTGCGAGCACTTTCAGTCGCCTTGCGGATCGCTTCTGGTACTTCACGCGCCTTACCCAATCCATGGCCAACACGACCCTTACCGTCTCCGACGACAACAACCGCTGAAAACGCGAAACGACGGCCGCCTTTGACCACTTTTGCAACACGGTTGATACCAACCAACTTTTCAATCAGCTCAGGCTGATCATTCTGGTCGTCTCGCCCCCGTCCGCGGCCTCGGCCCCTACCTTGTGGTTCCCGTGCCATATTCTGTGAACTCCCTTAAAACGCCAATCCGCCTTCGCGCGCAGCTTCGGCCAATGCCTTAACCCGCCCGTGATAGGCATAACCTCCACGATCAAATACAACCACCGAAACGCCAGCCTTTGTAGCTCGCTCGGCAATCAGTTTACCCACTGCACCGGCCGCATCTTTATTACCACCAGCTTTCAACTTCTCTCGCAAACCTTTATCGGTAGACGAAGCGGCAGCTACTGTAACACCGCTATCATCGTCGATGACCTGTGCATAAATATTTAGATTCGAACGGAATATGGACAACCTTAGCTTGCCCTTTGCGCTGCGACGTAAATTATAGCGATTTCGTCTTTTTCGCCGATCGAATAGTCTTTTTGAGCTCAACATCCCATTCGCCCTCTACTTCTTCTTACCTTCTTTGCGCAGGATGTATTCATCAGAATAACGAATCCCCTTACCTTTATAAGGTTCGGGTGTCCGGAAACTTCTGATCTTACTTGCAACCTGCCCTACTTGTTGTTTACTAGCTCCGCTAACTGTAATCACTCCATCGCGATCGCCTTCAAGCACGATATTTACGCCTTCGGGAATGGGAAAATCGATATCGTGACTATAGCCTAGCTGCAAATTTAAAACCTTACCTTTGACCTGAGCGCGGTAACCAACACCATTGATTTCAAGCTTTTTCGTAAATCCGTCAGTAACACCGCACAATGCATTGTAAACCAAGCTCCGGGTCGTACCCCAAAGGGAACGTGCGCGCTTGCTTTCGTCTACCGGCGTCACGGTAACCTTTCCATCGTCTAATGAAACTTTAACAGCGTCAGTCAATGGAACCGTTTGCTCGCCCAACTTACCTTTTGCGATCAACAAACCGCTGGCAATCGACACATCGACGCCATCAGGCACCAAAACAGGATTTTTACCTACACGCGACATAATGCTTCTCCTTAAAAATGCCGCTTAAAACACTTGGCACAGGACTTCGCCACCAACATTCTGCTCGCGGGCTTCAGCGTCCGACAGAACACCACGAGGCGTCGAAAGAATAGAAATACCGAGACCATTATAAACCCGCCGCAAATCCTTAATACCGGAATAAATGCGACGACCCGGCGTCGACACACGAGAAATTTCACGAATAACGGGCTCCCCATTGTGATATTTGAGCTCAATGGTTAGCTCTTGAATACCAGCGCGTAATTCAGCCCAACTAAAACCTCGAATATAGC
The DNA here is from genome assembly GCA_002715005.1 of Rhodospirillaceae bacterium. Classification (GTDB taxonomy): domain Bacteria; phylum Pseudomonadota; class Alphaproteobacteria; order UBA8366; family UBA8366. The sequence continues at coordinate 6,701 of PAXN01000030.1, forward strand.
CCTCTCGCTCCAAAGCGCCGAGCACATTAGCCCGTAACTTGGAAGCAGGACAGATAACAGTCGACGAATTATTATGCTGACCGTTTCGAATACGGGTCAACATATCGCCCAAAGGATCGCTCATTGTCATGGAGGCGTTCTCCTACCAGCTTGACTTTACTATCCCAGGCAAATGCCCAGATGATGCGAGGTCCCGCAACGCAATGCGGGACATTTTATATTTACGATGAAAACCACGCGGACGACCGGTAAGTTCACAGCGGTTACGAATACGAGCCGGCGCGGAATTACGCGGCAGCCGAGAAAGTTTTAGCCGTGCCGCAAAGCGTTCCTCCGCGGGCAAACTCTGATCTTTAGCGATCGCCCGCAACGCGTTTCGCTTATCAGCATACCGTGCGACCATACGCCGCCGGCGCTTGTTTTTTTGAATGGCGCTCATTTTAGCCATATTAAGCTTGTCCCTTGTCAGTCTTTGGTTTTGGGAATGGCAGGTTGAACCCTCGAAGAAGCTCCCTAGCTTCATGATCGGTTTTTGCCGTTGTGCAAATCACTACATTCATCCCTCTAATGGTATCGACTTGATCATAATCGATTTCCGGAAATACAATCTGTTCTTTAAGTCCCAAAGAATAGTTACCGCTGCCATCAAAACTGGTAGCCGACAATCCACGAAAATCTCGTACACGGGGTAACGCGACCATAACAAGACGATCGAGAAACTCATACATGCGGTCACGACGCAATGTCACTTTGGCCCCAATTGGCATACCTTCGCGCAATTTGAAATTTGCAATTGATGTTTTTGCCTTGGTGACTTGGGGTTTTTGACCCGTAATAGCAGCTAAATCCCCGCATGCGGCACCAATCTTTTTCGAGTCCCCAACAGCGTCCCCAATCCCCATATTTACAACAATTTTCGTCAATTTCGGAATCTGCATGGGGTTCGTATAGCCAAACGCATCTGTCATTTCCTTAACCAACGCATCGCGATAGTGCTTCTTTAGGCGCGGTATATATTTTTCTTCAGCCATCTATTTTCGCCTTAGCTATCAATTACTTCACCCGAAATCTTGGCAAAACGAACTTTGCGTCCGTCTTCTAGTGTCCGGAACCCAACGCGTGTCGGCTTATTTTCCTTTGGATCCACATGTGCAAGGTTGGACAAATGAACCGATAATTCTTTGTCGATAATGCCACCCGGATTGGACTGGCTCGGCCTAGTATGGCGTTTGGCAACGTTAACGCCCTGCACAAAAGCTCTATTATCTTTTGTGACAATTTTCATCACCTCACCGACTTTTCCCTTATCTTTGCCCGTCAGCACCATAACTTTATCGCCCTTCTTAATTTTTGCGGCCATTACAACACCTCCGGCGCGAGCGAAATAATTTTCATAAACTGTTTGGCACGCAATTCACGGGTAACAGGGCCGAAAATACGGGTGCCAATGGGCTCATTTTGATTATTAATCAAAACCGCCGCATTGCGGTCAAATCGAATGGCAGTACCGTCATCCCGACGCACTTCTTTTGCGGTACGTACGATAACAGCTTTCAATACTTCACCCTTCTTTACTCGACCGCGCGGAATAGCTTCTTTCACTGACACAACGATAACATCGCCGACACCGGCGGATTTTCGTTTTGAGCCTCCCAGTACTTTGATGCACTGGACGCGCTTGGCGCCGGAATTATCGGCGACATCTAAATTTGTCTGCATCTGGATCATGATCCAGCGCTCCCTTTAAATCTTAACTCATGTACCTTCCGACAGGACTTCCCAACTTTTACGCTTGGAAAGCGGTCGGCATTCCTGAATACGAACAACGTCCCCGGCCTTGCATCGGTTGTCTTCGTCATGTGCCATATACTTCTTCGAACGTCTGATAAATTTCTGATAAAGTGGATGTTTAATCTTCCGCTCGACACGCACAACGACAGACTTGTCCTTGGCGTCTTTTAATACTTGTCCCTGCAAAACGCGCTTTGACATTACCAATACCCCTTACGAAGCCGCAGCCCGTTGATTCAAAATAGTCTTAATACGTGCGATATCCCTACGGACCTCACGCACTCGTCCCGTGTTCTCTAGCTGGCCGCTGGCCCGCTGAAACCGGAGGTTAAACGCTTCTTTGCGCAGGTCAATTAGTTGCCCAGCTAATTCATCGTCGGTTTTCTGCCGAATATCTTCTGCTTTCATCATCCGACTCCTTAGCTACCTAACCGCATTATAAAGCGCGTTTTAACCGGCAGTTTTGCCGCGGCTAGTTCAAACGCACGCTTGGCAGTCTCTCTTTCAACACCATCAAGCTCAAACATCACCCGACCCGGCTTGACACGGGCCATCCAATATTCGGGAGTCCCCTTACCTTTGCCCATGCGCACTTCGGCTGGCTTTTGACTAACCGGAACATCGGGGAATATTCTAATCCACACGCGCCCGGCACGCTTGATATGACGCGTAATGGTACGCCGTGCGGCCTCAATTTGACGAGCCGTTACACGGCCAGGTGTCGTAGCCTTCAGGCCAAAACTGCCGAAATTCAGGGTAGTCCCCCCTTTCGCCAAGCCTTTCACCCGACCTTTGTGCTGCTTGCGGTGTTTTGTCCGCTTAGGGCTGAGCATCGTCTAGTCTCCCATAACAGGCCTTAGCGGACCTGCTGCTCCTGTAATAATTTGTCCTGCGCCATAGGGTCATGTGCTAAGATTTCACCTTTGAACACCCAAACCTTGACGCCGCACGCACCATATGTCGTCTGCGCCGTCGATGTTCCATAATCTACATCAGCGCGCAATGTATGCAGCGGAACGCGACCTTCCCGATACCATTCAGTTCGTGCTATTTCAGCGCCGCCTAAACGGCCAGCACAGTTAATCCTAATACCTTCAGCACCAAGACGCATCGCAGATTGCACCGCCCGCTTCATGGCCCGGCGGAATGCAACACGACGGACCAGCTGTTGCGCAATATTGTCCGCAACCAACTTTGCGTCCAATTCGGGTTTACGAATTTCAACAATATTCAGCGTTACTTCACCGGCAGTTTTCTTGGCAATTTCTAAGCGCAACTTCTCGATATCTGCGCCTTTCTTGCCAATTACGACACCCGGACGTGCCGTATGAATAGTGATCCGGGCCTTTTTTGCCGGACGCTCAATTATCACCTTGGACACACCAGCTTGGTTCAGTCGCTCAACAATATAATTACGCAATTGCAAATCTTGGTGCAGCAAAACACCATAGCCACGATCCGCATACCAACGCGAATCCCATGTGCGGTTGATGCCGAGCCGGAGCCCGATCGGGTTTACTTTCTGGCCCATTATTCCGCTTCCTCTCGTTCTTCGACGATGACGGTCAAGTTACTAAAAGGCTTCCGGATCCGACCAACACGCCCGCGCGCCCTCGGGCGGAACCGCTTCATTTCGAGCGATTTACCAACTGTGGCTTCTTTCACATATAACCTATCAACATCTAGCTGGTGATTGTTTTCAGCATTCGCAATCGCCGATTCTAGAACCTTCTTTACTTCAACAGCAATCCGTCGACGTGAAAAAGTAAGTTCAGCAAGCGCTTTACTGGCTTCCTTGCCGCGAATAGTCTGTGCAACCAGATTCAGCTTTTGCGGACTTCCTCGTAGTAATTTCCCGAAAGACTTAGCCTGATTTTCGCCAAGACGGCGCTTGGCCTTTGGTTTACCCATTTTCCTACGCGCTCCTATCAGCCACGCTTGGCTCTTTTATCAGCCGTATGGCCGTAAAAGGTCCGAGTTGGCGAGAATTCGCCAAATTTATGGCCAATCATATTTTCAGTGACCAAAACCGGAATAAATTTGGTGCCGTTATGAACACCGAAAGTCAGCCCAACAAATTGCGGCAAGACCGTCGACCGGCGCGACCACGTTTTAATAACGTCATTGCGACCAGAAGCTCGAACCGTTTCTGCTTTTTTCAGCAGATAGCCGTCGACAAACGGCCCTTTCCAAACTGAACGTGACACTACTCTTTACTCCCTAAGCTAACGTCTCCGACCACGACGCCGGATGATCAACTTACTACTTGGTTTTTTCTTATTGCGGGTCCGCTTGCCTTTGGTCGGCTTACCCCACGGTGTAACCGGATGGCGTCCACCAGAAGTTCTCCCCTCACCACCTCCATGGGGGTGATCAACCGGGTTCATTGCAACACCCCTTACTTGCGGACGCTTACCAAGCCAACGTTTTCGGCCCGCCTTACCAAGCGAAATATTAGCTTGATCGGGGTTGGAAACTGCACCCACCGTCGCCATACATTCACCGCGTACCAGCCGAAGTTCGCCCGAACTCAGCTTCACTTGCGCATATCCCTGATCACGACCCACTAACTGCACATATGCACCGGCAGAACGGGCTATTTGCCCGCCTTTACCAGCCTTCATTTCTACATTGTGGATAATGGTACCAACTGGAATATTATTGAGCGGCAGTGCGTTCCCTGGCTTAATATCCACGTCCGTGCCAGAAACTACCTGGTCGCCCGGAGCCAGCCGTTGAGGGGCCAAAATATAGGACTGCTCACCATCTTCGAATGTAATTAGGGCGATAAATGCCGTGCGGTTAGGGTCGTATTCTATCCGTTCCACGGTTGCCGTCATGTCTATCTTTGCACGCTTGAAATCAATAATACGGTAGCGCCGTTTATGGCCACCACCACGGCGCCGCGCAGTTATGCGTCCCTTATTGTTTCGGCCACCTTTTTTCGTCAGACCTTCGGTCAAAGTTTTAACTGGCCCACCCTTATGAAGGGTAGAACGGTCAACTAACACGAGTTCGCGCATACCCGGCGTAATTGGGTTAAAACTTTTTAACGCCATGGTTCTAGACTCCCGTGGTTACGTCGATCGAATGCCCTTCTTCAAGGCATACGATGGCTTTTTTAGTATGGTTACGTCGACCTTCACGGCCTCGGAATAGCTTAACTTTGCCTTTCTGGCGCAGCGTGTTAACGGCTTTAACTTTCACATCAAATAACGCTTCTACTGCCGACTTGATTTCAGGCTTTGTAGCATCCATCGGCACGCGAAACGTTACCTGGCCAAATTCGGCACCCAAGGTCGCTTTTTCAGTGATAACCGGCGATCGGATCAACTCATATTGACGCTGCTTCGTCACACTTTTATCGTACTTGAAATATTTCCAACTCATAATAAGCGAGCCCCCAATCCTTCCACTGCACCTTTGGTCAAAACCAACGTATCGCGACGAAGAATGTCGTAAACATTGGCACCTTCGGTTGGCAGCACATCCACATTAGGGATGTTTCTAGCGGCCCTAACGAAATTCTCATTAATCGGAGACCCCCCAACAATCAAAACACGTCCCCAATTCAGTTTCGCAAACTTTACAGCCAGCGACTTAGTTTTCCCTTCTTTCAGTTCGGCATCATCAAGGATAATCAACTTGCCGTCAGCCTGCTTCGCAGATAGCGCAGAACGAAGAGCCAACTTCCGAAATTTCTTAGTCAGCTTATGACCGTGATCGCGAACGACAGGGCCAAAAACCGTCGCACCGCCTCGCATCTGAACCACTTTGATCGAACCTTGACGAGCGCGGCCGGAGCCCTTTTGACGAAATGGCTTAGCCGTTGTCCCCCGGATCTCGCCGCGGGTTTTAACCTTATGCGTTCCGGCACGTTTTTTCGCACGCTGAAAATTCACCATACGAGTAAGAATATCTTTACGAACATCTACTCCGAACACCGCATCTGGTAACTCAATATTGCCAGCCGCCGTGTTCTCTAAGGTGATGATTTTTGCTTTCATCGTTCCTTAGTCCTTCTTTTCTTCTTCAGTGGCTTTTCCTATGGACGCTTGCTCCCCTTCTAGGGCCGCAGATTCTACAGGTGCATCTCTATCTTTTAACGCAGCCGGAAAAGGTGCATCCTCAGGGAGAGCCTTCTTCACCGCATCCTTAATTGTCACCCAACCGCCTTTGGACCCAGGGACCGCTCCCTTTACCAATATCAAGCCATTGTCATCATCGGTTTCGACCACGACTAAATTCTGAGAGGTAACCTGATTGGCTCCCATATGGCCAGCCATCTTTTTACCCTTAAAAACTTTACCAGGGTCCTGACACTGACCGGTTGAACCGTGCGATCTATGCGAAATCGAGACACCATGCGTCGCTCGTAAACCTGCAAACCCGTGACGCTTCATGGCGCCGGCAAATCCCTTACCTATGCTTTCGCCAGTAACATCTACATATTGTCCAGAGACAAAATGGCTAGGAGCAATTTCTGCCCCGACGTCTAACAACCCATCGTCGCTAACGCGAAATTCCACTAACTTTCGCTTAAGCTCTACTTTAGATTTAGCGAAATGGCCGCGCATAGCATTAGTCGTATTTTTCGCTTTGGGCTTACCACTTCCTAATTGAACAGCGTTATAACCTTCGCTATCGGCACGACGTACCGCAACTACGCAGCATTCCTCTACCTTCAACACAGTAACCGGCACATGACTACCATCTCCTGCAAAGACTCGGGTCATACCCAGTTTTTGTGCCACTAATCCGGTTCGCATTACTCTGTTTCCCTACCGCTTAGAGCTTAATCTGAACGTCAACCCCAGACGCCAGGTCGAGCTTCATCAGCGCGTCCACAGTCTGTGGTGTCGGATCAACTATGTCGAGTAGCCGCTTATGAGTGCGGACCTCGAATTGTTCACGACTTTTCTTATCGATGTGCGGCGAACGGAGAACCGTCACCTTTTCAATACGGGTCGGCAAGGGGATTGGGCCCCGCACTTGGGCTCCCGTGCGCTTCGCTGTATTGACGATCTCTTGGGTCGACTGATCGAGTACACGATGGTCGAACGCCTTTAACCGTATGCGTATATTTTGACTGTCCATGAGATCGTCTCCAAATCAGCGCCTAAGCTGCCTACTCTGTAATAGCTGTTACGACGCCGGCACCAACTGTCTTGCCACCTTCACGAATCGCAAATCGCAAGCCTTCGTCCATCGCAATCGGCGCAATCAAGTTCACACCCATCGAGATATTGTCGCCGGGCATAACCATTTCGGTACCATCGGGCAGATCAACCGTTCCCGTTACATCGGTCGTCCGGAAGTAAAACTGAGGACGATAGTTCGAGAAGAACGGCGTATGACGTCCGCCTTCATCTTTTGTCAATATATAGCACTCGCACTGAAACTTAGTGTGCGGTTCAATGGAACCAGGCTGCGCCAGCACTTGGCCGCGCTCAACACCCTCGCGCTCAATACCGCGCAACAATGCTCCGATATTGTCGCCAGCCTCTCCTTGATCTAACAATTTGCGGAACATCTCGACGCCAGTGCAAACCGTCTTTGACGTGTCACGAATGCCGACAATCTCAATCTCATCACCAACATTAACAATTCCACGCTCTACACGGCCCGTCACGACGGTACCACGACCGGAAATCGAAAACACATCCTCAATAGGCATTAAGAATGGCAAATCTTTAGGACGCTCCGGCTGCGGGATGTAATCGTCAACTGCCGCCATCAACTCCAGAATTTTATTCGCACCCGTATCAGGGTCCTTACCTTCAAGCGCACCCAAAGCCGTACCCGCAACAATCGGAATATCATCGCCAGGAAAGTCATAGCTCGACAAAAGCTCACGCACTTCAAGCTCAACCAGTTCCAATAATTCTTCATCATCGACCTGATCAACCTTATTCAAAAATACAACTATCGCGGGAACACCAACCTGACGCGCCAACAAAATATGCTCACGGGTTTGCGGCATCGGGCCGTCAGCCGCATTAACAACCAATATCGCCCCATCCATTTGCGCCGCACCCGTGATCATGTTCTTCACATAATCAGCATGCCCCGGGCAATCCACATGCGCGTAATGGCGGTTTTGCGTCTCATATTCAACATGAGCTGTATTAATCGTGATACCGCGCTCTTTCTCTTCTGGCGCTTTATCAATATCAGCGTAATCCGTGAACGTAGCTCCGCCTGTATCAGCTAAAACCTTCGTAATCGCAGCAGTCAGTGTCGTCTTGCCGTGATCAACGTGACCAATCGTACCAATATTACAATGCGGTTTGGTCCGTTCAAATTTCTCTTTCGACATTTTTGTCTCCGTCCTTATANAGCGCGTCGATTAAGCAAGATTGGCGCGAACTTCTTCCGCCACCGCCTCGGGCACCTTCGCATAGTGATCGAATTGCATTGAGAACTGGGCGCGACCCTGGCTGGCCGAACGCAACGTATTGATATAGCCAAACATATTTGCAAGTGGCACCATCGCATCAATTACGCGGGCGTTACCGCGTTGATCCATGCCACCCACCTGACCCCTTCGGCTATTCAAATCTCCGATGATATCGCCCATATATTCCTCCGGCGTTACCACTTCAACCTTCATTACCGGTTCGAGCAGTTTTGGCGCTGACTTCGGAACAGCTTCTCGAAATGCCGCACGTGAAGCAATCTCAAATGCCATGACCGAGGAATCAACATCGTGAGATGCGCCATCAACCAAGGTAACCCTAAAGTCGATTACAGGAAATCCTGCAATCACACCAGTTTCTCGGGCACTTTCAAGACCTTTTTCCACACCCGGGATATATTCCTTCGGCACGGACCCACCAACAACCTTACTCACAAACTGATAGCCCTCCCCAGGCTCTAGCGGCTCAAATTCAAGTTCAATACGGGCAAATTGACCGGCCCCACCACTTTGTTTTTTGTGTGTGTAGTCACATACGTAAGGCTTAGTTATAGTTTCGCGATAGGCCACCTGCGGCGCACCAATATTTGCGCCTACCTTAAATTCGCGCATCATACGATCAACAATGATCTCCAAATGCAGTTCACCCATTCCCTTAATGACTGTCTGGCCGCTCTCTTCGTCGGAGGTAACGCGAAATGAAGGATCTTCCTGCGCCAACCTGGCAAGCGCAGTTCCCATTTTATCATGATCTCCCTTGGTTTTTGGCTCTACCGCAATTTCAATAACCGGATCAGGAAACTCCATTTTTTCAAGTATAATGGGATGATTTGGATCACACAGAGTATCGCCCGTGGTAACATTTTTGAGACCCGCCAGAGCAACGATATCGCCCGCACAGGCCTCTTTAATGTCTTCTCGATGATTAGCATGCATCAACAACATGCGGCCAATACGCTCTTTATTATTTTTACCAGGGTTGGCAACCGAAGCACTTGCCGCAAGAGTACCGGAGTAGACACGGGCAAAAGTAAGCGAGCCCACGAACGGATCAGTCATAATCTTAAACGCCAATGCCGAAAAAGCTTCATCGTCGGCGCCCCTGCGTGTTGCCGGCTCATCGTTGTCCAGCACACCCTTGACATCTTCCACATCCTCCGGTGATGGCAAAAATTTTACAATTGCATCAAGTAACGGTTGCACGCCTTTATTTTTGAACGCAGAGCCGAGTAATACAGGCACGAAAACGCCCTCAAGCGTCCCCTTGCGAATGCATGTATTCAAAGTAGCCTCGTCAGGCTCCGTACCTTCGAGATATGCTTCCATTGCATCGTCATCTTGCTCAACCGCGAGTTCGATCAATTTTTCACGATATTCAGTAGCCTGATCCGCAAGCTCAACAGGGATTTCCTGATCTTCGTATTCCGCACCTAGACTTTCATCCTTCCAGATAACAGCCTTCATACGTATTAAATCAATTACCCCAAGGAATTTCTCCTCGGCACCAACAGGTAGTTGCGTAACTAGTGGTTCGGCGCCCAACCGATCAATAATCATATCCACCGTTCGAAAAAAATCGGCGCCTGTACGGTCCATTTTATTTACGAAACAAATTCGCGGTACCTCATACTTATCAGCTTGACGCCAAACTGTTTCGGATTGTGGCTCAACACCCGCAACACTATCAAAAACCGCTACCGCACCATCTAGCACACGAAGGCTACGCTCCACCTCAATCGTGAAATCCACATGACCCGGCGTATCAATAATATTAATTCGGTGATCGTCCCATGAACATGTAGTCGCAGCGGAAGTTATAGTAATGCCGCGCTCTTGTTCTTGCTCCATCCAGTCCATCGTAGCATTGCCATCATGGACTTCACCAATTTTATGGGAACGACCAGTATAATATAATATACGTTCAGTCGTCGTCGTTTTNCCGGCGTCAATGTGCGCCATGATGCCGATGTTGCGATATTTCTCAAGAGGNGTACTNCGAGAGGACATAGGTCAAAGCTCCGATNAAATCTCAATTACCAACGATAATGAGAAAACGCGCGGTTGGCNTCTGCCATCCGATGCGTATCTTCCCGCTTTTTGACGGCGCCGCCCCGATTATTCGAAGCATCGAGTAATTCACCCGAGAGTCTCTCAACCATTGTGTTTTCACTGCGGCTGCGAGCATTTTGAATAATCCAGCGAAATGCAAGCGCTTGGGCACGATCCGAACGCACTTCCATCGGCACTTGGTAGGTCGCACCACCGACACGGCGCGAACGCACTTCTAAGTGCGGTTTCACATTATCTAAAGCTTCATGAAAAGACCGAACAACGTCCCCACTGGCACGGGTAGCCATAAGATCAAATGCGCCATACACAATTCTCTCCGCAACAGATTTCTTGCCATCAAGCATGACACTGTTGATAAACTTGCTCACCACCACATCGCCGAATTTAGCGTCTGGTAGAATTTCTCGCTTTACTGCGCGATGGCGTCTAGACATTAAACCGTCTCCCCTGCTTATTTGGGCCGTTTGGTACCGTATTTGGAACGGCGCTGCCGACGATCATCTACACCCTGCGTGTCCAAAGTGCCGCGAATGATATGATAACGAACACCCGGCAAATCCTTTACGCGCCCGCCGCGAATCATAACCACAGAATGCTCCTGCAAATTATGCCCCTCTCCGGGAATATAACTAGTAACTTCAAAACTATTGGTCAGACGAACACGGGCAACTTTCCGAAGCGCTGAGTTCGGCTTCTTAGGTGTCGTCGTGTAAACACGTGTGCAAACACCGCGTTTCTGAGGACAAGCTTCCAGTGCCGGAACCTTGTTCCGAACTGGCTTCGCTTTGCGACCCTTGCGGATCAATTGATTAATCGTCGGCATCCTTACCCTACCCAACTCTTAAAAACCTACCGTCACCAAACTCCATCCAATTTCCGAAAAAAAACAACGCCACCAACAGAACCACCTTTGCGGCTGATCTGTTGGCCGTCAGAAATTGGCAGCCGGCAATCCGGCTTATGTCAAAAACGTCGAAATCCCTGATACTGTGTCTAGCAAACCGCTGTGTCTATCAACCCAGCAAGCAACTACAACCAAGTGCCCTTGGGAAAGTGCGGCGGATACTAGTTACGGCTCTCAACGCCGTCAAGCAAAAGATGCAATGATTCTGAGGGTTTCATTGCTTTTTTTCCCAGTAAAATTAGCAAATCCTGCGTCGGCACCGCCAGATACCAACGCAGAGTCAAACCTAAAAAAATCAAGCGACTTCCGGTTGTGATTCAGCCTCTTCTCCAAAACCTTCAGCCGGCGCCAAAAGCGGATCATCCGCCTGCACTGCAGCTAATTCTCGGTCCCTATCGGCTGCAATAGCTTTCAAACGGTTCATAACACTGCCTGTACCGGCCGGAATCAGACGTCCAACAATCACATTTTCCTTGAGACCTTCCAGCGTATCCATCTTGCCATTAACCGCGGCCTCGGTAAGGACGCGTGTAGTTTCTTGGAAAGATGCCGCCGAAATGAATGATTTGGTCTGCAGAGATGCTTTTGTAATGCCCTGAAGCACTGGAATACAAGTGGCAAGCTTACCACCCTCTTCTTTAGTTTTCGCATTAATCACCTCAAACTCGTCTTGATCAACTTGTTCTCCGCTCAGCAAAATAGTTTCTCCCGGATCAGTCACTTCTACTTTTTGCAGCATCTGACGCACGATAACCTCAATGTGTTTGTCATTGATCTTCACACCTTGCAATCGGTAGACGTCTTGAACTTCCTTGATCAAGTACTCTGCTAGTGCCTCGACACCCATAACCTCCAAAATATCATGGGGCACAGGATTACCATCCATCAGCAAATCACCCTTCTCGACCCAATCGCCCTCTTGAACAGTAATATGCTTTCCCTTTGGGATCATATACTCGCTTGGTTCTTTCGATTCATCATCAGGAACAACTACTATACGGCGTTTAGTTTTGTANTCTTTNCCGTATTCGNCCCGCCCCTCCGTATCGGTGATAATAGCGAATTCCTTGGGACGTCTAGCTTCAAACAACTCCGCGACTCTAGGGAGACCACCCGTAATATCGCGGGTTTTAGAAGCCTCCCTTGGAATACGAGCAATCACATCACCTCCTTTCACTTCCTGCCCATTCTCAACTGAGAGAATTGCGTCAACGGACAGGAAGTAGCGTGCTTCCAAATCGCTAGAAAGTTTGACGACCTGGCCACGTTTATTCCGCAACGTCACACGCGGCCGCAACTCTGCGCCCTTTGGTTGCTGCTTCCAGTCGACGACCACTTTACTCGCAATACCTGTGGTCTCATCTGTGACTTCACGCATCGAAATTCCTTCGACCAAATCCACATAATTTACCACCCCATCCTTTTCCGTAATAATCGGAATGGTATAGGGGTCCCATTCAGCGAGAGAATCTCCCTTTGAGACAGCCCCCCCATCTTTTACTAGCAAACGTGCGCCATAAGGAATTCGATGACGCGCACGTTCACGCCCTTGAGTATCAAGCACACACACATCGGTATTTCTATTCATAACCACCGGTTTGCCGGCGGAATCAACAACAACGTTTTTGTTCTCAACCTTGATCATGCCGTCAATAGAGGATTCATGAGAGGCCTGCTCAGCAACCTGGGCAGCACCACCTATATGGAATGTTCGCATCGTAAGCTGAGTACCCGGCTCGCCAATCGACTGAGCAGCGATAACACCAACCGCCTCACCCATATTGACCTCGGTACCCCGCGCTAAATCCCGGCCGTAGCATTTTCCGCAAATACCACCGTCGCTTTCGCAAGTTAGGGCAGAACGAACTGTGACCATGTCCACGCCATGCTCATCGATGAGTTCGGCATCACCTTCCTGGATCATTTCGCCCGCCCTAACGAGAATCTTGCCACTGGTCGGGTCTTTTACATCCACTGCAGCATACCGGCCAACAATACGATCGGGGAGTTNTTCGATCACATCCCCGCCTTCAATTACAGCCCGTAACGTCAATCCATTTTTAGTTCCACAATCTTCTTCAACTACAATGCAGTCTTGTGCAACGTCCACAAGACGACGGGTCAAATAACCTGAATTTGCAGTTTTCAGCGCGGTGTCCGCTAACCCTTTACGTGCACCATGGGTNGAGTTGAAGTATTCCAACACCGAGAGCCCTTCCTTGAAGTTGGAAATGATCGGCGTTTCGATTATTTCACCGCTCGGCTTAGCCATCAAACCACGCATACCAGCCAACTGTTTAATTTGGGCAGCTGACCCACGAGCCCCGGANTCAGCCATCATGTAAACCGAATTTACTTCGCCCCCGGTTCCAGCCTTCATTGCCCCCATCATCTGATCCGCGACCTTATCGCTACAGTCTGACCAAACATCAACGACTTTGTTATATTTCTCGCCACGCGTGATCAATCCATCGAGATACTGCTGCTCGTAAAGTTTTATTTGATCTTTAGCGACATCGATGAGAGCACCCTTTTCGTCCGGAATGACGAGATCGTCCTTACCAAAGGAAATGCCAGCAACACAGGCTTGACGGAACCCCATAGCCATAAGCCTATCTGCAAAAATACATGTCTCTTTCTGACCACAGTGACGATAGACTTCATCAATCACAAAGGAGATTTCTTTTTTGGTAAGAAGGCGGTTGACTAGCGAGAACGGCGTCTTTGCACTCTTTGGTAATATACCAGCAAGTAACATTCTGCCCGGCGTAGCTTTGAGAACCTTAATCTCCTCATTCCCATTTTCATCAACGACCCCATAGCGCGCCTTAATGACACTGTTGATATGGACCGCACCGGTGGTAAGCGCATGCTCAATTTCTCCAACTCCGCCAAAGCGTGGAACTAAATGAGCCGTATACTTACCTGCCTTAAGGGCCTTAAAGACCTTAGAAACGCCTTCCGCCTCACAAACCACCACTTCACGAGGTTTGCTGACGTCTTTAACAATAACATCCTCAGCTTCAACGGCCGCAGCAAATTGATCTTCGGTCTTAAACTCAATGGTTGCCCCAACCTGCCATGGTCGCTCATGACTTATGTAGTAAAGACCCAGAACAATATCCTGCGATGGAACGATAATTGGCTTACCATTCGCCGGTGACAAAATATTATTGGTGGACATCATCAGTACACGGGATTCCAACTGTGCCTCCATAGATAGCGGCACGTGGACAGCCATTTGATCTCCATCAAAATCAGCGTTAAATGCCGCACAAACCAGCGGGTGCAGTTGGATAGCCTTACCCTCAATCAAAACAGGCTCGAAAGCTTGGATACCGAGACGATGGAGTGTCGGTGCACGATTCAGTAAAACAGGATGTTCACGAATTACCTCCTCAAGAATATCCCAAACCTCGGGACGTTCCTTTTCAACCATACGCTTCGCAGCTTTGATCGTAGATGCCATGCCATACAATTCGAGCTTCGAGTAAATAAACGGCTTGAACAATTCGAGCGCCATCTTTTTAGGCAGCCCACATTGATGCAACAAGAGCTCTGGCCCGACCACAATGACTGAGCGGCCAGAATAGTCTACACGCTTGCCAAGTAAATTCTGACGGAACCTACCCTGCTTACCTTTCAGCATATCTGACAACGATTTCAGAGGTCGCTTATTTGCGCCGGTGATAACACGCCCTCGCCGACCATTATCAAACAGCGCATCAACAGATTCTTGCAGCATCCGTTTTTCATTACGAACGATGATTTCCGGTGCCCGAAGGTCAATTAAACGCTTCAGTCTATTATTTCGATTAATAACTCGGCGATACAGGTCATTCAAATCCGATGTTGCAAACCGGCCCCCATCTAACGGCACTAAAGGACGCAATTCAGGAGGAATAACCGGTACAACATTTAAAATCATCCATTCAGGCTTCGTGCCAGAACCGATGAATGCCTCGATTAGTTTCAATCGTTTGACGTATTTCTTCCGTTTAGCCTCTGAACCAGTCTCTCTTAAATCGATACGAACCTGGTCGCGTTCTTCCTCGAGATCAAGTGCTTGAAGCATATCTAACAAAGCTTCGGCTCCAATTTTCGCCTCGAATCCATCTTGGCCATACTCATCGATAGCATCTATATACTCGTCTTCATTCAACAACTGCTTTTCAGCTAGCGGCGTCATTCCCGGGTCGAGTACAATGTGGTTCTCGAAATAAAGAACTCGTTCTAATTCTTTTAGCGTCATGTCTAAAAGAAGCCCAATCCGGCTTGGAAGCGATTTCATGAACCAAATATGAGCCACCGGCGACGCGAGTTCGATATGCCCCATGCGTTCGCGCCGTACTTTGGAGAGAGTTACCTCAACTCCGCATTTTTCACAGATAATTCCGCGATACTTCATACGCTTATATTTGCCGCATAAGCATTCATAATCCTTGATCGGACCAAAAATTCTCGCGCAGAAAAGTCCATCCCGCTCCGGCTTAAAAGTACGATAATTGATGGTTTCCGGCTTTTTGATTTCGCCAAAGGACCAGGACCGGATACGATCCGGGCTGGCAATNGATATCCGAATATGATCNAAACCTTGAGGCCCACTGGGCTNGCCGAAAAAATTCATCAATTCATTCATTTGCTCTCTCCGACTAATANAACTACCTAATCAATTCTGAAACTGAAGCACAGCACACTTAAAAATTCTCTTGGATCAACTCTACATTTAGGCCAAGCGAGCGAAGTTCCTTAACCAGCACGTTAAACGATTCAGGAATGCCCGCTTCAAATGTATCATCGCCTCGGACGATGGCCTCATAAACCTTTGTTCTGCCTGACACATCATCCGATTTGACCGTCAGCATTTCTTGTAAGGTGTATGCAGCCCCATAAGCTTCAAGCGCCCAAACCTCCATTTCACCGAAACGCTGACCTCCGAATTGGGCCTTACCGCCCAATGGTTGTTGTGTCACCAAACTGTAGGGACCAATTGACCTGGCATGAATTTTATCGTCCACCAAATGATGCAGCTTCAACATGTAAATAAATCCGACGGTGACATCCCGCGCAAAGGTTTCTCCAGTACGCCCATCAATCAGCGTTGATTGGCCGGAATCAGCAAACCCTGCTTGACGCAATGCCTCGACAATATCTTGCTCAACAGCGCCATCGAATACCGGAGTCGCGAAGGGAACACCTTTTACAACATTGGCGGCTAGTTCTTTGACGGCATTGTCCTTCATACCTTCAATAGACTCTTTATAAATCTCTTTGCCGTAGGCCTTTTCCAAACTCTTGCGTAATTCGACAGTGCTTTTATCACCCGAAATAGAGCAGTAAGTATCTAAAGCGTCGCCGATTTGGAGTCCCAAACCAGCTGCCGCCCAGCCAAGATGAGTTTCTAAGATTTGACCCACATTCATTCGGCTTGGCACACCCAAAGGATTCAAAACCACGTCGACTGGCGTACCATCTTCAAGATACGGCATATCTTCCAAAGGCATAATCTTAGAAATAACGCCTTTATTTCCGTGTCGACCGGCCATCTTATCGCCAGGCTGTAATTTGCGTTTAACCGCTACGAATACCTTAACCATCTTCATGACGCCCGGCGGCAGTTCATCTCCGCGTTGCAGCTTATCTACTTTGTCTTCAAACCTAGCTTGCAGCACATCAACAGACGCGTCGAAGGTTTTCTTCATCGCCTCCAACTCATCATTAATCTTATCGTTCTTCACGACAATCTGACGCCATTGGCCTGGCGTGAAATCTGATAGGAATGATTCTGTGATACGCTTGCCTTCTAACATACCTTTCGGACCACTAACGCCGGTCTGGTTAATAAGCTTATCTTTCAATGAGTTAAAGAAAGAACGTTCAAGAATAGCTTTCTCGTCATCGCGGTCCTTAGCTAAACGCTCAATTTCCTGACGTTCAATGGCCAATGCTCGTTCGTCTTTATCGACACCGCGGCGAGAGAAGACACGCACCTCAACAACAGTGCCGACGCCACCTGGCGGCAGTTTTAAAGAGGTATCGCGCACATCCGAGGCTTTTTCTCCAAAGATCGCACGCAATAGCTTTTCTTCCGGCGTCATTGGAGATTCACCTTTCGGCGTCACCTTACCAACGAGAATATCCCCTGATTTTACTTCTGCTCCAATATAAACGATACCTGCTTCATCGAGATCTTTGAGAGCTTCTTCGCCCACATTTGGAATATCGCGCGTTATTTCTTCCTGGCCGAGTTTTGTGTCCCGCGCCATAATTTCAAATTCTTCTATATGAATTGACGTAAATACATCGTCACGCACAATACGTTCTGAGATCAAAATAGAGTCTTCGAAATTATAGCCATTCCAAGGCATAAAAGCGACAAGTACATTCCGGCCCAAGGCGAGTTCGCCTAATTCCGTAGACGGTCCATCGGCAATGATATCACCTTTGGCGACAATATCTCCTACTTTTACAAGAGGGCGCTGATTAATACAGGTGTTCTGGTTCGAGCGTTGAAACTTTTGAAGATTATAGATATCTACACCTTGCACGTCGGCAGCTGTATCTTCGGTCGCCTGAATAACAATACGGGTTGCATCAACTTGGTCAACAACACCGGCACGGCCCACAACTATTGCAGCACCGGAATCACGGGCAACCCGTTCTTCCATGCCTGTGCCAACCAAAGGCGCATCGGCCTGCAGAAGCGGTACCGCTTGCCGTTGCATATTTGAACCCATAAGAGCGCGGTTTGCGTCATCATTTTCCAAAAAAGGAATAAGCGCTGCGGCTACCGAAACAATTTGCTTTGGCGAAACATCAATCAAATCAATATCATCGCGTCTCGCTAAAATATAATCACCACCTCTGCGACAACTGACCAAGTCTTCTGTAAACCGGCCTTTATTATCAAGTACAGCATTAGCCTGCGCGACCGTATAACGGCCCTCATCCATAGCTGACATATAAATGACTTCTTCTGTAACCTTCCCACTTTTGACTACGCTGTAGGGTGTTTCTATAAATCCGTATTGATTTACCCGGGCAAAAGTTGCGAGCGAGTTGATTAGACCAATATTTGGCCCTTCCGGAGTTTCAATCGGGCAAATACGACCATAATGGGTAGGATGTACGTCACGGACTTCAAAACCAGCGCGTTCACGGGTAAGACCTCCCGGGCCCAGCGCCGAGAGACGGCGTTTATGGGTAATTTCAGAGAGTGGGTTGGTTTGATCCATAAACTGCGATAGCTGAGACGATCCAAAAAATTCACGCACCGCGGCTGCGGCTGGTTTCGCATTAATAAGATCGTGAGGCATGACACTATCTATTTCGACAGTACTCATTCGCTCTCGGATAGCACGTTCCATTCGAAGCAATCCAATACGATATTGGTTCTCTAACAGCTCACCCACCGAGCGTACTCGACGGTTACCAAGGTGATCAATATCATCAATTTCACCAAGCCCGTCCTTCAAGCCCACTAATACTTTCAAGATCGCTAGGATATCTTCCTTACGCAAAACCCGCATTTGATCATCAGTTTCCTGCTCTAGCCGCGAATTCATTTTCACACGACCAACAGCCGATAAATCATATCGCTCAGAATCAAAGAACAAGCTATTAAACAATGCTTGCGCGGTTTCCAACGTCGGCGGTTCTCCAGGACGCATCACCCGGTAAATATCGATTAGGGCATCTTCGCGATTGTTATTTTTGTCAATCGCTAACGTATTGCGTACATAAGGTCCAACTGAACTATAATCTATCCCCAAAATAGGCAGATTTTTATAATTAACTTCTCTTAAGGCTTCGAGTAACTCCTCGGTCACTTCAACCCCAGCTTCCGCATATATTTCGCCAGTTTTCTCATTCACTAAATCATTGGCAACGAAACGCCCTAATATACCCTCCTGCGGCAACAGGATTTCTTTGACCTTACCTTCCTGCAAACTCCTCATAACACGGGGAGTCATTTTTTTACCAGCCTCAACGATGACTTCGCCGGATTTGGCATCAACCAAATCATAATCTAGCTTTGAGCCTTCATATTGCTCCGCTACAAATGCCGTTTTCCAGCCGCTGGTGGTTTCTGTGTATTCCACAGAATCATAGAAAAACTCTAGAATATCTTCTTTTGTCAGACCTTGAGCTTCCCAGGGTTCCACTTCCGCACCTTCAAGAGCTCGCTCTTCGCGCAGTGCTTGTGTNCGTGCGCTATCTAAAGCCAATAAAAGTGTTGTCGCCGGCAATTTCCTGCGCCGATCGATCCGCACATAAAGCATGTCTTTCGCATCGAATTCAAAATCAAGCCAAGATCCACGATATGGAATTACCCGGGCTGCAAATAAAAATTTACCGGAAGAGTGGGTTTTGCCTTTATCATGATCAAAAAAGACGCCCGGCGACCTATGCATCTGGCTAACGATGACGCGCTCGGTTCCGTTAACTACGAACGTGCCGTTCGGGGTCATCAAAGGCATATCGCCCATATAGACATCCTGTTCTTTAATATCGCGGATTGATCGGGCACCAGTTTCTTCGTCAACATCCCAAACGACTAAACGCAGCGTTACCTTCAACGGCGCACCATAGGTCATATCGCGTTGCTGGCACTCTTCTACATCGTATTTTGGTTTTTCTAGTTCGTAGCTCACAAATTCCAGCTGCGATCGACCAGAAAAATCCTTGATCGGGAAAACCGTTCGGAACGCCTCTTCAAGCCCAGACGGCAAAGGCGTACCATTGGATTCCACTGGCTCCAAGAAACGGTCATATGACTGCTTTTGAACCTCGATAAGGTTGGGCATTGGGGCCACCTCGGGAAGGCGCCCAAAGGACTTGCGAATACGTTTTAACTGCGTGAAGGACTGAACCATCTTTGTTCCTCAAATTTCCACCCCACAATGACGGGCGGTAAGTCTCATAAGCAATTGGGCAGCAGCAAGAACCGCGCACTGAATGCGGTCCTGCCACTATTTGCGGAATTACGCCGCACTAACTGAGCTCGACGGTTGCCCCAGCTTCTTCGAGCTTTTTCTTGATTTCTTCAGCCTCATCTTTGGTGACGCCTTCCTTCACAGGTTTCGGCGCTCCTTCGACGAGATCTTTAGCTTCCTTTAAACCGAGGCCCGTGATGCCACGAACTTCTTTAATGACGTTGATTTTCTTTTCGCCCATCGCGGCCAGAATAACATCAAATTCGGTTTTCTCTTGAGCGTCGGCACCATCACCAGCAGGTGCCGGAGCACTTCCAGCAACGGCAACAGGTGCCGCAGCAGATACCCCCCATTTTTCTTCTAACAGCTTTGATAAATCAGCTGCTTCAAGAACTGTCAACGCTGACAGGTCTTCTGCGAGTTTTTCTAAATCAGCCATTACATTTTCTCCTTGGCTTGAACAATTTCATTTAACCCAAAAGTCCGTCGCTGCATTACTCGGAATTGCCATACGCACCAAACACACGAGCTAGTTGACCACTCGGTGCCTGAAGTACAGACGCAATTTTCTGAGCCGGCGCTTGCAAAAGGCCGACGAGCTTGCCGCGCAGTTCATCCAAAGAAGGCAATTTGGCCAAAGCCTGAATTTGGGCCGCGTCGAGAGTATCCTCGCCGAGCGCGCCACACAGTACGGTCAACTTGTCATTCTCTTTGGAATAATTGACTACCACTTTGGCAGCCGCAACCGGATCTTCCGAAACGGCAACCGCCGTCGGTCCGGTGAACTGGTCGGTAAGACCTTCAAATTTCGTTCCTTTCAGCGCAATTTTGGCAAGCCGGTTCTTCGTAACTTTGAAGGACGCACCCGCTTCCCGCATCTGCTGACGGAGTTCCGAAACTTCGACAACACTCAACCCGACCTGATGTGTCAGGACAAGAAGATTGTTGGCGTCAAAGGTCTCATGCAGTTCAGTGACCATTGCCTCTTTTTTTGCTCGGTCCACTGATAGCCTCCGATGCTAAGTTATGACCATCCCTTTTCACNATGAAAAGAGTAAGTCGATTGCACCCAGACGATAAATACGGATTCCCAATATTCATCGCCCAACGGACCCTGTCCCAGAGGTTCAAGCCAGTTTAGCACACACCTCAGTAAGATGTTGCCGATATTGTCTTTCACCACTGTCTCATGCTGGCCGGTTTCCCGTTTAAACGCCATGCTAACCATGACGCACCTGCAATCTCGGACAGGTCAGGAACCCCCAAAGGCGTTCCCTATTTGTCATAAAGCCGGAGCTCTATGACAAAATCTCACCTACGCAGCGCTCAAGTCGCCGCTTAAATCCAATTTCAAACCTGGCCCCATAGTCGAGCTAATAGCCACCTTCTTGATGAAGTTACCCTTAACGCCGTTCGGCTTTACTTTACTTATCGCATCGACAAATGCCTTCACATTTTCCGCCAATGCCTCCTCGCTAAAGCTAGCCTTACCAATACCTGCGTGAATAATACCGGCTTTCTCTGCACGAAACTGAACTTCACCAGACTTCGCCGCTTTCACAGCATCACCGACATTCGGCGTCACCGTGCCAAGCTTAGGATTGGGCATTAAGCCCTTCGGACCCAAAACCTTGCCCAGTTTACCAACCACTGCCATCATATCTGGCGTTGCGATCACACGATCAAAATCGATCTCCCCATTTTGTACTTGTTCGGCCAAATCATCAGCGCCAACCAGATCAGCCCCTGCCGCCGTCGCTTCCTCCGCCTTTACGTCTTTAGCAAAAACTGCGACACGTAAAGATTTACCTGTGCCATTTGGCAGTTGTACGACACCACGTACTTGCTGGTCTGAATGACGCGGGTCAACGCCCAAATTCATCGATATCTCAACAGTTTCATCGAATTTCGCTACAGCGCGTTCCTTCAACAATTTAACCGCATCATCGATGGCATACTCCGCATCCCGATCAATACCTTCAGAAACGCTTTGCTTCCGTTTTCGTTGATTAGCCATATCTACCCCACTACCTCGATACCCATGGATCGCGCTGATCCCTCTATAATTAAAATAGCAGCTTCAATATCGTTTGCGTTGATATCTTCCATCTTCGCCTCTGCAATTTCACGCACCTGAGCCTTAGTTACCTGGCCGACTGGCTCACCACGTCCCGGCTCACCGGAACCCTTCTGAAGTTTAGCTGCCTTTTTTAGAAAAAAGCTAGCCGGCGCTGTCCGTGTCTCAAAGCTGAACGTGCGGTCCGAAAAACACGTAATGGTTACCGGAATTGGCATTCCCTGTTCCATCTGCTGCGTCGCCGCATTAAAGGCCTTACAAAATTCCATAATGTTGAGACCACGTTGCCCCAAAGCCGGACCAACCGGTGGCGATGGGTTCGCCTGCCCCGCTGGAATTTCAAGCTTAATATATCCTTCAATCTTTTTTGCCATCTTCATTTCCCTCTCTTGGGGTTTGCGGTGCGGCCCTATCTGGGCTTCGGCAGGTGCCTCCCGCAGTCACCGGAACATCCGGCTATCAAAATTCTACTTTTTAAAGTTTTTCAACTTGTCCGTACTCTAATTCTACCGGTGTGGATCGTCCAAATATCGAAACAGAAACTTTGAGCCGTGCCTTTTCCTCATCGACCTCTTCTACGTCACCGTTAAAAGAGGCGAAAGGACCATCACAAACCCGAACTTGCTCACCAATCTCAAAAGTAACCGAAGGCTTCGGTCGCTCGACACCCTCCTTAATTTGATGCATCAGGCGCTCGGCTTCTGCATTACTGATCGGCGTCGGTTTCCCTTGAGCGCCCAAAAACCCGGTGACCTTCGAAGTATCTCGCACCAAATGCCAGGATTCATCGGTCAAATCCATTTTCACCAACACGTAGCCGGGGAAAAACTTTCGCTCGGAATTAACCTTTGACCCACGACGCATTTCGACGACTTCTTCGGTTGGGACAAGGACTTCTCCTATTTCGTCCTCCAAGTTCTTCAACTTCGCCTGCTCATTAATTGACTGCGCCACCTTCTTTTCGAAGCCAGAGTAGACATGAACAACGTACCAACGATGCGTCATGATTAGGCCCCCAATCCAAGAACAAGTTTCACCATCCAAGCAATCACCTGATCAGTCAGCAGGAAAAATAAGGCTGCTATGAACACCATAATGAAAACCATAATGGTGGTGACACCTGTTTCCTTCCTGGTTGGCCAAGTAACCTTATTGGCCTCCTGACGCACCTCGCGGATGAATTGTGCTGGTGACGATTTCGCCATTTTACTATCCGACTAACTTTGCTTACAAATTCATTAAAAGACACTTAACTGATAAATAACTGGCAGGAGTGGAAGGAATCGAACCCTCAACCCCCGGTTTTGGAGACCGGTGCTCTACCAATTGAGCTACACTCCTATTCCGGTTAAGGCTGCCGCCTTAATTCTTTTCCTACTCTGTAATAGCTGTTACGACGCCGGCACCAACTGTCTTGCCACCTTCACGAATCGCAAATCGCAAGCCTTCGTCCATCGCAATCGG
>PAXN01000031.1 GCA_002715005.1 Rhodospirillaceae bacterium
CGCCCACTGCATCGCCCAACAAGAANTCTGCAAACCCGATGATGCCTGCAGCGACNCGTTGNGGNCCATANTTCCCGCTTTCGCTTTTCGCGGCAATCTNAGCGACGAACTCGGTTTCGCCNATNGGACGCAATTCCTCNGGTCCATCGGTTNTGTATTCCGCACCGCACTGAATAAAGACGGTCGAGGTGATGTTGTGGCCGGTGTTAAGGTCATCGAGATATTCGTCGAGTTGATAGCGTGTGGTCGTCCGTCCGAATCTCTCATTCCATAGGTGGTGATGCGGATCACAGATCTTAAGGTCTGGTTCCAATGTTTCTTCATTCAACTGAATTAACCACTCGTGATTATCGGCTTTGGACGCCATGAGAGACCTTTCACTGTCCGTGCTTTTCATCTCTGAGAGGTGTGAGCTTTGTTATTTAGTTTGTCACGTTCTTCTTTTGAATAGATACACCGGCAGTAGTTTGGCGGTTTTTGGATTCCACCCTTATTCTCGCGACACAATTAATCTTTTTAGCAAGGCTCGCAAGGCGCTTTTCGACCTGAGGACCTAAAAGGTTTTGTGCTCGCTTCGTCAAATATAGTGTCAAAACACCACTCCGCCGTGTCAATCGTGTCTCGGTGGCGCAACAATTTGATCCGCCCGATATCATATAGAAAAGGCGTATACCCAATCCTATGATGCAAGCTTGAAGGATTTCCTGGTCAGACAAACGGATACTCACATGTGTATTTAAAAATCTATGAACCTTGGAGGTGTGTCGTGATGCTACAGCGGTCGCAATAAAGGCANGTTCACCGTGATTTAGGCCAACAAGGGGCATTCTTAAAATACGAAGAAAAACAATCTCGGCTCGATAATCTGGATGTTCAAGTTGGCCCAGCCGGGCTAAATTACATGCCGTTTCACAAAGTGCGCTTAGCCATGTTGCTAGCGTGTTTTGAAGGTGGCTCTATTAGGTGAAACAATGATGGGAATAATTACNAAGCNCNGTTCAGTCCNGATNCTTGTGNNGGNTTTNATGCTNNTCGTNNCAACGAACACNNTTGCCTCCGGCCTGGATAAGGAACAGCGTTTCGGCAAGCGATTGTTTAAACGATATTGCGCCACCTGCCATTATACGGAACCCAACAAAGATCTTTTTGGCCCCAGCCTATGGAATATGGTCGATAAAAAAGCNGCGAGCGTAAAGGGCTTTCCCTATTCGAAGGGTCTGAAGGCCTCGGAGCTCACTTGGGATAAAGTGACGCTAAACAAATACCTGAGAAATCCGAGTGAATTGGTCAAAGGAACTCAAATGGTGTTTCCGGGTGTAAAGGAAAAGAGCGAACGGGACGCATTGATTCGCTATCTCTTTACCCTTCGGTAATCGTTATCTGAATGTTTTCCNAGCGACCTTCCGCGGTTTAACTAANGNNTGGNTANCGTGTTTNTGNTGNGGAANCCAACTGGGTTGATCGTGCAGCACTACTTCATGGTCCGAATGAAANCCGTTGAANTNTGTTCGCATTGCNGCCCCATACGCGCCGGTGAGACCAATCTCAANATAGTCTCCTTCGCTGATGTCAATGGGCAATGCAAACGGTCCTGTCATTGCGTCCTGGCTATCGCAAGTAGGGCCATAAAACGAAAAATCTATGAGGTCCGGNTCTGGTTCACAACNCGGCCGTATGCATTTAACGGGGAAGCGAAAACCAGGCACTCCCGCATCAAANAAGCTGCCATAGGTGCCGTCATTAATATAAAGCTGCCGGTCNTTACGGCCCTCAACCAGTACTAAGGTTGACCCAGCATCGGCTACTAGTGCTCGGCCTGGTTCTGCCCAGAATTCGCAATGACCCGGAATTGGCATCAAGTCAAACCCAGTTTGAATCTCGTCCATATAGTCTTCAAGCGGTGGCGGTATCATGCCGGGGTATGGAGCTGGAAATCCACCGCCTACATCTATTATATCTAGGATCACNCCGGCACGGCGCACCATGTCGCCTACNATTCGTAATGCAGTNCCNTAGGCTGCAGGCTGCATNCATTGGGAGCCTACATGAAAACATATACCGAGTTTTTGCGCGCGACTGCGCACAGTCTTCAATAGAGCGGGGGCATCGGCTAGAGGGACACCAAATTTATCACTCAGACGATACGCAGCATGAATATTGGGTACTGTGACGCGAACCATGAGAGTGAGATCTTTAGCGTTATTGGTTGCGGCTTGGATTTTCTCCAATTCCTCGACACTATCAAGTGCGAAGGTTCGAACGCCATATTCGTGATAGGCGGCCGTAATCGCTTGACGATTTTTAACTGGATGCATGAAATTAGCTGTCGCATCAGGAAATAGGGTGGCGATTAGTTCTATTTCGCTGATGGAGGTTACGTCGAAATTACGGAGCCCAGCGTCATAGAGTGCCCGCAGAATTATCGGATTAGGGTTTGTTTTGACCGCGTATAGTACTCTACCGGGAAATAGCCGCAAAAAAGAGCTACAAGCACCTAGAGCAGCGGTTGGGCGGTGACAGGTAACAGGTCGGCTTGGCGCTAAAGTACTGACCAGCATATGAGTGGATGAAAACTGTTCCATCGCATTAGGAACCTCTGTTATTTTTGCATAGAAATCCGCTTCCTCACGAGGAATTGGAGGGCGCGACCCACGTGTGAATCAATTGTTTGTAAAGCGGATTTTATGCGCCCAATGATCGAATGGGAATAGTTCAGATTTCCGATTCTATTAGGGCTGTGTTATTAGACGTGATTCTAGTTCTCCAACAGCTCAGCAGTATCTCGACGTCTTAATGTTAGGGTTCCACCTGCATGAAATTTGAAAATCTAATTTGTAAAATGGGTCAATGTGTTTAACTGCAATCTTGACTATTGGTGTAAACTATTCGCCTTTCCGTAAACTCTTTGAATTTTGATATCGGGACTGGCCAGGCATTGGACGCGATAATTTATGGCGACAACCACCACAGGCAAAGACGGGAAAGATGATGAGGTAGAAGGACTACCCCCGCGCCAGCGCTTGATGGTTGCATTGGCTATCTTACCGGCAGGTGCGATGCAAGGCATGGATACCTTCGCGACTGGCGTTGCTATTCCTCGCATGATGGGTTCGCTTTCGGTAACGATCACCGAAGTATCTTGGGTTTTGACCTCCTATTTGGTCGCCTCTGCGATGTTTACGCCACTTTTTGCTTGGCTAAGTCGAAAGCTTGGCTGCAAAAAGCTATTTATTGGCGTTGTATTTGGCTTTATGTGCTGTTCGCTGTTGATTTCTCAATCAGGTACACTCTACGAAATAGTTTTTTTTCGTTTCATGCAGGGTGTCTTTGGCGCAGGACTAAACCCTCTGACCACGCAAGTGGTTTTGGCATCTTTTCCGAAAAGTCATCACGGTATCGCATTTGGTTGGTTGCAGATGGGGCGAAATAGCGCTGTCGTGATCGGGCCCTTAGTCGGGGGAATTCTGACGGAGCTATTTGATTGGCGAATGGTTTACCTAATGAACGTACCACTTGCTATTTTGGCGTTGGTACTTATTCCCAGGATATTGCCAAAGGACGAACCGCAGGAGCCTAAAGCTTTTGATTTTTTCGGGTTTGTTGCCTTAAGTCTTGCCATTGTCGCAATACAATTATTGCTCAATCAGGGTGAAAAACTCGACTGGTTTGATTCAAATTTAATTGTGACATGCATGTTTGTCGGTGCTGGGTTCATTTGGATTTTTCTTGTTCATACGTCAATGACGCTACACCCCTATCTAAACCTATCGGTCTTTAAAAACAGGGAGTTTACAATTGGCATTATCTTGATGTTTTTCGCCCATTTCATGACATATGGATATGTGGGGTTGTTGCCGCCAATACTGCAAGATCAATTGGGCTTCCCTGTAATTGATGCGGGNATGATTATCGCTAATCGCGGCGTTGGAACCATGTGCGCAGCTATGCTAGCGGGTGTAATGATCTTTCGTTTCTCGCCGCGAAGTTTAATTGTAAGCGGGATGTTGGTAGTTGCGATCGCAACCTGGATGTTGGCGGAATTAGCGCCTATTCAAACGAAGACACCAATCATCATCGCTGTATTTTTACAGGGCTTTGGTCTCGGCTTTATAAAAACTCCTATTATGACGTTGGCATTTATCACCTTGGCAACGTCGTTAAGGCCTGATGGGGCAAGTGTGATGGCGACAACCCAACGCCTGGCATCAAGTGTTGGCGTGTCTGTTCTCATAGTACTTTTGGTGCGGAGCACGCAGAATGCGCGCGTGAGCCTGGTAGAATCTGTCGAGAGCGAACGTATTGAGCAGTTAGGCTTAGGTCACAGTTGGAATCCCGATAGCGTCACAGGAATGATAGTGTTAGATAGAATGATAGAGAAACATGCAGAATTCATAGCTTATATTACGGATTTCCAAATTATGACTTTCCTCACGCTAGCCATGTTACCATTATTGATTCTAGTGCGCTCGCGGAAAGGGAGCAGTGTGCGCTAAGATGCGCAGGATTCCGCTAATAGCATGCCAATGGATTTATGACGGCGACTACCACTCCTAAAAAAGCACAGCAAGATGATGAGGAAGGTGGGCTACCACCTCGTCAGCGTATTCTTGTAGCATTGGCGATTTTACCCGCAGGCTCCATGCAAGGTATGGATACGTTTGCCACGGGTGTCGCTATTCCACGAATGATGGGCTCTTTTTCGGTGACATTAGTGGAAATTTCCTGGGTCTTGACTTCCTATTTGGTCGCATCGGCTATGTTCACACCGTTTTATGCATGGTTAAGCCGGAAGCTTGGCTGTAAAAATTTATTCATTGCGGTGACGGCGGGATTCATTGCCGTATCGATTATGGTGTCTCAGTCGAGCACGTTGATGGAAGTAGTATTTTTCCGTTTCCTGCAAGGAGCCTTTGGAGCTGGATTCAATCCTCTAACCATCCAAATTATTCTCGCAGCCTTTCCCAGAAGTCGACACGGGATTGCATTTGGCTGGCTGCAAATGGGGCGTAACAGTTCAATCGTTATTGGGCCGATTGTCGGCGGTATCCTTACGGAGTATTTTGATTGGCGGGTAATTTATTTAATCAACGTTCCTATTGGCTTGCTCGGGCTCTTCTTGATCCTGAGAATATTGCCAAAAGACAAAAAGCAAGAACCCAAAGCCTTTGATTTTTTTGGATTTGTGGTGCTTAGCATTGCGCTTTGTGCAACACAATTATTGCTATCACAGGGTGGTAAGCTGGATTGGTTTAATTCTCAGATAATTATAATTTATGCGTTTTTTGCTGCGGCGTTCAGCTATGTCTTTGTTTTTCACGCAGTGACTTCGCGCCAGCCTTATCTGAATTTGAGAGTATTTAAGAATCGAGAGTTTTTGATCGGTATGATACTCGTCGTGTTTACCCAATTTATGATCTACGGTTATGTTGGGCTCTTACCACCAATTCTTCAAGATCAGTTGGGCTTACCAGTCATTGAAGCGGGTATCATCATCGCGTATCGCGGCATAGGGAGTATGTGTGCCTCGTTTATCGCGGGTATGTTGGTTATGCGTTATAGCCCGAAATATCTCATTTTTGTCGGCTTATGCGGAATTGCTTTTTCCACATGGTCTTTGTCGCAACTCTCACCCGACGTCCACACCGTGCCCATAATTATTGCCATTTTTCTGCAAGGCTTTGGTCTTGGTTTTGTCAAAACACCTATCCTCGCGATTACTTTTTCTACGTTGAGTTCATCGCTCCGTCCGGACGGCACCAGCATTCTATCTACGGCCCAGCGTATTGCTTCTGGTATCGGTATTTCGGTCCTAATTGCTTTATTAGTGCGAAGTACTCAAAGCGCTAGATCTACACTCAGCCAGAATGTGAGTGAATATAACGAACGATTTCAGCATTTTATTCTGCCTGAGAAATGGAACATGGATAGCCTGCCGGGGATGATGGCCCTCNACCGTTTAATCGATAAACAGGCCGAATTCATGGCTTATATCATCGACTTTCAATTGATGACCATAGTCACNCTGATGATGTTGCCGCTATTGTTCTTCATTAGATTAGACGGTCAAAAAAAGTCCTTCTAATATTATCTCCTTATCGGCGAATAAGTGGGTAGATTACCGGAGCTTACTTGATCATAAATTTCAGTCGCTCACTGTGCCGCCACGTCCAAGCTATGCTTTATAACACGGAGACGTTTCATTACTTTGATTCGCTATAAAGCGTATCAATTGCAGCCGTGCAAATTAATACTAATCGCTAGTATTTTTTTAGGGTTCAATATTCCGAGGAATCTCCGTCATCAATCGTTTGGTACTTTAAATATCGTAACTATTCACCCTCGTGTATGACGGTGTCAGCTTTGAAGAGAGATTTCATAGAGAGATAGCGTTCGCCGGTATCACAGATAAAACCGATGATATTTTTGCCCGCGAATTCTGGACGTTTAGCTAATTCCCAAGCCCCCCAAAGTGTTGATCCGGAAGTAGGGCCGGCAATGAGGCCTTCCGCTAAGGTAACCCGGCGCGCCCATTCGAAGGCTACTTCATCTTCTACCAATAGGATTTCATCCACTCGGTCACGCGCTCGTTCGAAATTTTCTGCCAAAAAGCCTGGTCCTATTCCGCTAATAAGGTGAGGTCCGGGTTTACCTCCCGCGTTGACCGGGCTCGCCGCGGGTTCGACACCAACAATACGGATCGAAGGGTCTTTTTCTTTCAGAAACTTTGAAACNCCTTCNATAGTGCCNCTAGTACCCATACCAATNACTACAGCACCAATGTTACCGCCTGTNTGTTCCCATAATTCGGGNCCGGTNGTTGCNTTGTGNGCCGCGGCATTGTTCGGNTTTCCNTGTTGGTTAGCNAAAAAGGTGGTTTCAGGGTTNGCNTNNCANTAGGCAATAGCGCGGTCCCNAGCCCCGCTTGTNAGTTCAGCAGCAGGCGTTAATACTACTGTGGCACCGTANGCTGACAGTANTTTTTGNCGCTCNANGCTGCTCGTATCTATCATATAGAGCCGCGCTTTNAATCCCATTATGGTAGCNAAGCAGGCNATACCGATGCCGGTATTGCCGCTAGTGGCTTCAACAACNTCGGTNCCNGGCTTAATGAGGCCGTCGGCCATCGCCTGNCGNACCATATAAAGTGCNGGTCGGTCTTTGATCGATGTNGGGTTCATCATTTCNAGTTTAGCNAGGATAGTTGCTGGGCAATCGGGAAANAGCCGGGATAGCCTCATCAANGGGGTGTTGCCGATCAAGTCGGTGAGGTCGTTTGCNATATTCATNGTTANTCCNGNTGCTNAGGNTNNNATTTTTTGATTTAGATTGGNAGTTTTTGNATATTGTCNAGTTTATCTATCGACCAGATAGANGACAATAANGCCGTTGCGCCGTCTTTGCCGAGTTCCGGAGTAACCAACTCAAAATACTTTTCCTCTAACTCAGCGTCGGTCAATGGATTGTCCGGTGCGCCCTTGCGTGTTTGCTGCATATAATCGACGGTTTGACCGTCCTTAGTCTCCACAACTAAACGAGCTTTTCGCTGTAATGGGAAGGCATCGTCCACTTCTTGGTCTACGAAAACTTCACATTTTTGGGCGAGGGCGGAGACGGTGGGATCTTTTAGCGCATCAGGTGAAAAGGCCTCTAATCTCACCCGGCCTTTTACAAAGCCAGTAGCGACAACGAAAGCGAGGCTAAATTGGCCTTCAAAAAAGGTATCGTGGGTCTTGCCACCGCAAATATCTACTGTCGATTTAGCCATGCCGATACGGATTGATTTGATGTCTTTGTGCGAAATATTGTATTTCGCAGTAATTTCAAATGCTGCATCGATGGCCGGGAAGGCATGGCCACAGCATCCATGATTTTTCACCGTGATACGGGTGATATTATAGCTTTTACCAAGACCGTCGGCTGAGTGGCTCCAATCTACATTCTCGCTCATTGCATTGCCGAATCCGACCTGGCCGTCGAGGATTTCCCGAGCGCCGGTGACGCCTTCCTTGGCCACTTGGGCGGCCATTAAGCCTGTTCCAGCTGCATGGGCGCCGTGAATGGGCTTGCCATGGCAATCTTCGCGAAAGGCTTGCTGTAAGCCCGCTGCCATAGTGCCGGCGCTACCAAGCGCGTGAATGAACTGTTCCTCGTCTAATTCTAACAAAGTGCCTGCCGCAAATAATGCCCCGTAGGACCCATTGGTTGCAGTTGTATGCCAATAATTATAATGCGGGCGGCCCATAGTTTCTGCGATGCGTGTACTAACTTCGTAGCCCACAGTAACCGCACGTAAAAAAGTAACTCCGCTGACCCCAATTCCGTCGGCTAAAGAGAAAGCGGTTGAAACAGTCGGAGTGCCAGGATGATAGGCAGCGGGGCCATAAACATCGTCAAACTCGACAGTATGGGAGGCTGCTGCATTTATGATTGTGGCCGTTCGTACTGTAGCTTTCTCGCCGCTGGGAAATAGCCGGGCATGACCGCGTCCTATATCTTCGGAAAAAGCGCGTTGAAATCCGATTGCCGGCATTTTTACGCCGCCAGCTGCGGTTGTGCCGCACCAATCTATGAAACAACGTTTTGCTGCGTGTATTACATCATCGGGCAATGAGCGCCTTCGCTCGGCAACAGCATAAGCTGCGAATGCTTCTGAAATCATTATCTTTCTTCCCGGCCTTGGTCAGCCTTTTATATGAATAGATATCCGCCAATTTGCCCTATGGACCTTGTAAATGGAATGAAGATAAGTTACCCGCATTATAAATTCGGGAGTGGTTGTATGGAACAATACGGTATCGGGCAGCCTGTGAGGCGTAAGGAAGATATCCGCTTTGTCACAGGGCAAGGAAACTATACCGACGATATAAATTTGGATGGACAAGCATATGCCGCCATTCTGCGTTCTCCTTTTGCACACGCAGACTTCACTATAGTAGATATTGCGGCAGCTCAAGCCTTGCCGGGTGTTATCGCGGTTTACACGTATGCTGATACGGCGTCCGATTTACCAGAGATCCCATGCCAAGTGAATGTTAAATGTGCCACTGGCCAAGAGATGTTTGTGCCGCCGCGCTACGTATTGGCAAAAAACAGAGCGCGGTTTACTGGTGAGCCGATTGCCTTCGTTATCGCTGAAAGTCGTGTTCAAGCCCATGATGCACTAGAAGCCATTGAAGTTGATTACACGGAATTACCAGCCATTTCCAACACCCGAGCGGCAGGGGCTAAAAACGTTAGGTCGATTTGGCCCGAGCGACCGGAAAACTTCGCGGCCCACTGGGTAAGTCATGAAAGTGGGCCTGTGGATGAAGCGTTTTCTATTGCCCATAAAATCGTCAAGGTGGATATGGTTAACAGCCGCGTGGTCGGTAGTCCCATGGAGCCGCGCGTCGCAATTGGTGACTACGATTCGGAAAATGACATAAAAATTCTTCGTTCGCCGTCACAAGGCGTTCACAAAATTCGCGATGCGCTAGCTAAACTATATTTCAAGATTGATCCCGAGCGAATCCGTGTCATCTCGACGGATACGGGCGGCGGATTTGGCGTTCGCAGCAAAATGTATCCAGAAAGTATTCTTTGTCTATGGGCTGCTGAGAAGCTGCGGCGCCCTGTTAAATGGCAAGCTGATAGAGGTGAAACCTTTGTCGCGGATACCCATGGTCGTGATCAACATTCGATACTAGAGATGGCGTTCGATGAGAATGCTAAGATTCTCGCTATGCGTGCGGAGACTATCGCCAATGTGGGTGCGTACCTATCTGATAATGGTCCTCGGATTGCCACAACTGGCGGCGGACGTGTTGCGGGCACGGTTTATGATGTTCCGGCTATGCGTCATTCAGTGCGCGCGTGTTTTTCAAACATGCATCCAACCGACGCTTATCGAGGCGCCGGCAGGCCAGAACTTTGTTATCAAATGGAGCGCCTTCTAGATGCCGGTGCGGCCGCTTTCGACCTGGGGCGCGATGAAATTCGCCGGCGGAACTTTATTAGGCCCGATCAGTTGCCCTACACGAACCAAATGGGCATGGTAATAGATTCTGGACGCTTCCAGGAAACGATGGAGAAATCACTCAAGGTATCCGATTGGGCAGGATTCGAGAAACGCCGGATCGAAGCTTCCAAGCGCGGTAAATTGCGGGGTATCGGCATCGGTTATTACGTTGAAGCCTCCGGTGGTAAGCCGAATGAGTGGGCTCGCGTAGCACTTGACCCCGACGGTAAAGCACAACTCTATGTTGGCACTTATAGTCATGGACAAGGCCATGAAACTGCATTTAGCCAAATCCTATCGGAGAAACTAGGAATCGATTTTCATGGTATCGATTTTATCCAAGGCGATACGGATTTAATCGATCGTGGAAATGGTACTGGCGGTTCACGGTCTTCCCAAATGGGGGGGGTTGCGGTTTCAAAGGCCGCTGATCTAGTGATTGCGAAAGCAAAAAGGATTGCTGCTCATAAGCTGGAAGCTGCGGAATTAGACATCGAATTTAAGGATGGTATCTTTTCCGTTTCAGGCACTGACTTGTCGCTGCCAATTCAAGAAATAGCGCGGGCGGCCTACAATCCGGGCGACTTGCCGGAAGGCGAAGAGATTGGGCTCGATGAAGATATACTCTATGAGCGCGATACGGAATGTAATTTCCCGAACGGCTCACATATTTGTGAAGTAGAGTTGGATACCGACACTGGAAAGATTGATGTGGTGTCCTATATGGCGGTCGACGACTGTGGCGTAATCATTAATCCGATGATCGTTGCGGGACAAGTCCATGGTGGCGTAGCGATGGGGCTTGGCCAGGCCTTAACCGAACGCACGGTTTACGATCCGGAGACAGCGCAATTATTGACGGGTTCGTATATGGATTATGGTATGCCCCGGGCAGATGATTTTCCGGATATGGAAGTTTCATTTAACATTGTCCGCAATCCCAGTAATGAATTGGGTGTAAAAGGCATTGGGGAAGGGGGAGCCTGTGGGGCGCCTCCGGCAATTATCGGTGCAATATCGGACGCGCTCGGCATCGTCCATATAGACATGCCTGTATCGTCCCAAGATGTTTGGCAAATTCTTCAGAGAAAGAAGGTAGCGGCAGAGTAGTTCTAAGCGGTAACTAATTGAATCTTATCTTATATAATTAGAAATATACATACTGTTATGTTTATTAACCTAATGCGCCTTCGTTAAGATTCTGTTGCGAAATACATCCAGCCGGTTATGACGTGTTTCGGAACTTTGATGACGGGGCAACAACGATGTGCATGGGTCCATTCGGCTGGCCAAATCAGTGTCTTTCCTTTTTCCGGCCTGATCTTCAATCCATAATGAATGAATTCAGTTTCCCCGCCATCGGGCACGTCGTCTAAATAGGTCATCCAGACGAGTAGCCGATGTATAGTGTTTAGCGAAGTTCTTTCGGAATGAACTTGGTTAAAGTGTCCATCCTGATCATATCGTTGGATATTGAAACGTCCAATATGAAGGCGCGATACAAAGCTCGCAATAAAAGGCCATTCCTCTGTATAAGCCAGATAGCATTGGTAGAGTTGATCTATATAGGCGTTTAGCGGCGCATATTCTTTGTTTTCCAAGTCTCTTGGTTGAATGACCAAGTCTGTCGAATTCTTGACAGTTTTATCGACTATACCGAGCCCAACGCTGCCGTCGTCTTGCTGATCTTTTTTGGCGTCAAAGAACCGGACTATATCATCACAAATGTTGAGATCGTCTAATCGCCATGCCCCGATGAAATGAGGGTGTTCGCTTTCTTCTATATTTAGACGGTGCATATGCGTCGCGGTGTTATTTGTAGAACAAACGCCAATTTAGGTTTTCCGAATTAGTGAACTCGATGACGCCACAAGATTGCTGAAGATATTTCAAACCTTCTCTATGACTACCGCATCCCAACAGGCAGGTACCAAGGTTTTTTTTAGTCTCGTCGAAGTCTGGATTAATCTCAAGTGCTCTGCGGTAACTTGAAGCTGCCTCTTCGAGTTGGTTTAAATCCTGCAGTGCATTGGCGTGATTATGATGGCCTTCAAAAAAGTTTGGGTCTATATCGATTGCCTTTTGAAAAACGTCAATAGCTTCTTTGGAACGCTTCAAAATGCGAAGCGAATTACCAAGGTTGTTTAATGCGTCTAAATAGTCGGGCTGAAGGGTGAGAGCTACTTCAAAACTCTTAATGGCCTGCTCAAGCGCCCCCATGGCCTCGTATGTAAGGCCCAAAAAATTATGCGTCTCTGCACTCGCCGGATCATATTCAAGAGCAAGTGCATAACTTTCGCTTGCGCCATTGAAGTTACCTAATTCATGCAAGACTTTGCCTAAATTATGGTGTGCATCCGCATAATCCGGGGCTATGGAAAGTGCTTGTTCTATCATTTGTTTCGCATCGGAATGTTCATCGCGTTGAAACATTAGTACGCCTAAATAATGTAACGCGATTGGATGCTCTGGAATGGTGTTTAGAATATGGAGGTAGGCAGTTTCCGCCTCGACCAAATTGCCTTCACCATGCTGAGTGACCGCCTGTTCAAGTGCTTGTTGCAGGTCGCCTTCAGAATTCTGCTCTTCCACAGAAGCATGCTGGTTTTTGCGATCTATTCTTTTCCGTCTAGACATTCGTAATGCAATTGCCGTTTAGCTGAAAATTAGTAAAACTACGCCATCAAGTGCAGCGTCTAATAGTATCCTAGTACGAAATTTCAGGGGCTGCATGGCATTTTAATTTCTGCAAAAAAGGAGATAAGAATGGCTAAGAAAACGCCTTACGAGTTAGTGCCGCAATTGGGGAAACTAAGAGACGAGGTTTTGTTTGGTGATGTTTGGGAACAACCAGAGCTGACCAAACGAGATCGTAGCTTGATCACAGTTGCGATTTTAGGTGCGCTCTACCGGACCCCAGAAATTAAAGGTCACATGCAGCGTGCTTTAGATAACGGTGTTACACATGACGAATTACGTGGCATCATTACTCATTTGGCCTTCTACGCGGGCTGGCCATGTGCGGTGAATGCGGGGCGTGTGGCGGCCGATATCTTCGGCGACGATGACTAAGGAGAGCTGACCGGCACCACATCGTATGCAATACAAAGTCGTTGCTCATAGGACTGGAACGGCATGACGCGGTGAAATAATGATGCCGGAAAGAGAACAAGATCGCCGGTTCTAACGCGGCATACCTTTTGTGGGTAATCTTCGTTTAGAACCGGCATGTTGTCTCCTTGTAGGCCGAAAGCGATCGCGCCTTCGTCGCCCACAACGGTGTCCGGCACGTTTAAATAAAGTGTTCCCGACAGCCAGCCCGGGTCATGAATATGCGGATCAACTTGGCCGCCTTTGTTAAGACGCAAGTACCAAGCTTCTAAACGCCATCTTTCAGGCCATGCTGAGATAAGTGTATTCTCCGCACCGATATTCTCTTCGCGAAATGCCGAGATATGTCGTGCTAGATGTATTTGGAATTCATCTAGAGCTTTGTGAGGCCGGTCAAACAGATTGCCGAAGGACGTGAAACCAGCTGTGATATGCCCTTGATCCGGCAATTCTTGATAGCCAGAATTCTCTATGTATTTTTTTAACATCTCGATTAACTCTGGCCCGCCATCTTCTTCAAGGATACTTCTAATGCGCACAAAATCGAGCGGGTTCTTGCAAAACGGGTAGGGGTCGTTCGTGCCCCATTGGTGGGCTGCAAAAGCGCTAACCGATGCGACCGCACGGTCTGTATCATTTTTCTGAATCGATTCATTTAGTTTGGTTCGAAAAGTGTCTCGCCGACCCAATCCGTATAGGCAGTGCAACACTCGGTAATCAGATTTACGTTGGTTGGCGCGCTCAAACGCTTCGGCAGCTTCGTCTAATCGGTTGAGTTTTTGCAGCGCATTACCAAGGTTAAAGCGTGTAGCCGCATTATCAGGACTGAGTGTGAGTGATTGCTCAAAACTCTCCAAAGCCTCTTGGTGGCGTTCCAATATCAACAGCGAGCTACCCAGGTTGCTGTAGGCTTCGGCAAAATCCGCAGCATGTTGGATCGCTGCTTGAAAACTTTCCACAGCTTCTTCGAAACGAACTAGCTTATGCAGAACTAAGCCTAAATTATTATGAGCATCGGCATGGGCGGGAGAGAGTGATAGGGCTTTGCGAAACTGTACTTCGGCTTCCTTGTAATCTTCAAGGTCATCCAATGCACTACCAAGATTTACAAAAGCGTCAACGAATGCCCGATTATATTGAATTGCCTTTCGGAAGCTATCGGCGGCAGCTTCGGGTTGTTTAAGCTGTTGATGGACCAAACCAAGGTTGTTGTGGGCTTCTGCGAAACCAGGTGCCGAGGCCACTGCCTTGCTGATTAGATCAAGCGCTGTGCTTAAATTGCCGGTTTGTAAGGCCATTACACCAAAAAGGTGATTTACTTCTGCATTGTCCGGATCAAATGCGAGGATTTGTTCGTAAATATTGGTCGCTTGCTCAATGTCCCCGGCCCGATGGTGTTGGAGTGCCAGTTCCACGGCCTGATCCAGGGTGACTCCTTCTTCCTCGTCACCGCTTTCCATTAGTTCTTCATAAGCGTGGCGCGCCTACTCCGCCGCTTGGGCGATCCCACTAGCCAGATAGTTTGGAATTTTTGAACTGGGTATATAGACTTGGCCATCAAACAAGCGACGTTGAGTACGATAGGCAGATGTTTGATCTACATACCATTCGCCGTTCTTTTCATAGACAGTTACGTTGACATCTATTGAGCCAGAACCATGCATGACAATAATGTCTTCTTCTGGACTCTTGGCAGGTGTAGCCACCTCATTGGGTATCGTGCCGGATATCCGTGATGCTGTTGACGTACACATCGTGCAGGTAAGCGGTAATGCACGATGGCAGTTACCCGACGAGAGAATGCGGGCAGTGAGGCTGCCTTGAGAAGCCGTTAAGGTGTCACCGGACATCAATGTGACATCTTGCGCTGGGCTGACAAAGCCTATGAATGGGGTTACTGGAGAATTCCTGGAGACATCTTCCGGCGTTTTACCAAAGCCCATCACGACCCCTGCATGAGAGCGAATGAGTTCTAGCTTTTTCATCAACTCTATGTTGGCATCAATTTCATCCGGCAGTTCAGTGCCTTTCATTCCTACAGTCTCTGCCTTCACAAAAATGACCGTGTTTGCAGCATCTACCATCGAGACCTCAATTTGACCCATACCTGGAATATCCAGTATATCGCGCACATTGCCCGTCGGCAGGAGTTTGCCTGTGCTGGCACCGGCTGGATTTTGAAAGGCCATACGTACCGGCGCGCCCGTTCCTGCAACGCCCTTAAGTTCATAATCACCATCAACTGCTGACATACCCTCATCAACATCGAAAAAGGAATGTAGGATTTTGTTAGTATTGGTATTCAGCACCCGAACCATGCCTTGGCCGTTGATCATTTGAGGCTCAACAATGCCCTCATCGACCGCAAAGGGACCCATTGCAGCTGACATGTTTCCGCAATTAGCGGCATAGCCCACATTGGCCTCTTTTACGCCAATCTGCGCGAAGGTATAGTCAATATCCGCTTCGGGATTGTCTGAGATGCCAACAATACAGACCTTTGATAATGACGAGATGCCTCCACCCATCCCGTTTAATTGACGGCCGTTCGGATCCGGAGTGCCCATAGCGGCAAGAAAAAGTTCATCCCAAAGGGCTTTATCCTCAGGCAAGTCCTCTTGTTTGAAGACAATGGCGTTCGATGTGCCGCCTCGAATAAAGGCTGCTGGAATTTTTCGTTGCCGCATGGGGGTCTCCTTTTTCCTAGGCCGTTTCGTTGGCTGCGTTACGGCCGGCGATGCGACCAAACACTTGGCCCGACACCAAGCCTGAGCCGCCAGGGTAGTTGTAATGGAACAGTCCACCAACCATTTCGCCTGCGGTATAGAGGCCT
This sequence comes from Rhodospirillaceae bacterium, assembly GCA_002715005.1. Taxonomy (GTDB): domain Bacteria; phylum Pseudomonadota; class Alphaproteobacteria; order UBA8366; family UBA8366. Next base: position 15,942 of record PAXN01000031.1, read on the forward strand.
GGAATAGGACGCCAATCAGTGCCTATTACTTGGGCGTCGGGGTTAACCTTCAGGCCACCAAACGTAAAGGTAATACCGCCGGTTGCCGGATAGGCATGATAGGGCGGATTGTCAATTTTGATACCCCAGTTCGTTTTTGGAAGTGCCAGTCCCTCGGTCGAAACGCCATCTTTTTGAGTTGGATCGAAATGCAAATCGGACTGCGCGCATTTATTGTACTCATTAATAGTTTTTAACGCCGTTGGTTTGTCATCGATATCCATCATTTCTACCAACTCTTCGAACGTATCTGCAATCAACGGGCTGGCTGTGGAATAGCGCGGCTCGAGATGTTGAATCGTTTTCTGATCAAAAATTTGATATGCCTTACTGCCCGGCTCATTCAGGATCTGGGCGCCGAATTTGGCATAGGTGTACATATTCGTATCTTCGCCTTCGTCGAGGAACCGCAATCCCTTTCGGTTGATCATAATGCCGAATGGATAGGAGAGCCTATTAGACTTATCGGTAAGTTTCCGATCTGCAAAGTCGCTCCAGTCTGCATCGATTGGGGTGGAATGACGGCCACTCCATTGCCCCCAGGGCAGCGCNCCGATTGCCAGCGCCATACGTAAGCCGTCGCCTTGATTGTAAGACGAGCCCCTAACTTTGGCGTGATCCCAGGGAGCCCCGAGATATTGNGCACGCCACTGAGCATTAGCTTCGAAACCACCGCATGCTAGCACGACCGCATTCGCCGTGATTGTTTTTGATTCTTCGTCTTCTTTCGTGATAACCCCGATGACGCGGCCATTTTTATCTTGTACTAATTCGGTCGCGCCCGAGCCATANCGAATTTCGATGCCTGCTTTTTCCGCCGCTGCAAACCAGCAACTTGATAGGCCCACCCCTTCATGCACTGCTCGCACAACTACGCCTCCTGGGAAGGTCCACTGACCGTTGACCTTAATACCACAGACAGATGTCGCCGGTTCACAGGGAATTTCAGCAATTTCGGTCGCCCATTTTACTGTATCGTAAGAGTTGTCGATTAAAACTTCCGCCAGTTCTCTATCGGTGCGGTTTTGTGTCACTCGATTGAGATCACCCCAGAAGCGTTCTTTTGTGTAGGGTTCAATGCCGTCATAAAAATTTAAATATTCATCTTCGACGCCCGGGAGGAAAGGTTTTAAATCTTCCGGCTTATCAAATGCCATACGGAAAATAGCGCCACTCCAGTGAGTGTTTCCTCCGCGCATACCCTTATGTGCCTTTTCAAGAACGACAACTTTTTTTGCGCCGTTCTCTTTTGCCGAAAGGGCTGCTGCAAACGCCGCATTACCAGCGCCTACTACGATTACGTCATAATCGGGCATTATTAATTCTCCCATAGTGTCTTGTTAATCGATTGAAAATTGTTGAACTAGCTATTACGGGATAATGGGGTGATTTTCAACCGGGCACACTGAAGCTTTTTCCTGAAATTATAAGGCGGACATGACTGATTTGGTATGAAATAGCTTATCTAAATCGTAAGTTTAAAATCTCATCGAGCGGCACAGCTCGTCGCCAAGGTTAGGAGCCTTTACTCGATCGTAGCGATCTAATATGCGATGACAGCAAAAATTAATGCGAGACCAAGCCCAGTTATTGGGTGGCTTGGGCAGCAGTTTTATCTACATTTGCCAAGTAGCTCAAATCCGGCAAATGTAAATTGAGTAGGGTGATTTCCTTATCTGCTTTAATCGTAACGCTTTCGTCTGGATCGAGATAAATCGTTGTACTGAAACGTAATTTTGCACCATCAACCGAACCGGAACCGGAATAGGCGAAGAAAATATCGCGTCCTCCGCTCAGGGTTAGCGAAGCAGCTGCCTCGACCTTATAGAAATTGATGGCACTTTCCGCTTCGGTAAAGGTACCCATGCGACGTTCATAAGCACCCGCTTGGNCCTCTATGGGAATCCAGGTGTAGTTATTAGGATCAAACAGGATCGGTTGTTCGTAACGAGGCTCGGGAAACTGGAGCGGCTTACCATTAACTAATTCCCATATGGCCTGAGCTCCATCCAGATTGCGTTTGCCGGGCGTACCGCCGGGAATACTAGCTGCACCTTTTGGCAATTTGAAGACGCCGTCAATGAATTCTCCCATTTCCATCAACTGTTCAGTTGCCTGTTTTGACTCTCCTCGGCTGACATAGCCACAGCCGCTAGAGCCGCCATTCTGTAAAACCAANGAACACAATCGCGTACCTTCTTCCTGAGTTTGTGGACCATAATGAACACCTTCGGGGAAAAAGCCGACCATACCCGGTGTCATGGTGCCAGTAGCGCCATAATTTGCTGTTCCTTCAAGTTGGAAACGAACTTGCTCAAAATTATGTCGGTGACGAGGTGAAAAACGCCCAGGACTTGATGGCATCACTAACGAAAAATTATCTATTGAACCTTGTTCGCCTTCGAGCAGAATTTTATGGCTGGATGTACCTCCACGATAGGAAGTACCTCCACCTGATTCTACTTCATCTCCGTGAACAATTTTCATTTTGGTCTCCGTCTAACTTAACCATTCAGGTTTGCTTGATCCTAACACAGGGGAGGGTTTGTCCCAAAAGGGCTTGGTCTCGGACATTTCTAAAACAGGGTCCAAATGTTTGAGTATCCCCTGATCTCCTTCGGTTTTCCGCATAATGGCGTCTAATTCTTCATTGGAAAGATCCATATTTGCATTNGAGTACTCTAGTTGACCCTGCTTATACATATACATGCCGGACCGGCAGAGCGAGACCCGCACATGGTATGAGCCACCTTCACGAGCGCGGCGAGCAAGGGCCAATAACACACCATAAGCCCCGTTATAGCCCGTTGTATAATCGCAGGCAGCGGCCGGCAGNAGTTTTGGACGNCCATCACCAATTCCTTTGCCGTTATCAATGCAAATACCAGTCGCNGATTGGGCAACTTGTTCCCAGCCACCGCGGTCGGAAAAAGAGCCGCCATGGCCATAACAACTGATGGATAAATATATAATACCGGGCCGTTCTTTAGCCAGTTGTTCTGGGCTGAGGCCGTGCATATCCATAATTCCTGGCCTATAGCCCTGACTGAATACGTCGGCACTGCGGGCTAGCTTTTTCAAAGTAGCCACGTCTTCGGAATTGTTAAAGTTCAGGAAGCAGCTCCGCTTGCCGTGGCTGGTATCTTTCACGTGTTCAGGTACCTGCGGTAGATGTTGAGCAGTTACCATTAATACGTCAGCACCAAATTCTGCTAGCGTGCGCGCCGCAATGGGTCCCGCTAGGATGCGTGTCAAGTCCAGGACTTCAATACCCTCTAATGATCGCTTACCTTCTGGGAAGGGGATCGGATCGGTATCACCAATTTTGGTGATTTCGATTAGCGGTTTGCCGGATAAGACTTTGCCATGTTCATGCTCTAGCCACTCTTTATTAGTGCGACAGATAGAACCGCAAGCCCGAGCTTCTGCGATAGCTTCCTCTAGGTCGTGGGAATCCCATTTTGCAATCGCTTTTTCGACCGCCTTATGGTTGGACTCACAGCCTAACACGCCTATCACCCGGTCATGTAAATGGGTGAGATTAAAATGTGGCAAAAACCAACGGCCATCCTTGCACTGCCAAGGTTGGGTGATAGANCGCATGTGTGTCATTGANGGCGTTTCTGGTACTGCTTCGAAACCCCCAGCGGAGGATTCTTGCTGCAAATATCTTGAGCTTCGGCAAGTCGCTGCNGCATTGCGTACGTTAATAGTGATTTTCTGGCGGCGTCCCGTTTTAAGTTCGTGAATATCAGTAATCGCCACACCTACGCCGGCTAAAATATTTGCAGTTGTTTCTCCGATCTTAAACCGTGCGGAAAAGACTGGATCGTTCCCGGTAATCGTCACTTCGCCATTCTCCGGCGCAGGCAGTCCGCGAATTCCCATTACTTCATCAAATGCATTGGTCATTAGGTTTCTCCAATTTGGATGATATAAGCTCGAATAATTTACGGTTTCTAGCCTGCTTGGACTGTGTGTGCTCGTTCTTAAAGTTTTGTGAAGTTTAAATCTGATAAAATGATGGGTTAATTCCTTGTAACATTCACGTGATATGGCCTTTGTCCCGAAGTGAAGCGATATCGCTTTCTGATATGCCAAGTTCGTTTAATATCGTATCTGTATCTTCAGCAAATTCAGGTACTTGGCCTGCCATGCGGGCTTTGCCGTCGCCGACTGTAATCGGCAGTCGGGGAAGTTTGGCCACGCGACCATTGACAAATTCAGTCGACGACATTCGGTCGTCCGCATTCATTTGTGGATCCTCGAACAGATCGCCTGGAACGGCTACAGGTGAGGCAGGAATGGCGTGATCAACAAGCATCTTCTGCAAAGGTTCGTAGTCATATTGAATGAACTCTTGTTGAAGGATTTTATAAAGCTCATCGTGATTTTCGCGACGCTTTTCGTTGGTGTCGAATTTCTTCATCGAGTGTAAGTCCTCTCGATCGTATAAATTGCAAAAGGAGTCCCATTGTTTGTCGGATGTGACGCCGATAAAAATTTCCTTATCGTCTTTGCTCTTAAAAACGTCATAAATTCCCCATGATCGGGGGCGCACAGGCATAGGTTGGGATGGGATGCCCATCTGCACCTCCCCAGCCATATGCTGACCTACCAAATAGGCTGAGCTCTCGTAGAGCGCGCTAGTAATTAGTTCGCCTTTACCGGTAACGTTGCGTTTATGGAGCGCAGCCAAGATGCCAACAGCACCAAAAGTGCCACCCATAATATCAATCACCGAGGAGCCCGCTCTCAAAGGCCGGCCCGGCGGCCCAGTCATATAGGCCAGCCCTGTGGAGAACTGTACCAATTCATCAAGTGCTGCCCACTTTTCATAAGGTCCGGGTAAATATCCTTTAAGTGCGCAATAGATTAGGCGCGGATTGAGCTTAGAAACCTCGGCCCAGCCGACGCCTAACTTGTCTGCAGTGCCCGGGCCAAAATTTTCAATTAGGACGTCGGCGGTCTTCAATAGTGTGTGGGCAATTTCCCTCCCACCTATGGATTTAAGATTTAGGCCGATAGAGCGTTTGGAGCGGTTAAAATAAACGAACGAGCCAGCAATATGGCCACGCAGTTTTCGGGTGCGGTCGCCGCCAGGGGCGGGCTCTACCTTGATTACATCCGCGCCTAATTCGGAGAGCACTAGCCCGCAGCTCGGGCCCATTACCACATGGCAAAACTCTATAACTCTTACACCGGCAAGCGGTAGGTCGGCGGAATTTACCGCTTTTGAGGTCTTAGACATTATTATTTTTTTCCAAAGTTTCGCAGATCGAACACCCCTNTTTCTCACGATTTATAGTTTCAGAGTTCGTGGGACTTANGAAAATGTAGAGTGTGACCGCGACTATAGCGGCGAGTAACCACAAGGCGATGTTTAGGAGGATTTTGGCTAGTTGTGAGAGATTTTCCATATATGGATCACAAATACATCGTAAATAAAAAGTTCCATTGTATTTTCATTTATTAAAAATATATTTTATATTTATATAATTTATATTTTTATTTTNTATTTNAGTAAAAATTTATAAATAATAATTTTANATTTTTACGATATTACTCTGCAGCTTGTTGTAGATGACAGTTCATTAATTTGACAAGGGATTTAGCGTCTGTNGATTCCATATCCATGATAGCGGACTCTACCGTGTCACGCTGTCCAGACGGAACGATACCTTCTAACAGGGCACGGTACTTGGCTACCATTGCATTTTCCTTTTCTGGGTTATGGCAGGAGCCTGATGCGTTTAGCAGGAATTCCCTATCAAATTCACCATTACCAGGTTCCTTCTCTACCTCTACCCAGCCGCAGAAGTTAGCCGGATAAATACTGTCTAACTTCTTGTCGTGTTCTATCTCGATTGCTTGCGCAAAGGCGACATTCAGGGGATCAGCGAGTTTGTCTGCGGTAAATTCGTCGGGTAATGCCCCGTCATATCGGAACCCCGATGTAACGCAATAGCGCATAGACATTTGCCCGTTCAGCACCGTGCCAGGCTCATAATCAAATCCACATTGAACGGTCAGCAGGTGAGGGAGGCCCATTCGGACTTTTCGGCCCGAATTTTGTTCCACCAAATTTCCGAAGCGACTGCGTAGGTTTTTGGCCGCGTCCACGTAGGCATGAGTGCTGCCGCAACAAGCATAAGGTTTAAAGGACGTACCTTCGAGCATCCAGGTTTCGCCTAATTCCTCAATCAGTTTGGCCGGCACTGCATGGTCTGAGTGGGCTTTTAAAAAACCGCCGTTTTCAAATTCGAAAATAGCCTTGGAGCCGGTGTAACTGAGCGCTGCGAGTTCCGCGGCGACAATACCGGCTCTCGCGGCATCGCCAGCATGGAAGCGTTTGGTCATGGCGCCGTCATAGAGCCATGCAAATAGGCCACTCGCTTGAGTTCCCGCGATACCGTAAGCACAAGCAGTTTGTTCTGCATCTAGTTGCAAAAGGCTCGCAGCGGCAGCGACAGATCCAAATGCTCCAGTAATACCGGTTATATGCCAACCCCGGAGCATCGTTGGTGTTGGGTCCATGGCGTACGAGACGCGGATCATCAGCTCATAGCCGGCAGCGATAGCGGTGATAAGATCCTCCCCAGAAGATCCCAATTTTTCACCCATCGCTAACGCTGCCGGTATGACTACTGCACCCGGATGATGCTTGACCGGATGGTAATCGTCGAGTTCAAAAGCATGTGCTGCTGTTCCATTAACTAAAGCAACGTCGGAGACACGCAATGATGCTACGTCGTCGCCCCAGACCGTTGCTTGATTGACGCCAGAGCCATTTTCGCGCGCCCATTTTTCTATTATTTTAGCCCACTCAGTATCGCGCCCATGAAGTGCACAGGCGACCGTATCCAAAACAAAATGTCGGACCGCGCGATGCGATGATTCTGGTAAATCTTCATATTNNAAAGCGGANAAGAAAGTNGCCAGCTTCATGGTCTCGCCGGATNTTTTAGGCAGGGTGGACATAGAAAGGCTCCTGAAATTCGTTTGGTACGGAGCAATTTATAGCTGGGAGAGTTGGGTTTGGTAAGGGGTGGGAGTTAACTTCTTGCAGAATTATCTTCCCAAGCGCCCCTTGGCGTAAAAAAGAATCGGTTCATGACTGTCTACGCAACTTTGTTTACGGGACAAAACTGAGCCGCCAAATTTATCGAATTTCTGGCTCCTTGAAGGTTAACATTACTTAACATTAAGCTACGGAAATGTAAGTCAGCTCTNACTATCCATGAGAAACATCTCAGAGTTTTCGGGTATATATCGACGTTTAATTACNGGGTAACCTATCTNTACTAGTGCCATGGCTATCCGCGTGATAAGGGAGCACTAGCACCGTTTCTCTNTAGTCACCGAGGTTTCTATGAAACTAATTGTTCTAAATCTGCCTCGCGATCTGAGTGAGGATGAACTAGCAAAATTATTCAAAAATTACGGTAATATAAAGGCATGCGATTTGGTAATGGACGCGAAGACCCTCNAGTCGAAAGGGTTTGGCTTTGTCGAAATGGCCTTAGAGCATGAAGGCAATATTGCAATCCAGGAATTACACGGTATTAAGTTGGGTAAGAATAAAATCCGAGTCAAACAGGCCGAGACAGNAGGTTAGNAAGAGCAAGAGGCACTAAATTTTGCGGAATAGGTTCCGCACATTAAACGCTCAAGATGATTTTATAAATTTATCAGATAATAGTAATTCTGAGAAATAGATTTGGGAAAATTTGGCGGCCTGAGAAACTTCAATAAACTGGCTTTNTAGTGAGCNTTTCAAGCGGAGATCTCTGGGTTCTAAATTTTCAACACAAAGCTCCGGTTCTTCACGGCGCGTGCGATACTTGCTGCAGTTAACCAGGATGACTTTTTGTTTGCGGGTGCCACGGTGTTGGCGAGTTCAATGCGCATGGTACCTGTCATGGCTTTTAGTTCGATAATATGTGTGCTGTGAGGATAATCGTGATCAGCCCAAAGATTGACGCGAGTTCGCTCAAAGCCGATACCCGCTAAAGCTAAAGTGGCTGTAACATTGAGCTTTTCTTCAAAAATACTTGCGCCTTTTGCTGCATTTTCATCGAAAAATAAAACTGGGTCAGTGACGGTTTCTAGATCAATCATATCTTCTGCGGGGCTACCTTTCCAAAGTTCTGGCGCTTTGCGGGTAATGTAAGTAATCTCCTCAAGTCCCGCTTGTTTTGCCGCACTAACCACATCTAGTCCGCCGATTGCACCGGCGGGNATTTGCAAGGATGAGCCACCATTTTCCGCAGCAGCAATAATTAAAAGNCGTTCATTTTGATCCGCCAGTACACCTACGGAAACAGCAATGAGATCGATACCTGCATTCAATACTGGCGCTGCATAGTCGCGCANTGCTTCATGGCTAGCGCATTCGATAAGCAAATCAGGCTTAGCGGCGATTATGCCATTGGGACTATCTACTAAAGGGATATGGCCGAGTATATCGTAAATAGAATCGGCATGATGAGGCCTGGCTGCAGCAGCGACATATTTGAAATCCTCATCATTTGCCAACATTTCGGCGACGGTTAGCCCGATGCCACCAAAACCTATTTGGGCAACTTTTAAAGGCGTAGTCATAGCCTATTCACTCTATATTCTTGATATAATTTCCGGCTTCGGTGCCGGCTAGTTTCCCAAATACAGCGCCATTTACTAGTCCACTGCCACTCGGATAATTAAAATAAAATAGTCCACCGACCATTTCGCCTGCTGCATAGAGCCCGGGAATGGGATGTCCTTGGCGATGTTCCACTCGGGCTTGAGTATCTATTTTTACACCGCCGAAGGTATAGGTAACGCCACACGTTACCGCATATGCCTGGAAGGGTGGTTTCTCAATTGTGTGCGCCCAGTTTGATTTTGGCAGAGCCAGCCCCTCCGTACAACGTCCATCAAGGATGGTTGCATTGAATTCTACATCGGTTTTGACGGCTTTATTGTATTGGGCAACGGTCTCGAGGAAATTCTTTGAGTTAACACCTTCTAATTTTTCAGCTAGTTCCTCAATGGTATCTGCGGTGACCTTCGTAACCTGTTTAATACGATACTCGTCACGGAGCATGTGTTCCATCTGATCGTCAAACACTTGCCAAGCAAACATACCCGGCTGTTGCTGTACGACATGGCCATATTTGGCATAGGTGAAGTGGCGAAAGTCTGCCCCCTCATCAATGAAGCGTTTACCGTCTGCATTGATCATGATGGAGTAGGGGTAGGAATGTTTTTGGAAGCCATCTCCGACGATACGGTCGCCATAAGGCGGAGCATTCAAATCCCAGCCGACCGCATGGGCACCGGACCAATGACCCCACGCACGTCCACCAATATCTAGTGCCATCTTGATACCAAGACCGTTATTGTGCTGGGTACCGCGTATCTTAGCAAGCTCATAGCCTGGGCCGAGATAGCGCGCGCGCATTTCAGGGTCGGCTTGGAAACCTCCGCTAGCCAAAACAACCGCTTTGGCTTTAATTTGCCGCTTAACGCCGTTTTGTTCTGCGATAATACCAGAGATTTTACCCGCTTCGGTCAGAAGTCCAAGCCCAGTGGTATTGTAGAGCACGGGGATTTGGTGTTCTTCGAGCCCCTTATGCAGGGTGGCGGAAAGTTCTGCACCGCCGCCCCAAAACATACAAACTTGCCCGCCATAAAAAACAATGCGGTCTCCAATTTTTTCCGATTGGCCTTTGTACATCGGCGTAAATTTAACGCCTTTCGATTTCATCCAGACTAAGGCTGCTCGGGAACCGTCTACTAAAACTTCTGCCAAATCGGGGTCACATCGATAATTCGTCGTACGTCCTAAGTCTTCGAGAAAATCCTCACGAGTATAGGTTCCGAAATCAACGATCTCTTTTTCTTCTTCCGTGAGATCAAGTACTTCTTGTAATTCTTCGGCATTATTGAAAACCCAGCGGGAAGAGCCAGCAACAAAAAAAGTGTTACCCGCCCGTTCTGATTTGGGTGCGGTTTCCAGCACAACAGGGTTTGCGCCGGCGTCTTTCGCTGCCATCGCAGCNCAGCAGGCTGCATTACCCGCGCCGACAATAACAATATCAGCTACTGGAAAGTCTTTAAGTTTGAGCATGAACGTCCCCTAGAGTGGCTAACCTTATGGGTAGTATACGAGATGAGGATGTCTCTCCCAAGTAGGCGCGTAAACCGTTATTATTATATAAAGTCACAAAAGTTTATTGGGAGCCGGAGATCATGGCCAAAATGAAAATTTATGGTACACCGACATCGCCGCCGACACGGGTAGCGCGCATTGCAGCAATGGAGTTTGGCCATGACGCAGAGCTTTGCCAAATGGCTTGGCGTGTAACCCCCGATGAATTGTATAAGCTAAATCCTGCAGGCCGGGTGCCTGCATTGGAGCATGATGGCAACACGATTTATGATTCCCGCGTAATTTGGCTTTATTTAGAGCGGCTGGGGGATTCTAGACCTAGTGAATCAGTGCGTTCCCTAAGTGGCCCGTATTGTTGGCGGGAAGCAAACGCTGCGACGCTTTGTTATGAATTGTTGATGACCGGCATGGTGATCCGTGGCATGGAAGAAAAGCCGCCGATTACTGAACATCCATATTTGGCGCGTTGTGCGGAACGACGACTTGTATTACTTCGAGCAATTGATGATATGGCGTCACAGGGCTGGTTAGTCGAACCCGCCACGTTTGGTCTCGCCGATGCGGTGATGATTTGCGCTACCGATGCGTTGGTAGGGCGCGAGATTATAAATATTTATGATTATCCGCACTTGGAAGGCATTCGCATGCGCTATCAAACGCGCAAATCTATTGCTGAAACACTGGGCGAGTATTATCCCGACCAAAAGGGCGGCGTTCCTGCACATTGACGATTTGATCTTAGCCTTAAGTAATGCTGCTGGAGTGTCGTTTCCCTCGAAATAGAATTGAGGGATTAAACCNTCGTATGGGCAAATCATTAGCAGTGGAATCTGTCTTGTGAGCATTGGACGGTATCCGATTACTTTCCTGTAAACGTTGCTCAGTCTCATTTTATCCAATGATTACGATGAGGCTTTGCCCAGACGGAGGTAGAAAAAGGCAATCAATGCACCGAAAACAGCGATTGGCCAGAATTCGCCAGTATTCGGTTGCTCTAGTATTCTCACACTATCGATGACATAGCCCAGTATGGGCGCGTAAATCATCGTAGCGATACTTTGAGCCTGGCTTTGTATAGATAGCAGAGTTGCACCCTTTTTTTCGTCTCCATGGGAATCTACGCGACTGAAGAATAGTGGACGCCAAATGTTCTGCAAAAGATGAATAAAAACTAAACCGGATATCGCTGCCCAGAAGATATTATAGTAGAGCGTTGGGACTAGGCAGATATAAAGCACAAATAAAAGGGTCCACATTTTTAGCGCTGCTGGCTCATCACCACCCGCCCAGTCCACAAATTGGTGTGCCTTGCGATTAGCAATCGCAGCGCCCAAAAACATCAGAAAATAGACCGGCCCTATAAGGATTACTGACTTCTGAGTGTTACTAAGCGCTAAATCGGTGAATAGTATTGCTGCTAGCGGAATTGCTGCCATTTTTAAGATTGGTTGCAGGTAATCCTTCATTGCTTTGAAGAACCCCTCAAAACTCATGGACTCAATAATTAAGCTGCGGAGTTCAGTATTACGGAAGGCTAAAATAAAAGACGCTTTTAAATGTCCTATGATTTCCTGAATACCTGCATTCTCGGGATGCACATCACCATCTAGCTCTTTGGGATACGTGCCCACATTAACCATATTGAAGATGAACGGGATAATAGAAAGGTAGAATATCAATACATAATTATCTGATAAATATATAAAAAAGCAGGCTGCAATAACGGATAAAGCCGAGCCTAACTTGCTCCAAGATCGAGTAAATCCGTAAACCTTCGTTCGCTCGCCTGTTCGTCCTTCGATTCTCAGATAAGTAAATATTAGAGCCTTGTGTGTACCTGATCGGAAGGCGTCGGCCAATGCGTAGAAAGCAGTGGCAAGCAGCAACGCTGAAAAAACTACATAGATGGGGGAAGTACCCACGAGCTTAAGTCCAACTGTACCAGTGATAGCAAAGCTCAAGATATAACAACTGAAGCTAAATAGCAGGGATTTGCGTCGACCCAAAATATCTGCGATCGCGCCTGACGGAATTTCAGCGATATTGCGGAGAAATTCTCGTAAGCCAACTAGGAGGCCGATAAGAGTAAAGGTGAGCCCCATCTGCAAAAAGACTAGCATTATAAAGGGTTCAAAATATTGTTGGTTTTTGAGGAACCCATAGAGACTAAACCGGAAAATCATAGATTTTGGCATGAGATAAATTAGCGCTTTTGGACTTTATCTTCCAAACCCTCCTCATTGATAATAATAGGAGGATTACTGTCTATATTACATCAATGATGGCTCTAAATCGCATCAGCATAACTGCTTAGAGTATTGATTTTTATATAATTTATGCATTTTTTCTCTTTTCTGCGATACTTTCGGTAGCGATATACCACTCTTCTGCNCTGACTTCTTCGAAAATNGTAGTGACGGCGGCAGCTGGGACACCCATNTCGTCAAATGCATCGACAATTGCAGAGACGAGCTTGGCTTTTTGTTCTTTGGTTTTACCGGATAGCATAGAAACGCGTATTGAGGGCATTGGATTTCCTTTAAAAATAAATTGGTTTGCGAATTTATAGCGCTAAGTAAAGTTAGTCGGCTAGCGATCCTTGGGAAAAAGGAAGGCATAAAGGGTTGCTAATAATCCGCCGACACCGAAGGTTAAAAACCCGCCGCCCCATATGACCATTACGGAGGCCCCACCATCGCGCAGCAGGTCAATTACCCAGCCCGCCGAGAGGGGCGCGACGGCGGCTGCAATAAACCCAACTAGGGAGCGCAGCGCCAATGCAGTTCCCAAATAGGCAGGCTCAACACTTTCGGCTAGTGCTGTTGAAAGAACTGGCGAATCTCCTAAACAAAAGGCCGCATATATCACTACTAAGAAAGAAATCACGTAAGGCGAGCCGGTAACAGTGAAACCAAGGCTACATGAGAAAATCGTGGAAATAGCTGCAGTCCAAATTAAGATGGTCCGGCGTCCTAGGTGATCAGACAGTTTGCCGAAAAAGTAAGCCGCCAGTGCACCAAAAACATGCATAAGGGTTGTCAGTTGGGCGCTCCATTGTGTGGCCAATGCGGTACTAGTTCCAGTGAACACAAAACTCGCACTGATAAGGGCCGGAGCCCATGTCCACATCCCAATCATCTCCCAGTTATGAGCCGTATAACCGATGATCAGTTTGCGCGCTTTTCGGTTTCCTCGGAGATGTGGCCAAAATCCGACTGTCAGGTTTTGGTTGTGAGTTTTATTTGGTAAGGACCTAATAACAATCAAAAGAAACACAGTACCGATCGCGGGTAAAAGTCCCGTCAAGAGAAAAGCGAACTGCCAACCACCATAGGCGAGGCTCAGGCCAGTCAATAAAAGAGACGTGGCATAGCCAATCGATGTGGATGCAATGAGCCATCCAATGGCGGTGCCAAGGCGATTGGGTTCTGAGTTTTCTCGGAATAGCGCAATGAGAGGAGTGTAGACGCCTCCTTGTGAGAGGCCGACTAGGCTGTAGAAGATTAAACTCGACGTAAAGTCTGTTGCAAAACAACCGAATGAGACCGATGCGAAGGTCGTTATCCAGGCGGAAATTTCAACGGCACGTTTTGCCCCTATATGGTCTCCCAGCCAGGAAAAGCCCATTAAAGAAAAGGCGTAAGCGAAATAGAAACCCGAAACGATAGAGCCAGCCTCTGCAGCGCCAATCTGCCATTCCTCTATCAATACGGGAATGCAGCCAGCAACGGTCATAAAGGGTAAGAACAAGAATATTCTTGCCCCACAAATCAAAAGAATGGTCCGCTGGTTCAATTTCGTTTAGCCTAACGTTCGCGAAAGGCTTCGTGTCTCAGCTTTAAAACTGGCTGGATTAAATATTGAAATACCGATTTTGTACCGATATGAATATCAACCTCCGCTTGCATGCCAGGGCTAATGGGTAATTTTTTACCTTCGCTGAGGAGATAACTTTTATCGGTCTCAACTATAACGCGAAAGTAATGATTGCCTGATTGGCGTTCTTGGTTTGCATCGGCCGCGACTTGGGTCACAGTGCCATCTAGCCCACCATAACGGATGAATTCGTAGGTGCTTATTTTCACAACGGCCTTCATTTGTTCTTTTACAAATCCTACATCGGTCGGACTCAATTTAGTTTCGATCACGAGTTTTTCATTCACGGGTACGATTTCCATAATTGGGTCGCCAGCACGCACGACCCCGCCGACCGTATTATTCGCGAGGTTTTTGACCACTCCTCTTATTGGGCTCAGAACTTCCGTTCGACGAACCTGATCGGATGCCTTGGAGAGAAGTTCACTATGGCGGGCGAGATCGACTTCGGTTTTGCGCAAGGATTCAACGGATTCACTACGAAATAGAACCATCTCTTCTGCGCGGCGTGCAATTGCCTCGGCAATACCTGCCTGGGCGCGAGGGATAGCTGCCTCAATTTCTGATAACTTGCCTTTGAGTTCGCTAATATCGCGTCGGATCTCTAGTAATTCTAGTTTCGAGACAAGTTTGTCTTTGACCAAGCCTTGGCTTATGGCGCGCCTTTCACGAGCAATGCCAAGCGCCAGCTTAGTGGACTTTTTTTGGGCTTGAAACTCTTTAAGTTCAGCTTCTTTTTGTTTGATCTGTCTGTTAACGACTTCTAAGCGAGTTGACACTTGATTTTGCCGACTATCATAAGCTTGTCGTTCGGCATTAACGAGGCCAGGCTGTCGGTCCGCCGCAGCTTTGGGAAAGCTCAATGGTGTTCCCTTAATATGTGCATGAAGGCGGGCGCGTTTTAAATATAATCCATCTATGCGAACCTGGAGTTCGTCTGCGTTCATGCCAGCAGCGCCCAAATCAAGCTGCACAAGTTTTTCGCCTTTCTCGACTTTATCACCCTCGCGAACGAAGAATTCTCTTAGTATTCCGCCTTCTAAATGTTGTACTGTTTTAATTTGGCCTTGGGGGACTACAGTACCGAGAGATTTTGCGACCACATCTAGGCGCGCAAAGCCGGCCCAGATTAGGGTAATGGAGAGCAATCCTATAATCGTCCACGCTACGGGGCGCCAACTGGGCATGGGGTGGTCGTCGATGACCTTGTCAAGAGGACGTTTCATGAGGTCTTACCTTTCCCAAAAGGCTTTTTATTCGGTGACTGTTTTAGAGGCTTATCTTTTTCAACGGCCTTCGGGTTCGAATCCGGAGTAGGTGTTGGTGCTACCATCAGGGGAGATGGATCCGTTACCGGTTGCAGAGCAGCTGCCTTATCTATGCCGAGCGTTCCCTGGGTATTCTTCGACGGCACTTTCACCGCGCGCAGGCGAGACTGTTGCGCGGGCGAAGTGGGCTGTGAGGGGATGCCGTAGATGCGGTTGATGATAGCGTCAGCCGCACCGCCTTCTTTTATACGTCCATTTTCGAAATGGAGCACGTTATGGGCAGCGCGCAACAAGAGCTCACTATGCGTAACTACAATTATCGTGTGATCAGAGGCTAGCTGTTTCAACGTCTTGATAAGGATTTGTTCGGCGTGACGGTCAAGGCTGGCTGTTGGTTCATCAAGCAGTAACACCGGCGGGTCGCTAACTAGCGCGCGTGCAATGGCAATACGCTGGCGCTGACCGGCTGAGAAGAGGCGGCCGGTCTCGCCCATTTGCGTCGCATAGCCTTCGGGCAAATCACCGACAAAATCCTCGACACCGGCAAGCTTTGCGACATGAAGTATTGCTTCGTCCGCTTCGCCTTGACGGCCGCGACGAATATTCTCTGCGATCGTGCCAGGGAATAGGAAGGGTTCTTGCGGGACATAGCCAATCCAATTCGCTAATTCCTTACGCGATAGCTGGCGTAAATCCATATCATCTAACAATACGCGGCCTTCTTCAGGAGGGTAGAGGCCTTGGAGGAGTTTCAAGAAGGTACTCTTGCCGCTGCCATTAGCTCCTATTACAGCAAGTAATCCACCCGGAGTTATTTTAAGCCCGATGTCAGCCAATGCGGGATCACTATCTTCTTCGTAGCGGAAGGTTGCTTTCTCAACAGTGAGGTTGCCGGTCGGGCGCGGCCGCGTTATCACAGCCTCGAAATTATCATCTCTAATTGCAAACAAATCTGATAGCCTTTGGATGCTGCTTCTCAGGCGTGCTAACATTCGCCAACTACCTACTAACTGGCTCATAGGTTGTATGATCCGGCTGGTTAGCATGTTGGCCGCTATTAGGCTGCCCATGGTCATTTCTTGATCGATAATCGCTAGTGCGCCGACCGAGGTCATGGAAATGAGGGTTATCATAGAAAGCATCATGCCCGAATGCATGTACACGTCGTTTATAGCGCCGCGCGTGATACCGCGCGTCACAGTCACCCCCTGACGAGTTTCCCACCGGTCACGTAGCTCCGAACCGAGATTAAGTGCTTTGACCGAGGTACGTCCGGAAAGCAGTTCTGCTAGCAAAGCGTCTCTGTCCAAATTGGCTTGGCGTTCGGCTTCAGTAGATTTATTGATTGCGCGCGAAGAGAAAAATGCCAAGGCCATGAAGGCGGGCACAATAATCAGTAAAAGCCATGCAATGGGGGCTGCGATAAAATAAATGATAATCATGAATACTAGAACGAATGGCAAGTCGATTAGGAGCACTGTTGGCGCACCTGCTATGGTGTCGCGCACCGCTTCCGCATCGCGGTAGGTCATTTGCCAGAACGGCGTCGATTGGCGTTCCAAAACGCGTAAGGGCAGGGCAGTTAGCTTCCGGAATAGACGTCGACTAATCTCAACATCGATACGCATGGCTGAACGCTGCACTAGCTTCGCGCGCACTTCGCGGAGAATAAAATCGAAGCCAACTGCTATTAATGCGCCGATTACAAGGCCCTGAAGGGTGATCAATCCACCATGGAAAACTACCCGGTCGTAGACTTGTAAAGTGAAGATAGGGACGGCCAAGGCCAACAAATTGATGAAAAACGTAATGCTGCCCAATTCCACAAAGCGACCTTTGAGTGGACCCAACAAGGAGACCAGCCAATGTTCAGTAATGTCCGATACGGTTTCCTTAGCCGCATTATTGTCGCTTGTTGCCTGTTGCTCCGCCAAAATCCCCGCCCCAAAACTACGCTACGATCAGCCTAAATCGCTGCCGCGATAATTACCTGAATTAATATCCGCTGCAATGTTTCACTTCGGCTTTGGATAAATGGGCTCAAGTTTCCTGCCGTAGAATTGTGAATGCTGTATTGACGTCTATTTAATATTCAGACGATTCGCACGAAAACCGGGCCGTGGGGTATTGGTCGTTTTTGATTCTCGGAACCGAAAAAAACCAGATGGAATAGGATGCACACGCTATTATTGTCATAGCGCTTTGGCAAATATAGATTTTTAAGTATTTATAAATACAGAAAGCAATTCTTTATTTTCCGAATTTTTTAGATATTCCCTTGCAGTGTAATAATCAGTAAGATATATATATTATATGATAGTAAAAAACTTGTGAGTTCTTTGCTAGAAAAAAACCTGATTGGATATCTGTCGTTATTAACAATGAAGAATTATTTGCTAATCTGTGGTCAATACATAGTCCCCTAATTTTTGGGCGATATATTGGCATAGCAAAATGATTAGTAGTCATTCTAAAGAGTGCTTAAGCAGAGCAAAAGAAGCCAAAACACTAGAAAACTGTACAAAAAAAATGGGTTCTTCTTAGGCCTAGATTTGAATAATAGGGAAAATGCACCGTGCCACCGACCGAGCGGGCCTGGCTCTGCTCGGAATGTAATAGTGGTGGTCGGTTATGAACTACAAGCCGGAAGGCGTTTGCACAACTAAGATCACACCCAGAGTGCATTTCCTCCCTCTGGTTGCTGCGACACTATTCCTATGTGCATTTGATACGGCGACTGTCTCTGCGGGCGACTTAAATCAAGAAATAGCAAGACTTTTAGAGACACACCCGGATATTAAAGCTTCGGAAGAATCTTTGCGTAAAGCTAATGAAGGCATCCGTCAAGCTGCTGGAGCTTATTTTCCAGAGGCAATAATCACCGCTGATAAAGGACACGAATTCGTCGACAGTCCCGGTCGCCGTCAAGATCCAGGCGAGCCGTCTCGGCTCGGCCGAGAACAGGCTAAACTTGATGTTACAATGAATGTATTTGAAGGTTTTAAAACGTCTGCCAATTTCAATATCGCCGAACTCCGCAAGGAAGTTGCAGATTTAGCCTTAGAAGACGCACGCCAGCGCGTGTTGCTCAAAGGTATTTCGGCATATATTGATGTGATGCGGCAACAAAAACTTGGTGCGCTTGGCTTGCAGAGCGAAAAAAATATCCGCGAACAGCTGCGGCTTGAAAACGAGCTTGTAAAAAGGGGTGGAGGTATTGAGGTTGACGTGCTTTTGGCGAAAACTCGTTTACAACGAGCGCGCGAGCGTAGCGTTGCTTTTTACGGTTTCCTCAATGCAGCAATCGCGTCTTATGAGGAGGCTTTTGGTAATGGCCCTGTTTTCAAAAAAATGAAAATGCCGGGCTTAATTGGTTCGGAAGTCCCCGAAAATCTAGATAGTGCGATGGAAATAGCGCACGAAGAAAATCCTAGGATTCTTATTGCTCGAAAGGCAACTTACTTGGCGCGAGAAGAAATCAAATCCACACGCTCGGACTTTTATCCGAAAGTCGATATTGTAACGAATTATAGTCACAAAAAGAATACCGATGCGGTGAATGGCCGGCGTCGGGATTTCTCTGTCGTAGTAAAAAGTACTTGGAAAGTTTTCAGTGGTTTTATAACTCAGGCGAAGACCCGAGCCGCTGCATTTGGTGCTAGTGAAAAAAAGAAGTTACTTCTCTCTGCAGGCCGCCGCGCTCGCGAGGCTGTGCGGTCAGCGTGGGCGCGTTATGAAGCGGCAAAGACACGTATCAAGTTATTGGAAAATGCAGTGATTCTTGCTGAGGAGGTTTTTGATGCGCGCCGCAAACTGCGCGATGCTGGCAAGGAGGAAACTATAAATGTATTGGATGCGGAGGGCGAAATTTTTAATGCGCAGATCAATCTGATTAACGCAGAGGCCGATGCGCAAATAGCTGCCTATCAAATTATGGCGGGGATAGGTCGTTTACGACCAGGGTTATTTGGCGTAAATTCATCGAAACCCATTTTGGATGACCCGCTTGTTCCGGCGATTTTTCTGAACTAAGAGACCGTTGCTAGACTAAATTGGACTCAGTGGTTTACCTTCAAGCTGTCTAGATTCTTGCCCATCTGTGCCGTATGCGGTTGGCCCCATTAAAGTCGTTCGATAGAAGCATCGTTCAAACTTACAATCAGGCATATAGATATCCCGTGGCGGCAAATGGCACGTCGCGCGGTTGTCCCAAATGGCGATTGAGCCGGGCTTCCATTGGAACCGAACTGTGAACTCAGGCCGTACCGCATGTGCCTTAAGAAATTCCAAAATCGCTTTGGTTTCTGTCGGGGTGAGGCCGACGATATCATGTAAAAAATTTGGACTTACAAACAGTACTTTTTCAGTAGTTTCCGGATGCACACGTACCAAAGGGTGTTCGGAAACCATTCGGGTTTGTTTGTTTTTATCCTTATATATTTTTTTTACGTTCACCCCGTCTTGCGGCGCTTTATGGTGGATACCACGTAATCCTTTGAGGAAACTCTGCATTCCTGGAGATAATGCGTCATAAGCAGCACATAAGTTTGTAAATTGCGTATCACCTCCGTAAGGAGGTACCACATCTGCGCGTAAAATGGAGGCGTAAGGCGGATTTTTGGCGCATGTCAGGTCCGTGTGCCACCAGTTCCAAGGATGATTTATCGGTTCACCCTCAAATCGGTCAGTCATACGTGTTTTGGACACCGTATAGATCTCAGGATAGCCCTTGCTAGCGCCATAAATAGGATGGCCGGGAGTAGGGTTACCCAGTTGATGTGAAAACGCCACATGCTGGTCATGGTCGAGAAATTGATCCCGGAAAAATAAGACCTTCCATTTCGCAAGGGTCGCTTTGATGTCTTCTACATGTTGATCAGATAGTGGTTTGCGAAGATCGATATTCTTGATTTCAGCGCCGATATGGAGCGTAAGCGGTGCCACATCAAGACTGATTTTCTTAATATTTCTTTTGATCATAAAATATATTATATATAATTCAATTATTTATATAATTTATCTAAAGTGAAAATCTAAATAGGTTTAATTGCTTCTCCCTCAAGCGATATAGATTTTTTGCCATTTGGCCCGACGGGAATGTCGCCCATCAAAGTGGTACGATGAATTTCGCGAGGATATTCTGAATTAATAATATCTTTTGGCCCCATATGCAGTACCTGTCGATTGTCCCACATGGCAAGTGCATGGTTTGACCACTTAAAGCGTACCGTAAATTCCGGCCGAGTGACATGGGTTTTCAGCATAGCTAAGAGGGTACTACTCTCCGTTGGCGTAAGATCCACTATGGATTCCAAAAAGGATGGGCTGACATATAGCGCTCGTTCGCCAGTTTCCGGGTGCACCCGCACTAGGGGATGTTCGCTTATGATGAGATTTTGCTTCAATGTATCGAGGTATTCTTTCGACACATTCACCGCCGCATTTCCTTGATAACGGTGGATACCGCGTAATCCATCGACAAATTTGCGAAGAGCAGGAGACAAAGCTTTATAAGCTGCCACCAAATCGGTGAATTGCGTATCTCCGCCAAAAGGGGGCATGGTGTCGCCGCGCAGTATAGAGACTGCGGGCGGATTTATAGCTGGTGTTACGTCCGCATGCCACCCAGACCACGGTAGGCGCAGATCTTCGCCTTTATAGCGTTTATCGCGTCGGTCTCGATCAATTGAATACACTTCGGGAAAGGCGTCGTCTTGGTGACCATAGACCGCATGGGCCGGGGTACAGGCGCCGAATTGACGACTAAAGGCTACTTGTTGAGTATGGTTCAAAGGTTGATCACGGAAAAAAACTACTTTCCATTTTAAAAAGGCAGTTCGGATTTCAGTAATTTCTTGGTTGGATAGTGGCTTTGACAGATCTACACCGCTGATTTCCGCGCCAATTGTGATGGCAAGCGGTCTGATTTCGATGCTTTCGGGGACGACATCCTCGTCTAATTCAGCAATTTGAACTGCCATAGAAAATCCTCCTGCATGCAATTTCCAGATATTAATGAAAATTTAGCAGAAAGAGAGGTGCCTTACCATCCGCCATTGGCATTTCTATCCAAAGCATCGACGATAGTGCTTAGTGGTGGCGCTATTGGGGTAAAATGATCATCAAGAGCTTGTGGATAGGTTTAGTAGTAGCAATTAATTAACTTTTTGGCGTCGCAGCTATAGAAATTAGTTCTCGTAAGTCTTTGTTGTGAAGGCCTTCGAAGCTGTTTGCTAATTCAATAATGCGCTCGGAATCCTTTTCGTTCAGTCGAGTGTGCAGGCAACTCCGTACCTTTATAAGATGTTCTTCCAAACTGACCGAGCCACCATTCCAACTCCCTCGTGGACCATCACAGCGTGTTTGGTAGCGGGAGCCGTTCTCCATGACTACTTCCAGGTCCACATAAGTAGCCAGGAAATCTCCCTTAATTGTATCGGTCATATTAAGATTGACCTTTTTTAGAGTTGCTTCCATGTCTGGAGCAAATCGGCGATCATCTTCAAAGGTCGACATGTCTACTTTACCGTCCAAAAGCGATGAGGAGACAGCATATTGCCAACTGAATTTACCCGCTAATCCGTTCACCGGTTGGGGTCGGTCGATATAGGCCATATCCGGGCAGGTAAAGTTAATCTCCTTGATTTTACTTGGATCATCTATCTGCTGGTGTAACGTTATGCCTGCTGTTATCGCATAATGGGTGGCGTATTGGCTTGGAAACATCTTTAACGCATAGCTGGGCTCAACAACGCGAAACGGCGGGCCAAAGTTCAATAACTCTTCGCCATGAAATTCTTTTTTGAAGAAAATATCAACAAATCCGCGTGGAGTTTCAATGGCATCCGGATTAGCTGTGAACCCACGCTGGGCAAGAAGGGCTGCGTCTAAGCCCATGGCAGTTCCCATGCCACAATGGGTCATTTTTACCATTGTTCCTACATTGGCAAGCGCGCTTCCAGTGCGCGAAACAGCGATACCGATTGCATGGCGCAGCTCGTCTGAATCCAGCTCTAAAATATGACTAGCGGCGACGGCGGAGGAGAGGGGCCCAGTTACCCCTGGGGGATGGAGGCGTAATACAGCAGGATCATTTTCGCGCGAAGCATGGCGTATCCAACCCTGCAACTCAATACCCTTGACCAAGGCTGTCAGCGCTTCTTTGCCATTGACCTCCGTCGTTTCAACCAGCGCTAAAACTGCTGGTAAGTTAGTCGATAGCGCGTGATTAGCCGGGCTCCACATTGGCTCGTAATCGAGTACGTGCATGGAGGCACCGTTGACATAGGCAGCATTTACAGGGGTCGTCTTAAAACCAAATCCAATGACCGAAGAAACTGGTTTTGCTTCTTGTTCTTGAATGTGCGTTGCAAGGATTGATGGTGGTTCCTCTTGAATACTGCCAGCTACAGCCACAGCAATGCCATCAAGCAATAACTGGTTAGCTTTCTCTATGGCTGCACTTGAGATGCATTCCGACGTTGTGGAAACGATTTTTTCTGCGAGTTTTTTTGTTAGGTCTTTCATTTTTTGTCCACATCAATAGAGTGAATAATGCTTTTAAAAGCGGCGCTGGCAGTGAAGTTCAGATAAGTCGATTTTTTCGCACCTATTAAGGTCAGTGTTTCAGGCTAAGGCTCTTAATAGGCTGTTTGATTGCACCTGATATTCGGATCGGTCCCTTCAAATTGTTCTATTGAAACAGCTATATACGTGATAGCGATATGTACGAAAGCGACGAATTTCATGATCTGGTTGCGTTAGCTCTTAGGTTTGGAAGCAATAGCCATAACTTCTCGCAAATCTTTATTCTCTAGCTGTTCGAGATTACTCCCCAACTCGATAATGCGCTCTCTGTCTCTTTCGTTGAGCCGGCAATCAAGACACATCCGTAATTTCTCCTCATGTGCTCCTGCCTCCAAAGGTTCGCCATTCCAGCTACCTTTTGGTCCGTCGCAACGGGTAACAACCTTGATGCCGTCTTCGAGAACTACTTCAAGATCAACCACTTCCTCTTCGAAACGAGCGGGGCGTTCCGGGTCTTGCGTTAAAGACACCTTCTTCAACATTGCTTCCATATCAGGAGCGAAGCGACGTTCATCTTCAAAAGTATCGATGACGACTTCACCATCCAATAGGGCAGCACAGGCGGTGTATTGAAAGCTAAATTTGCCCGCTAATCCCTGGTGGGGCGCAGGTCGATTGACGTATTCCATACTTGGTGTAGTGAGATTGATTTCCTTAATCTTCGAAATATCATCAATTTGTTTGCGTGCTTCGAGTGCGGCTGTAATAACAAAATGGGTGCCGAATTGGCTCGGAAACATTTTGATCGAATATCCCGGATCAACCAGACGGAAGGGTGGTCCGAACTTCAACATTCCTTCATAGTCAAAATTCGGCATATACATCGCTATATAGCCCTTGTCACATTCAAATATATCGGGGTTTGCGGTGAAACCGTTCGATGCAAGCATGGCTGCATCGAGGCCCATGGAGACACCAATACCGCAATGGGTCATCTTGACCATTGTTCCAGCATTTGCATTCAATGCGCCACAACGCGATGCTGCAATTCCGAATGCATGACGCTGGGTATTGGCATCAAATTCTAGGATGTGACCCGCAGTGACACACGATGAAAGAGGGCCGACAAGGCCCGGAGGATGGTTCTTGATGGATTTCGCGTCATAGTCGCCTGACCCTTCCCTTATCCAGCCTTGTGTCTCTGTACCTTTCACAAGAGCCGTTGCGGCTTCGAGACCATTGAAATCTAGCGTCTCAGAGAGCGACAGGATTGCGGGAAGGTTAGTGGAAATAGCATGATTAGCCGGGCTCCACATTGGCTCGTAATCGAGTACGTGCATGGAGCCCCCGTTGATGTACGCCGCATCTACCGGATGGGTTTTAAAGCCAAAGCCAATAACCCGACGCCCATCACGAATCACATCTGTCTCTAC
>PAXN01000032.1 GCA_002715005.1 Rhodospirillaceae bacterium
TGGAAGACAGAAATTGCTATTAAACGAAACCAGTTGATAGAGCACCCATATCAATCAACGCTTGTACACATAACCAACGAAATAAATGGTTGATCCTGCTACAGAGTGGGTCAAGTCTTCGGACATGGCCAAAGCTCTTGGGATCCTCCCCGTAACGCTTCAGCAATGGAGAGTTAAATATACGAGGGATGGATTCTTCGAGGAGGGTGTTCACTTCGTCAGAACTGGACCGAATCCTAATTCCATGTACTTGTGGAACAAATCTGAGATAGTCAAAGTACTAGCTCAATGGAAAGCTCCTACTAGTGGAGGGTCAAAATAAAATGACTTTTCCAACTAAAAACTTTTCCTACCAGGAAAACGAAAAGGAGAAAAAAAGACTCTTCTCTCTTTTGAAGGAATCTGTTCCAAGTGATCTTCTAACTGAAAGACAAGATTTAATCTATGACTATCAGAATCAAGATCAAACTTGGGAAGAACAACATAGGAAACTCGAAAGAGAACTAAGGTTCCAAAGAAAAGAGAACCAAACCAAAAGGGAACTTAATTTGGAAAAATTAGTCAAACTTTCTGGTTTGGTTTTGGCAAAGGCACGGTGCAAACCGTTTTGCGACTGCCCAATGACGGCGAAATAATTTTAACCTGGGCAAGAATAGAAGCGCCTTCGGGATATGCCCTGCAGACACTCGGTGTGTTACCGACCATTTGCACCGTCGGTAAATTAAACGCTTCGGCGATTGTCAACCAGTTTCAGAAGGTTGAATTTAAGCGTTCACGCAAACAGCTGCGCCTCCATCGTAATGCCGACTTCAAAAATGCCAAACAACGCGACCACATAAAAAAATTCTGCCGATGGCAACCGGATATAAATGTTACTCCCGACCGCCTCGTTGCAGAATTAATATTAAAAGCCCAAGGTCGATACGCTCAAGCTACTAACCTCGCCCGAATTCCTCCAGGGAGTTAAATTTAAATGTCAAAAGAGATCAAGAAACCCGCCGAACCAAGAGATGCGGCTAGCCTGATCATGCTGAAAGGTTCACCAAACGACCCCGAGGTTCTCGTAGGTCGACGTCCAGAAGAAGCCCGGTTTATGCCCAGTGTGTGGGTATTCCCTGGCGGTGCTGTCGAAGAAGCGGATTTCCAATTACAAACACCTCACAGCTTGCGTGAAGACGTTCTAGCGCGGCTGACAAGGACAACAGCACCTGAGCTTGCTCACGCACTCGCTTGGACAGCGCTTCGCGAAATGCGCGAAGAAACAGGCTTACTGCTTGGAAAAGTGGGCGACGATAATAGCGCCACTGAGAGTGAGGCTCACGAGGCATACCAAAAAGCCGGCCTAGTTCCCAATCTTACCGCCTTAGACTACCTAATGCGTGCCTGCACGCCGGAATATCAACCCATTCGTTTTAATACGCGATTTTTTGTCGCCGACGGCTCACTAACTAGCAGTGATATTTGGCAAACATCAGAATTAGAGGAAATACGCTGGGTTCGGCTAAACAAGCTGCCGGATATGAAAATTGCAGGTATTACGGGAATCGTCATCAAAGAGGCACAACAATACTGGCTCAGGCAACCAGAACCTAATCCCGACCGCAAGGTAATGTTTTTTAGCGCCGATATGGATCACAATCGGATTTGGCACGAGGAATAGACTTGACGTAAAGTAAATAGAGCGGCTATGTCCCATCCATAATTGATTTGTTTAGCTAGTAATGGAAGAAGAATATGGCGAAACCAGCGACTATATTGGTCAAGCTCGAAAGCACCGCTAATACGGGCTATTACTACGTCACCAAGAAGAATCCAAGGAACCAAACAGATAAAATGGAATTCCGTAAGTACGACCCGGTTGCACGCAAACACGTGCTTTTTAAGGAAGGTCGTATAAAGTAAAAACGCGGGATTTTTCCTACGGATAAAAAAGGGCCGCTTTCAGCGGCCTTTTGTTTGCAATTAGCTTTAGCTATCGCCTGCAATTGAAACATACTCTTTCTAAAGCATTAACCATCAAGCAATTCCGTCAAAACTGACTTCTATAAAATTTAGTCCTACTGCATATTCCAGCAGTAACCTTCAAATAAACCATCTGTTATTAAAGGGCATAGGCTGCTCAATTATGATGACATAGTATTCAATGCTAAACTCCGCAGAAAATTGTAACTTCAAGCTAGGCGTCGATGTCGGCGGTACGAAAATCGAAATTGCGGCGCTCGATGAAGATGGAAAATTCCTGCTTCGCAGGCGTGCGTCGGCTCCGAAAGGCAACTACCTTGAAACAATTGAGCTGATCGGCACTTTGGTCGAAGATGCTGATTGCGAATTAGGTGCAACCCGACCTGTCGGATTTTCAATACCAGGCACCATTTCGCCCGCGACCGGACTTATAAAAAATGCCTTTAATTCGCCGCTAAACGGACGTGCCTTCGATCAAGATCTTACCGAACGCTTAAGCAGACCGATTAGGATGCTAAACGATGCCAATTGCTTTGCCATATCGGAAGCGAAAGACGGTGCCGCGGCGGGTGCGAATATTGTCTTCGGTGTGATAATCGGGACCGGTTGTGGGGGCGGTATTATCGTCAATGGGAAGACTCTGTTGGGAACTAATGCTATTTCCGGCGAGTGGGGGCACAATCCACTGCCTTGGCCTAATGAAGAAGAACTGCCTGGTTTAAAAGGAACAGACGGCAAATTTGGAACTATAGAAACGTTCTTGTCCGGTACCGGTTTCCAAGCTCATCATGAGGTGCTCACAGGTGAGATGCTATCTGCACAGGAAATTGTGCGCCGCGCGCAAACTGGCAATACCGCTTGCCAAAAAAGCTTAAACGACTACACCAACCGACTAGCACGTGCGCTCAGTTCAGTAATTAACGTTATTGACCCAGATGTAATTGTACTTGGCGGCGGGCTATCGAATATCCAATCACTTTATCAAGATGTACCAAAGATTTGGGAAGAGTGGATATTCTCCGACCGCATCGACACGCTTCTTGTACCACCAATATTTGGCGATTCCAGTGGCGTACGCGGCGCTGCATGGCTTTGGGACGATGCATGATATGCAGGAAGACGAAGGTATCTCCGCGTTTTGCCGAGACTGTTTTAACCAATTCCAGCAACACGCTGCGAGGAGCCATTCGCGGTGCCCTAAATGCGCATCTCCACGGATAATTGCACACCATGAATTGCGAACCCTCTCGCTAGCGCATATCGACTGTGATGCCTTTTATGCAACAATCGAAAAACGAGACAACCCTTCTCTGTTGAACCGCCCAGTCATTATAGGAGGAGGGAAAAGAGGTGTCGTCGCAGCTGCCTGTTACGTTGCACGTCTTTATGGCGTCAGGTCCGCTATGCCAATGTTTAAGGCACTTTCCGCTTGCCCTACTGCGGTTGTAATTAGTCCTAACATGGCGAAATACCAGGCTGTGGGGCGGGAAATTCGCGCTATGATGCGAGATCTCACGCCATTAGTGCAACCAGTCTCCATTGACGAGGCTTTCTTGGATTTGAGCGGAACAGAAAACGTACACGGGTCAATTGCTGCGTGTTCATTAGCAAATCTCGTCCAGCGAATGGAGCAAAACCTTGGCATAACTGCGAGTGTTGGTCTCAGCTATAACAAGTTTCTCGCAAAAATCGCATCGGATCTGGATAAGCCGAGAGGTTTCGCTATCCTCGGACAATCGGAAGCAATAGATTTTCTTGCACAAAAACCCGTTGGACTTTTATGGGGAGTCGGCAAAGCATTAGAATCAAAACTACGGCGCGACGGCATATCGCAAATCAGCCAACTGCAAAATTTGGAAGAGAGAGATTTGGTCGCCCGCTATGGCTCGATAGGCACGCGACTTTACGGCTTTGCCCGAGGCGAAGATAACCGAAAAGTGATCCCAGACTCCGAGACGAAAAGTATCTCTTCAGAAACGACTTTTTCTGAGAATATAACCGAATTAGACGCACTCAAAGAGCGATTACAATTTCTCTGTGAAAAGATCGCAGAACGGTTGACTTTAAAAAAATATGCTGCCGGTTCGATAATCCTAAAACTTAAACAAGCCAATTTTCGCTTACTCACCCGTAGTCGCCAACTGCAAACACCCACTCAGCGAGCCGATATTCTTTATGACACTGCCCTGCCGTTACTGGAAGCCGCGGTGCAGGGGACTGCTTTTCGGCTAATCGGAATCGGTGCTGCAGATTTAGAAGATGCCGACAAAGCGGATCCGCCTGATCTATTTCAACAAGCAGAACAAGACAAGAATCGAATTAATAAAGCGCTAAAAGCCGTCCGTGATAAACATGGAGAAGCGGCCATTAGAAAGGGCCGTTAACATGCTGGTTTTGGCGATTCTTTAAACCCAATTAGATCGCCACGCAGTTTGAAGTCGCCGTAATTCAGGAAGATTCGCGGAGCAACACCATTGGCCTGATAAAAGATTTTCATTTCAAATTCCGGCATAGTATCCTGATCGCGTCCCCTGCTGGTCGGCGGGAAAAAGGCTTGAAACATGGGATAAACAGGTTTTGGGCTGAAACCTTTTACCGGTTTTTTAAGCACTGCCTCTGCCTGTTTAGGCAAGAAAACTGTGGTAATCGGTGCCGCCCCCTCAAGTTCGTCACCGTCGAATACCAATTGTCGGTCAAACTTTGCCCCGCTAATTGCTTTAGCAAGGGTCTGGAACGTGTGTTGTGTCGGAAACAATGTGCCTTTCGGAAGACGAATCTTTTTTGCTTTAGGTTTCTCGAAAAGTACTTCACCGGCGCCACCACGCTCTTCCAAGATGGCTTCACCCTCAATGCGTTCGTCATCCTGGCCCATACCATTGCGGTTGATTTTAAACCGGAACCTGGTGCCATCACTGGATTCCCAAGTGATCGAAACCGCTTTGAACCTTACCATTTGGTTTTGGCCATAATTAAGCGCCAAAAATAAGCGCTGATCATTGGTCCATCCGTCGCACCGTCGCGACCAGTCATAACTCATGAAACCTTCTACACCGATTATATTGCTACCCGATACCGCGTGAACCAACTTAAGCTCGTAAGCAGCGCTATGAGGAACGATGCTATTTTGTGCACCTTTAGCAAACGACGACAGTCCAAAATTAGCACCCAAAAGCGCGAATACAAAAATAAGCAGTCGACAATGGCGAATTTCCTGAGTCAAATGACAATACCCTTTGTTGATCCGTGCAGGTTTGGTTAGCTATGTTGGCTGAACTGCAAATACAAAACTGCTCAGGACCACCAGTTTTAATCTTTATTCTCGGGCGGTAAACTCAACCGAATATTCAACTCGCGCAAGTGTTCAACATCTACCGTATTCGGTGCTCCCATCATCAAATCCTGAGCTTGCTGGTTCATCGGGAATGCCACCACTTCGCGAATATTCGGCTCATCCGCTAACAACATTACCATTCGGTCTATACCTGGCGCAGAACCGCCATGAGGAGGCGCACCAAACTTCAATGCATTTAGCATACCTCCAAACCGCTCTTCAACGACCTCTGGTCCATAGCCTGCAATTTCAAAGGCTTTGTACATAATTTCTGGCAAATGGTTCCGTATAGCTCCTGAAGACAGTTCAATACCGTTACAAACAATATCGTATTGAAACGCTTTAATATCGAGCGGGTCCATCGTCTCAAGAGCTTCAATTCCACCCTGCGGCATGGAAAAGGGATTATGGCTAAATTCGATTTCGCCTGTCACTTCATCCATTTCAAACATCGGATAATCGACGACCCAACAAAAGTCGAAACTCCCCGACTTGATCAGTTTTAAGTCTGCACCGACCCGGTCGCGAACTGCCCCAGCGAATTGCGCTGCCGCGTTCAACTTATCGCATGCGAAGAAAACCGCATCACCTGAAGTCAATCCGGTAGCTTCACGAATAGCAGCTAGATTTTCTTCTTCTAAATTTCGCGCAATCGGGCCTTTGCCCCCTTCTTCCTCAAAAATGATATAACCAAGACCCGCCGCACCCTGTTCACGGGACCAATCATTCAGCTTATCAAAGTAACTTCGCGGCTGCGCTCCTGCTTTAGGAGCAGGAATTGCGCGCACCACAGCTCCCTTATCGATAGCTTTGGCAAAAATTCCAAAACTCGACCCACGAAATACGTCTGTGACATCGGAAATAATAAGAGGATTACGTAAATCCGGCTTGTCGCTTCCATACTTGAGCATCGATTCGTCATAAGGAATTCGTTGAAATGGTGGTTCGGTTACTGAACGACCCTCAGCAAATTCATTAAATACCCCAGCTATGACAGGCTCAATCGCATTGAATACGTCTTCCTGACTAACGAATGACATCTCAAGATCCAATTGATAGAACTCACCCGGTGAACGATCCGCGCGCGCATCCTCGTCTCTGAAACACGGCGCAATCTGAAAATACCTATCAAACCCCGCAACCATCAGTAACTGCTTAAATTGCTGCGGTGCTTGGGGCAATGCGTAGAATTCGCCTGGGTGTAGCCTACTTGGCACCAGAAAATCACGCGCTCCCTCTGGGGAAGACGAAGTTAAGATCGGCGTTTGGAATTCCGTAAACCCAGATTCGATCATACGCCGACGGATCGATGAAATCACCGAAGAACGCAGTATAATATTTTTGTGGAGCGTCTCACGACGAAGGTCCAGAAACCGATATTGCAGACGAATATCTTCTGGATAGCCTGCATCTTGATTTACTGGCATCGGCAGAGTGCTAGCTGCAGCCTGCAAGGTAAATTCTTCAACCCACACCTCAACTTCACCTGTTGGGATATTATTGTTGATGGTTTCATTTGATCGTTTTTTGACTGGGCCGGTCACTGTGATGACCGACTCGTTTGATAATCCCTCGACTCGGGCGAAGTGCGGACTAGATGAATCTACAACACACTGGGTAATACCGTAATGGTCACGCAAATCAACAAACAATAGGTTACCGTGATCGCGCATCCGATGCACCCAGCCCGACAAACGGACTGTTTCATCGGCATTTTCGAGACGAAGTGCGTCGCAATGATGAGAGCGGTAAAGATGCATTTCAGTCAACTTTCGTGGGTCGGGAAACGGGCGCAAAGGGCATGGATTCGTGCGTCTTGTCAAGCCAAACCCCCGCTAAATGATATAATCAGCAAGAGATTTTATTGCTGCCCATTGACGACGGCGAAAATGGGTGTATCCCTTACTGCCGCAATGTTAATCAAACCCATCACCGATACGAATACTCTCCAAGCTTTCTGTAAGCGTCAACAAGGCGCACAATATGTGACTGTCGACACTGAGTTTATGAGGGAAAAGACCTATTGGCCGATACTCTGCCTTATTCAAGTAGGCGGACTAGATGATGCGGTGGTTATCGATGCAATGGCGCCAAAGCTTGATCTCACCCCCCTTTATGATTTGATGCTAGATCAATCTATTCTCAAAGTTTTTCACGCCGCACGCCAGGATTTAGAAATCTTCTATTACAAAATGGGCAACCTACCAGAACCTATTTTCGACACACAGCTAGCGGCGATGGTATGCGGGTTTGGAGATCAGATTGGGTACGAACCAATGGTGGCAAAAATTCTCGGAGTCCGTACCAACAAACAAACACGCTTTAGCGATTGGTCCCGCCGCCCACTTACCAAGCAGCAACTCAACTATGCACTCGGTGACGTTACGCATCTGCGCTTAGCGTACGAATCGCTCGCAAAGCAATTAGAAGCAAACGGTCGATCTCACTGGCTGGATGAAGAAATGGCAGTACTTTCTTCAACGCAAACCTATGCTACCGAACCGGCCAATGCATGGAAACGCATCAAAAGCCGAAATGTAGATTCAGAATTTTTATCCGTCCTGCAAGCTGTCGCCGCATGGCGTGAGCGTGAAGCACAGCGGCGAGACTTACCTCGCAATCGTGTTGCGCGCGATGACACGCTACTAGATTTAGCGGGCCGAGCGCCAAAAACTCTCTACGAACTTGCTCACACCCGAGGTCTCTCCAATGGATTTTCCAAAGGAAAAAGTGCTGATATTCTTTTGAGAGCGATAGCCGAAGGTCGTGCATTACCAAAAACTCAAGCGCCCAAAAAGGAGATGAAACCACCTTTGCCTCCGGGAATCGGGCCACTTACAGAACTGCTTAAGGTAATCCTTAGGCAGTGTAGCGAGAGTACTGGCGTCGCAAGTCGATTGATTGCAAGCGTCTCCGATCTGGAGCAGGTTGCTGCTGATGATAATGCGGATGTACGCACTCTTAAGGGATGGCGCCGTGAAATTTTTGGTGAACAAGCGCTTGCCCTGAAGCGGGGTGAACTTGCCATTGTAGTCGAAAATAATGCCATCCGGCTGTTGCCGCAGACCCCAAAGTAGGTTCATGCGCAAATTCATGACAACTATGCTGTTTTGCGTCAGCGCTCTAGCAGCGTCAGCGCAAACCCCGTTCCCAAAACTCAGTGCCCCAATAGACTGCAAATTCGGCGAGAATTGCGACGTGATACTTTTTGTCGACCATAAGAGCGGTTCGGGATGGCGTGATTTTCGATGTGGAAATCTTTCTTACGATACTCACAAAGGTACCGACATCCGAATTCGCAGCATCGACCTGATGTTGCGAGGCGTTGATGTCATGGCAGCAGCTGCTGGGCGTGTAACCTCCATACGCCGGGGCATGGCAGATGTATCCTATAAGGCCGTTGGCCGCGAAGTCATTAATCGTCGGGGCTACGGCAACGTTATTATTATAAATCACGGCAAAGGCTGGAAAACAACTTACGCTCATTTAAAAAAAAATAGTATTCGCNTGGTAAGAGGTCAGCAGGTTAAAAAGGGCGAGGTAATTGCACAAGTTGGAATGTCAGGCCTCGCAGAGGTTCCCCATCTACATTTTGGCGTCCTACACGGCAATAAAGTCATTGACCCTTTTACCGGCACCGCCAACACCCAACATTGTGGTACTCTCGGCTCATCGCTATGGATGCCAAGCGCCCTTCGCAAAATGCGCTATCCAGGTCCATTTGTTCTACATGCTGGATTCAGCGAAAGTGCAAAGATAAACCGAGCAGCACTCGTCTACGGGTTAGATGAAAAAGATACATTTTATAATAAAGCGCGTAATTTTATTTTCGCCATCGAATTTGGCGGTGCGCGCAAAGGCGACGAATACGAAATTCGAATTATTACTCCAAATAAGCAAATCCTAACTCAGTCTAAAAAACGAATTGCTAAAGAGATTCAGTTTAAATTTGATTTTGTCGGCCGCATGGGCCACGGTCGAACCTGGCCGAAAGGAGAGTATAAAGGCCAATTTGAGCTTTACCGAAACGAGTCCGGAAAACGCCGAAAGATATTAGAGGCGAAACGATATATTTGGGTGCGCTAAAAGAACGGTTTACCCGCTCATTTCCAGCGCCTCTAAAACACGCCGCGCCAACGGCACAGTAATACGTCTTTTTTCTGCTAGTGCTGCGCGATCTAATGCTGCAACCAGACGACTTGCTTCCGAGAAAGACCGTTCCATGCGGGCTAGCAAAAAAGTGAGCACATACGGGTCGACCCGTAACTGGCGGTCCGCAAATTGTTTGACCATCAATGCTCCAATTAATCCATCATCAGGAGAACCGATACCGATCGCCGGACAAGCAAGCAGCCGAGATCGCAAATCTTTTAAGCTGATGTCCCATCGAGCAGGTGCTGAGGCTGCCACAATTAACAACTGGCCATTACGCTCGGCCACCACATTATAAAGATGGAGTAATGCTTCTTCATCAAAAGGCAATTCAAGAGGGTCTATAACAGCGAATTTTGAATCACCAAGCCGATCCGGCAACAAATCTGGAACCGACCCGCCATCGACCAACAAAGCCGTACATCGTGAGCGCCATACATGCGCTAAATGGCTTTTACCCGCACCCTGCGGCCCATATAGCATAAGCGCTGGCAACGGCCACTCGGGCCAACGGTCAACCCAGGCCACCGCATCTTGATTGCAAGGCGCAACTAAAAAATCAGCCATATCGGATGCAGATCTGTGACCTAAATCGAAAGGAATTTGTTGACGCGAGCTCAAGAAGTCGAACCACCATCAGTGCCATCACGGTAGTCTTTGTGATCGGCAAGATAAAGGGCGCTGCAAATATAGCGCTGCAATGCAAACCGAACCATGACACCAATTACAGCAGCTACCGGTACCGCGAGTAGAACACCTAAAAAGCCAAACAACGCGCCACCAGCCATCAAAGCAAACACTATCCAGACCGCGTGAAGGCCTACACGTTCGCCCACCAGTTTCGGCGTTATGAAATTGCCTTCTACGATCTGACCAACCACAAATACCGCGGCTACCCCAAAAATTGGGCCATAGGCATCAAATTGCACGATAGCCAAACAAAGCCCGACGACAACGCCAGCTAGCATACCAAAATAGGGGACAAATGAAATCAAACCAGTACCAAGTCCCACTATCAAACCAAAATCTAAGCCTATTACCGACAAGCCGATGGCGTAATAAATACCCAAAAGCAAACAAACTAAAAATTGACCCCGCACAAAACCCGATAATGTTTGATCGACGAGTAGCACCTGCTCACGAATAGTTTCGCGATGCGATATCGGTAAATATCCATCAATACATTTAATGATCTGATCCCAGTCGCGCAGGAGGTAGAAAGCAACCACCGGTGTTACTACAAGAATCGATATCACATTAAATGCTGCTTCAACTCCGCTTAGTAATCGCAAAAAGAATTTAACCGCAACCTTGGCCGCGTCGCCTAAATATTGGCCAACGAATTTTTTAAATTCATCTGCACCACCGTTATCAATATGCGACAGTAATGCCATCACGATTGGCATTGCTTTTGCCTCTAAGGCGCCAATATACCCAGGCACTTTCTCAGCAAACTCCGTCACCTGATTAATAAGCAATGGAATCAACAAAGCAAATGCAAGAACGATCAAAATAAAGAAAACTAGAGTAATAATGAGCGTTGCCCAGGTTCGCGAGAACCTATGGTCCTCGAGCCAGTCGCACAGCGGATCCAGAAGATACGCGACCCCCATACCGACCACGAACGGTAGTAAAATACCCCGTAATAGAACCAATCCCGCAATAAAGACCGCGATAACTCCTATCCAAACAAATGTGCGTTGCTGTAATGTCATGGTTTCGTGCCCCCAGCTAAAGTTGGCCATTATCCTGACGCGCGCTATTAATAGCTGTGACATAACGGTAAGCGTATCCGATGCCGGATACTATCGTCGTCACCGCCACAATATAGTGCATCATTACGATAAGATTGGCCTCATGCACGCCAACTCCGATTTCTGCTAAAACCAGCGCAACTAAAATAATCTGCGTAGTGGTATTTAGTTTACTGATCAAAAGCGGACGCATTATGACCGGACGCCCGAGTGGCAGTGCCAATATTGCTCCTCCAATGATAACCACATCACGAAACACTACTAGTATAACTAACCAATTGGCAATTTGACCCTCTATGCCCAGGGCGACGAAACAGCTAACCAACAAAGCCTTATCAGCCAAAGGGTCTATATAACTTCCAAAAGTAGTGACCGCATCGAATCGCTTTGCGATGAAACCATCAACCGCATCGGAGATACTGGCAGCAACAAAGACCCAGAAAGCTGCCGACAATTCGCCAGCTACGATCAACCAAACCATGAGTGGCACCGCAAATAATCGTGCTAATGAAATAAGATTCGGCAGACTAATTAGAATTTGGCGAGATTTCATTGGCGTATTTCGAACCCTTCAGCGAGAGAGCCGCTGGAGCATCCATATATTTTGGTCCTCAGCATAAGAGAGGTTCAAGCCATTCTGTTCGAAAGCAACGCGCAACTGTTTCGGGTCACCCTGAAACTGGACGATGATTTCAGATTCGCGAATGGACATACGACGTATACCAAAATGTTTGACTGTGGCAACATTGCGCAATTTATCCTTTACATCTATCCATTCCTGTAAACTAGAAAGAGGAACAACCGCCACCAGCGAGTTCATTGTACCCGCGGTCAATAAATTTGCTGTTTTCCAATTCTCTCGCAGCTGCTGGATAAGAACCAAAGCTAGTTGCTTTTGAAACTCATAACTAGTCATGCCTGGCTGGCTTTCATAGGCACTCACTTCTTTATTCACTTGACCAGTACTATCGAAGGTAATGAGTTTAATTTCGGCACGATGTATTTTTACCTTTTTTTCCTCGCTGAACTCCGTTGGTGGCACGATCACCTCGCTGAATTCAGCCGATGGCACGACCACACCGCGCGATTGATACTTCCTCGCTACAGCGCGCAATTGCATGATATTTCCGGCTAGTGCTTGTTCTGCGGTCACCAATGCGATATCGGACAATTCTCGTTCCGGGATTAATAGCGGCAATAACCCGTCTGGTGCTGTAACTTCACCCCAGATGTCAAACCACTGATTCGGTTCGTCCCAAAGCAAAGGAGCCTCTTCGCTGATTATTATAGGTAAGACAACAAACGGCCGACTAGCGGTTTCCGCGAAGGGAATATCCATGCGCCGCAATAATGCCCTAAC
The DNA here is from genome assembly GCA_002715005.1 of Rhodospirillaceae bacterium. Classification (GTDB taxonomy): domain Bacteria; phylum Pseudomonadota; class Alphaproteobacteria; order UBA8366; family UBA8366. The sequence goes on from PAXN01000032.1 coordinate 12,560, forward strand.
AGTCTGCGGCTTGAACCGAACACTGAGCTTCGCGTGATAGCGTCCGCCACCAAATTTTTCCTCGGACACCGAGAAATCCCGAACCATATGTCCCGTAAGCGTGTCAGTCGGTACCGGTAACCTTGCGTAATCACTTTGCAAAGTTATTCGTTTTAACATTTCACTTAGTGCGTTGCGCTGGCCCGCAGCATGGGCTTTTTTCTTAGCGAACAACTCGCTGGAGGCTTTTTCCTTTACCTCCACACCTCGAATTGTAAATACGTCGGCCGCAAAAGCATTGCTCACGAGCAGCAATAGACAGTAACAAGGTATAAAGTTGACAATTAGCAGTCTACGAAACATTACAGACTAATCCCTATTGGATAGCTTTTAGGAGTAACCTTTTTATATGTTTTTCATTGAGAGGATTCTATAGCCACGATGAAACCAACTTCTGGACTAACCTATCGCGACGCGGGTGTCGATATTGAAGCTGGTAACGCGTTGGTGGACGCTATCAAACCACTCGCAGCTTCAACAGCACGTTCAGGTGCCGGCGGGGCGCTTGGTGGGTTTGGTGGATTGTTTGACTTAAAAGCCGCTGGCTACGAGGACCCGATATTAGTAGCAGCGACCGATGGCGTAGGCACCAAATTAAAGATAGCCACTGCAACCGGCAAGCATTCTACGATAGGCATCGATTTGGTTGCCATGTGCGTTAATGATTTGATCGTCCAGGGTGCCGAGCCTTTATTTTTCCTCGACTACTTTGCGACTGGAAAATTGCAACAAGGTGTTGCAGAGGCAGTTATCAGCGGCATTTCGGAAGGCTGCTTACGAGCAGGATGTGCCTTAATCGGTGGCGAAACCGCTGAAATGCCTGGCCATTATAGCGAAGGGGACTATGATCTGGCCGGCTTCACAGTAGGTGCGATGGAACGGGATTCCGTTGTAGATGGATCTACTATAGGTGATGGAGACGTCATCTTAGGGCTCGCCGCGTCAGGGATCCATTCCAACGGTTATTCGTTGGTACGGAAAATCGTTGAACTTAAGGGACTCGACTATGATAGCCCCGCCCCATTTAACCCATCTCTTACACTTGGAGAAGCCCTGCTGACTCCCACGCAGATTTATGTCAAATCGGTTCTAGCAGCCCTAAAACACGGCACTATAAAAGGCCTCGCACATATAACCGGCGGTGGATTGCCCGAGAATCTGCCCCGCACTTTGCCTGACGGTATATCTGCAAAAATCGACCTTGGCAGTTGGCACAAACCACCGGTCTTTGATTGGCTACGAGCAAGCGCAGAAATCGAAGATATCGAGATGTTGCGTACATTTAATACTGGAATCGGCATGGCCATAGTGGTCGCAGAAGAAAATGCCAAATCCTTAAAGTCACATCTAGAGGAGGCCGGTGAGACATCATTCACGATCGGCACAACCCACGCGGCTAGCGGCAGCAGCGCAGTTACTTTCGAGGGCAAATGGTAATGGCAGACAGTTTACGCGTTGCCGTTCTGATTTCTGGCCGTGGTACTAATCTTCAAGCTTTAATAGACGCATGTGCAAAAAATGATTTCCCTGCCGAAATAGTGCGCGTTATCTCAAATAATGAAGACGCATTCGGCTTAGAAATCGCGCACGCAGCGGGGCTATCCACGACGGTTATTGATCATCGTAACTTCAGAAATCGTACCTCCTTCGAAAAGACGCTAAGCGTTGACCTGGAACAACACGGAACAGAGCTTATTTGCCTCGCTGGTTTTATGCGGCTGCTTACAAGCAGTTTCGTCAGGCACTGGCACAATCGTCTAATTAATATTCATCCTTCGCTATTACCTGCATTTAAAGGCCTAAATACGCACCGACGTACAATCGACGAAGGTGTTCGCGTTGCCGGGTGCACTGTGCATTTTGTTCGGGCCGACATGGACGCAGGACCAATCATTGCTCAAGCTGCGGTTGCCGTTCTGCCTAACGATGACGAAAGTACTCTGGCAAGCCGAATTTTAGCGCAGGAGCACGTTATATTTCCATTAGCACTCCGGCTAATAGCATCAGGCCAAATTAAGGTAATCAACGAAATTGTACAAATCGACGGCGAACTAACCGACCCTGACCCACTCGTTAGCCCAAAATTAAATAGCCATTAGACCTTGCACCCCTTCTCAGGCCAGTATACCTAAAGACTAATTCTTTTATGCAATTTAAGAGGCAAAATTATGTCTGGTGAAATGCAATTTAAGCAGGCACCCAAAGAAAATTTAGAGACTTGGAAGCTTGTCATAAAATTTATGACATGGTTAACCATCGGAACGATAGCGCTATTGGTCCTGATGGCCGCAACATTGGTTTAACGATCCGTCTCTCCGTTTCTAACCAACGATGTCCAATTCCCTGAAGAAATAAGCAATTTCCTTTGCTGCCGTTTCAGGAGCATCAGAGCCATGCACTGAGTTAGCCTCAATAGACTCGCCGAAATCCTTGCGAATGGTCTCCTCTTCCGCGTTGGCGGGGTTGGTTGCCCCCATGATATCGCGGTTTGCCGTGATGGCATTTTCACCTTCCAGCACCTGAACCACAACCGGGCCGGAACACATGAAATCGCAAAGTTCATTAAAGAACGCTCGTTCTTTATGAACAGCGTAGAACCCTTCAGCTTGAGCAAGCGTCATGCGTAGACGCCGCTGAGCTACAATTCGCAGCCCGGCACCTTCAAAGCGTGCGTTAATCTGTCCTGTTAAATTGCGGCGTGTCGCATCCGGTTTAATGATCGATAAAGTACGTTCAACGGCCATAATTATACTTCCTCTCCTGACATCCAACTCAACAGAGCCGCCGCCTTATAGACGCCCTGATCGTCTACGGCAAGCCTTGTGAAACATCTCTGTTAATATAGCGAGATGCCCACATCAGTCATCACCTGCCTTCTCTTCCCACCGTCCTTGCTCGTTTTGCTGCCAATAAGTGAGAGTAAGCCCTTGTGCCCTAAATTGCTTCCATCGCAACCGCGCGCGAGCGACCACATCACGGTCATTGCCGTTGAATAAATCACAGCAAAGGTCATACTGAGTAACACCGTCGGATCCCGCGCCATCCAATAAAAAGAGTACCGAAGCCTCATTCGGATTTTCATCCTTATGGGTCAACCAAATAGGCTGCAAAGATGCATTTCCATCCATTTTCGAACCGTGGGGCAAGAAACTTCCATTCCCATAGGTCCATAGTTGCGTATTAAGAGCTGCCACGTGCTCCGCGGAACCCGCCATCACCACAGCTCGCCAACCACGCTCTATGACCTTTTCCAGCAATTGCGGCAAAGCCGCTTCCAGGCCAGTCCGCTGTAAATGATAAAACCGAATTTCAGTCAAGTCGAAGTCATCTCCGTATCATACACAACTATTCACAATGATCTCGCACGAACTGATCCAAGAGGCGCACACCGTACCCCGTACCGCCCTGGGGAACGGTCGGTGAATTTTTATCCGACCAAGCCATTCCCGCTATATCTAAATGCGCCCACGGAACATCATTCACAAAGCGCAACAAGAACTGCGCAGCAGTAATAGAACCTCCCCAACGGCCTCCTATATTCTTCATATCGGCGATTTTGCTATCTATCATTTTATCAAATGCGTCGCCCATGGGCATACGCCATACTTTTTCACCGCTAGTTTCACCGGCAACAATTAATTGTTTCGATAACTTATCATCGTTCGAAAATAAGCCAGCATACTCCTTTCCTAAAGAAACCAAAATTGCACCTGTCAAGGTTGCAAGGTCCACCATGAGGCGAGGCTTGAACCTTTTTTGGCAATAATACAACGCATCGGCTAGTACCAAGCGGCCTTCTGCATCGGTATTGAGAACTTCAATAGTCTGCCCAGACATAGATTTCACTACATCCCCTGGTCTCTGGGCATTACCATCGGGCATATTTTCGACCAGCCCCAAAATCCCAATTACATTTACTTTGGCTTTTCGACCAGCCAACGCTTTAATCAAACCAGCAACGGCCCCAGCACCACCCATATCCCACTTCATCTCGCCCATTCCAGCTCCGGGTTTCAAAGAAATTCCGCCTGTATCGAAAGTCACTCCCTTTCCAATAAATGCAACCGGTTGTTTAGATGCCGCCGCGCCCTTCCATTGCATCACTACGAGTTGGCTTTCTCGGCGTGATCCTTGGCCCACGCCCAATAGAGACCCCATACCTAGCTTGCGCATCGCTGCCTCACCAAGAACTTCGACTTTCACTCCCAATTTAGTGAGTTTACGCACCTCACGCGCAAAGGTGACCGGATATAAAATATTAGGTGGCTCGGACACTAAATCGCGGGTAAAAAAAACACCCGCAGCCACTTTTTCCAAAGAAGCGTAGGTCCGTCGGGCTAGGGTTTCCCCTTTCACATGAACCGTAAAAGTTCTGATCAAAGGCTTTGGATTGCCTTTAAGCTTTTTCTTGTACTTATCAAATTTATAGGCTCGAAGGCGGGAGCCATAAGCTATTTGAGCAGCAGCGTTTGTTAGTTCCTCGGCACCACAATCAACTATTACAGATACGGATACTTCTTTCGCACCCTCCATATGTTCGATAATATCCCCCCCCAAGTTCTGTAATTCGAGGTCGCCCATCTTTTTGCCTAATCCGACCAACAGAATCCGACGTAGCTTGGTCTTTTCCGGCGCAACAATAGTCAAAGACTGATTTTTTTTGCCTTCGAAGGAACTCGCCGCGATGGACCGCTTGATCGCACCGTCAGTCAAATCATTATAGGCGGCGGCGGCGGCACTAAGCCTCTTGCCCACAATACCAAGTACTACGGCGCCAGCTTTGGGGAAACTAGGTTTAGAAAAAGATACTTTCATCGGTGTAATCCACTTTGTTATTCGTGAAAAATACAATAGAGCTTTTTTCTCGGAAGGATCACTCTATGATATGCATCGACGCGTGTTAAGCGAACGTCGAATGGTTAAGGAAAAAGGATCCCGCGGTTTTGAAAAGCCTCGGCAGTTATGTATCGAAACAGATTATCAGTATCACGGTTTTCGTTATCCTGATTCTGGTTTTCGCGGTTTTTCTAACCCAGTCCTTACGTATTATCGACTGGACGCTTAACCGCGGGCTCGCCTTCTCTACTTTCATGACCATGGCCAGCCTACAGATGCCGTTTTTCCTCGTAGTCCTTTTTCCGATAGCTCCCTTCGCATCAACCCTATTTGTTTATAGCCGGCTCATTACCGATAGTGAACTAATCGTCATGCGGGCCGCTGGAGTTGGTAATTGGTCATTGGCACGCCCTGGCCTTGCGGTTGGATTTTTTATGATGCTCCTAACCTTCATCCTAAATCTATATGTACAACCGGCCTCGTTCCGCGAATATAAGGAGCGCGAATTTGAGTTTCGAAACGAGTTAGCGTCGGTTGCCCTGCAAGAAGGTATCTTCAACGATATCCGCAAAGGCATTACTGTTTACGTGCGTGAGCGCGATAAAGACGGCCAATTATACGGAATCCTTTTGCATGACAATCGGAATATCAATAATCCGGAAACTATGATGGCAGAAAAAGGTGCATTAGTAGATACAGATGCAGGCCCGCGCATAATTTTGGTAAATGGAATACGTCAGACAGCAAACTATAAGCAGAACAAGTCTCCCGATACATTGGAATTTGATCGCTGGACGGTCGAGCTTCCGGGCCGCAAAGCAGCCGGGGCACGATCTCGTGAGCCTGCGGAGCGATTTTTGAACGAGCTTTTCTTTGCTACCGACGACGAGCGGTACAAAAACTTGCGTTATCGGGCAGAAATGTTTGCAGAGGGCCATAATCGTGTGGCGACAGGCTTCCTGCCACTTACATTTTGTGCAATCGCGCTGGCATTTTTACTAAACGGTTCTTTCAACCGCCGCGGACATGCCCTACTTATTCTCGAAGCAATAAGCGCCATAGCATTTGTTCTTATTTCTAGTATTGCCCTAAAAAACTATTCGGTAACACACCAATGGCTTTTGCCGTTCATGTATGTAAATGCGGTATTTCCGCTATTAATATCAGTATATATTATCCTNCGTCCAACTCAATTCCCCACTCCACGACGCCAAACAGTACCGACTAAAGCTGATTAACCAACAAGTCTGCTTGCAGGCATTATTTTGATATTGGCTCGCATCCTTCTCGTTAAGGATTAACTAAACGCTTCATAACCGCAAAGCGGAGGCCAAAACCGCTTTACTCAGCACACAATCGGCCAATTATCTATAAATTGGATCAAGGCCATCTTGTTACCCTAGTTTCAGCTTTTCGTTAGATGCTTTAGGTAATTAACACAATTACTAAGATACCATAGACTATTGCTCAAATAGCCACCTAACTTCTTACAGAAAACTCTCAAAATTCAGCTTAATCAATTTAGGAAATGTTCTTATTTTTTGATACCTGCCTCAAATAGAGTAAAGAAAAGACTTTCAAAATCTCCAGATTCCGGTCTATTAAAAGCTAGTAATTAAATAATTGAAGAAAAAGAAAAGAATAAAACAGGATGAGTACCTTACGCTTACCCGCTATGGCGCGGGAGAGCTGCCGTGATGAGTCCCATCGCGCTTCATTCGCCGCCTTACCGATTGCTGCATCGTGCTTGCAGTCGATTGTAGTTCTGCGCCATACGGTTAACCGTTCACGCCATACCTTTGCAGTAATGGCAAATATAATGATGGGGCAGTGAGCGTGCGCTTGTCACTGACATTATCCAAATACCTATCACGCCATTTCTTGTTTTGGTTGGTTAGCGTTTTCTTCGCTTTCACCGGCATCGCTTTGATTCTCGATACAGTGGAATTGATGAGACGCGCATCGGGAAAAGAAGAAGCGACTATGGATATCGTCATCATGATGAGCGTTCTTAAATTGCCTTTCATGATCCACTCATTATTGCCATTTATTATTCTATTCGGTGCACTCCTTGCTTTCTGGCGTCTGGCCAGAACAAATGAAGTGGTTGTTGCCCGAGCGGCTGGGATATCAGTTTGGCAGTTTCTGTTGCCGGCCGTGTTTATTACTTTTGCTCTCGGAATCTTCGAAATCAGCGGTTTTAACCCCTTCGCTTCGGCCATGTTGTCTAAGTATGAAGCTTTTGAAGCGCAATACCTGCAACGTCGAACCAGCATGCTCGCAGTTTCAAAAAACGGTCTTTGGCTGCGACAAGCAGACGGACGATATCAATCGGTCATTCACGCGCTTCGCGTAACCAATCAGAATATGATCCTTCATGATGTCATCATTTTTAGGTTTAAGGACCAAGACCGATTTGCAGAACGCATCGACGCAGACAAGGCACAACTCACAAAAGGACGTTGGAACTTACAAAATGCATGGGTTTCATCGCCTCTTAACCAACCGCAATTTTACAAAAAACATAGCATCCGTACAAATCTGACCATTACTAAAATTCAGGAAAGCTTTGCTTCCCCCGAAACGATGTCGTCTTGGGATTTACCTGAATTCATCCGTACCATGGAAGCAGCAGGATTTTCCGGGCACCGACATCAATTACATTTTTATTCCTTATTGTCTTATCCATTTTTATTATGTGCCATGGTCTTAATTGCAGCGAGTTTCACGCTGCGCGTAAATCGGCGAACAGGCGCTAGTTTTGCCATTGTTGGCAGTGTCCTATTTTGTTTTGTCATATACTTCTTGTCCGACGTCGTGCAGGCGCTGGGCATGTCAGCAACAATTCCCCCGGCGCTAGCAGCATGGACGCCAGCTTGCGTGTCTATCATGATCGGCCTCGCTATGTTGTTTCATCTGGAGGACGGATGATGCGCCAGCAGCTTGCCAAATTAAGTTTATTAGGATTTCTAGCATATTTTGCTTCAAACTTAGTCACCGACGCGCTAGCTCAAAGGCCAAATGGTGGCCAACTGCAAAACCGCATCCAGGAATTTCAATCCCAGCGCGGCGGGAAAGTCCTCATTACCGCAAATGAAGTTAGTTACGATAAAGAGCTTGGCTCGGTCATCGCCCGTGGCAATGTAGAAATTGTTCAAGGTAAGCGAATTCTTAGAGCGGATTCGATTAGTTATAATCAAAAAACAGATACGGTAAGTGCGTCAGGTAATATCTCGCTACTGGAGCCATCCGGTGAGGTTCTTTTTGCAGAATTCATCGAACTTAGAGACCAGTTTAAAAATGGTGTGATTAAGGAAATGCGAATTCTACTGACCGATAAAAGTCGGTTTGCCGCCAGAGAAGGTTCACGACAAGATGGAGATCGGATGGTTATGAAGCGGGCAGTGTTTTCCCCTTGCGAAATCTGCAAAAAGGACCCTCAGCGCGCGCCGCTCTGGCAACTTAAAGCGGGACAGATCGTCCATCACCAGACAGATCAGGAAATCACGTACCGCAATGCGTTCCTTGAATTTTATGGCGTCCCGATAGCTTATACCCCNTATTTCTCCCATCCAGATCCAACTGTTCATCGACGCAGCGGTTTTCTCTCACCGAACTTCGGTTCAGGCGGTAACCTTGGTGGATTTATCCAAACACCCTTTTACCTAGTACTAGATGAGAATAAAGACCTAACAGTTTCTCCCATTTATACACTTGATGAAGGCATTGTGTTTGATGGCGAGTATCGCCAGCGCTTCACACAAGGCGAATTACGCCTTGCGGGAAGCGCTACTTCCGCAGATCGTCACGAAGGAGACCCTTCCAATCCCCAGACTAAACGAAACGAATTCAGGGGTCATTTAGAGGCATTTGGCCGATATGATATAAATAAAACCTGGCGGATTGGCATGGATATAGAGCGCGCCACAGACCGCACGTATCTCCGACGGTTCAATTTTTTCGAACCAAATGGCAACTCTTTGACCCAGCATGTGTTCTTGGAAGGATTCCGAAAACGAAATTATGCAGCACTAAATCTTTATGCTTTTCAAGATTTACGAACTTCTTCCGAGGGACAGGCCGAGCAACCCTATATAGCTCCCTCTCTAGACTTTAATCACGTTGGGGAATCAGATCACTTGGGCGGGCGAGTAGGCCTTGATGCTAACTTTCGTCATCTAGGGCGCAGTGATGGCCCTACAGGACAACGAACATCTTTCACACCAGGCTATAAAATCTCACGAACCGCAAATTTAGGGTTCGTGACATCGCTTTCAACAGACCTTAGAACGGATCTTTATCATTCCGATCAGACCTCAACTCCACGCGTAAATGCCGCAACGCAGGACGGTTTCGCCTACCGCCTTATGCCACGCATGAAAGCTGATTGGAGATTTCCTCTTGTGCAAAACACAGATATCTCAACACAACTCATCGAGCCAATTGCAGGTTTCATAATAACTCGTAATGGGGGTAATACCACTGATATTCCTGACGAAGATAGCAAGGTCTTTGAATCAGACGATAGCAATCTCTTCAGCATGGATCGCTTGCCTGGATTGGACCGCGTTGAAAGCGGCCCGCGCGGAATCTATGGAATTAAATTCGGTTTGTTTGGACAGAATTTTGGCCGTAACACCGCTTTCATAGGTCAGACCTATCGATTTAATAATGATGAGGAGTTATCTACTAATCACAATATTAAACAAGGCTTCTCGGATATTGTCGGCCGCATCGACATAAACCCCCAAGAATATATAGATTTGCTTTACCGCTTTCGATTGGACCATGGCACCTTCAAACCAAGGCGTAATGAGTTTACCTTTACAGTCGGCCCCAAAGCCTTCCAACTTTCCGGTGATTACATCTTTGTAGATAATGGAACCAGCAGTGGTTCGTTATCAAGACGAGAGGAAATTAAAGCGTCCGTCTCCTCGCAAATCACACAATTTTGGTCAATCAGAGGATCAACGCATCGGGACTTAAATAAGGGTGGTGGATCTCTGCATCACTCCATAAGCTTGCGATACGAAGATGAGTGCTTCGACTTCGATGTTACCGGAACGAGAAGCTTCATTCGGGACGCCGATATTACCCCATCGGATTCGCTTCTATTCAGATTTATCTTTAAACATCTTGGGCAAGTTTCAACCAATGCAGGGTAAACCAATGGTGAACTCTGAGACAAAACAAAGCAAAATAAGAATCTCAATAGGCTTAAACTGGTTATCACGCTGCTTTATGGCTATGGCCGCGCTAATCCTATTTTTAATGTCGTCGGCGTTTGCCAACGCTCAACAAAATCAGGTGCTACGTATTCACGCGATTGTCAATGACGACGTGATTTCGTTTTATGATCTCATCCAGAGAATTCGATTAGTAATTCTCACAAGCTCAATAAAGGATTCATTGGAAACGAGGCGACGGTTAGCACCACAGGTGCTGCGCACGATGATTGATGAAAAACTGCGTCTTCAGGAAGCCCAACGCCTGAACATCAAAATTTCATCAAGTCTTGTCGATAGCAAGGTCAGATTTTTGGAAAAGCAAAATAAAATGCCGGTCGGTGCACTTACACAAATTTTGAGCCGAGCAGACATAGATCAGAATTCGCTAAAGATTAAAATACGAGGTGAAATTGCCTGGCAAAAAATTGTTCAGCGTCGCCTCTTACGTCAGGTATACATAAGCAATGATCAGGTTGAAGAAGAGTTAGAACGGCTCAAATCAATTCAGCATTTACCACAGTATCAAGTTTCGGAAATCTTTCTATCCGTCGACAATCCCGACCAAGAATCGCAAGTCGTCGAGCTAGCGAATCGACTAATAGGTCAATTAAACGCGGGTGCAAAGTTTTCTCTTTTAGCTCGCGAATTCTCACAAAGCGCNAGCGCTGCTGTTGACGGTGACCTTGGNATTGTTTCTAAAGGACANCTAGATANCGAAATCGAGAGGGCTATNGAAGGGCTGTCTCCNGGAGAANTTGCTGGGCCTATACGAACCNTNTCNGGTTTTTANATCTTAAAGTTACANAACCGAGTAATTCCAGCCCAAGTAACGGCAGCCGCAGATAAACTCGCAGAAATATCGCAAATACTGTTGCCACTGAAACCAAATGCCATCCCTGATGAGGTTCAGGCACAAATACGTTTCGCNCAGAAAATTAAATCGGAATCCAAAAGCTGCGAGCAACTAGAAGAAACCGGCAGGGTACTAAACACCCCGCAATCCGGAAGCTTGGGTGAAGTTAAGATCGCTACATTACCCGATCCTATTAAAATAGCTATCGATACCCTACCCGAAAATAAAGTAACAGCACCCATTCGAGTAGCGGAAGGCTTGTTGTTGATGATGGTTTGCAAATGGACATCCAAAAACCACAACCTACCCACCCAGAAGGATATTCGCCAACGGCTAGGAGATAAACGTCTCAACCTTCTTATGCAACGCTATATGCGCGACCTACGGCGCACAGCATTTATTGATCTGCGCGGATAATGGAGGTCGTGTCACCTATAGCACTAACCATGGGTGAGCCGGCCGGAATTGGTGGCGAAATTGCCTTAAAGGCATGGATGGGCCAAGCAGAGACGAAATTGCCCATATTTTTTATAATTGATGACCAAAGCCGCCTCAAACGCTTATCCAGCGCCTTTAATTGGCCCGTAGAAATTATCGCAATTAGCACCCCAGAAGAAGCACCGGATGCCTTTCGCCACGGCCTCCCCGTTTTGGAACACACATTGCCCGGCTCCATAACACCGGGCCAGCCGGACCCAACCAACGCACCCTCTATCATTTCCTCAATTGATACCGCGATTTCGTTCGTTCAGTCCGGCGCTGCAGGCGCTATCGTTACTAATCCTATTCATAAAAGTACATTATACGATGCCGGCTTTGAATATCCTGGTCATACTGAATATCTCGCAACAAAAGCTAACGGCCTACGCTCCGTTATGATGCTAGCCTGCGAAGAACTCAGAGCTGTTCCAGTGACTACGCATTTATCCTTAGAAAACGCAATCAAAGTGCTGAATACTCCAGACATAGTCGAGGTTTCCCGAATCACAGCGCGAGCATTACAGACTGATTTTGGTATCCAGAACCCTCAACTTATGGTCGCTGCCTTGAATCCACACGGTGGTGAGAATGGCGCTTTAGGATGCGAAGAAATTGAGGTAATTTTGCCGGCGGTCAACAAATTGAAATTGGAAGGATACAGTGTTACGGGGCCAGCCCCTGCCGATACGCTTTTTCACCCTCGGGCACGCGAAGCCTATGATGCGGTCATCTGTATGCACCACGATCAGGCTCTTATACCTCTAAAAACGATTAATTTTTCCGGCGGGGTCAACATCACCATGGGTCTACCTTTTGTTAGAACATCCCCAGATCACGGTACAGCATTCGAAATTGCCGGCATGGGCGTGGCTGATGAAACGAGCCTGGTTGAAGCTTTAAAGATTGCCGCAAAGATCACAGCACGCCGATGTAGCGCAAGGAAACGCTTGGAATCGCAGCGTGACTAAAACATCGAGTACCGCCAAACTACCACCCTTACGCGAGATTATCGCTAATCACCAACTGTCGGCCCGAAAAACGCTCGGACAACATTTTTTACTAGACCTAAATCTTACCGACCGGATTGCACGTAGTGCCGGCAACCTAGCCGACGCTACGGTCATTGAAGTCGGCCCCGGCCCCGGCGGCCTCACCCGGTCGCTCCTCGAGACCGAAACTAATTCCGTAATCGTTATTGAACGAGATTCCCGATGTATTAATGCACTAGCACCGCTTAAAGAGATATACGCCAATCGATTAGTAATTATCGAAGGAGATGCGCTAAAATTGGACTTGTCTACGATCGGATCGAAACCACGCCACGTTGTCGCCAATTTACCCTATAACGTTGCCACCGCTCTCTTAATACGCTGGTTGGGACAAGCAGAATGTTTCTCTAGCTTAACGCTTATGTTTCAACGCGAGGTCGCAGACCGTATCGTGGCGAACCCTGGCACCAAACGCTATAGTCGTCTGAGCGTACTCTGTAACTGGCGGTGTAACACAAATTTATTGTTTGGAATACCAGCACGCGCCTTTACCCCTCCTCCAAAGGTTGATTCCGCTGTAGTAAAACTAACGCCTTATCAAACACTGCCATCCGAGGCAGATCAAGAAGCCCTGGAAGAGATTACGCGAGCGGCTTTTGGACAGCGCCGCAAAATGATGCGTAGCGCATTAAAACAGCTCAATGTAGATGCGAATACATTATTAACTGAAGCTGCAATACCCCCAACGCGACGAGCAGAAGAACTCACAATCGAGGAATTCGCGGCACTTGCTAGAGGTCTCAACCGTCTTCGCAGAGCCTTTTAACGAAGTCACTCATTCCCACAACGCGACGACGTTTCAATCGCTCAGCCGTCAGAATTGACATGACCCGCATGACACTCTCGCCTAAGAGATTATTAATTATGATATAATCATATTCAGCGTAGTGACTTAACTCAGATGCAGCCTTACTCATCCTGCGTGCAACTTCCTCTGGGGTATCTTGCGCCCGCCTATTAAGGCGACGCTCTAGTTCGCTGTGACTGGGCGGCAGAATAAACACGCTTACAACATCATCAGGCGCCTTCTCTGCCAATTGTTGGGTTCCCTGCCAATCTATATCGAATAATATATCCATTCCCTCGGCCAAGGCGGCCATTACCGGTTTCGCCGGAGTTCCATAATAATTATCGAACACCTTGGCGCTTTCGAGAAACTCTTGCTGGTTGCGCTTAATATTGAATTCAGTCTTATCGACAAAATGATAATCGACACCCGACACTTCACCAGGTCGCTTTGGCCTTGTCGTAGCTGAAACCGACATAGAAATATGATCATCGCGTGACAACAATTCACGAGCGATCGTTGTCTTTCCGGCTCCGGATGGAGAGGATAGGACAAGCATCACCCCCCGACGCTCCAACATTAAATCGTCAACCAACAGTTCTACTCCACATTCTGTACCTGCTCTCGAAATTGCTCTATCAAAGCCTTCAGTTCAAGGCCGTGTTTAGTCAACGCTTTATCGTTTGATTTTGAACAGACGGTATTGGCCTCTCGATTTAGCTCTTGGCACAAAAAATCTAATCTCCGGCCGACAGCACCACTCTCGTTGAGTAGATCATGAGCCGCAGAAATATGGGCCCTAAGTCGATCAAGCTCCTCGGTGATGTCGCCCTTAACCGATAAAATTGCCAGCTCCTGNGCCATGCGATCTTCTGTAACAGGAGGCTCTGCCTCCAGGACCTCTCGGAGCTGTATTTTTAGTCTTTNTTTCCGAAACTCCGGTCGCAATAATTCAACCGATGCGGCATTTCTGACACAATTTCCGATTTCATCCAGCTGTGCGGATAAGATTAACTGAAGTTTCTCACCTTCCAATTGACGGTTTAGTAAGAGCGCATCCAAAGCTTCATCTAAACATTTTAAAATAGATGCATGCCGCTGGGCTTGATCAGTCTCGCTTTCCGCCTCATCAACCTTATCAACCACACCGCGGATGGTGAGCAATGTTTCAATATTCGATGCACCATCATTGGAATGCGCCTTCGTAACTTCAAGAAGCTGCTCCAGTAAATTATGATTTACCTGATACTTGGTTTCCTCTTCACCCATCGACGCTCGGTTCAGATTCAGCACCATATTGACCGAACCACGTTTGAAACGCCTGGATGCTGCTTGACGGGACGGCAACTCGAGCCTGTCATGACCACTGGGCATCCGCACCCTAAGATCAAGCGCCTTGCTATTTACGCTTTTAGTTTCCCAACTCCACCGCCAATCAGCATACTCCCCATCAGCGCGGGCAAACCCTGTCATACTAGAGACCACCAAATTTTATATCCTTTAGATGAATTTTTCAGTTATGCGCAGACTATAGTAATGGGTGGAAAGGTCCAGAATTCAGAGCACACCGCGGCCCATTTTTGATATGATAGCATCATGTTATTACCTAGTTCTGTACTTATCACCGGCGCCTCTAGTGGCATAGGCCGAGCACTCGCCTTAGCCTATGCCAAACCAAGCGTCCATCTGGCCTTGAGCGGACGCAACGAGCAGCGCCTCAAAAGTATCGTTCACGCTTGCGCAGATGCTGGCAGCAGAGTTGATTACGAAATTCTCGACGTCACAAATAAAGACGATGTGAGGACGTGGGTTACAGACGTGGATAAAAGTGCGCCGCTTGATCTGGTCATCGCAAATGCCGGTATTTCCGGAGGCACCGGCGGCGGCAGTGAAACTGAAAATCAGGCGCGCATGATCCTCGAAACAAATATAAACGGTACCTTAAATACGGTTTTTCCGGCAGCAGACCGAATGCGCACGCGCAAAAACGGACAAATTGCGCTAGTGAGTTCTTTAGCGAGCTTTCGAGGGCTCGTGGGCGCTCCAGCCTATAGCGCGTCCAAAGCAGCCGTTAGAACCTATGGCGAGGCGTTACGTGGCGCACTACAAGATGACGGTATTGGCGTATCTGTGATCTGCCCGGGATTCGTAGAGAGCCGCATGACAGCAGGAAACAAATACAAAATGCCATTCTTAATGAGCGCCGAGCGTGCAGCTGGGATCATCCAACGGGGAGTGGCTCACAATGAAGCCCGCATAGCATTTCCATTCCCAACATATTTTTTAAGCTGGTTTCTAGGTAGCCTGCCACCAGGTTTTACCGACCCATTGTTTCGAATTCTGCCGAAAAAAAAATAGCGTGACACGAATTTAGAAAAGGAAAAATCTCGTCACGACAAAACTCTCGCATTAGAAAATCGGAAAAGACAAAATAGAACGAAAATCTCTTTCTCTCTTCCAAAACACAGTCCAGCTACAAATTAAACGAATCAATCTCTTCGTCGGTTGGGAAATGGCCTACCTCGTGGATCGCGAATTTTTGCACTCCATTGACAGTCACATTAAATATACCGCCGTCTCCCTTTTCCATCACCACATTGGCACTGAATTTATCCACGAGCCTATCTCTCACACGGAGAGCCTCTTTTTCGTAGCCTCAACTGCCGCAATAAAGAATATGAACGTCCATTTGCACTATCCGTTTGATTTCGATTGCCAGATTGTTGCCATTGAGCTGTCGGGCGTCAACCCATTTGCAAGTACCCACTAAAGGTGGAAAATGGTATCAATAAAAAACTATATTGCTCTTGAGGAGGATCCTATGGAGACCGCTGCAAAAAATACCGATATTACCGTCGGCTTGACCGAACAACTTGCCGCTTGGGGGAGCCAACTTACATTAGAGCAAATTCCTGAAGCAGCCATCATCAACGCCAAGCAATGTTTATTAGATTGGCTGGGCGTCACACTAGCCGGTGCTCAAGACGAGTTGACGCGCATTCTCCACGAGACAGCAGATGCAGAAGGCCTAGGCAATACGGCAACGCTGATCGGACGCAACGCAAAAGGAACCGCAAGCCAAGCTGCACTTATTAACGGTGCAGCAGGGCATGCCCTTGATTATGACGACGTAGTTCGTATCTTTCGCGGTCACCNAACTGCTCCGGTGGCACCGGCAGTAATAGCGATTGCCGAACGCGACGGATTAAATGGCAAGGATTTATTGTTGGGCCTTACTACTGGAATCGAGGTGGAATCACGAATAGGCGGTTATATGGGTGACCCGCATTATTTGAAAGGTTGGCATGCAACNGCNACGACCGGCCATTTTGGAGCCGCCGCCGGAACGGCACGCCTACAAGGACTGGATGCAGAAACCACTGCGTTCGCTTTCGGCATCGCTGGAACTCAGGCCGCCGGCCTAAAAGCCAATTTTGGTACCATGTGCAAACCACTGCACGCAGGTAAAGCTGCAATGAATGGCTTGATGGCCACAGAATGGGCAAAACGTGGATTTAATTCACGCCAGGATATCGTGGAACGCGATAACGGTTTTGCTAAAAATTTCGATGGTATGTGCGATATTGATACCGCTTTGAATGGGCTTGGTGAGGAGTTCCATCTGAATAACCTCCTATTTAAGTACCATGCCGCTTGTTACGGCGTGCATTCACCGATTGAATCTGCCAAACGCATAGCGGACAACCCAGCTTTTGACTCCAAGAAAGTAGAAAGGATTGAGGTGCATCACGCCAGCCGCCTCAAAGGTATGTGCGATCAAGCAGAACCATCAACTGGCCTCGAAATCAAATTCAGTCTTTATATGACGGTTGCTATGGCAATAGCAGGTGAAAATACAGGCAGTCTCGAAGTCTATAGCGCAGAAAATGCAGTTCGTGAGGATTTGGTGAGGCTCCGCAACGCAGTCGTCCTAGTTGCGGAAGACGACTTTACTCCAAATCAATCGGAAGTAATCGTTCATCAAAACGATGGCACTGTTCTGCGTGAAACCGACGATTTGGCTATTCCTAATCGCGACTTGGACAATCAATGGGATAAACTGGAACGCAAATTCCAGGCGCTTGCCGTTCCGTTGATAGGCGAAAGCAAAGCCAAAGCCGCCATATCAGCTGTAAAAGATCTGGAGAGCCAGGCCAAGGTGAGTGATATAGTAAAACTATTAGCGAATACCAAAGGCTAAAATTAGAGAAATTTAGCGGCCCACGCATAAAAAATCGCGCGGGCCGTGTTTGATATTTGAGCCGATTATTTAGTAAATCACACTTATACTTAGAATTTACTTTGCAGATTTTTATTTTTTTATCTATAAAAATTAATGTATTCGATCAATAATCATCTCTTTCTCTTTGCAAAACTAACCTGTTATGTTAAATATTCGCTCAATTAGTCTTGTGAAATATTTTTTTTCGCTTGCGCAAATATAATAAATAAAAAGACCAACCTATAAGTTTATGTTGGTTACATGGAGTAGAACGTGTCGGCAGAGAATGGCTCTGACGAAGTTGAATTGACGCAAAGCCGCGTCCAGCATGCGCTCGCCATGACGGTTGCCGTGGGGTTTACCGCGGCCTTTATTTTCGTAGCTTTTCCGGAAATTGATCTGGCAATCTCCAAATTTTTCTTTGTAGAGCCGACAATCTTTGCTCTCACACATTCCGATGACAGACTCCAAATTATCGGATTCATACGCCAGGCCGGCTTCTTCATCACCCGTGTGACTATGACCGGGCTACTTGCCCTTCTCGTTCTGTCTTTTTTGCTACGCTATTCCCCACTGCGCCATTACCGCAAAAAGCTAATGTATATTTTCCTTTGTTTCGCGGTTGCGCCAGGTATTTTGGTAAGCGTTGTGTTGAAGGAAAACTGGGGTCGGGCGCGACCGTCGCACATCGTCGAATTCGGGGGCAAAATGCATTATACCCCTCCCATGATGCGGACTGACCAATGTGCCGGCAATTGTTCTTTTCCCTCTGGTGAAGCAGCATTTGCATTCTGCTTCCTAGCTTTTGCAATGATGGCGCGTAGGCGCAAGTTTTGGATCAAAGTAGCCTTAGCCTATGGTACGTTTTTCGCGTGCCTTAGAGTATCTGAGGGTGGCCATTTCACCAGCGACGTCGCATTCTCTGCTTTAATATCCGTCCTCACCTGTCTTTTGCTTTACCGCTATATGATCGAGCGTGCCTATGGGTATCCTGCGCATGCTGATTGGATAAATCGCCACACCGCACCAGCGATTAATGCTCTTAAGAAAATAGGAAAAGACGATGAAAAACTGGTACCGTAAAACTAGTCTAGGACTGGCCCTTGCGCTAACAATATTAGCGCAATTAGCTACATCCTACTCGGCTCGCGCCCAAGACCCCGCGGTTTATTATATTGCCGGTGCCGCATTAGCGACCGTTTTGCCAGGTTTCGCATTTGACTTACCCCAACCCGATGCAAACCGTTCCTACGTGAAAATGAGCGGTGGATATTTCGATGCGGTCGACGACGAACAAACGGCCCTTGACTTTTCACTCGAGTATCAACCCGGCTTTACCTNGTACCGCATCAAACCTCTCTTCGGCGTTGCAGGTAACACGGACGGGTCTTTTTATGGCTGGCTTGCCGCTGCTCATGATTTTCATCTTACTAAACGGTTAGTTGTGAACTTCAATATAGGGCCCGCACTATATGTTGTCGGCAAAAAAGGCAAAAACTTAGGCAGCTCTGCCGTACTTCGGTCAGGCTTTGAAGCAGGTTACCGTTTTAATGGCGGTACCAGGCTAACCGGCAGCTTTCATCATATGTCTCACGGCAAATTTCTGAATAGTGACCTTAATCCTGGCACCGAAACCATTGCAGTGAATATAAGCTGGCCTTTGAATTAGGACCTAATCGCACGCTCTGTTAAGTCCCAGGGACCTCTATTTCGATGAAGGGGGCATATTGCTGGCCCGCGTGACTATCTGAATCCTTTATATCACCCTGAAAATTNGGCCGTGGGATCGAGATTTTAAATGCGTAGCAATTATCCACTTCAAAAAACTGCACTTGGTTTTCGGACATGTTATAAATGTTTGATACCATCTGACGATTCAGAATGCCTGATGACTTGACTGTGTCGTAGGTTTCTTGATCCGCAAACATTATGTCTATGGTCATCACAAAGGGCCCGGCATTTTTCGACCGGACCAGCTTTGCTAGTTCTCCTATTGTTGCCATTCGTCCGATTCCTAATTCACGTTCATATATTCGATCGGGAACATCTCATAAGGATCATCGGGCTCAACCACATGGTTCACATTGAAGCGATAGACCGCGCCACGCTCAATATGGGCAGGACTATAAGTGCAGGCCAACCCTGTTATTAAACCACTCCATTCAGGAATTGGCTCGTGNAGTATTTTGTGACGAGCCACAGTCGCAATTGACGTTGCAATTTCTTGGGTAGCTGCGGTTGCTTCCAATATGAGACATACCTCATGGGACGTGAGTTCCTTCTGCGGCTCAAGCGGCCCCATAACTCCGTCCCGACCGTAAACACGAATATTAAATACATAATCGTCACGCGAAATTGTATCGCCATATATATCATTGATGCGCTTATGAATATTTTCTTCACCAGTTGCCAACCAGCNATCAAGCTGGCGCAGAATATATGGGTCGCGCACACCACCAATGACAATAGTCTGGTAACCAACTTTCTCCGCACCTTCTAGTTTGACAGTATAGTTAGTTGCAGGCTCAAACCCCGATTGAGATACCCTTACCCGACGATCATCTAGCGCTTCGTATTTAGACGTAGAAAGATCCATAGTGCCATTTGACTCTACCAATCGAAACGGGTCGGAATTCTCATATAGACTGTGGGATGCAACACTTTGTGGTGTGCATCGGAGATCGTCATCTAACGGTTCGACATCGAAATGATCGCCGCGACAAGTAGCGAACAAACTATCGGCAGTTTTACGCTGTTCAACCGAAGCCGCACCACATTCAAGAATTTTCGCNGCNTGCCAGGCAATACCCGCTGGAATACCNTCGCGCACAGGAATGCCTGCATATATCGCACAATCGCTAGACCGACCTGTAAGCACTACCTCTGCGCCGTTGTCGAGTGCTTTTAGGAACGGTTCCTCGCCCATCATACCAACAATACGCTCAGATTTTTCGATTGTCTCTTCGTCAAAATCCGGCGCCGGATCTAGTGGCCTGATGCGTCCTTCTCTCAGCCGTTTCTTGAGATACTCTTTGTCCTGCTCTGCATGAATAATCGCGAGCGAGAATTTGAGATTTTCCTCAGCGGCGATCTCCATTAAGATTTCTTTGGCTATAGCAACATGAGGATTCCCACCGGATGTACCAGCTGTTCCAAGCAACAACGGTATTTTAGCTTTCCGCGCTGCCAACAGCATTAGTCGCATATCACGCTTAATCGAGGAACGTCCAAAAGAAGTTTCTCCTGAGCCAAGAGGATAAGGGCCAGGGTCAGTAGAACCACCATCGCAACCAATAAAGTGAGGTTTCTTACCCATGCCCTCTTCTAAGGATTCTGCGCGAAACCCAGCACCGCAAACACCGGAACCTGCGAGAATGCGCACTTCATCTGCTGAAACCATTAAATCTTTCCTCCAACGCTATTATCGTCAACATCGCTTTCCACATTTAAACGAAATCTACTTCATTGACTAGGTAGCGTCGTGCATATGTCTTGGAAAGTAGCTTTTATAACTGAACTAGGGCCAAGCTTGATGAGCCAAGAAAACTCAGCTCCTTGGCAAGGAAAGATACAAAAACAGGGAGAGGAAGAAGTCTAATAACTGACGCACATAGGTTCAGCCAAATTCTGCAGACAATGGGCTAGGGCTAAGCCTTTATTTCTAAAAAGCAGAGGCATCAAAACCACCATATTAAATGCGAAGTCATAATAAAAAGACAATAAGCACACGGGCAATTCGTTAGCATGCTTAATACGGATGCCATTGACGATAAATTAATAATCGCAGCTAATGAGGCATATGAATGCCGCCATTTAAGTGAAGGGTCTGGCCAGAAATATAGTGCCCAAAAGGGCCTACCAGAAACCGAACAGCGTCTGCCATATCTTGCGGAGTACCGCGGCGACCCATGGGAATAGTATCGGAAATCTTGGGTACCGCCAATTCACCAGACCCGCCTGCGCGATCGGTATCAAACGGCCCTACCACTGCGATATTACAGTTAATATTATTTTCACCGAGATCACGCGCCATACCGCGCAACATGCCAGCCTGGGCGTCTTTAACCGCAGGAGATTTTGCAGCCGCAGCAGTATAAGATTGCATNCCATGAATNCCAACCACAGAGCCGCCGCCNCGTTCAATCATTGAAGGAACGCAGGCCATCGATAGTCGAAACCCGCCATCCACAGCGACAGCGAACGTTTGGCACCAATTTTTAAAGGTGCGTTCAGGAAAGCCGACGTCAATGCGAATAGCGGCATTAAGAATTAAAATATCGATACCACCAAACGCCCCAATAGTCTCATTCACCAGGCGATCCACACCATCTTGCTTAGTAATATCCGCTAGCACAGAAATCGCGTTGCCGCCGGATTTATTTATGCCGTCGGCAACCTTATCACACAGATTTTGAGCTTTCACTGCGTTGATTGTCACCGACGCACCTGCACGCGCCAATTCCTCGGCCGTCGCTCTCCCAATATTGCGCGCACTACCCGTTATAATCGCTACTTTCCCTTTGAGTTCCCTATTTCGATCCCTCATCTATGCCATTCCACGATAGGTTACAGCAGCACATTAGCTATTTATTGGCAGCATCTTGCAAAAACCGGCCGGTCGGCGCTATTTCCGCAACCGTGCCGCCCGGCGCACGAAATTTGACCGGAATAACGCCATGGTCAGTGATGATCTCATACCCACGCTCCTTGAGTTCAGCAATACCTTTTTCCAAGTCATCGACTTCAAAGCCAATATGATGAATGCACGGCTTCTCCCCCGCAGCCAGAGCCTCTTTGGTCTTACTGCCTTTGTCATATTGCAAAATGGACAAATCGATATGACCGTCAGTCAAGTGACAGGAATAATGTTCGCGGTGATGCTCACTGCGAACTTCGGTCATCCCCAATACGCCCTCATAGAAATCTCTAGCCTCTTTCATGTCATCGACACGAACGGCGATATGGGCAATACGCATGTTACTCATTACTTACCTCCTTATTTTTAGTGGGGCATCATAGCAGCGCCGTTAACCTGTATGGTTTGTCCGGAGATATAGCGAGAATAGGGGCCCACTAGAAAGCGCACTAAATTGGCCATATCCTGGGGTGTACCGTTTCGTCCCATTGGCACATCAAGATTTGTACGAGCGGGCTCAACCTCGCCTGAACTGCCTGTCCGTTCGGTCTCAAAACGACCAACCACCGCTACATTACACGTTATATTATGCTTACCGAGATCACGGGCCATGCCACGGATCATGCCGGCCATGCCGCATTTTACTGCAGATTTATGAGCACCGAGAGGTCCCGCCGTATACGAACTCATACCGTGTATACCGACCACCGAGCCGCCACCGCGAGCTATGATGTGGGGCACGCAAGCCATGGACATCCTAAAACCGCCATCAAGCGCTACTTCACGGAGCTTTATCCACTCGTCCATAGTAAGTTCGGTAAAATGCGATTTAGTGCGGATCGCGGCGTTATTAATCAGGATATCAATGCCGCCAAAGGCGTCGACCGTGGTTTTCGTCATACGATCCACATCTTCTTGCTTAGTAATATCAGCCAACACAGGAATCGCTTTACCACCAGCTTCCTCAATTTCACCAGCCACCTCATCACACAGCTCTTTAGCGCTCACCGCATTAATTACAACGGCGGCACCTGAATCTGCGAGTTCCATCGCAGTACGACGACCAATATTACGCGCACTGCCGGTGACAATAGCAACCTTACCTTCTAGTTCTTTATTCCGGTCCATATTGGCCCCTCCCTTTATTTTCAACATACGCTAGAATGGGCGATGAATAAAAATAAAAGCAATAGTTTCAAGGAGACAGTCCATGACTTTAAGAATTGCAATGGTGGGTGCTGGCGGCGTTGGGGGTATGTGTGCAGGCCATATGGTCCGTAATGGCGAAAACGTAACATTCATCGACCCTTGGCCCGACCATGTGGATAAAATGAACAAAACTGGCCTAGAACTCCGAGGCGTTACCGAAGCTGAAGCATACAATGTAAAGGTTAAAGCCATCCACATCACCGAAGTCCAGAATACGCTAAAAGAGGGCCCCTTCGATATTGCCTTCATTTCCACTAAATCGTACGACACCATCTGGGCTACAAGCCTCATCTCACCTTATCTTTCCGAACTGGGTTTCGTTGTTTCCCTTCAGAATGGGCTTAATGAGGAACGCGTGGCTAGCGTCGTCGGCCCGGAACGGACGCTGGGTTGTATAGCAAGCGGTATCGGCGTGGAGTTAGAAGAACCGGCCCATATACAGCGCAACGTCCCTATTCGTGGCAATACTTATCCGGTTTTCCGCGTAGGTGAATTACACGGACGTATCACCAAACGTGCTGAACAAGTAGCTCAACTAATGTCCTATACAGATGGCTCGAAAGTCACTGACAACCTTTGGGGCGAACGCTGGTCAAAACTCTGCATCAATTCCAGCCATAACGGCCTGGCTGCCTGCACTGGACTGAACGGAAATGGCATGGCAATCAACGAAGATGCGCGGGACGCTCAAATCAAAATATGCGGCGAAACATCTCGTATTGCCGAGGCGCTTGGATATGTGTTGGAAAACCGAAAAAGCACAGAACCCCAACAATGGATCGCCGCCGCAGCGGGCGATAAGAAGGCACTTCAAGAGGTCGAGGACTTCCTGATTGAGGAGACTAAATCTCGCGGCGAGGGGCAACGCCCTTCTATGGGCCAAGACATGGCTAAGGGTCGCAAAACAGAAATTGGTGAAATGAATGGTTATGTCTGTGAAAAAGCAGCAGACGTTGGGCTTGCCGCGCCATATAACGCTAAAATGGTTGATCTGGTCCGGCGTTGTGAACGCGGAGCGTTGAAGCCTACGCCATCAAATGTAGTTGACTATTGAGGCAGCACCGTGAGGAGGCGGGCAGCCAGTGCATCGGCGCTCTTAAACGCCCCTTCGACCCGACCCTTGATGCACCAATCGCCGCATGCGGCTAACTGAGACACCGGGTCAAATAGACAATCTAAACCGAGCGGCACCGCGATACTCGCATGTCGCCACCGAAATAATTCGCAGTGTTTTGCAGAATTAATGTCGATACCAATCAAGTTTTTCAGCTCATTACTAAGCATAACCTCAATATTTCCCGAAGCGCATTCCAGATGCTCATCCGTCCATTCTCCCGAGCATTGAACAAGGAGGCTTGGTCCGCCTTCTCGGCCATACTTGTGACTATTGACTGCCATCCAGCCAATCGGGGAATTTCGCACAAATGCCCCTTGCCAACTAACAGGTACAGCGTCCTTAAAACCCAGCATAAGAGAATAACAACCGCGCAACCGAACGTGATCGATTGCAACACCGTCCGCGAAAAATTCAGGTACACAAGAAAGGCTCTGATGAGGTGGTGCAGCCAAGACTATCCAATCAAATTCTTCTAAGAAATCGCCATTCGCTTTAACGGGCTGCCAAGCCTTCTTTTTCCGCTTACAAGATACAATCTCCGTATCTATAGTAACCGAAATTTCTTCTGCCAAATGAGCACACAACGCCTCCATCCCAGGGGCTCCCACATAAATTGTCTCTTCCCGAGGCTCAACGATTGCTTCGCGTCCCATTTCGAGCGTAACAATATGCGGGTCCCACGGCACGACAATGCCATGTTGCAATGCTGGTTCTAGAAACTTACGGAAAGCTTCGCTACGAATTGTAAAATATTGCGCGCCATAATCAAACTCAAAGCCACCACTTCGGAAAGTTGATAGCCTACCGCCGACAACATTGCTCTTCTCAAACACCTCTACCTGTGCCTTAGAACGCAACCGACAAGCAAGCGTAAGGCCAGCTAAACCTGCGCCAATGATCGCAATTCGGACAGTCACCAACCAACCTCTCTATAGGTTAAGATAGGCGCCTCCATTTGAATGTACGGTCTGACCCGTAATATAGCTTGCACCGGGCCCAACCAAAAAGCGGATCAGGTTGGCCATATCTTGCGGCAACCCTTTGCGCCCTAGCGGAACCTCTGTATCCGCCGCCGAGCGCTGCGGTGCCGATGAAGGGTTGCGTTCGCGTAGCGTCTGATAATGACCGACGACCACCTGATTGGCACGGATATTATACTCGGCCAAATCCAGTGCTAAACCGCGGATGAACGCGTTAAGGCCCATTTTAGCTGCCATTACATGACTTCTACCCTTTACGCCCGCTAGTGACGTCATGCCACCAACACCTATAAAACTGCCGCCACCACGCTCGATCATTGATGACATCGTCGCCTTAGCAAGATGAAAACAGCCATGGATTGAAAGATCAATAATATGACTGAATGTTTGGTGATCTATTTCTGAGAAAGATTGGTTACTGCGTACTGCCGCATTATGAACGACGATATCGATACCACCGAACGCTTCTGTTATCGCTGCAGCCATAGCCCCAACCTGATGCGGGTCCCTTACATCGGCCATGACAACGATCGCTTCGCCACCGGCAGCGTTAATACCATCGGCCACCTCTTCACAAAGGTCTTTTGCTTGTAGCGAATTGATCACTACAGACGCTCCAGCTCTAGCCAGCTCTTCAACAGTAGCACGACCAATGTTCCGTGCGCTGCCAGTAACAAGGGCAACTTTACCGTCCAACTCGTCCTGCATATTAACCATTATATTTCCCTTAAACGCAATTTATCCTTTACTAGAATCCACAATAACCAGAAATAAGTTTTCGGTTAAAACGGCTCTTTTAGAGCGGTCATTTTGTTATGCTCCATCAACAGTCACTTCAGCCAACTTTTGTGGGATTGTAAATTCATCTTAATTCAAATTGTACCGTTTGCGGGCATGCGTCGGCCCCTTTCCCCAAAGCTGCATTCGTATATGATATGAGTTAACAATCCAACAATACGTAATCCACTGGGAGAGAATCATGGGCAAGAAAATTGTATTCGTCGGCGCGGGAGCGGTCGGCTGTAAAGTAGGCGGTCATATGCTCGCCAACGGCGAAGACGTGACGTTCATCGACGGTTGGCCTGAACACGTTAATAAAATCAATTTGGATGGTCTCTATATGACGGGTAATACTCCGGAAGAGGAGATGACTGTCAAAGGACGCGCTTTACATTTAACGGACGTACAGAAGCTCGCTAACGAAGAACCCGTTGATATCGCTTTTGTTAGCATGAAGAGCTACGATACTCAGTGGGCGACGCAACTGATCAAGCCGTATTTAGCTCCCGACGGATTCATCGTTTCTCTACAAAACTGTATGAACGAAGAATTCATCGCTGCAATCGTTGGTTGGGGTAAGGTGATGGGTACCATCGCTGCCAAAATTTCTGTGCAAATGCCAGGACCGGCACATGTCCATCGTAATGGCCCGATCATGGGTGATAGCCATACAGTTTTCCGTGTCGGCGAACCGCATGGCCGAGTTACGCCGCGAGCCGAGGAGGTTGCAAGGATGTGTGGGTATTGCGACAGTTATATGGTCACTACTAATCTTTGGGGCGAACGTTGGACAAAGCTGGTAATGAACGCGAGTTCCAATCCCATGTCTGCAGCTTCAGGACTTTCCTCTACGGATATTTCCCAAGACACAGACCTGCGGGCAGTGAAGATTCACCTGGCAGCCGAAGCTATCGAAGTTGGTCGCGCTGCAGGCTTCAATCTTGAAAAGCTTCATGGTATCGACTGCGGCGAATGGTCAAAAGCAGTGAGTGGTGACAAAGCCGCCTATAAGAAAATTGAAGACGATTACATTGCCATGGGCAAAAAGGGTAATCCGGATGGCAGGCCGTCAATGGGTCAGGACATGCAAAAGGGTCGCCGCACAGAGATAGACTTCATGAACGGCCTTGTCTGCATGAAGGGCAAAGAACTCGGTATTCTTACACCTGTCAATGATGGGATCGTTGAAGCAGTCAAAATTGCTGAGAAAGATGGCTCCAAAGCATGTCCAGAGCTCGTAAAGGAGCTATTACCATAGAATCATGGAAACTACCTTTTCCTGCCTTCATCAAAAAAGGCTGGCTTATCGAACTGGAACGCCAGCCTTTTTAATGGGTATTCAATCAGGGTCTTACCCTATGATTTGCCTTGCGTCTTTGCTCAATCTTCCGCCATTCACGGACCGCTTTATTATGCTCCCTAAGCGTGTCAGAAAATTTATGTCCGCCACTGCCGTCGGCTACAAAAAATAGGGAAGATGTTTTCTCTGGATTTAGGACAGCATCGATAGCAGCGCGACCTGGGTTACAGATCGGACCTGGTGGCAAGCCATGAACACGATAGGTATTATAGGGATGGACCTGACGAAGATCTGATTTTCTGAGCCCACGTCCCAGCTTACGCTTTCCGCCGGTTATGGAAAAGACCACGGTCGGGTCAGACTCGAGCTTCATACCTTTATTGAGACGATTGATGAACACCCCGGCCACGCGGCGACGTTCCCTCGCTAGCCCGGTTTCCTTTTCCACTATGGATGCGAGTATTAGCGCCTCTTTCTTTGATTTTATTGGTAAATTTGGTGCTCGTTTTGTCCATAATACGTCAAGCGTACGTTGCATTTCCAGTGCCATTCGATCGACAATGGTCTGACGTGTTTCTCCAAACGTATAATAATAAGTATCTGGCAACAAAGTTCCTTCAACGGGCATTGGGAATAGAACCCCTTCGAGACCATGCGCACCCTCTAAAGTTTTAATTATCTGCGATACGGTCAATCCTTCGGCAATAGTGACTCGTCGATTGATCAACTGCCCTTTACGCAATAAATCGATTACGTGGCCAACACTTACGCCTGGTCGGAACTTGTACTCACCAGATCGCATTTCCCTATGTACCCCTTGCAAACGGACAGCTGATACAAACACCCATTTAGATCTGATTACCCCTGCGTCTTCGAGGCGCCTACCAATAAGTTCTAAATTAGCCCCTTTTGGAACAATCACATTACGGGATTCAATGAGCGGCCCTGATTGTCTTAAAGCTTCATACCAAAGAGCTCCGCCTATTCCACCTGCCCCCAAAAGAAGCAGAAAGATAAATAATGAAATCTTGGTAAGAAGAGAAATATTAGCTATTGAGGCGTTCACGAGACCGACGAGATTATGAGGGACGCGTTCGTGCCACCGAACCCAAAGGAATTCGACATTACATTCCGAATTTTCCGCTCCTTAGCCTCATGGGGTACCAAATCTATATCACAGCCTTCGGACGGATTATCGAGATTGAGGGTAGGCGGACAAACACCATCATTGATCGCCTTAATACAAAAGACTGCCTCCGCCGCTCCCGCAGCACCCAACAAATGGCCTATCGCAGATTTCGTTGACGACATAGAAAGATTACCGGCAGCATTGCCATATAGGCGTTTGACTGCATTCACTTCGATCTCATCGCCCAACGGCGTAGAGGTTCCGTGAGCATTGATATAATCAATATCTTCCGCATTTATACTGGCACGCTTCAATGCGCTCTGCATTGCACGAAATGCGCCATTACCATCAGGCGCTGGTGCGGTAATGTGATATGCATCGCCCGACATGCCGTAGCCAGTAATTTCCGCATAAATTTTGGCACCACGAGCTTTGGCATGTTCTAATTCTTCTAATACCAGAACGCCTGCGCCTTCCCCCATAACGAAGCCATCGCGGTCAACATCCCACGGGCGTGAGGCGATTTCTGGCGTATTATTAAAGCCCGTCGAGAGTGCACGAGAAGCAGCAAAACCTGCAATACCGATTCTACAAACGGTAGATTCCGCACCACCTGCCAGCATAACTTCAGCATCCCCCCACATAATCATCCGAGCAGCATCGCCAATTGCATGAGCACCCGATGCACAAGCCGTGACCACCGAATGATTCGGACCACGAAATCCAAAACGGATTGATACTTGGCCAGATGCCAAGTTTATCAGATCAGACGCGATAAAAAATGGACTTACACGGCGGGGACCGCGTTCATTCAACGTAACCGCTGTCTCCGCGATACCTGGCAAACCTCCGATACCAGAGCCAATGAGAACACCAGTTCGCTCTTGACCTTTCTCATCCTTCGGGAGCCATCCAGAATCTTCGACCGCCTCAGCTGCTGCAGCAATTCCACAGACGATAAACCGATCCATCTTCTTCTGATCTTTTGGTTTAACCCATTCATCAGGATCGAAACAGCCGTGCAGCGCTTTACCAAACGGCGCCTGTCCCGCTATTTTACAGGCCAAATCCGATATTTCAAAATTATCAATCGCCGTAATACCGGACTCGCCATTAATCAATCGACGCCACACATGGTCTACACCAAAACCTAACGGGCATACGATGCCAAGGCCAGTTACAACTACCCGCCTCATCTTACAGTCCTCATAAATTTGCGCTCGCGATAAAAACGCTGCGAGAAACTACGACGATTGTTCTTCAATAAAGCTATTGGCATCTTTGACGGTGAGAATTTTCTCGGCAGCTTCGTCAGGAATTTCGCAACCGAATTCTTCCTCAAAAGCCATTACAAGTTCAACCGTATCCAGGCTATCCGCGCCAAGGTCGTCAATAAAACTCGCATTATCAGTCACCTTGGCTTCATCAACGCCCAGATGCTCGACGACAATCTGTTTTACGCGTTCGGAAACGTCACTCATATTTGCTAATTCCTTCTTCAAAATTGAAAAACGGACCAATTAACCCAAAGCAATATCACAGCCCCAACTGGTTCACTAATCCGCTCCCTTACCAGGAGTCGGCGTGTGGTATCACAATTTTCTTTTACTTGCCAACAACAACGAACAAGACAGAAACAACGTTAAATCATCGCCATCCCGCCATTAACATGAATAGTTTGGCCTGTAACATATGAAGCTGCATCACTGGCAAGGTAGATAGCGGCGCCAGCTATATCTACGCTAGTCCCCAACCTTTTGGCTGGAATGGCGCCTAAAAGCTTTTCCTTGATCGCATCACTCAGTTCTGCAGTCATCGCGGTGTCAATAAAACCCGGCGCGATACAGTTTGCCGTGATACCACGCGGCGCTAACTCTTGGGCCATAGATTTAGTCATACCAATCATCCCCGCCTTTGAGGCTGCATAGTTAGCTTGCCCAGCATTACCCGTAACACCAACAATAGAAGTGATGTTAACAATACGACCCCATTTATTTTTCATCATACGACGCGTTACGGCGCGGCTGAGACGGAATACAGCAGTTAAATTAATATTTAGGACTGTCGACCAATCTTCGTCAGTTAGTCGCATACTTAACATGTCACGAGTCAATCCAGCATTATTTATCAGGATGTCAACGGAACCCAATATCTCCTCGCTCTCTCTGACAAGTATATCTGCAGCCCCTTCATCACCAAGCCGCGCTGTTACAACATGAGCGCCATCACCCAATTCATCAGCCAAGACACTCAAGGCGTCTTCGCGCCTTCCCGACAAAACTACCTGTGCGCCGGCATTATGCAGGCCGCGGGCTATTGCTCCACCTATGCCACCAGATGCACCGGTAACTAATGCACCTTTTCCCGATAAATTAAACAATGTACTCTCCTTATAATTTCATAACGATAGCCTCGAAATCATCCGGCTGCTGTATTGATTTACCGATCAATTCACTATCAATGCGCCGAGCCAGGCCAGACAGTACTCTGCCCGCACCCACTTCAATAAGCGTATCTACACCTTGCTCCTTCATATAGAGCACGCTTTCGCGCCACCGTACCATTGCCGTTACCTGCTCTATCAAGCATCCGCGAATAGTATCCGGATCAATCACCTGCTCTGCTGTAACATTTGTCACCAAGGGTACTAAAGGCTGTCGAATAATAATGCCTTCCAAAGCTTCGGCCATGGAATCCGCAGCAGGTCGCATCAAGGGACAATGAAATGGCGCGCTTACCGACAACATCACTGCCCGCCGCGCGCCTTTGTCACCAGCAATCTCTACAGCGCGTTCGACCGCTGTTTTAGTGCCGCTAACTACTACTTGCCCAGGTGCATTATCATTTGCACAAGCACATACCTCACCGTGAGCTGCCTCACCCACCACTTCCTGCACTGCTTCCAAATCCAGCCCCAACAATGCCGCCATTGCGCCCTCACCCACCGGCACCGCTTGCTGCATCGCTTGACCGCGTCTTTTGAGAAGTTGCGCCGTATCAGCGATGCTTAACGCACCGGATGCCGCAAGAGCGGAATATTCGCCCAAGGAATGACCCGCAACAAGCTTTGTTTTATCTGCCAACGTGATATCGAATTCTTTTTGCAGCACCATTACAACTGCAACACTGACAGCCATTAAAGCTGGTTGTGCGTTTTCAGTGAGGATTAGATCGACTTCTGGTCCCTCGAACATCAGCCCCGAAAGATTCTGCGCCAAAGCGTCATCAACCTCCTCAAAAACAAGCCTAGCCGCAGCAAATGCATCAGCCAGGCTCCGTCCCATACCGACAGATTGCGAGCCTTGCCCTGGAAATACGAAGGCGTTAGCCATAAGAAAATACTCCTCCCCCAAAAGCGCTTTGAACGCGCGCGCATTAAATAAGGGCGCTAGTCATAGCTTCTGGCCTTAAACTGTCAAGAAATTGCAAAACAACCACGTTTCGATAGATGGAGGTTTATCTATTTTTTTCTTTTGCAATACTTAGATATGTGTATAGTGCGCGCCGCATTGGGTGGCCGCGTTGTCGCCTTTTTTATAACTCCTTGCCAACCCCCCTAGTAAAGGTTGGTTAGGGTCGGTCGGTCGCAAACAATTTGTGACTCCGGCCCGTGAAGAGCCAAAGGGAGCAAAAATATGGCGCTTTACGAAAGCGTGTTTATAGCGCGTCAAGACGTCTCGGCTACGCAGGTCGATAGTCTTACAGATAGTTTTGAAAAAATTATTTCTGATAATGGTGGCTCTGTTGAGCGTCGGGAATATTGGGGTCTTCGGACGCTTGCTTACCGCATCAAAAAGAACCGCAAAGGTCATTACGTCATGTTCAACTTGGAAGCGCCGTCGGGCGCGGTTCAGGAAATGGAACGTAATATGCGTCTAAACGAAGACATTCTTCGTTATATGACGATCAGAATTGAAAAAATACGTGAGGAGCCTTCACCTATTATGCAAGGCAAGGGTGACCGAGATAGAGACCGGGCCGACCGAGGGTCTCCAGGACCAAAACTCGATGGAGATGATCAAACTGCTGAGGCTTCTCCAGCAATTACCGCGGCGAAACCAGAAAAACCAGCTGAAGAACCTGGTAACACGATTAAAGAAATGCCAGCGGCTGAAATACCATTAAAAGAAGCCGCAGAAGAGAAGAAGGAGACTGCAGAATGAATGCTAGACGACCAAGCGGTGGCGCTGGCGGAGCTGGCGGCAGCCGACGCCCATTTTTCAGACGCCGCAAATCATGCCCTTTTACAGGACCAAATGCGCCGTCAATTGATTACACCGATGTCAAGATGCTCAGCCGGTTTACATCGGAACGTGGCAAAATTGTCCCTAGTCGCATTACTGCGGTTTCGGCCAAAAAACAACGTGAGCTTACAAAAGCAATCAAGCGCGCGCGTTTTCTCGCCTTGATGCCTTATGTATTGAATTAATGGGGCCGAGACGGCTTAAACAAGGAGAACCCCTATGGAAGTCATCCTTTTAGAGCGCATTGAGAGGCTCGGCCAAATGGGCGATGTAGTTTCGGTAAAACCCGGCTATGCTCGAAACTTCTTATTTCCAAAGAAGAAAGCACTACGCGCAAGCAAAGGCAACCTCGAACATTTCGAAGGTCAACGAAAAGAACTCGAAGCGGAAAATCTCGCCCTCAAAGGCGAGGCTGAAGATATCGCAAGGCGGATGGATGGACTGCAAATCTCGATTATTCGGAGTGCCGGCGAAGCCGGACAGCTATATGGTTCAGTTAATGCACGTGACATTGCCAAAGGCGTCATTGAGAGCGGCTTTAAGGTTAGTCGCAACCAAGTTGTTATTGAACGCCCAATCAAAGTTCTGGGCCTATTTGATGTTCGTGTACGCCTTCATCCAGAAGTCGATACAACCATCAAAATTAATGTCGCTCGTTCCAAGGACGAGGCCGAACAACAGAAGAAACTCGGCCGTGCACTCCTCAGTCAAGAAGAGGAGGAACGTCAGGCTGAAGAGCGTCAGACCAATGAAACAACTAGAGGAGCCGCAGTAATTGCGGCAGAGACAATGTTCGACCCGGAAGCCCAGGCCCGAGCAACCGAAGAATTAGCAAAGGAAGACGAAAAAGATACTGATGCTCAAGACGCGTCCGGTGAAGATACGTCTAACCGGGGTGCTGATATCGAAGAAGTGAACTCTAAAGAGGAAGATACAGTTTCCGAAGAATCGTAAGCGGATGAAAAAATCCGCCTAAAATAAATAAAAATTAACGTTTTGAGGCCACCCATTGGAAAATGGGCGGCCTCTTTTGCGTTTCTGGCTGGGATGAAAAATAACTTATACAAGCCGACTCGGAGCTTTCACTCCCCAAATGATAGTTTTCCCCAGGTTCCTTTCTATCTACAGCCTGAATCAAATCACCACTGTTTCATCAACGCTGTAATTTGCAATTATGGCATCATCATCCCAGGACATCACAGTCACCCCTCTGCACGGAGAAAACACTGACAATCAGCACTTCCGCTCACCGCCGCAAAATACTGAGATTGAAGCTGCACTTTTAGGTGCAATTCTTACAGATAATCGAGCGTTAGAAAAAGTTTCAGAGTTTCTGAGAGCCGAACACTTCACCGAGCCGGTCCATGGGCGCATTTATACAGCAGTCGAAAAAATGGCGGAAACCGGGCAAATAGCGAGTCCGTTAACCCTAAAACATATTTTTGAGAGTGATGAAGCGCTCAGCGCTGCCGGTGGCGCAGAATATTTATTCGAAATTGCCGCAACTGCACCTAACATTATCAACGTTCGTGATTACGGCCATACGATCCACGACCTCTATTTGCGCCGGCAGCTTATTACGCTTGGTGAAGACATGGTTAATGAAGCTTTCGAACCTGACCTTGATACAAAAGCCTCACATCAAATCGAATCCGCAGAACAAAAACTTTATGAATTATCCAACATAGGCGAGTTGGAACGTGGAATCGTTGGCCTTGGAGAGGCGATTCGCATGGCAGTAGAAAGCGCTGAAGAAGCCTATCGTAAAGATAGCCATGTTGTAGGGGTCGACACGGGCTTTCATGACCTGAACCAAAAGCTGGGCGGATTACATCCCTCCGATCTCGTCATCTTAGCTGGTCGGCCCTCAATGGGTAAAACTGCACTTGCCACCAATATCGCCTATAACGCAGCAGCAGCCTACAAGGAAACCTTCGACGAGAACGGCACCTCTCTCACAGAGGGCGGTCATGTCTTATTCTTTTCGTTGGAAATGTCAGCCGAACAGCTCGCGGGTCGTATTCTCTCTGAACAAAGTGAAATCCCCTCAGACCACATTCGACGTGGTGATATAGAACAATCAGATTTCGATAAATTGGTTGTGGCGAGCCAAAAGCTGCATCGTATGCCTCTCTATATCGACGATACCCCAGCCCTCAGCGTCTCAGCACTCCGCACGCGAGCGCGCCGATTGAAACGACAAAAAAAACTTCATTTAATAGTTGTCGATTATCTGCAACTTCTAACCGGCACTCCTGGTGCAAGAAATGATAATCGCGTACAGGAAATTTCTGAAATTACCCGCGGCTTGAAGGGCCTTGCTAAAGAATTGGAAGTCCCCGTTCTAGCTCTCTCACAATTATCGCGCCAAGTGGAAAATCGCGATGATAAACGTCCACAACTTTCCGATCTCCGAGAGTCAGGATCAATTGAGCAGGACGCAGACGTTGTCATGTTCATTTTTCGCGAGGAATATTACTTGGAGAAGTCAGAACCTATTACTAACGCCGGCGAAGATAGTATTAAGTTTTCAGAACGTTCACAAATTTGGGCGGAACGCCTCGAACAAGTTCGCAATACAGCAAGTGTCATTATTGCTAAGCAGCGCCATGGCCCCGTTGGCTCTATTGACCTTCATTTTGATGGTCGCTTTACACGGTTTTCAGATTACACCCGTCGTCGCGACGGAGACGATTTCCCTTAGACGAAGATGGAGGAAACCGGACAGAACCGCTGGGCGCATGCGCCGAGCAAACTGACCATCGACCTCAGTGCGGTCGTCACTAATTATCAATTATTAACGAAAATGTGTACTTCAGCAGAATGC
This sequence comes from Rhodospirillaceae bacterium, assembly GCA_002715005.1. GTDB lineage: Bacteria > Pseudomonadota > Alphaproteobacteria > UBA8366 > UBA8366. The sequence continues at coordinate 48,276 of PAXN01000032.1, forward strand.
GCAGCTGTCGTTAAAGCGAATGCTTACGGACTTGGTGCCGCCCCCATCGCAAAGGCGTTAGACGGGGCCGGTTGCAGGACCTTCTTCGTCGCAACATTAAATGAAGGGATTGAGCTTCGGCAAATTACACAGCACACTATCTATGTACTTAACGGCATATCGTCCGAAGACGCCAACGAATATCGGGCCCACACGCTTAGGCCCGTCCTGAATGACATTGACCAGATCGATATTTGGCGTCGCCACTCAGATGATACTCCCGTACCGCCAGCGGCGATCCATATAGATACAGGCATGAACAGGCTCGGCCTATCCCAAACACTGCTCGGGCGAATTGGTAAATGGGAAAAATTATACGATGGCCTGGATGTGAGCTTGCTAATGAGCCATTTGGCGTGCGCCGACGAATCGTATGATGAAAAGAACCTTGAACAGCTCCAAAGTTTTCATCGATTCATCTCTACATCGAGAGGTATACCCGCATCGCTAAGTGCATCTTCAGGTATATTCCTTGGTCCCGACTGGCATTTCGACTTGGTTCGCCCGGGATTTGCGCTCTATGGCGGTAATCCGCAGCCAGCAGCACCTAATCCGCTGAAGCCTGTCGTCCGATTATCTGCAAAAATCCTTCAATGTCGGGCAGTTGCAAAAGGGGAGACTGTAGGTTATGGCGGCCGCTACAAATTCGATACAGATAAGCGTATTGCAACCATCGCAGTGGGCTATGCAGATGGATTTTTTCGATCCCTCTCCAACCGTGGGAAGGTTTTTATGGGCGAAATCCCGCTCCCTATCCTTGGCCGCGTATCGATGGATTTAATAGCCGTAGACATCACCGGCGTTGACGGCGTAAAAGCAAGTGACTGGGTCGATATTGTCGGCCCGCATCAAGATGTTGATGCATTGGCAGCAACAGCGGGTACTATAGGATATGAAGTTTTGACCGCTCTAGGCCAAAGGCATCATCGAGAATATGTTGAGGATAGCGCATGAATTTCCTGCAGCTTATCGGAAGCACGATACTCGGATTTTTTCGAGCAGTCGGACATATTACTCATTTCACCATCTTGGCAGTATCTCATTGTTTTCGACCACCTTTCTATTTTCGCCTCATTTTTCGGCAAATAGTAGAGATCGGATACTACTCGTTGCCAGTGGTCGGTCTCACCACCTTATTCGCCGGCATGGTGCTTGCGCTACAATCCTATACAGGCTTTGCCCGGTTTGCCGCCGGTGCTGAAAGCAGTATCGCCAAAGTCGTAGTCCTAAGCATTGCGCGCGAACTGGCGCCTGTACTCGCAGGCCTGATGGTAGCAGCGCGGGTTGGGTCTTCAATTGCGGCAGAGATTGGCACCATGCGAGTAACCGAACAAATCGATGCACTAACCACTCTATCGACCAATCCGTTTAAATATTTGATCGCGCCACGAATTATTGCCGGCATAGCCATGTTACCGCTACTTATTCTAGTCGGCGACGTCATCGGCATATTCGGCGGCTATATCGTGGCAGTTTACAAACTAGAATTTAATGCAGCGATTTACCTGAAAAACACTTGGGACTTCGTACAATTCATTGATGTTTTTTCTGGCCTTGTTAAAGCCGCGGTCTTTGGCTTTGTCACGACCTTGATGGGTTGTTATCAGGGTTATTATTCCAAGGGTGGTGCCCAAGGCGTCGGCTCAGCGACCATTAATGCGGTAGTATCATCTGCAATACTGATTTTGATTCTAAATTATATGATCACAGCGATGTTTTTCGGGGCATGACCACGCCTAAGATACAACTCACTAACGTCCACAAACGCTTTGGCGACAATGTGGTGTTAAACGGCGTCGATCTAGAAATTATGCCTGGTGAATCTGTAGTTATTATTGGAGGTTCCGGTACCGGAAAATCAGTTTCCATCAAATGTATTTTGGGGTTACTCACACCTGATTCGGGAGATGTGGAAGTTGATGGACGCTCTGTCCTTGCACTCAGCAATAGCGAACGCAGTGCTGTTAATGCAAAAATCGGAATGTTGTTTCAGCATGCAGCACTCTTCGACAGTCTTTCTGTTTGGGAAAATGTCGCGTTCGGGTTGATAGAAGGCGGAGGCATGTCGCCGAAGAAGGCGAGAGAAATTGCTATGGAAAAATTAGTAGCGGTCGGATTGACCGAAGAGATTGCTACAATGTGGCCCGCCGATCTCTCAGGCGGCATGCGTAAACGCGTTGGCCTTGCGCGCGCAATAGCGATTGACCCAGAGATTATTTTCTTCGACGAACCAACGACGGGCCTCGACCCTATAATGGGCGATATCATCAATGATTTGATTGTCGAAATCACCCATAATATCGGTGCGACAGGACTTTCGATCACTCATGATATGGCTAGTGCCCGTAAAATCGCCGATAAGATTGCAATGCTGTACAAAGGTAAGATCATTTGGGTGGGCAGTGTCGAGGAGCTCGACACGGCAGATAATGCGTATTTACAGCAATTCATCCGCGGCGATGCTGAAGGACCGATTGATTTTGAAACAAGTGTTAGTTGACTATTGCGTACAAATGAATGGCGTTGGCGACGGAGCCGAATATGGCTAGAACGAAAACCCGGTTTGTCTGCCAAAGCTGCGGTGCGATCCACCCGCGCTGGGTAGGACATTGCGATAGCTGCGATGGCTGGAACACTATTATCGAGGAAGCCCTGCCTGAGATCGTTCCGCTTGGTGGTAAAGGGGGCGCAAAATCAAGCCAAAACGGCGGATCAGCAATTGACTTCTTCGCCCTAGACGGTGGGTCGACTGCAGCACCTAGACGGGAAACCGGCATGAATGAGTTCGATCGCGTGGCCGGTGGCGGCTTAGTAGAAGGATCCGCTATCCTGATTGGTGGTGATCCGGGAATCGGCAAATCGACACTCCTGCTGCAAGTCACTGCTGCCCTCGCAAAAAAAGCCCGCTGTATATATATTTCCGGTGAAGAGGCCATTGATCAAATTCGTTTACGTGCCTCGCGGCTAGAAGTCTCTGCAGAACCGGTGGAATTGGCCACGGCCACCAATGTAAGGAATATTCTCGCGACCTTGGACGTCGAGGATCCACCGAATGTGGTAGTCATTGATTCTATTCAAACCATGTATATCGACGGCCTTGAATCTGCTCCGGGTACCGTTGCCCAAATCCGGGCTTCTGCCCAGGAACTCATTCGGCTGGCAAAACGGCGCGGCTTTGCATTATTCCTTGTCGGCCACGTCACCAAAGAGGGAGCCATCGCCGGCCCGCGTGTCCTTGAGCATATGGTGGACACGGTACTTTATTTCGAGGGCGAGCGCGGACATCAGTTTCGGATATTACGATCGGTCAAGAACCGGTTTGGCGCCACTGATGAAATTGGCGTATTTGAAATGACCGACCGCGGGTTAGCTGAAGTAGCTAATCCTTCAGCTTTATTTCTGGCGGACAGGCAAGGTGAAGTTTCCGGTGCAGCTGTCTTTGCGGGCATCGAAGGATCACGGCCGATGCTAGTCGAAATTCAAGCTTTAGTCGCACCTTCGTCGTTCGCAACGCCACGCCGCGCAGTGGTTGGCTGGGATTCTGCAAGACTTTCCATGACACTCGCTGTATTGGAAGCAAGATGTGGGTTGCAATTTGCAGGCAATGACGTCTATCTCAACGTAGCAGGCGGGTTACGGATAAGCGAACCGGCGGCAGATCTAGCGGTTGCCGCGGCGCTCATCTCCTCGCTTACCGGGGAACCCATGCCGGAGAACATGATAGTGTTTGGCGAAATCGGTTTGTCCGGTGAGATACGTCCTGTGAGTCAGGCGGATGCTCGACTCAAAGAAGCGAAAAAACTTGGTTTTGAGGCAGCATTGACACCCTCTAAGTCCCAAAAGAGCGGGAAGAAAAAGACTGCTGCGTCGCTGCAAGTGAACGAAATTAAAAATTTAAGAAGCCTAATTGGCATGTTTGGAAACGCTAAACCAGAAGTGCAGGCGGTAGGCCAGTAACTGTGGGCGATATTGCAATTACCGACATTATTGTTCTGGGCATAGTAGCTATTTCTGCGCTACTCGCTTTTGTGCGGGGATTCGCGAAGGAAGTGCTGTCCTTATTAGGTTGGGTCGGCGCTATCTTTATAACGATATTTCTTTTTCCCTACGTTGAACCCTACGCGTTGGATTTAATTGGCAACAAATGGCTAGCAAATATTGCCACAGCCGTCGGAGTTTTCACTCTAGTTTTGGTGGTTCTATCGGTCTTCAGTAATTTTATCTCGGAAAGCATTCAAGAAAGTTTTATCGGCGGCCTCAACCGAGCCTTGGGCATTATCTTCGGTGTGTTTCGTGCGTGGGTTCTCTTGTCGGTACTATACATCGCTATCAGCATATTTTATCAGCAAGAAGAGGATATCCCACCAGATATTCGCAACGCTAAAACGGCACCGGCTATTGCCTTGGGAGCGGAAATCCTATGGTCATTGCTGCCAGCCAGGCTCCGGCAAGATGCGGCTGCAGCGGCGCGGTCCGCGAAAGGCACGACTAAAGTAGACATCCTTAAGAAGGGAATTGACGGCCTAGGTACCGCCAAGGAGGATAATCAGCAAAAGGATTTCGAAAAACTGCTAAATCCTCGTTCGGGTGGCAAAAGTGCAGATAAAAAAAAGCATGGCGGCTATGATAAACAAGAGCGTAAGAACCTCGAGAAACTTATGGAGCGGACGATAAAATGAGTGTCACTACGCACCCCTTTGATGACGATCATCTCCATGAGGAATGCGCAGTATTCGGTATTTTTAATCATCCGGAATCATCAGCCCATACCGCACTCGGACTCCACGCATTACAGCATCGCGGCCAGGAAGCCGCCGGTATAGTTAGCTTCGATGAAGAACAATTTCATGCCCATAGGGACATTGGCTTGGTAGGCGATATATTCTCAGACCAGGCGGTAATGCAGAGGCTCCCTGGAACAGCGGCCATTGGGCACACACGCTACTCCACAACCGGCGAACCCATGCTGAGGAACGTACAACCATTATTTGCCGATTTAGACTTCGGCGGCCTTGCGATTGCGCACAATGGCAACCTCACCAATGCACTAGTCACGCGACATGAACTTGTATCTAACGGCTGTATTTTTCAATCTACAACAGATACCGAGATCATTACCCATTTGATGGCAACCAGCCGTGGCTCCATTGTCGAACGACTAATTTCCGCACTTCGGCGATTAGAAGGTGCCTATTCGCTGGTCGTGCTGACCAAAGACGGCCTTATGGGTGTTCGCGATCCACGCGGCGTCCGCCCTTTAGTGCTCGGGAAACTCGATGACACCTACATGCTAGCATCCGAATCATGCGCCTTCGATATTATCGGCGCCTCAACAATACGTGACGTCGAACCAGGCGAACTTATTGTGATTTCAAAAAATGGATTAGAAAGTCACTATCCGTTTCCTAAACATGATCAACGGTTTTGTGTTTTCGAATACATCTATTTTGCCAAACCGGACAGTGTTGTCGATGGAAATTCTGTTTACCAGGCGCGCAAACGGATCGGATGCGAACTTGCAAATGAAGCGGCAGTAGACGCTGACGTGGTGGTGCCCGTTCCCGATTCAGGCGTCCCCGCAGCAATCGGCTATGCCGTAGAGGCTGGCATTCCTTATGAGATAGGCATCATTCGCAATCACTACGTAGGCCGAACATTTATCGAGCCTTCCGCAGAAATTAGAAATTTTGGCGTCCGGCTCAAACATAACGCTAACCGTGCAATCCTGGAAGGCAAACGTATCATCCTAGTCGATGATTCCATTGTTCGAGGCACCACGTCGAAAAAAATCGTAGAAATGGTCAGAGCAGCCGGAGCAAAAGAAGTTCATATGAGAATTTCTAGCCCCCCTACAACAAACCCCTGCTTCTATGGTGTGGACACGCCAGATCAAGGCCAACTACTTGCGGCGAAACTAACTGTCGACGAGATTTGTAAAGAAATCGCAGCAGACAGTTTGGCATTCATTTCAATCGACGGATTATATCGTGCTATGAACGAAGCGCAGCGTAATGATAATAATCCGCAATTTTGTGATGCGTGCTTCTCCGGCGATTACCCCATCCGGCTTACAGACCGTCAATCAGGTGATGCGCCAAAGCAACTTTCGCTCCTCGTCGAGTAAGTATAATGGCCAGCGCTAATCGCCTAAACGGTCGGATCGCCTTAATCACGGGAGCCAGCCGCGGCATCGGTGCGGCTGTGGCCAAACGCTTTGCCGCTGAGGGTGCATATTTAGTGCTGACAGCACGTACCGTCGGTGGCCTGGAGGAAGTCGACGACGCAATCAAGGAAATTAGCGGTAGACGTGCGACCCTCGCACCCCTTGATATTACTGACGGTCATGCGATTGATCAGCTTGGCGGCGCTCTGCATCAACGTTTTGGGCGGCTAGATATACTAATCGGTAATGCCGGTAGCCTAGGAGAATTATCGCCGATTGGGCATATTGAGCCTGAAGTTTGGGACACTACTTTTGCCATAAATACTACCGCCAATTATCGGCTCATCAGAAGTATGGACCCATTATTACGCCTTTCGGAAGCTGGCCGTGCTATTTTCGTTACCTCCGGAGCAGTCCGAAACCTAAATCCTTATTGGGCCGCCTATGCAGCCAGCAAGGCTGCCTTAGAGGCGATAGTGACTATATATGCAGCTGAGGTTGCCCACACGAATGTACGCGCAAATTTGGTAGACCCCGGTGGCCAACGCACTGCAATGCGTACCAAGGCATTCCCAGGCGAAGATCCGGAGACTCTCCCAAATCCGGATGAAATGACAAATATATTTATAGATCTTTCAGAGTCTTCTTCAAATAAAAATGGTGGTTTATTTAATTCATATAAATAAATTATCAAATTTAATTAAAACTATTATTTACAATAAATTAATTATTTCCTTTATTTACATATGGATTATCGCCCGTTTTTATGTTTAACCTTATAGGAACACCTGAGAACTTGAAATCTTCCCGCAATCCATTAATCAAATAGCGATTGTAGGCCTCTGGAAGATCCCTCGCCCTCGAAACCCAGACCGCAAAAGTCGGCGGCCGTGCTTTCGTTTGGGTAATATAACGTAATCGTATACGCCTACCGTTTGAACCCAGAGGCGGTGGATGCACTTCGAGCATTACTGCAAGCCATTCATTGAGCTTGGCAGTAGAAATACGCTGATTCCAAACTTTATAGGTTTTAAAAACAGCTCTCATCAGTCCTTTAATCCCGCTACCGTGAAGAGCGGATAAAGTAGCTACAGGAATGCCACGGACCTGCGTTAATGACGTCTCGAGGCGCTCATTCAAAGCCAATATGGCCGCTTTTTCATTTTTAATTAAATCCCTCTTATTCAACGCAATTATAAGGGCGCGGCCCTCTTGAATAACCTGCCGAGCGATCGTCAGATCTTGACGCTCCAACATGCTCTGAGAGTCCAGCATCAGCACAACTACCTGGGCATATTGAATAGCGCGTGAAGTATCGAACGCCGATAATCTTTCGACCTTATTATCGATCCGTGACCGGCGTCGCAGCCCAGCCGTATCAATAAGCTTCAAAGGCCTACCGTTATATTCCCAATCTAGCGCAATTGAATCGTGCGTTATGCCAGCTTCGGGACCGGTCAAAAGCCTTTCTTCCCCCAATAAAAGGTTCACCAAGGTCGACTTTCCCGTGTTTGGGCGACCAACGATAGCAAGTTGCAGTTCTGTCGACNCTTCCACACTGGCAATATCCAAAGCAGCCTCATCAACAATTGGGCGAAGCTTATCGTAAAGTTCAGTAAGACCTTCCCCATGTTCAGCTGAAAGCGGGATCGGATCACCCAAACCAAGGCTATAGGCCTCAAGGCGGCCGCTTTCACTACCGCTNCCCTCGCACTTATTCGCAGCTAAAATAACCGGAACCGACATACCCCGGAGCCAGTCAGCAAAATGTTGGTCCATTGGCGTAATGCCGACGCGCGCATCCACGAGCATCAGCACCACATCACTTTTGAGGACGGCCTGCTGGGTCTGTAAACGCATCCGCCCCTCTAAACTCTCATCCGCTGACTCTTCAAGCCCTGCAGTATCAAATATCTTGAAACTTAAGTCGCCAAGGGTCGCCGCTCCCTCTCGCCGGTCGCGGGTTACCCCCGGCTGGTCATCTACCAACGCTAATCGTTTACCAACCAATCGATTGAATAAAGTTGATTTGCCGGTATTTGGCCGACCGACGATAGATACGGTAATAGTCATCCGATGGCGATTTCCTCCACCCGCAATTCGGTGCCAAACATAATAGCAATACGGATCACCGGTAAGCGATCAATTCTGCCTCATCTGTCAGGAAATATAAACTCTCTCCCGCAACAACTGGGGGGATAGAAATCTTATCCGGTAGCTTTACCCGACCCAACGGCTCACCAGTGTAGGGCGATATTGACAAGGCCACCCCGTGGCTACCCGTAATCACTAACCGGTCGCTCACCAATATCGGACCTGACCATTTGATCGGCCCTTCCTTGTCCCTAGGGTCTTCGAACTTTGGCAACGGGCGAACCCAACGAATTCGGCCCCCGCGACGCGTTAGACAATAGATTTCTGATTCATTGCTCAATACGTAAAGAAAATTACCAGCAATCCACGGCGTTTCCACCCCGCCGATACCCCGCTCCCAGATGCGGGCACCATTACGCCGGTCGATCGCTACCAGGCGACCGGAGTGGCTAACAGCGAAGACGACGCCCCGGTCAATGACGGGACTCCCGCGCACATGGGCAAGGGTCGAAAGCGCATCGGCACGCCTTACCGGCGAAAGTGCCTCAGACCAAACGACACGCCCATTCTCGACGCGCATGGCAAAAACTTCACCCGAAGAATAAGGAACGACAACGGTAGTACCATCAATTGCAGGTGCGGAACCGCCCAAAAGCCCAGCGGATTCGGCTAACCCCGCATGGCTCCAAAGGCGCCGACCGCTATTGGTATTCATAGCGATGAGTTGATTATCTATTGTGATAAAATATACCCGCCCGTTGGAGACAGCAGGGGGTGCACGCATCGGCCCGGCCAACTTCTTTTCCCATATTAATTTGCCAGTAGACGCCGAAATGGCATACGCTCGACCGAATCCTGTACTCAAAAATACCCTTCCATCATCAAACGCGAGCCCGCCACCAAACGCTTCATCATCCTCGTCAGGTACCTTTGGCCGGAACCGCCATAACCGTTCTCCGCTACCTGCATTGATTGCGGTCACAACAAAATTCGCATCCACAACAAAGATACGATCACCGACAATAATTGGAGACGCGAGCAATCTGCGCTCATCGTTAGCACCGACGCCAATATCCACACTCCAGGCGGCAGCGATATTCTTACCAATCTTCAGATGATGCATGGCATGGCTTGAACTGCCACCAGATTGGGGCCAATCGCGATTCTTTAACGGAGGTGGCAACAATACGCGCAAACCCGATACCTTTGGATCCGGGGTTGAGTCACGTTCATGTAACATTACGGGAATTCGTTCACCAGGTAGCGGCGGCTTTTTCTTTTTACCTATAATATCATCAAGCGTATCGCATCCGCTCAATGTGATGAACGCCATAATTGCTAAAAGCAAACGACGTCGAAATTTATTTTTCATTGATGCAACTGCCTACGATCCATCGATAGCACGCAGCATTTCACTCGCCCGACGACGAAGACCGGGAGGCGTGGCGCCATCGTCGATCAAAGCCTTGAAATGAGTCTTGGCAGAATTCGTATTTCGTTGGCGCAACGCAACAACTGCCGCCAATTCCCTTGCCGAGAATCGCCACGCGCCATTGGTCGCTAAAAGAGGTTTTAATTCAGTTTCCAACCTTGCGGGATCGTCATTATCAATGCGTTGCATAACGGAATATAATCGCGCTAGATCTCGATAAAGCGTGTCGATACCGCTATCGGCTGATAGTGCGTCATAAATCTCCGCGGCCGCAGCGTACTCGCCAGCCTGCACTTTAATGCCAGCCCCGCGAAATCGCGCTAGCAACGCATACCCAGCTGTACCGTTTTGGGCCAAGGCCTCCAGAACTTGGTTTGCGTCGGCCTCTTTCTCCGCATCAATGAATTTTAAAGCCTGTTCGAGTTGGGCACTAGATTCCGCTTTTTGTTTAAGCTGGTAATTATCCCAAAACACGTAACCAACCGACGATGCCAAAGCGATGATCGCGCCGACGACTATAAATTTTCCGTATTTCTGCCAAATCTCAGAAAATTGATCCTTGCGGACCTCTTCGTCAACTTCTTCAAAAATATCTGCCAATTCGTCTCTCCAACCAGCCTAAGTGCCAAAACCTTCGTATTAAGGGATTTTATTACCACTTTTTGTTGGCAGATGAACAAGTGTTTAGTCGACTTTCGACCGTTTCCTATGAAATTCAAAGGTGTTGGGTCTATACCAGCACTTGCACGTGTCGCTGCTTGCGTCAATAATCATAGTAAGATACCAGATTTGCAGAAATACCTGAATAAGAGACTATTCGGTAAAAAGATAAATAAACAAGCGGTGATGACACTTCGTCATATGAAAACTTCCATAAAAATAATTAAATGTCGGATCCGAACCGCTTTAGCTATCTTCTTTGCTGGCCTTATGGTCGTTGGCTGCGGAACAGAAACATCCGTTTATATGCTCGGAGCAGGTATGGCTAATTTCATTCAGTCAGACCGTATGCCGCAAGATTTCATTGCGGAACTAGTAACAGGCAAGGAATGTAACACGTTGGCCGCAATTAAAGATAAAGGACCACTGTGTCGGGAGAGTTTCGATCCGCCCATCTACGAAAAACCAATTTACTGTTATCGTACTCTCGGAAACATACGCTGTTATGAAGAACCAGACCCTTATGGGCCGACCACGCAGCGTGTTCGATAATTCTATAGTCGGTAGACGCAGACGCAGCGGTTCCTAAACTAGCGCGCCTACTGAAGGAAAATAGCTGGAGTAACTGAGACTTATGAATAAACCAGTTCGGCTTTCAGATTATCGCAACCGCGGAAGATCTCGTGTTACTTTTGATCGGTACGAACTTCGCCAATTATTGAATGTGTACAGCCGGCGAGTTGCCGCGGGCGAATGGCGTGACTATGCAATCGACATAAAAACCGGTTCTGCGGTTTTTTCTATATTCCGCAGCACCTTTGATTCCCCATTGTTTTCAATCGCCAAATTCGGCAACGGGCGTCATTGCGATTATCTTGTTTTCAGCGGGCATGAAAAAGTTAAACACGGGAAGTCAATTGACGAGGTTCTCGCGGTATTCGATAGCAAACCTCACTTGATCGCATATTCACGATAAAATAATCTGGTAACCTATACTACCTACTAAAGCCAAAAGATTGACTCTCAAGAATATATCACACCACCTTCAACTTCATTTTAAAAGTGTTTTCGACCAGAGATAAGTCTCCAAATTAACGGATGAGACCTTCGCCTACTCTTTATAGGCAGGTTTTTAGTTTCACTGCTTTCCAATATCTGCGGTTATGACCGCTCACTAACCGTCAAGGGTATGACCTGCCAAAAATTTATCCACATAAGTCAGCCCTTCAAAGAAACATTTGTATATTGAGTTTTGTCGAAATTTCTAGTTCAATATTTTCAACTTACGAGTCGCCCCAGAGAATCTAATGAATCCAATCAATTCGGTGATTCGGCCGAATTTGGGCTAACCTCATAGATAGTCGACTAACGCCAACAAACTTCCCAAATTTGTGGATAACTTAGGAAATTCGNTCAAAAATTGAGCCTTTTTGCATGTTTTTGCCATTTTTTTTTGCGATTTTGTAACACTCTGACGTTGACGGACCAAACAGCTGGCTCCATAAATCGCGTTGAGCTTTTTTGGTGGGGCAGCTCTCAAAATATTGTGCTATAATTGAGACGATACACTATATCTGGCCGATACATATCCTTTTGGGTAATTTGGCTAGGAAACGTAAAAAGAAAGTGAGAGAGGCCGGAATGGAGTGGACCGAAGCCCGTGTGGACCAACTCAAACAATTGTGGAGTGACGGACTAACAGCGAGTCAAATTGCTGAAAAACTTGGTGGCGTAAGCCGGAATGCCGTGATCGGCAAAGCACACCGCCTAGGATTGTCCTCCCGACCATCCCCTATTAAACGCAAGACAATTCAACTTAATGCCGTGAGTGAACGGATGTGCCAATGGCCTATTGGCGATCCCGGAGATGCTGAATTTCACTTTTGTGGCGCACCCGCCTTACATGGTCGCCCTTACTGTGCAGAGCATTGTGCCGCAGCCTACCGACGTAAGAGCGAATCAGCGGCATAGCAAAAACTTTTATTAATGGCTCCGTGTCATTGGTTCCTAAACAGGCGACCTACAGGTCGCCTGTTTTGTTATGAATAACAATTTAGGAAAGAACACGCCCACAACGCGCCACTACTTTAATAACATCAAGCTGCAATACTGGAATATTCATTTTCTATTTCCGAAAGCGTCTGTTCTAAATAGGAAAAACTTACGCCGCTCTCTCGCACCCCTTCTGTAAGGCTTCGCCGCCAATGCTTTGCACCCGGTATACCAACAAATAGACCGAGCATGTGTCGCGTAATAGATGACAAGGGTAAGCCCTCTGCTATTTTCTCCTCAATATAAGGCTCCATTGCTTCCAGTACGCTCCTTCGTGTTAGCTCAGGCAGCGTCCTATCAAAAAATAGACGATCAATACCACTCAGAATAAAACAGTCCTGATAGGCGGCCCGTCCCAACATNACCCCGTCCACATGCGTGAGATGCGCGTGGATTTCTTTGCAATTCACNATCCCACCATTAACCGCAATAGACAGACCGGGGTTCTGCTCTTTCAATGCATATACCACCGGATAATTGAGCGGCGGAACATCCCTATTTTCCTTCGGACTTAGACCTTTCAGCCAAGCTTTACGTGCATGTATGGTAAACCGAGTACATCCGGCCCCCCCCACGGTGCGGACAAAGGCTTCGACTGCCGGCCCTTCCGGCTGGTCATTTATACCGATACGTGTTTTAACCGANATTGGTATGTCAACCGCACCGCTCATTGCTTCGACACAACGAGCTACCAAGTCCGGCTCAGCCATCAAACAGACTCCAAATCGACCGGCCTGCACCCTTTCACTGGGACAACCTACATTGAGATTTATTTCGTCGTAGCCCATATCCGCCGCAATGCGGCAACACTCTGCAAGCGCAAACGGATCAGAACCGCCCAATTGTAGTGCCAAAGGATGTTCCTCTGGATGATACCCCAACAATCTCGAACGATCGCCACACAGAACTGCCTGTGTCGTAATCATCTCTGTATGCAGCAATGCATGACGGGTAAGCCGTCGTAAGAAAAATCGGCAATGTCGATCTGTCCAGTCCATCATTGGTGCAATAGCGATTTTATGGAACGAGATATCTGCCATATCAGCTTTCATCCAGATAAAGTGTGGAGGGACCGAGTTCCGCCTTTAGATAATAGCATGCGTCGCCAGGCGCTTGATCTCCGACTTCTAACACACAGACCGGTTTTTCCAAACGGTTCACGTACATTTGTCCAATTCCGCTGTAAGAATTTAAGTCAATACAATCGCCTGGCNTGAAATTCAATTCATCCTCTCCACCAACTGATGCAGGCACCCCTTCTAGTGCATAAAGAAATTTTTCTTAACGGGTGTAGAAATGAAATTTGGAGCTTGCAGTACCTGGTTTAAGTTCCGTCTTATTTACACCAAACTTTTTAATGACAAAAGCATCCGCGCGGCACCGTTTGAAACAGCTCGCTAACGGCATACGATAAGCCTCTGAGTAGCCTCTTGTGCCGATTTCACCCACAACCTCAAGAGCTATAATTGGTTCTTTAAAGCTAGACACCAGTATGTCACGCCGCTGTCCAACCGCCATCGACCATTAAAGCTGAGCCGGTCACCAGTCCCGCCGCATCGGACGCCAGAAAGACCACAGCCCCCATTATATCATCCACGTCGCCAACCCGGCCAAGGGCAATATTGGAGGTGACAAAATCATGAAACTCTTTATCTTCCAGAAAGTTTGCTACCATTGGTGTTTTAATAAAGGTAGGGCAAAGCGTGTTCACGCGAATATTGTGCGAGCCCAGCTCCCATGCCATCGCCTTGGTTGCCCCTTCGATAGCATGCTTCGTAGCGCAATATACCGTCCGCTTCGGCCCGCCCACATGGCCCATCTGCGAAGAGACGTTAATGATTGAGCCCGGCAACCTGTTTTCAACCAATCCCTTAGCAACAGTTTGAGCAACAAATATCGATGCACGCACATTGAGATCGGTGATGAAATCATAATCTTCCTCGGTGATATCTGGAAGAATCGCCGGACGATTCCCGCCAGCACTGTTGACCAAAATTTGAAACGGACCCTCCGACGCAATTTTCTTTTTTACTGATGATGTATCAGTCACATCGAGTTTTAAAGCTCGAGCCGTGCCGCCGGTAGCTTGAATTTCGTTAGCGAGTGCTTCAATTTCATCGTTACTTCGCGCAGACAACGTCACATCAGCTCCGGCCTCCGCTAATGCGACCGCTGCCGCTCGCCCAATACCGCGCCCAGCGCCCGTTATCAGCGCCGACCGTCCATCAAGACGGAAACTTGGTGTCTTTGGCAAGGAAGAAGTAACCGTCATGATTTAGGCACCACGCTATAAGGCGCCACATTCGAGCCGCCATAGCGACGAGCACGAATATTAGCCTGTTCACCATGGCCGGAAAAACCTTCCAACGCACAAAGCCGCGAACAATAGCCACCAATCAGAGCAGAAGCCTCATCAGTAAGCACTTTCTGATACGTGCATGTCTTCATAAATTTTCCTACCCAGAGCCCGCCAGTGTAGCGAGCTGCTTTAGAGGTCGGCAAAGTATGATTGGTACCAATCACCTTATCGCCAAATGACACGTTTGTCCGCGGTCCTAAGAAAAGGGCACCGTAATTAGTCATATTAATAGCGAAATAGTCGGGGTCTTCGGTCATCACCTGAACGTGCTCGTAGGCGAGCTGATCGGCCTGCTCAAGCATCTCGTCGAGTGTGTCACAAACCATGATTGAGCCATAATCACTCCAAGCTTGACGCGCCACATCAGCAGTCGGCAGGATACACAGCTGTCGTTCTATCTCTTTCATAGTGGCTTCGGCTAGGGCTCTGGAGTTTGTCAACAAGGTCGCTGGCGATGTCGGTCCGTGTTCGGCCTGGCCAAGCAAATCAACAGCGCAGATTTCCGCATCTACACTATCATCGGCGATGATCAAGGTTTCTGTCGGCCCGGCCGGCAGGTCGATNCCCACACGGCCGAACAATTGTCGTTTNGCTTCGGCAACAAACATATTCCCGGGTCCAACCAGCATGTCTACACCTTTGATACTTTCGGTACCCAACGCCATCGCAGCGACGGCCTGGACGCCGCCTAATACCAAGATTTCATCAGCACCGGCCAGGTGCATCGCGGCCACTTGGGCGGGGTGAGGTTCGCAATTTTGAGGTGGTGCAGATGCCACGACTCGCTTAACGCCGGCAACCTTTGCAGTTAGGACACTCATATGCGCCGAGGCAACCATTGGGTATTTTCCTCCCGGCACATAGCAACCAACCGCATTCACAGGCACGTTTTTATGACCAAGAATTACGCCAGGCATTGTTTCAACTTCTAGGTTTTGTAAACACTCTTTCTGCTTTTCGGCAAAACCACGAATTTGCGCTTGTGCAAATTTGATGTCGTCAATGTCATCAGCTGAGACCTTTGCCACGGTTTCAGCTATTTCTGACTCAGATAGGATAAAGCTGTTGGGCGAGTAGCCGTCGAATTTCTCGGACAATTCGCGCACAGCCTCATCACCGCGAGCAACAACATCGGCCAAGATTGTCTCAACCGTGGCACGCACCCCCGCATCAACGTTCGCCAATTCGGCTTCATCCTTACCCTCTTTTAGATAGGTTATCATCCTTATCTCTCCACAAAATTTTAAGGATTGTAGCAAAACTTCGCACTTTGCGCCGAGAATCCGCTTCAATAATTTCCAGTAGACAAGATCAAAGGTAAAAGTCCTTTAATATCGCTACGACCGAATGGATGGGGCCGACGAAGTATGGATGTAATCAGGACACAAAACCGTCGGATACGAGCANTGTCCATGATTAAGAATTGAAGATTGAGTCTAGCCCCCAGCATCGGTGGTAGAGATTTAAAGTTTAGCTATCCCAACTGTGCCAACTCGGAGACGATCCCAAGGGATTATTATAATACAGCGTATAACTCTCCTACACCAACAAGAGCAACCTCTTCCTTACAGGCAGAGGACTTCTTGCACACAGGGTAGAATAAATTTTACGTTGCATATTAACCTTCACTGCACTTTTTAATTAAGCGAAGGCTTAGTTGTCTTCGTTCATCACGCGGGTAATGTGGTCCGACAAACTGCGGGCATTCGCTACAAGGACATTAACCAGTTTACGCAACAATGGATCGGCGTCCGCAAGATGCGCTTGTATCGCTACTTTGGGCACCGTAATACAAACGGATTCTACCACAGCTGATGCTGTAGCCATTCGTGTTGCCTCATCGATTAAAGCCATCTCGCCGAAAATGCCATTTTCCTCAACAGTGCCTAGTGTAACCTTTTTCCCACTGACATTTCTGGAAATCTCTATCACGCCACTCTCTACTATGTAGGCCTGATCACCAATATCACCTTCTGCAAAAATTGTCTCTCCCGCTTGATAAGTTATATGTTTTAACCCGTTAGATTCTTCTTCCGTCATTGACTTCTTAATTCCCTTTTCGAACTANTCTCAGATCTTAGCATGTCGAACATACGTTGTCGCTAAAAGCTAACATGCCTACGTTCCAGGATTTTAAATATTTATGATTAAATTTTTTGTAATTGACGGCCATATATTTGAGGCCCGGGCCAAGTAAAATAAAAAACCCCTTCAAGAATCTACTTGGACAATTTGAGTCCTGCGAGGGTCTTCTTGAGACGCGTTTCAGTTTGCTGAAGGCTGTGTTCTTCCGACATGATTTCCTAATCCACCAAACCACATACATTAGTTGTCGCAGATCGCGTCGCTCATAAACATGCTTCGAAATACAGACCATATATGGTTCACTGCTATACCTTAATGTCAACCTCAAGCAAAAACTTTAGCATGCCTTTTCCGGGCCTCAGAAAGTTCCCCCCTATCCCGAATAAAATAATTACCGAGTTTTAGGGGGAGAAAACAAAATCAGATAGTAATCTCATTGTTAGGATGCGCTCGGGATTCTTGGGCGGTCTTCCGACTGGCAATCCTCTGATTTTGTCCATGCCACTAACGACGGTGCCCCAATTTGTATATTTACCAATGAGATGGGGCAGTGGTTTGAGAGCTATAAAAAATTGACTGTCTGCGCTATTTGGTTTTTTTTGGTCTCTCATCATTCCAACGCTTCCGGTAATAAAAGGAGCATCTGAAAATTCTGCTTTGATTTTAATTCCTGATCCGCCTTTACCCGTATTCAATGGATCACCGGTGATCGCAGCAAAGTTTGACTTCACATCAAAAAACTGGAGTCCATCGTAGAAACAACGCCTTATGAGGGTTTTTATTCTATTAATATGATTTGGAGCAATATCAGGACGCATTCTTATAAATATATTATCANTTTTTATTCTAATAATAACAATTAATGTTTTATCTATATTCTTAATGCTTTCTGGTATATTTATATTATCAATTTTTCTGTTACAATTAATGTTTCCTTTTTCTATATTTATCTGGTATATTTTAAAAGATTCGAAATTGTGATCTTTGCGTTTAAGTACGTTTTTAATATTCCCTACCGCTTTTTTTAGGCTTGAGCTTGGCACTCTAGAAATAACAAAACTTCCATCCAACTTCATTTGAATCACTTGGCCGGACCGCACTGATGCTGTTTTATTTTTGCTTGTGATTACCACTTCACCGTCATGAACAGCGACCTCAATTTGAGTATCGGTAGCTAGAACATCGAATACCGTACCACGCACACCTATTGCTGCTACCGGTGTCTTGATTGATAGACCGGAGCCTTTTCCGGAGGAGGCAAACCTCAAAAACCCTGAGGTCAGATTTAGTGCTCCTTCAGCAATACGTGACCGTGGATTATAAATTAAACTATCAATTAATAGGGAGCTATTCTCACCTAGAGTGACCTTTGTATCGTCCACAAATCGCAAAGAAGCGGCACTATCAAATCCCACCCTGACTTTATCGAGATATTTTATTATATCACCACTATTCAATACCTTATTTAGGTTCTTGCCATAAACATTACCAGCTATTGTTTCGGCTTTTCCAATTTGGGCACCTCGTTTTAGACTGGCATTTGAAGAACCTTTAGTCGTGTCATTTATAAAGGGGTTCTGACTCAATTCATTTGCCGAAATCTCAAAGCCAAGCGAAGATAAAGTAAAAAAAATCAATACACGTAATATTGAAAATACTCTGTGGCGGATGTTCGGCATTTCACACTCCCACTATCCTTATATACCCACCATTGTGCCCCCACTAAATTGGACCACGCCGATGTTCATTTTAGCCAAAGTCGCCTCGCTTATCGGCTTATGTTAGTATATCAGTATAAAGGAACTTTCGTGATTTCTGAATGATGAGTGTTGGTTGAGGAATCCCGTTGCCCACTCACCTAAGTTTTCACACACACCCACAATCCACTGAACTCGTTCCCATGAAAAAGCGAACACCTGCCATCTAACTCGCCCTTGCCGTGCTGTTTGGGTTTGGTCTTGAGGTCGCATGGTTGAGCATGGGAATGCAGGTTTAGACAGAAAGTTTTTCGAACACTTAAATCCATGGGTGGTTCGGATGTAGCTTGGATAGATGGAGAGGTCCGATACTGTATCGCATTATTAGTCAATATCGCAAAAGCACTTGGAATATCATACGAAGTGTTAAATATATGGGTTTTCAGAATCATCCAACCACTGGTCATCTTATTTCTGCTGGTTTGGGTTCTGAAATTACGGTGCAAAATTAAGAAGTAAGAAAATTAGAAAATTCATCACAACACTCAGCCTTACCCTTGCCGTGCTTATTCTAAGCGCGAAAATTCTGTGGAGTGCTGACTTCCAAAAGGGTCTAAGCACTTACGAGAGAGGTGATTACGCAAGCGCTCTGCGTGAATGGACACCTCTTGCCGAACAAGGCCACGCCTATGCCCAGTATAGCCTGGGTGTGATGTACGATAACGGACAAGGTGTTCCACAGGACTCTAAGACAGCGTTTAAGTGGTTCAAACTTGCTGCTGAACACGGATATGCCAAGTCTCAGTACAATTTAGGCCTTATGTACTCTAAAGGGCGAGGCGTTCTGCAGGACGTTAAGACTGCGGTAAAGTGGTACAGACTTGCCGCCGAACAGGGGTATGCCAATGCCCAGGGGAATCTGGGTGTAATGTACTATGAAGGACGAGGTGTTCCACAGGACTATAAGACTGCAGTTGAGTGGTACAGGCTTGCTGCCGAACAGGGGAACGCCAACGCCCAGCGAAATCTGGGTTTGATGCATATCAATAAACAAGGTGTTTCGCAGGACTATGAGACAGCGGTGAAGTGGTTCAGACTTGCAGCTGAACAAGGCAATGCCAGTGCCCAATATAACCTGGGCGTGATTTACAGCAGCGGGCAAGGTATTCCAAAGGATTATGAGACTGCGGTAAAGTGGTACAGACTTGCCGCCGAACAGGGATATGCCAAGTCCCAGTATAATTTAGGTGTTATGTACGCCAAAGGACGAGGCGTTCCAAAGGATTATCAGACTGCGGTAAAGTCTTGGAAACTTGCCGCCGAACAAGGAGATCACCGCGCGCAGTATTATCTGGGTTTTATGTACATTAATGGACAAGGTGTTCCAAAAGATCAAAAGGCTGCGGTGAAATGGTACAAACTTGCTGCCGAACAGGGGAATGCTAATGCCCAGTACAATCTGGGTCTAATGTACGTCAATGGACAAGGTATCTCACAAGCCTATAAAACCGCTGTGAAATGGTTCAGACTTGCCGCAGAACAGGGAACTGACCGTGCCCAGTTAAATCTAGGTGTGATGTACGACAAAGGACTAGGTGTAGAACGGAATCATGTCTATGCCCATATGTGGTCAAAAATAGCTGCCGCTAACGGAAACAAGAATGCAGACAAAATTATAGAAAAAATTGCACAACGAATGACCACTGCCGAACTCTCTGAAGCACGAAAACTCGCCAAAGAATGCATCCGTAAAAATTACAAAGGGTGTTGACTTAGCCCCCCTTAAAATTCACCCCTCTCCACACATATACCGACCGTCTATCGGAAGTTTAATTCATTCAAAATGCGCTTAATGATCAAAAAATGCAGTAATTTCCCGCAGCCTAATATTTTACCCGAGTTTTCTGCATTCCCTAGCAAACTATGTGATTTTTCACTTCACCTTTAAAGATTCCATAGAGCATTTCTGTAAAGATTAGGCATAAATTTAAAGATGAGAATACATCTGGGCCACAATATTTCTACCTTCCGAAGTCTCTCTTAGGAGTAAAATCTCCTCCCCAACGTCAGGATATAGACGGTCCCAAAAATACTGAACCCATTTCTCACGAAAATCCGCCAAGCTATCAAATACAGATTTATCAATAAGGCCCGCCTCCTCTGCTGATAAATAAAATTCAACTAGTTTACGCTCATAATTTTGGTCTGACATTAGTGTGATAACTTGAATCGCTCTTACGTATTTAGCTATCTCCTCAACATCTGCTGACACCGTTGCGGATACGTGAAGAAAGTCCGAATATTCAATGGCACGACTGACTATTTCAAGGTTTACATTTGTGTCTAAGAAAGAAATTTCTTGGATGAACTTAGTACTGCGAAAAGGCTTATACTGCCACATTAAAGAGTCGGTGTAATTTTGATTAATAAGACGGGTCTCATCTTTACTAACCCTCTGATTGTCTTCTTGGTCTTCATCTAGGATTCCCTTTACAATCCCGATATTGCAGAAGAGAACTGACGCCATCAGGTTCAGTATTTGCCCAGGCCTGATCACACCATTTCGACATCGCATCGCATTGAGAATATGCAAGCCAATAATTGATGATGAAAGCGCATGGCTTAGTGAAAAATAGAGACTACTTGATCTAGTAAATCGGCTAAAGGAAATCAGAGCCATTCTTTTTAGTATATCACATGCTGATACGACGTCAGGATCTTGATACTCAACCGACCCCTCGAGTACCTTCTCAAATTCAACTTTTGCAATATGAGTAAAATTAATCATTCTCAAAGAAGCTCTTACTTATGTATCGACTTACATGTTTCATCAACTCTAGCACAGAGGGATCAAGCATTTCGGGTTCTGGACTAAAGAACTCAAGGACATATCGCACACCCGATTCATCACTTAATGGGAAAGCGAAAGCTCCTCGCACTCCAATATCGGTGGCTAATTTAGCTCGAGGAAAGTTTGGGTCTGTTGTAACGTCAAAAATCGTTTGAACTGAACCTGTATCAAAAACCCTACCTGGCAGTCCCTCACCAATTCTAAATACATAGTTCTCACTGATTTTTCTGAACTGCTCAATTTGCTCGTCTAAGATTGATACGTGCCAAATTTTCATTGAACGTAACTGTATTTCTTTCTTCTTTTCCGTAACGTAGACGTGCCCCAACGGCCAACGTTTATAGTCACAAATTTTCCCCAAAATAAGGCTGATAAATTCTCCGACCGTATAATCTTTTCGATTAATATTTTTGATTTCAGCCATAAGCTCAATGCCACTTTTTTCTAGCTCCGCTTTATGGCTTTGGGAAAACACGTGGTAATTTAAACTCGCAACCCAAGATTTCCCCTCGTCAGTTACTTGCAAATATTTTATTGCCTCACCGATATGCGGCCTAACAAAATTAATAAAAAACCCGGGATATCCAGTACGAAGATCGGCGGGATTCTCATACCCCATCTGCCTAGCTGATCCAGTTTCATTAAACTCATAGAATAGTCTCGGTATTTTTATGTCATATAGTGGATCAGCAAGTTGTCCAATTAGGTCAGCGGACCCAACCAAACCGGCCAGTGCGCGAAATTTTTTTTCCTCCTTAGATCCGGCTTGTCCGCGCTCAGGTATGGGGAATTGTGTATAACTGATTAAATCGGCAAGTAGCTCTGCATCAATGTTATCGTGCCAATTCCTCTCTTTTATAAACATTTTCCCCCGTTCAACATGGTAAGGCGTCAAGGAGGCGTCGGTATCGCCTGCTCCTAAATCATAGACCTCTCCCTCTTCATTAATGATTTGGGCAGCACCCTTATCGTCTTTAAGTATGCTTCTTACGTAGCCTATGTCGTGAAAGAGGAGGGCTACTGTAAAATGGAGCCAATCGCGAGAGTTGAGCTCTCCTTCTAGAATTTTTTTCCCGGCGAATATTTCTTGGCCGCACAGCGTTACCATGCATGTGTGCTCAATATCATGATAGAGAGCATCAGAGCGACTTATAAGGCTCATGGAGGTGTGCACTGCGTCGGATATTATATCTAAATAACTCGACGGACTTTGTGGCAGTATTTCCTGACGCTTTTGCTCTAAACGATGAATAAAATTTTGTTTAATGTTTGTTAGCATTTGAAAGTCTCAATGCCGTAACAAGCAGTTTTTAAGGAGTTTTGGTTGACGCCAAAGGCCTGAAACGGTCGTTCATTCGTCGGCCCCAGTAAAATGCGGGGCCAAGTGTACTAGTAAAATTGCAGCGACAAGGCTCTGTGTTTCTAAAAACATGGGGTCGTTACTTTCTATATGATAATGATTTCAGTCTAACGCCACATATCGGGCACGCACCAAGTCATATGGCTCATGCAAATCAATGGCTCCCCAACCATAAACTTTGCAAAATTCCAGCGGGTTCTAGTTTAACGCTACCAACGCTCCAATGGTATAAAATTTAGTCTTAAGTTAAACTTTCTGCCACGCATCAGCGCGATTCGTTCGTCGAAGAGATTATGTCACTACCCGAAAGGACCCCTGCCCTATTTCCCTCGCAAGTCGCTATAAAATTGAAGTACATATGCTACCTAAATTGTAGGCGATAGACGAAGGCAAAAGCCTCTGGCCCACCATAATGGTTTTTTAAGTCTGCAGGTGAGAAGCTTAAGTTGTTCAACTTATTCCTTGAAAAAAATTTACTGTCACCTTTTATCCTGCTGCCCCTTCAACTCCCTTCACTCACATTTGGGGAATAGTGATTTGCCCGGCTCCATGTTCTACTCTGGCTTACGGTATTCCTTCGTACTACCATTCACCCTATGAAAACAGTCGTCCTTAATCTTGATGAATATTTATCATGGCGTTCCTCAGAAGAGGATTTGTGTTTACGCTTAACTAGCGGCGATACCGCTGCACTAACCATCTCAGAGAATGGACATGATGCTCGGGCCATTCACCTTAGCATGGACAGTGAGATCGAAATTCTAGCTGGCCATTGGTTCACTATTGAAACGCTCGGAATTCAATCCAAAATTATTTTCAATAAAAACAATTTTAAAGAAACAATTGCTCCGCCTGAATGGAGGCCGACACCTCGTTCTTCAGCTTTAAAATAATTGACCTCTAATTGGCACCGAGACTTGAGCTCTCTGAGATGCAAATAAGTTTATTTTTAATAGCTTACGAATGAGTAACTATTCCCACTCAATCTTCAACATTTTACCGCATTACCAATATCTTAGGAATTATTCTAAACTATTCCCAAACTTTGTATTTACCACGACAACCATCCCACAGTCTTTGGGAACTACCGAGTTTCGATAGTGAACCACCGAAATTATTAGATTATCTGACTTTTATGGCCTGTCAGAATTAAATTTTTGGGTATATTTCTCCGTTATAAAACGGATGTTTTGTGGCTAATGTGCTGAATATAGAGTTGATGGACGAAAAGTCCGACTGAGAAAAAGTATCGTTAAATGCATCTATGGATTGCTTTTCATGCAACAAGACCGAATCATCTTTACTTGCTTCTGTCTTTGCTCCAAGAACTTTGACGCTGATAAATTTATTAAATATCTTATTAAAGATTAGCTCAACTCGCTCTGCGTGATAATCAGAAGTTATAATATGCATCTCGTCCATAGAAAGATTGTGCAAGTATTCTAAGCAATAATAAGCGTCTCCCACAGTATCTCTCGATGACGTAAGCGAAATGATCAAACTTTCATTAATTGCAGAATTTTTCAGTATAAAATCTCTCACAACATCTGAAATTGGCGTTGCGCAGTCTGCGCGATAAGCCCATCCAATTGTGATTAAAAATTCATACTCATCTTTAGAGAATTGTTCTATTGCAAGCTTACTGCGAGCCACAGATTCAGCATCTAACCTACAATCTTTTGACATTAGATGAGATAACACCCCTAGACACTTCATATAAGATTAGTCCTTAACGAAATGATCATGAGTCACTCTATCACCGCGCTTTGCTGGCTTAAGACACTTTGCACCAATTACAATATCGTAAAATTTTGCATCAAGACCAAACCCAGGACGAATTCGCCTTACACATTTACTTGTTATTGTTTCACCCTCTTTTACATCGGCAACGAAGTAAAGTGATCGCCTAAACACTCTATTAGATTCTTCTACAGATGATCTTTCAAATTCAGTTGAACCCAATGCGGAGAAAGATTCTTTAGTTTGCTGGACAAGCGACAGCATTTCTTTCGGCTCAAGAGAAAAACTGCTGTCCACTCCGCCATCCGATCGACTTATTGTAAAATGTTTTTCAATAACAGATGCACCCATCGATGTCGCCAATACGCTAGCGAGCGTGCCCACTGTATGATCCGAAAGTCCAACTTGAATATTAAATTCCTTCCGTAAAAGTCGGATCATATTCAAGTTAGCTTCGGCGATTGGTGCTGGATAACTGCTGATACAATGAAACAAAGCGATCATATTATTACCAGCAGACCTTGCACTTTCGACCGCATTACCAATTTCGTCAATCGATGCCATTCCTGTTGACATCAATATTGGCCTTTTCTTGCTGGCGATATATTTGATCAGAGGCAAATCAACGATTTCAAATGACGCAATTTTATAAGCTGGGGTATTGAGTGACTCCAACAGATCGACCGCTGTTTCATCAAAAGGAGAAGAAAAGAGGGTTATCCCAATTTGACGCGCGTAAGAAAATAGCTCTTTGTGCCACTCAAATGGAGTATACGCCTCTCCGTACAGTTCATATAGTGATCTGCCTTTCCACAATCCGTCTGTAATATAAAAATCGGGATTATCTGTATCAATGGTCATTGTATCTGGCGTATATGTTTGAATTTTCACCGCATCTACGCCAGAGTTTTGTGCGGCTAAAATTGTTTCCTTAGCTCTAACTATAGAACCATTATGGTTTGCAGATACTTCCGCGATAATGTAGGGAGAGACCCTATTAGAAATCTCTCTTCCTTCGATAAAGAAGTCAGTTTTACTCATATTTCAGACCTTCTTTGTCTAGTTTCGCGATCTCTTGTTCAATGATAGAATTCCAACCAGAAAAGTTTGATGGTAAATCCTTAGCGTAATGATGCGTGCCAATACCTCGCTGTTTCTTTGCGGTCCAATCATCAGCTAGCAGTGATGGAAGAAGATCTAAAAATAAGACCTCAATATTTTCAATTAAGGCTGCATAAGTCTTTGCAAAAGTATCATCTTCTTTTTCGAAATTCACAAATCTCTGCTTAACAATGGGTCCAGTATCTACTCCACCATCAATTAGATGGATGGTAACTCCAGTTGGAGTGTTATCATAAAACGCCCAAAAATTTGGATGAGCTCCACGGTTATATGGCAGGTATGCAATATGCAAGTTGAGAATAGGACAACCAAATCCATCGATTACATTCTGCTTTAGAATGTGTCTGTAGCCATAACTGACTACAAAATCATATCCACTTACAGGCTCAACTTTGTCTTCTGTGTGATCAACTACGCAATTATTTTTTACTAATGCATCAATTAAGTGAGTTTGCTTTTCGTCATACCCTAAAAATAAGACCTTTTTTCTAGGGTTTTGAATTTCGTTAATACGCTTCATTGTTAGCTTTCAGTTTTTGACTTTCTACTTTCAGCAAGTACACCCTTGAGCATGCCAGCAGTAAAACCCAACTCTTGTCGTATCTTTATTGAAACATCCTGGCACCGAGAATAAAATCTCACTCCAAAATAATAAAAAATCTATACAATATAAACAATTATGTATGAAAAAATAAAAAATTTAATAAATAAAATCGATTTATTTATTATATAAAATATCTATAATTACTTTTCATATAATTTACTTTTTTAATTTTTATTTAAAAACAATTTCTAATGCCTACTTTTATTAAAGTCACTGCTAATGTTTCCATATAAGCAGCGGGGGATAATTGGATAGGTTTCTGTGACGAAGTATGTATATTTTCCTTTATAGAAACCGCCATTACACTCATCGAGCGTATTTTCGCCACCAGTGTAGTGGTAATCTTCATTGTAAGTTCCGTCATACGTGCCAGGAGGGCCTGACCACCCCCGGAAGCCTTTTCTTAGAGCCCAACCAGACGATTTTTGATTTTGCAAATAATGAATTTCAAAACCATCTCCTGCATATCCGATAAGAGATCCATTAAGCTTACTAATAAGGCCAATTGGCAAACCGTGATAATGATACATTCCTCCCCGTCCAACGTGTGCATTATTAAAATCTAATCCTAATTTGCCGCTGAGCCCAAAAATATCCACACTCCATTTCCTATCTCCTTGGCGACTGTGTCCTCTATGTGAGTCAGGGTCCCAGAATCCAGCAGTGCCAGGCCGAAATAGCACGCCATTTAGTGCTATACCGATGATTCCTCTAATTTTTGTATAGTTCGATAATTTCTTAGGATATCTCGGGACACAAACGTCTATCTGTTGCGGCAATATAGAGTTAGGGTTCCCTCTGTTGGGAAAGGTACCCACCTCATGGTTGGGGATCCCATTACTCACAAAGCAACGTTTATTATTAGTGATTGACTGCTTAAATTCATTGACTTCCATTGCGCCTAATTGGATTGGCAGCAAAGCTACGAACGAAAAAGGCGTCAACTTGATTAAATTATAGAAGACTACTTTAAGCATCATCGCTTCTATTCTTCGCTACAATGCGTTCTCGTGCAACCAACCAATTATCAGTCGCATCACGGACCAGTTCAAGGCCAGTGAAATCGACCGGTTGTTCCGCCGGAACACAGAATAGGTCAGCTGAAGGCGCCGATGTCGAAAATACATTTGTCTCATTAGCGAAGAAGTTTGAGGGTCGAAAGTAATTAGCAATCACCCACCAAGCTACATAATCCATCGTAAATATGGTATCGATTAGCTCTTCAGATTTATCCAAGTTGTTGTTTTCAACAAACATCAACGGCCTAAATTGACGGATCGTATCGTTCGCGCCCGTCAGCACCTCTTTTTCCATGCCCTCGACATCTACCTTTATCAAATTGCATGCTTGAAGTGAAAGACTGTCGATCGTAATTATTTCCACCGCTTCGCCAGTCTTGTATTCACTTAATTCAAAAGCGCCAAAATTCTGCTGTGTTTCTGGGTCCATGATTGGCACATTACATACCGCATTTTTCTCACCCACCCCCTTGTGCAAGCAGTCCACGTTAATTAACCGGTTAAGTGATACATTCGCGCACAAATTGTGATAAACCATCCGCTGTGGCTCAAAAGCAATAACTCTGCCGTTCGTTCCCACCTTCCTTGCCAAAGCTACTGTATGGGTTCCAATATTTGCACCAATATCGAGGATAATTCCGCCTGAGTTTGCACATTGCAGAAGAATATCTAGCCCGGGTTCGCACCACTCCCCGTAACACTCTAATGACCTGCCAATAAACAGATCGTTTTTATTATACAGAAAATACCCATGCTTCGCTTCGACGATTGCCAAACCGTCCTTCTCAAAAACTAATTTACTTTTAACCACTTTACTTTACCCGGCAGCTCCAATGTCTGACCACTTTTAATCACCAGTTGGAACATTATCCAGAAACAAGCGTCCTGCACTAGGTTCCTTAATGATAAAGAGCTCAAAAACGATGGACCGATTTGCCAACATCATGAAACTATTAAAAAAAACTCTCTAAATAAAACCACCATTACACTAATCGATCGAATTTTCTTCGCCAATGTAGTGGTAATCTTCATTGTAAGTTCCGTCATACGTGCCAGAAAGGCCTGACTATCCCCGAAACCCCTTTTTAGAGCCCCACTAGAAGATCTTTGATTTTGCGAATAATGAATTCAAAAACTATCTCACGCAAAACCAACAAGAGATCCATCAAGCAAAGCCCGGCGATTTAAGAGTATATCTCAGGCCCAATCACCGCGAAAATCAGCCGGTATCATCAATGTGTCCCTAGAAAGTTGATCTAAAGAACGATGACCGCAAAGAGCCATTGTTGTTTCCAGCTCTTTTTGGATAATTTCCAGCGCCAGACGCACACCTTTCTGACCCATAGCACCCAGTCCATAGATGTAAGATCGCCCAATGTATGTCCCTTTAGCTCCAAGCGCCAATGCCTTTAAGACATCTTGACCAGACCGAATGCCCCCATCCACATGGACTTCTATTTTATCACCCACAGCGTCAATTATTGAGGGCAACGCCCGGATCGAACTTTGCGCGCCGTCAAGCTGACGACCTCCATGATTTGATACTATTATGGCATCCGCACCCACATTGACGGCAAGCTTGGCATCCTCGGCATCTAAAATACCTTTCAAAATCACTTTACCGTCCCACTTGTCTCTTAGGGCCTTGATCTTGTTCCAATCAAGTTTTGGATCAAATTGTTCGGCGGTCCAGGAGCTTAGGCTGGTTGTATCGGACACTCCTTCGGCATGTCCTACGACATTGCCAAAGTTCTTGCGCTTTGTCCCAAGCATCTCGATGCCCCAGCGCCATTTTGTCGATAGATTTACAAGTGTTTTGGGCGTCAGCTTGGGAGGAGCTGATAATCCATTCTTGATATCCTTATGTCGCTGACCCAAGACTTGTAAATCTAGTGTTATCACTAGAGCCGAGCATTTGGCCTCTTTGGCCCGTGCCAGTAAACGGGACACATAATCTTGGTCTTTCATGACATAGAGTTGGAACCAAAACGGCTTTTCAGTCTTGGCCGCCACATCTTCTATCGAGCATATCGACATTGTAGATAATGTGTATGGAACACCAAATTGTTCTGCTGCACGCGCTGCTTTAATTTCGCCGTCCGCAGATTGCAAACCAGTTAACCCTACAGGCGCCAAAGCAACAGGCATCGCTACATCTTCACCAATCATCTGTCCACGGGTATGTCGCCCGCTCATATCTACCGCAACCCTCTGCCTTAAAAGTAAATCAGCGAAATCCGAAACATTGGCCCTAAATGTCTGCTCTGTCCAACTCCCTGATTCTGCGTAATCAAAAAACATCTTAGGGACGCGGCGGCGGTAGATTTTTTTAAGATCGTTTATATTTGTGATGACGGGCATAGTGTACTCATCTAATTAGGTTTTCTTATCAATTATTAAAACAAAGAATTTATTAACAGTATTTTTTATTACTATTTTAAAGCGCCTGGTTAGACGTTTTCCCCTCTTCTGCGTAGCGCAAAATGCATTTTACAAACGACGATGCGAAGGCACCTATTGGCAGTATGAAAACAACGAACAGCAAGATTGCTAACGGTGCGACTATTTCCCAATCTTTGCGTTCCTGTGGATTTTCGTTAAGGTAACGTTGGATCAGAGGAACTGCGGCTTTTTGTCTGATTTACCGATGAACTTATTAGACCATTGATGATGACTTGTCAGGGTTTTTAGATTTAGTTCTGGGTTGAAGCTCCAGTCTCAAAGGAATGTGCGCATGCGCTATCACGAATATTTAAAGAAATACAGAGTCCCCCGAACTGAGATTAGCTACAATGAATTGACACCAAAACTTGACCCTCAAGGTCAAGGGTCTCTGACGCCGGAGCGCATCAAGGTGACGCCCCGAAGGGCCTTAAATCTCTTAGCCCCTTATTGCGGCACTCGGTTCATGGAACCAATTAAAGCAGTGGTGCCTCTGGCTGCATATCTGATTATCTTCCAAGTGTTGGTCCTGAATTACCCAGTCCAAGAAACCCTGAGTCTATTTATGGGCTTGGTAGCAGTGATAATTGGGCTTGCAGTATTTATGGAAGGACTGAACGTCGGGCTTATGCCCTTTGGCACAATAATCGGCGACCGGCTTCCAAAAAAAGCAAGTATGACGGTAGTTTATATTATTATCGGCATACTTGGAGTGGGAGTAACTTTTGCTGAACCTGCGATAGGAGCACTTCAAGCTTTCGGCTCGTCTGTTGACGTAGACAAAGCCCCCTATCTTTACGAGCTATTGAACAATTGGACCCTGCCGCTAGTGCTGATGGTTGGCGCTGGGGTGGGTGTAGCGGCTATTCTCGGAACGGTGCGATTTGTGCAGGGATGGTCACTAAAACCAATGATTTATAGTGCACTTGTGCCGATAGTGGTTTTAACCGCGTATTGCTGGTTAGACCCGAATTTGCGGAGTATTCTGGGGCTTGCTTGGGATTGTGGCGCCGTAACGACTGGTCCAGTAACAGTGCCATTAGTTCTCTCCTTGGGTATCGGGATCGCCAATGCAGCAGGAAAAGGTGTCAGTTCACTTTCCGGCTTTGGCGTTGTTACAATGGCGTCGTTGTTCCCGATTTTAGCCGTCCTAATTCTAGCAATTTTTGTTTCTTTTAATATAACACCGGAGCAGATAATCCTCGCTGCACAAGCTCAAAATGCAGCGGTTGTAGCCGAGCCCACAATATGGGGACAAACACCTTTTAATGAGATAATCCTTGGCGTTCGCGCAATTCTTCCGCTTGTAATATTTTTAATGTTCGTTCTTGCGGTAATATTAAAGGAAGTGATTCCAAACCGGATGGTAACGGTGTACGGCCTAGTTTTATCAATTATAGGTATGTGTATAATCAACGTTGGGTTAACCTATGGATTAGGAGCAATTGGCAACCAAACCGGAAGTATACTCCCAGCTGCGTTTATGAATTTAGCGGCAAGTCCCTCTTCTCCAATCTTTACAGAAACGTTAGGCCTCTTAATAGTTATTGCTTTTGCATTTTTACTCGGTTTTGGCGCCACATTAGCAGAACCAGCCCTGAATGCCTTGGGCTCGACTGTCCAAAATTTGACGAACGGTGCATTCAAAAAATCAATGCTCATGTACAGTGTTGCAGGTGGTGTATCCGTTGGCATAGCACTAGGAGTAGCAAAATTAATTATTGGATTTGACCTTATGTCGATCCTTTTACCGCTCTACATTATCGGCGTTTTACTAACCATCTTTTCAACCGAAGAATTTGTGAACGTTGGATGGGATAGTGCTGGGGTCACAACTGGTCCAGTGACCGTGCCACTGGTACTAGCGATGGGTCTTGGTTTGGGCAATGCCGTTTCTGCGGTCGAGGGATTCGGAATTCTATCCTTAGCAAGTATTTGCCCAATTATTGCTGTTTTAGGCACAGGGGCCGTATTAGAGTTTATGCAAAATCGTGCGGAGCATAAATCCAAGTCTATTGTAGGGGATTCGCAAAATGTCTGACCGTCAAATCGTATATCTCACAGATGCAAAGCTGATAACTTGCGTTCTTCAAAATGGCTTAGCAGAAAAGGTTCTTGATGCTGCGAAAAACTGTGGCGCCCAAGGAGCAACTGTTAGTTATGCGCGAGGAACCGGCGTGCGTGACAGGATGGGATTGATCGGCGTAACAATCGATGAAAATAAAGAAGTCTTGAGAATAATAGTATCTGCCGAGCAGGCTGAACTGGTATTCGAAGCAATGTACCTCGCTGGGGAGTTAGATACACCTGGCAAAGGCATAATGTACATTTCTGAACTTGATAGAATAGCCACCTACATTCCGGAAAACGTTCTCGAATCCGTCAACAAGAAATAGAGGAAGTTGATATGCTCGTTGAAATTGGCTCGATTACCTCTCTCGATATAGGCCAGGAAATCTATGAAACACTTTCTGATGACGATGAAATAGAACTTCTATTTCTTGAAAAAGGAAGAAGCGATGCTCCCTTTGTTGAGAAGCAATTCGGAGAATTTGGCGAAGCTGCGGTTATTACGTTAATAGTAAAAGAAGAAAAACAAGAGAGCGTTTCCGGTAAAATATGCGAAATTGTAGGTTTTGATAAGGCTGAGAAGGGAATAATTTTGGTAAACAAAAAGATAACCGAAAAAGCCGATATTCTAAAATCCTAGGGAATTCAAGCGATTAAAATGGACTTTGACGATACTTTAAAGTTTGTTTTTTTTCGTTACAGATTAATATAACACAATAATATTTTTTTTGCTCACTCCCACTCAGTAGTAATTACTTTATACGTCATTGTTTTCATTGAATAAAAATTAACTTTGTAACAAGTTTGTAACTAAGCATATGGTTTTCCATAAGTCAGTCACCGATTGGAAACCATTGTAAATCAATAATTCCTTTGATTTTACCGGAAAACCCATTTTCCACACAAACAAACTTTGCGACTAAAAAATCACTCTCTATTAGTAGTATAAAACTACATTACACCAATACAATCTGTAATATTGTTGTGTTTTTAATATATTTGTCACTTTTTTACAGTATTTCTAAAATATTACGAATGAAAACCCTATATAGTATGTCAATACATTATAGAATAAAAAGAATCCAGAGTTTCTATACTTAAAGAATAAACAAATTGACTTCACAAGATTTCATCGCCAACCTTCCAATAAACAACTTTCATAGATTTGCTGACTATGAAGAGTGGTTATATTTCTCCTCCCATCACTACCCAAATGAAGACCAACACTCGTA
>PAXN01000033.1 GCA_002715005.1 Rhodospirillaceae bacterium
GAGTTTTTCAAATCTATCCATTACATCATCTCCCGCACATCGGTTAGTTTTCCAGTGACCGCTGCGGCGGCAGCCATCGCAGGGCTCACCAAATGAGTGCGTCCATCGCGGCCTTGACGACCCTCGAAATTACGGTTGGATGTAGAAGCACAGCGCTCTCCTGGCTCTAAGCGATCAGTATTCATCGCCAAACACATGGAACAACCTGGTTCTCGCCATTCAAAGCCAGCTTCGAGAAGAACTTTATCAAGCCCCTCTTCTTCCGCTTGCTGTTTTACTAACCCGGAACCCGGCACCACCATAGCACGCACGTTGTCAAAAACCTGGCGCCCTTTCGCGACTTCTGCCGCAGCACGAATATCTTCAATGCGCCCATTCGTACACGAACCAATGAAAACGCGATCAATTGAGATATCTGTCATTTTCATACCCGGCTCTAAACCCATATAGGCAATCGCTCGCTCAATACTCTCGCGTTTATGGGCGTCCGTCGCATCTTTAGGGTTAGGCACTATACCAGTAATTGGTGCTACCAGCTCAGGGTTCGTCCCCCAGGTCGCTTGGGGAACGATATCAGAAACATCTAGCCCTACTTCCTTGTCGTACGAAGCACCCTCATCGGACCGCAACGTCTTCCAATGAGCCACGGCTTTCTCCCACAGATCGCCACCAGGCGCTTTTGGACGACCCTTCAAATAAGCAAATGTTGTTTCGTCAGGGGCTACTAAACCCGCCCGAGCGCCACCTTCGATGGTCATATTACTTACCGTCATCCGGCCCTCCATAGAGAGCGCCTCAATAGCAGGACCTGCGTATTCGATTACATGGCCCGTTCCACCACCAGTGCCAATCTTACCAATCAAAGCAAGGATGAGATCTTTCGCAGTACAGCCAACCGGCAAAGAGCCATTAACCGTGACGCACATGGATTTAGCCGGCGCTTGAATGAGCGTCTGTGTCGCCAGGACATGCTCCACTTCCGATGTGCCGACGCCAAACGCCAAAGCACCAAACGCCCCGTGGGTCGCCGTATGACTATCACCACAAACAATAGTAGTGCCGGGCAAGGTAAACCCCTGTTCCGGACCAATAACGTGAACGATCCCATTTCGTGCATCATCTACCTCGTAGAGCTCGACTCCAAATTCTGAGCAATTCTGCCGCAACGTGTCTATTTGTAATTGTGAATCTTCAGGAATTTCCTGGCTCCAGTCGGTCGGAATATTGTGATCCAACACAGCAATCGTCGCATCTGTCCGGCGCACATGTCGACCCGCCTGCCGCAGCCCTTCATATGGCTGTGGCGTAGTAACTTCATGGGTTAAGTGTCGATCGATATAAAGCAAACAAGTGCCGTCGTCCTGCACATCCACAAGATGACTATCCCAAATCTTTTCAAATAAAGTTTTCGGAGCCGCCATTTTTCCTGCCTATATTCTCACCTGAATTAAATTCATTACTAGTCGTTATTTGACTCTTTTGTCGTCGTTTCCTCAGAAGCAGTGGTAGCAGCTTCTTTCGTCGACGCTGTTTCAGAATTAGTTTCTGCTGCTGCTGCTGCCGCCGCTGCCTCTTCCTCCGCCTTCGCAGCAGCAACAGCTTCCCCAACAGTTTCCTCTTGGATACGGCGGTAGCTGGTATCTTCTGCAATACGAGCCGCTTTGCCGCGCAAACCTCTCAGATAATAAAGCTTTGCCCGACGAACCGAGCCGCGCCGGACCACGTCGATACTATCAATGCGAGGGCTCAGCAACGGAAACACACGTTCAACACCCTCGCCATAGCTGATTTTACGGACTGTGAACGAGCTATTCAATCCGGCACTCTTGCGTGCAATGCAAACGCCCTCAAAAGCCTGGATGCGTTCGCGAGTGCCTTCAACAACACGCACATTTACGCGCACTGTATCGCCCGGCTTGAATTTCGGTAACGGGCGTTCCTCCCGGAGCACTGCTGCTTTGCGTTGTTCGAATTCTTGGATCGTATTCATTGTACTCGCCTTCTCTTTTCCTGCTGTGCGACGTAACGTGACCAAAGGTCAGGGCGACGTTCGCGGGTAATACGTTCAGATTGTTCATGCCGCCAAGCACGAATATTTTTGTGATGTCCCGAAAGCAAAATTTCTGGCACCGCATGCCCATTCCATTCTTTAGGCCGGGTATAATGCGGGTATTCCAAAAGGCCGGCCTTGAAACTTTCTTCAGCCAAAGATCTTTCATCACCGATAACGCCTGGAATCAAGCGCACGCAAGCATCTAGCATCGCTAGTGCCTCGGGCTCTCCGCCAGAAAGCACGAAATCCCCGAGACTAACTTCCAGGGGCGCACGCGTTTCCAGAACACGTTCATCTATGCCTTCATACCGCCCACAGAGAACCACTAAACCTTGCTTCTCCGCTAATTCATGAGCCATGGTCTGGTCGAATGGCTGACCCCGAGGCGTCAGATAGATTAGCGGGCGATCGGTCCTCATATCTATGGACTGGAGCGCTGTATCCACGACGTCAGCCCGCATCACCATGCCCGGTCCGCCGCCACACGGAGTATCATCGACAGTCTGATGCTTATCAGAAGCAAAAGAACGGATATTTGTTATCCTGAGACGCCATAAATCCTTTTCCAAAGCCTTCCCGGCAATAGAGTGGGCAAGTGGTCCCGGAAACATTTCTGGGAAAATTGTTAATACATCAACCGTCCAAGCAACCATTATGATGGCTCCTCTTCGGTTTCATCATCCATATTTTTAACAGTGGCATAGGTATCTTCAGGCGGAGAAATGATCAGATGCCCAACACTTAGATCAACGATGGGAAATATTTCTCGGGTGAAAGGCAGCAAAGAAACCGTACCATCTGACAGTTGAGTTTCAATCAGGTCGCCAGCACCAAATTCCTGCACCGCCTTCACAGAGCCGTAGGGTGTGCCGTCAGTCAAAAAAACCGGCAAGCCAATCAAATCTGCATAGTAGAACTCACCTTCATTAGCAGCAGGAAGAATATCCCGATCGATATAGAGTTTTGTTCCACGTAAGGCAGCCGCGGCATCACGATCATCGATACCGCGTATACGACCACGGATCATATCCTTGGACCGGCCAGTCATCTCAATCGCATACTCATTCTGACCGGCTTTATCCGTAAATGGCCCATAGCCAACGAGCGCATCCGGATCAGCGGTAAAGCTCTTCACGCGCACCTCACCACGCACGCCGTGAGGCCCCGCAATGACGCCCACGCATAGCTTCTTATCCGCCATATGGATTGCTCCCGTTAACACTTAATCGTCCTGCCTCAGGCTTCTTTCTTCTTTTTAACTGTTGTCTCTTCTGGCGCGGCCTCTTCAGCAGGCGCCTCTTCGGTAGCAGCCTCTTCTGGCGCGGCCTCTTCAGCAGGCGCCTCTTCGGTAGTAGCCTCTTCTGGCGCAGCCTCTTCAGCAGGCGCCTCTTCGGTGGCAGCCTCTTCGGCAGCTTTTTTCTCTTGCAACGCCGCTAACCTCTCAAGCGTTTTAGGGCGCGGCTTATCCTTTTTTGTCTGGACAGGAATAGCCGGTGCAGGGCGCATATTAGCCGCTGCCAAGAAGCGGGCGATTCGGTTTGATGGAGTTGCACCAACCGACAACCAATGCTCAATTCGTTCATTTAATAACACAACGCGGCCCGGATCATCCTTCGCCAACATTGGATTATAGGTACCAAGTTTCTCAATAAAACGACCATCGCGGGGCATACGAGTATCGGCGACCACAATCCGATAAAAGGGCCGCTTTTTAGCCCCACCGCGGGCTAGTCTAATCCGTAACGACATATTTTTATTTTCCTCAGGTTTGTTTTGATTCGGTAAAATTTAAATTTATCGTCCGCCAAATCCTGGCGGTAATCCGGGCATGCCAGTCAGCCCTGATAGGCCATGGCGCATCATTCCTTTTTGGCCCATTTTGCCCATTTTTTTCATCATCTTATTCATGGTGATCAACTGCTTCATCAATTTGTTAACGTCTTGCACCGACGTGCCCGACCCAGTCGCAATACGCCGTTTTCGGGACGCCTGAATAAGTTTTGGACGCATCCGTTCATCGGGCGTCATCGATAGAATGATGGCTTCCTGACGGCGGATCATACCTTCATCCACATTGGCCTCGGCCATTTGCTTTTGCATCTTGCCAACACCCGGTAACATTCCCATTACACCGGAAAGACCCCCCATATTGGTTACTTGGCGCAATTGGCTGGCCAGGTCATTGAAATCCATTTGGCCCTTCTTGAGCTTGGCGGCAAGCTTTTCAGCCTCTTCCTCCTCGACAACTTCGCTGACTTTTTCAACAAGGCTAACCACGTCGCCCATTCCAAGAATACGACTTGCAATACGATCAGGGTGAAAAGTCTCCAATTCATCGAGTTTTTCACCAGTGCCAATAAGCTTAATCGGGCAACCCGTGACAGCCCGCATTGAGAGCGCAGCACCACCGCGAGCATCGCCATCGACCCTGGTCAGTACAATGCCCGTCAAATCAAGGCGTTTATGAAATTGTTCTGCAGTATTAACTGCATCCTGACCAGTCATGGCATCAGCAATCAGCAATGTCTCCAGGGGCATTGATTCTTTGTGGATGGCCGCAACTTCCGCCATCAAGGCCTCATCCACCGCCAGTCGACCAGCTGTATCCAGTAAGACGACATCGTAACCGCCTAGAGTACCCGCCTGCATTGCACGTCTAGTAATTTCAAGTGATGGTTGCCCTTCTATGATAGGTAGCGTCGCGACATCAACCTGTTCACCTAGCACTTTAAGCTGTTCTTGTGCTGCCGGACGGGCTACATCAAGCGAGGCCATCAAAACTTTCTTATTATCTTTGTGAGAAATAAACCGCGCAATTTTCGCGCTAGTCGTTGTTTTGCCGGAGCCTTGCAACCCCACCATTAGAATGGCTCCCGGTGGATTAATCGGCAATTGCAGAGCCGCATCTTCGGCTCCCAACATTTCTACCAAAGCGTCGTGGACCACTTTGATGACCATCTGCCCTGGCGTAACGGATTTCAGAACCCTCTCGCCAATCGCTTCGCCTTTTACTTTCTTGATGAAATCACGTACTACCGGCAGCGCTACATCAGCCTCAAGCAACGCAACACGCACATCGCGTAGAGCTGCATCTACGTCCTTTTCGCTCAAGGCACCGCGACGTGTAAGGTTTTCTAGAACCTCACCTAATCGTCCTGAAAGATTATCGAACATCGGTTCGTTAGAACCTTTCTCACATAACCAAACCAAAAAGCGCCAGTGCGCGACACTCGCGGACCAGCGGGGCCCCTCGGGACCAAACTGCCTATAACTATTGAAAAGGCGCGCTCTTTTACGCCCGCATGCCACCTAAGTCAAGAGCACCGGTCCTTTATCAATTAACGAAAGCAGTGGACTTCTTGTACTCACGGGCCATATAAGGCCATGGCTTGTAAGATTGGTTTGAAGGGTGGGTTCGGATGGTTCCGTTCATCAAGATGCATGGGCTGGGCAATGACTTCGTGGTCCTTGACGCACGGATGCGCCCACTCGCCCTCACGGAAAGCCAAATTCTCTCCCTTGCCGACCGACGGCGCGGTGTCGGGTTTGACCAACTAGTTCTTATTGAAAAACCCCAAACCGCCGGTGCAGCAGCACGAATTCGTTTTTTCAATAGCGATGGTAGCGAAGCAGGCACCTGTGGTAATGGCACAAGATGTCTCGCAGCATTATTGATGGACGAAACGAATACAAACCAAATTCTATTGGAAACACTCAGTGGAATGCACAGCGCACAGAGAGGGACCAGCGGATTGGTAACAGTAGATATGGGCCCGGCGAACCTCGACTGGGCCGGCATTCCACTATCCGAAGCAATTGATTCTCTGCATTTACCCGTTTCCGAAGGAAATCTTTCCGATCCGGTAGGAGTGGGTATAGGAAATCCTCACTGCGTATTTTTTGTCGAAGATGCTGAGGCTGTTCCGCTCGAGAAAATCGGCCCAGAAATAGAACATCACGCCCTATTCCCGGAGCGTACCAACGTTGAAATAGCGAGTCCAAACGGCGAGAACCGGTTTCGCCTGCGCGTTTGGGAGCGGGGCTCTGGTATTACGGATGCCTGCGGCACCGGCGCGTGCGCGACTGCGGTCGCCGCCCATAGGCGCGGTCTAAGCGGACGCTCAGTAACATTAGATCTGGATGGCGGCTATTTAGATATTGAGTGGCGCAAAAAAGACGATCATGTACTTATGACAGGACCTGTTGCCACCAGTTTCACAGGTTCGGTAGCACTATGACTAAAAAACAAAAAATTATCACATTTGGTTGCCGGTTAAATGCCTACGAAAGCCAGGTCATGCAAGATAATATGAAGGTCGCAGGGCTTGACGATATAATTCTCTTCAACACCTGCGCCGTAACCGCTGAAGCGGAACGAAAGGCCAGACAAGCGATACGGCGCGCCCACCGGGAACACCCCGAGGCCCGAATAGTAGTTACCGGATGTGCTGCCCAGATCAACCCAGATCGCTATGCTGCCATGGACGAGGTGGATTTAGTGCTCGGGAATGCAGAAAAAATGCAGATCGATGCACTTGAGAATATCGCAACTGAGCCGGTGCGAGTGAACGATATTATGGAGCTAAAAGAAACAGCGACGCACCTGATCACTGGCCTAGAGGATCACGCACGCGCCTTCGTGCAAGTTCAAAATGGCTGCGATCACCGCTGCACCTTTTGCATCATTCCCTATGGCCGCGGTAACAGCCGGTCCGTGCCAATGGGGGCCGTAGTTGATCAAGTCCGGGAATTAGTGAATGTGGGCTATAAGGAAGTGGTTCTAACCGGCGTCGATATTACCTCGTACGGCATAGATTTGCCGGGGCAACCTTGCCTTGGGCAATTGGTGCGCCGCCTTTTAAAACAGGTTACTGAATTGCCTAGATTACGCCTGTCTTCGATTGACTGTATTGAAATCGATGACCATCTGATCCACGCCATCGCCGAAGAAGATCGTTTAATGCCGCACTTACATCTATCGCTGCAATCAGGCAGCGATATGATCTTAAAACGCATGAAGCGCCGACATAGCCGCGCCGACGCCATCGAATTTTGCCGAAAGGCGCGCGAACTGCGGCCGGACATTATTTTTGGAGCCGATATTATTGCGGGGTTCCCAACTGAAACAAATGAAATGTTTGAAGATAGTCTGCGTCTTATTGAAGAATGCGGATTAACATGGCTCCACGTATTTCCGTATTCCGCCCGACCAGAAACTCCAGCAGCGCGCATGCCGCAACATCCGAAGTCTCTCTGCAGAGAACGAGCAGCGCAATTACGCGAGGCTGGAAATACAGTAAAAAACGAGTTTCTCAGATCCGCTATCGGTTCAAAAGCAACCATAGTAGTAGAAAAAGACGGACGTGGGCGAACGGAACAGTTCGCACCGGTAACATTGAATAAACCCGCACCAGAGGGTTCGCTTCTGCAGGTCAAAATTACGGGCGTGAGAAATAATTCACTTGATGCCCATTCCGCTGGCGGACCCGCCGCATGAGTACCAAGAGCTGGTTAGGGCGCCTTCGTGACGGGCTTACCCAATCCACCACTCAGCTAACCGGCAGTATTACCTCAGCCCTATCAAGGCGACGACTCGACAGCGAGGCGCTCGAACAATTGGAAGAGGCCTTAATAATGTCAGATTTAGGACCGGCCACTGCCGCAAAACTCACCGCAGAACTGGCTCAGCAGCGGTTTGAAAAAGATATTGCGCCCGGTGAGGTGCAAGAAGCGTTAGCGGACATAATAGCAGACATCCTAAAGCCAGTCGCAATCCCTTTAAAACCTGCTGATGGCAACAAGCCTCACGTGGTGTTAATTGCAGGTGTCAATGGGTCAGGCAAAACAACAACAATAGGCAAATTCTCAAAACATTTTTCCGAAGCGGGAAAAAACGTCGTGCTAGCGGCAGGCGATACGTTCCGCGCCGCCGCTATTGAGCAACTGCAAATCTGGGGCGAGCGCACAAACAGTCCGGTAATCACGCGCGAAGCAGGCGCAGATTCCGCAGGCCTCGCCTTCGATGCGCTCGAAAAAGCGCAAGCAAACAGTGCCGACCTGCTCTTAATAGATACTGCTGGCCGCCTCCAAAATAAAGCCAACCTAATGGCGGAATTGGAGAAGATTGTTCGTGTTCTTAAGAAACGCGACGAGTCAGCCCCCCATGACTGCGTGCTAGTGCTTGATGCTACCACGGGACAAAATGCAATATCCCAAGTCGAATCATTTGGAAAAGTCGCGCCAGTCACCGGCCTGGTCGTGACCAAATTAGATGGTAGCGCCAAGGGAGGCGTGTTAGTAGCCCTTGCGGAAAAATTTAGGTTGCCGGTTCATGCAATAGGGGTTGGTGAAGGTGCAGAGGATTTACAGCCCTTCGCAGCAAAAGATTTTGCGCGCAGCCTCGTTGGGCTTCCAGAAGAAGCCTAAAACAGATTCCGAGCAGGTCATCACAAGGACGCCCGCCCTGCTACAAAGCGAATACAAATTTTCAAAGTGCAAACTCATCTAAAACGCCCTGACTAATTGTTCATAGCTAGCTGCAAAGCGAATGAGCGATTGAACTCACCCTGTCTGCGAGACTACGCTTAAGAAATACTCACACCAAGATGTCTAGATAAAAACCCCTTGGCACAACGTCCTGCCGCGGGGCCTCCCGATCCGTAGACAATAGTTCCGCTAAACGCTTTAGGGCCTCTTCTATATTCGTCGGATCAAACCGCCCGCGCTTTTTCAGAGCTAAAAAGGCGCGTTCTTCTTCGTTAACCCCATCACGCGTCGGGCGCCGCAGCGGCACAACACCGCCGCTTGAAGTCGCTGAGCCTGGAATTATTGGTTCACCGGATGCCATGGGTAGAATCTATTACTTTGAGAGTCGATGCACAAATTTTTAATTGACACCGTAAGGGTAGAACCTACCAACCGCAAAACCAGTATCGGTTAGCCGATTTGGATAATTCGGTTGCCAGTAATCAATTCTTCAATAGTGCGGACAATATCAGCCGGTTTCAACCTCGGAAAAGCTACTGCCAGTTCTCGGTCGGTAAAATAATCTCGCTCAGCCACCCACTCGGATGCAGCAACCAAATCAAAACCTGTAGCCGCATGCTCAATTGATTGATCATGAAAAACTCGGAATGTAGAGATATTTCCAGCATGCGGTAGATCGTAAACTGCAGAGAAGTCCTGCATCGCCACGCTTTCCTGACTTGCTCGCACCTTTAAACTTGCCTCCGAAGAGGCCAACATCTGCGACAATCGATCCACAAGACGATCAATATGGGCCTGTAACGCCTTCGGGTCATCGAAATGTGGCAATGGCTCATTAAAAAGAGGCTCGTTGACCACACTCGCTTGTATCATGTTCATCGCATTTATACCCAACATGGGAACCACCCCAAAAGTAAGATGAAGGCTGGCTTCGCTTGAGGCTATCGCGTCGTGATATTGACCGCGTGGGATATAAAGAAGGTCTCCTGGGGTCATCTCCACATGCTCGATACAGTTTCCTTTTAGGCTCTCGTTTTCTTCATTCCCAAGCCGAAAAATGTAAGGCGAATCCCCCATGGGAAGCTCATAGAACCCATCATAAAGGTTCCACGATTTTTTACCGGCAATATGCAAGACAAATACGTCTCGGCCATCAAAATGGGTTGCAAAACCTTGGTTCTCTTGCCACGAGCAATAAATATTACATTTTATTTGTGCGCCGAAGCGCAGCCGCAGGCAGGCCGAAACCGCAGCCAGTTCAGGTGTCAACGTATCCGTATGATTAAGCACCAACGTTGCGCCGTCTTTTAAATGTTCGCGTATAAGACTGGGCACAGGCCGCATAACTGCGTGACCGTCAACGTCCGTATCCGCCCGACAATACTGTTCCGCATCAAAGGTTGGGCCATCTTTGGCCAGTGTTAATAATCTACTGTCCCAAAGCGCCGTCCGCTCCAGCAGGCGATTGATCATTTCCCATGAGGCCACGTTAGAGAATTTGTCATCGGGCCCTTGAATATAAAAATGCGATTTAGCCGCAATGGTATTGGAAAAATCCTTAACCGAAATAGGGGCTATCAAATCAGAAAAACGGCGGACAGTATCAACCATTATTTTATGTCCGCTTCCGGCTGTTGAAGAAAACCACTTTCTTGCAGCGCAGTAATAATATTAATCAGAGTGTCCATAGAATGTTTAGGAAAGTTCAGCTGGAGCTCTGTCAGGGTGAATATCTCGGTTTGCTTTGCCCAACGCGCTATCTCCCTTGTTTCCGACATAACGTCCGATGGCT
Organism: Rhodospirillaceae bacterium; assembly: GCA_002715005.1. Taxonomy (GTDB): domain Bacteria; phylum Pseudomonadota; class Alphaproteobacteria; order UBA8366; family UBA8366. The sequence goes on from PAXN01000033.1 coordinate 10,332, forward strand.
CTATGGCACCAACTGGCACCCTGAAAAATTCACCAATATCGTGACTGGGCAGGTTAAAAGAAGCGATTTTCGATACATACATACGGCTCCGCTGAAATGCCATGACTTTTGCGGCAAATGCCTCCGAACCAACTGCACTACGCAACGATTCCGCCAGAGCCTCGAAATGCCGCTTATGCTCCACTGCATTATCGTAGAATGGTAAATCCGCTCGAAACAAAGGCGTGTCCGTTAAACTTTCTTGGATTAAGGGCAAGATATCAGCACCCGTTAGTCGAACGATGACAATCGTCAGCCACATTGTCAAACCACTGCCAGCAGCAGCCTGATAAAATTGTCCCGCCGGAAGGTATAAGACATCGCCGGCATTCATTTCCAACTCGCCTGTCAACTCGCGTGGCGCAGTACTTCCGTCCCTCGACGCACGTTCCTCGTAGAGCACCCAAGATGATGATCCATCCAGCTGAAGATGGAAGGCATCACCTACGTCGAAATCTACCACGTTGGCAAGCTCAGTAGGCCCAGAACAGGTTATGCGTGCAGAACCCGCACCACCAAGTGCAGAGCTTACAGCTGCTGTTAGACGTGCCAAATGCGGCATCGAGGATTCCATCGAAGCGAGCGTTAAAACCGCACCACGCCGAACATGATCCAGCACTGATGCGGGGTCCGGTCGCTGGATGGCCTGTAAGCTCCGATTTGTACCTGGGAAACAATACTCCTCCGGCAACACGCTTTCCCCTGCTTCGGTCAGCTTGAGCGTTTCGCTCGACCACACCTTACTGGTATTCAATAATCTAGTGGCATCCTCCCAACCAAATAATTCGGCGAATTTAGTTCCATCTCCGCCAACGAATGCAGGAGCCTGATCCAAATGCTCGGCAATAAATTCCTCGCTCAGCAGTGGAGCCAGCAGAGCCCGAAATGTGAGGAGCGGTCGAGTCATTGGTTGGTCAAAATCTCCCTATCACCGTACGATTCTAGACCATCTACCCCATCGCCACCAACCAGACAGATTGTCCCGCCCGTAAAATACGATGTATCTTAAAAGCTCTATCAACGTTCCGTCCGCTCGGTTTATAAGACACATATGTCAAAGTCTATTTCCAAAGCCCCGGACTGGCTCCGTCCCGCGACCGAGTACGGCCCACTTCTTACATTCTTTACCGTATTCTACGCCAGCGGAAAGGACCTCATAACCGAAACCGGCGCTTTTATGATCGCTGTAATTATAGTAATATTTTTGCTTGCCGTCTGGCGGCAGAGGCCGCCCATTATGTTTATCGTGACCACGGTCATTGTGCTTTTCTTTGGCGGGCTGACTTTGTGGTTTGAAGATGAACGCTTCATAAAAATGAAACCAACCATTGTCCAATGCGTATTTGCTATCGTTTTGCTGGGCGGGCTCTATTTCAAACGCCCACTACTCAAACCTCTTCTAGAATCAGCATGGCCGCTACAAGATCGAGGCTGGTGGATTTTGAGCTGGCGATTCGCGATATTCTTTATTGTCATGGCAGCGCTGAATGAAGCGGTATGGCGAAACTTTTCGACCGAGGTTTGGCTAAATTTCAAAATCTTTGGGATACTGATTTTGACCATCGCGTTTACGGCTCTGCAGGTGCCGGTCTTTTCTAAATATAAAAAAACAAGTAGCGATGGAGACGAGCTGCACAAATAACGAGCTCAATAATCGCCCCGGTCGCCCTCAGGATTTGTCCGTGGCTGAAAAATCACTTTACCAGAAACCTCTCGATGATGGTTGAGCGCCCAGGTCACCGACGGAAATGCGAGTTCATCCCACGGAATATCTTCCCACTCAAATAAGGCCGTTTCCAAACTTTCAACTCCGGGACCGTGTTTGCCTTCAACCAACTGCGCACGATAAATGAGCTGCACCTGACTGATACGAGGGATGTTATAAATTGCCAAAAGCCCGTCCACGATGATTTCTGCCTCCGCCTCCTCTAACACTTCCCTTTTTGCACCATCCAGCGCCGTCTCGTTTAATTCCATATAACCAGCTGGGATCGTCCAATACCCCTTACGCGGGTTAATGGCTCGCCGGCAAAGCAAGTAGCGACCTTGCCAAAGCACAACAGCCCCTGCAACGATTTTAGGATTATCGTACCGAATATAACCGCATTCAGGGCAGACAAGCCGTTCACGGTTGTCGCCTTCCGGCACTTCCAGCACCCGGGGGCCAAAGGTTTGCTGCGACTGTAATTCGCTCATGCCCTACTTTCGCCCTTCATCACCTTTGGGGCAAGTGTTGGTATTTATTTAGTTCGGCTGATCCGCCAAATCTCCTGAGCCGCGTCGACGGCAATCAGCATACTGCCGTCTGGCAACATTGCGAGACCAACAGGACGCCCCCAAACCAAAGCCGGGCCGCTACTGCCTGATTTATCAACCCTAAACCCAGTCACAAAGTTTTCATAACCGCCTGTTGGCTTGCCATTGTCAAAGAGAATACGAACGATTTTATAGCCGCGCGGAAAAGCCGCATTCCAGGAGCCTCGGAACGCAACAAACGCATCGTCCTGCCAATCCTCAGGGAAGGGCCCGCCTTTCGCAAACAAAATCGCCATCGGCGCGGAGTGAGATTGCAATAAAACGTCAGGCACAATAGCGCGCTTCACCAAATCTGGTCGGTGCTTGGCAAAGCCAGGCTGCGGTATAGAGCCAATATAAGAATACGGCCACCCGTAAAACCCGCCGCGCTTAACGGAGGTAAAATAATCAGGCACCAATTCATCACCAAGGCCATCACGTTCATTCACGGTCGCATAAAGGATGCCGGTGTCTGGGTGAAACGCGATGCCAACGGGATTTCGCAGGCCACTAGCAAAGATAATACCTGCGCGTGACTCCATATCAAATTCTTTGATTGTCGCCCGTGGCGACGGTTCGATGCCAATATTCCCGCGGCTTCCTATAGCCACATAAAGAGACTTACCCTTTGGGTCAATAACGATGTTGCGTGTCCAGTGACCGTTAGCGGAACCCAGTGAGCCTAACTTGGTGAAAGGTTCTGCTGCTCCTAATGGACGGATTTGGCCAGGCCGCCAGCGGTAACGCCATATACGGTCCAGGTCTGCGACATAAATATAACCTTCGTGAATGGCTAGGCCATGTGGCGTATTGTGATTCTGGGCGAAAGTATGTTTTTCATCTGCTCGTCCATCCTTGTCTCGGTCAATTAGCAAGGTAACGCGATTAAACCGGGCTTCAGACAGAAACACTTCCCCACTCGCGGCTACGGCCAACCAACGAGCGTGATCCAGGCCGGACGCAAAGAGATTAGCTTGAAAACCGGAAGGCACCTTGGGACGCCAATTTGCTTGGCGGCGAACAATTTTAGGGGGGTTCCCGACGCTTTTGGTGGCAAACGGCTTGGCCAAAGCGTGCGGGAGGTAAAAGAACTGCTGTCCAGGCTCCATAGCCTGGAGCGTGCTTGACCACAAGAACGCCGCAATCAGTAATAGACGCTTCAATCGCCTTTCCTCACCTTCCTCCTAAGCTTCACCACACCTGGCAATTCTTTTCCCTCCAACCATTCCAGGAAGGCGCCACCCGCCGTCGAAACATATCCAAAATCATGCGTGACGCCGGCCTGGTTTAAGGCCGCCACAGTATCGCCACCACCGGCAATAGAAAAGAGATCTCCTGTTTTGGTCAGCTCTGCTGCGGCGCGTGCGACAGTGTTCGTACAAGCGTCGAAAGGCTTAAACTCAAAGGCTCCCAGCGGGCCATTCCATAATAAAGTGGAACATTCGGAAAGCTTGACCGCTAACCCGGTCGCACTTTCCGGCCCAAGGTCTAGAATCATCTGATCTGATGGTACGCCGGCTACGGGAACCACATCGGTCGCAATGCCCGCTTCCAGTTTGGGTGCAATGACTACGTCCGATGGCAGCACGATCTCGCAACTAACTTCATTCGCTTTTGCCATAATGGCGTTGGCTGTACCAGCCAAACTTCTTTCGCATAGGCTGGCGCCGATATCAGTGCCGAGTGCATGCAAAAAAGTGTTTGCCATACCGCCGCCGATGACTAGAAAATCCATGTGCTCTACTAAATTATTTAATACGTCGAGCTTAGAGGAAACTTTGGCCCCGCCAACAATCGCGCCTACTGGCTTTTTCGGATTTTCCAGCGCTGCTTCCAAAGCACACAGTTCAGCTTGCATATTAATGCCAGCAGCTGACGGCAGATGTTTGGCGATATCGGTCGTTGATGCATGAGCACGGTGTGATACGGAGAAGCCATCATTTACATAGATCTCACCAAGCTTTGCAAGTTCAGCTGCGAACTCCGGCGCATTTGCTTCTTCCCCCGCATGAAATCTCAAATTCTCCAGAACGGCGATTTCACCGTCCTTTAGGGCATTAACGACGAGCTCTGCCTCCGGGCCGATACAATTCTTAGCAAACGCAACAGCTTTGCCGCCAAGTACTCTCGACAAAGCATCCGCAGCTGGTTTGAGTGTCAGCTCTGGAACAATTCGACCTTTCGGCCGGCCGAAATGCGACATAACAACGATGCGAGCCTTTTTTTCTAGTAACGCGTTCAATGTCGGAATTAATCGCTCAATGCGCGTTACGTCACTCACTTTGCCATTTTGGACAGGGACGTTGAGGTCAGCGCGCACTAGTACGCATTTTCCCGCCACCTCTAAATCATCAAGCGTTTTAAACATTCGAGCGCCCTCATTTTAAAACTGCATCTTGCCTAATAGATTTAATCGCTAAGAGCAACGATACAGCTGATTTTATACGCAACCGATGATACAATCTGCATATGGCCACGCTTTTGGAAAAACTATCTTATAGGGTGTCCCAACAGCTACGCGCTGGTTGGTTTTCTTCCCATTATGCGGCAACAGCACGGTTATCGCCGCCGTCGAAGCTAAAAACGAATTCCGAGAAACAAAAATTTCCCGATACAAAGGCAATAGTCGAAGACTTAAAACGTTTGTTTGCCCGAGATTGGACGAATATAGAAGCGGGTTTATATCAAGCGCCTGAAGATCAATGGCCTAACCCGCTCGCAGTGCTACTACAATCAACACGTTATTTTCGGGATTTAAAAAAGGTTAATCAGCGGAAATATAATGGTGGTGGCCGAGAGATTGCCAAGACCAACACAACAATGAAATTGCCGAACTACTATTTGCAGAATTTTCACTATCAATCGGATGGCTATTTAAGCGCGGAATCAGCGCAGCTTTACGATTATCAGGTGGAAGTGTTATTCACCGGCGGCGCCGATGCCATGCGTCGGCAAGCTCTTGTCCCTATCAATAGCGCGATCCGACAAAAAGGCATGCGGAATTGCCGCTTGCTGGATGTCGGGTGCGGTACAGGCCGATTCCTTAAATCCATAAAGCAGAATTCGCCACGCCTAACCGTATCTGGGCTCGATCTGAGCCGCCCCTATCTCGACAAGGCACAATCCAATCTTGCCCCATGGTCACGTCACAGCCTGATTCAAAGCGCCGCAGAAACTATGCCTTTCGCAGATGATACGTTTGACGTCATCAGCTGTGTCTACCTATTTCACGAATTACCGCGCCCCGTTCGCCACCTGGCAGCGGCAGAGATGAGTCGCGTTCTGAAACCCGATGGCGTGCTAGTTTTTATGGATTCGCTTCAACCGGACGATTTTGTTCCATTCAATCCATTACTAGAAAAGTTTCCGCAAGAAGCCCATGAACCGTATTACGCGGATTATTTAAAAGACGATTTACACGCGTTGTTCGCAAAGAATGGGCTTGTCACTGAAGTCGTAGACAGAGCGTTCTTCTCCCGAATAATGGTGCTTACGCCGGAGCTATAAACTTTTGACCTCGCAATAATAAGGTCGATGATTTATGAAAAAGCCCGGTGCGCGCGCCATAGCCTGGTGCCCAGCCTTATAATATAAAGCGAGCCCATTCTTTGACCGACAGACTCAAAACAGCGGAATTTGAGACACCCGAAATATCCATTGTCGTGCCGATGAAGGAGGAGATGGAAAATGTGCAGCCACTCATTAGCGAAATTGAGAGCGCATTGACCGGCGAATGCAGTTTCGAAATTCTTTGCATAGACGACGGCAGCGAAGACGCTACTCTTGCAAGGTTAGTTAAGGCTAAAAATCAACGCGCGACCTTGCGCGTTTTGCATCATGCAAAATGTTGCGGCCAAAGTACAGCTATCCTAACCGGTGTTCGCGCCGCGCGTGCACCATGGATCGCCACTATAGACGGCGACTTGCAGAATCCGCCTGTAGAAATTAGGAAACTAATCGCCGCGCGTGATGACGCCCAGGACCCTAATCTCGCCATGGTTGCAGGACAACGCATCAAGCGGGAGGATGGTTGGTTCAAAAGATATTGTTCCCGATTTGCGAACGATGTTCGACGACGTGTCTTGAAAGACGGTATTCGGGATACGGGTTGTAGCTTAAAACTTATTCGCCGCGACGTTTTTCTTGCATTACCCAATTTCGACCATATGCACAGATTTCTTGGTGCATTGGTACTACGTACCGGCAGCAATGTCTTAACGGTGGAAGTGGAGCACCGAGCGCGAACCGCAGGAAAAACTAAATACGGGCTTGGAAACCGCTTATGGACGGGAATAGTCGATCTAGCCGGCGTATTGTGGCTTAAAAGACGCGCCAAACAGCCCATTATCAAGGAAGTGGAATAACGCCATGGAAGAATTGGTAATCAAAATAAAAGAAATTTTAGCGGATCCGAATGCCGCTACCTGGCTTGCCATAGGCTTTACCGGCCAGACGCTATTTTTCATGCGGTTTTTCATTCAATGGATTCATAGCGAACGGCAACGCAGAAGCATTATTCCCGTTGCCTTCTGGTATTTCAGCCTATGCGGCGGTGCTACTTTGCTTGCCTATGCGATCTATCGCGCCGACCCTGTATTTATCGTCGGCCAATTTTGTGGCCTCTTTATATATAGCCGTAACCTTTATTTCATTATGCGTGCCAAGTCAGAAGAAACCGCTGGCACCCCTTGCTAATTAGATTGAGCCAACCGTGAATAACCGCCTTAATTCGCTACTCACCGCCAACCTGCGTTTTATAGGTTCACGTAACGGTGTCGTCATAGTCACAACAGCCCTAGTCACTTGGTGCTGGTTTCTCCGCTCGACAATTTTCCCCGGCATCGCACCTGACGATGCTGAACAACTAATCTTTTCCCAATCCTTGGAACTAGGCTACAGCACGGGAAACCCACCACTCATCACGTGGCTTCTGATTTTATTGCAAAAGATTTTCGGGGTCAGCGCCATTGTTTTCTTGTCCTTAAAGTTTCTCCTGCTTTGGTCAACCTACTACCTTGTCTATTGTTGTGCGGAGCGAGTGTTAGGGAAAGAATCTTTAGCCGCTTTAGCGACCCTTTCTTTATGCGCTGTCTATTATATCGTTTGGGACTCGGTATTTAATTACTCTAACTCACTATTAATGATAGTTTTTATTGCCGCAACATTTTTAAGTTTGTTGCACCTAGAGAAAACCGGCTCAATAACCAATTATATTGTCTTGGGTCTGCTCTTGGGGTTTGGCTGTTTAGCCAAATATACCTATCTATTATTTGCAGTTCCATTGCTGATCGCCGCCGCCTTGGACCAATCTCTGCGATCCCGGATTCTTAATCGCATATTTTTATTGACCATCGTTATCGCTATAATGGTGAACCTTCCGCATATAATCTGGATGATCGAGAATATAGCGCTGCTTGAGGCCCGTGCTATTGATAGATTCTCACAAGGAGGCAGCGAAACTTTTTTTAAATCCAGACTTCTTGGTTCTTTGCAAGTCGCACGGATTTTGTTCGACATATCTATGCCAATGTTAGGCATTCTTATCATTACATTTTGGCCGGCATGTCGACGCGTCAAGTGGGGCTTGGACCCAGTTCAGCGCTACCACAATATCCTTGGGCGCACATTTCTTATTGCAATCACGGTTACCCTTTTGGGCACCTTGATTCTTGGCATTTCACGCATCCGTAGCCACTACATGCTGGTTCTACTTCTTTTCCCAATACTGTTTTTCGCCCGCGTCAAAGTAAGCAAAATCGAACTATGGCGCATCAAAGCCTATGCGGTGGTTTTGACTAGTATAATTTTATTTGTGATTACCGGTCTTGGCCTAAAATACGTGATCGACCCAAAAAGGGACAGTAAGGCCTATTGCAATATTCCCTACGACGCTTACGCAGAGCAGCTCAAGTCCGCCGGTTTCGAGCACGGCACAATTTTCGCCGATTGGCATACAAACCCTATAGCTGGGAATTTTCGCGCCAAATTTCCTGATTCTCGAGTAATCGATTATTTATGGGCACACTACCTTCCCCCCCGTGACAGGGTTGATGGGAAGTGCTTGGTTATTTGGACCCCGCGCAAAGATGGGTCTCGTCGCAAAGAATTTCTAAACCAGGCCAATTTATTATTAAAAGCTAACATCAATTTAAACACGCCGGCAAAGTTTGTTGTCGCAGAAATGCCACCCGGCGGGCGCACTGCGCGACTAGCCTATGTGTTAGCACCCGGCAACGGAAAATGCCGCTAGGGAGATTGGTATGGTCTGGGTAAAGCCGCCAAGCTAAATGCTGCCACGGTGCCCCCTTCCGGCCAGCCTTTCGAACTGTTTTATTACCTTTCAGATGGACAAGGAACGTGCATTTAACGAAGCGGAAACGGCCCTAAATCGACTCTGTAATTTTAAATTTATGGCAAAGAAAGACGGTGAGGCTGATGGTTGATGTTGAAGTTGTCGTAGAAGCAAGAAATATGCTTGGTGAGGGCCCCATGTGGAACGGTCGCGAACAAGCACTTTACTGGACAGATGCCAAGGAGAGACCCCGCATTCAAAGGTGGAATCCGAAAACTGGAAGCGTCGACGAGTGGGCGATGCCGGATCTAATAGGCTCTTTCGTCTTCCGAGAGGACGGCGGGTTGATTGCTGGTTTGAAGTCAGGGTTTTACAAACTCGATTTAGAAAGAGGCTCCGCCGATCTTTTTCACGACCCGGAACCGGATAAGCCAAACAACCGGCTTAATGATGGAAAATGTGACCGTCGCGGACGCTATTGGTGCGGCTCCTTGGATGATAGTGGCGAGCCGTCCGCCGCCCTTTATCGTGTCGACCCTGATTTCAGCGTTCACAAAATGGACGGCGGGGTCAAATGCTCCAACGGTATAGCCTGGAGTCCCGACAACAAAACGATGTATTTCTCCGATTCCCGCAACGAAACTTGCTACCAATACGATTACGATATCGAAAGCGGTAACATTTCCAATAAACGCATATGGGTTGACAATCGCGATAAACTAGCCCGTATCGATGGCGCTACGGTAGATGCAGATGGGTATTACTGGGCCGCCCACATTCGTCATTGGCATATAGCCAAATATTCGCCCGACGGAATTATCGTTGATACCATAGAGGTGCCGGTACAACACCCGACAATGTGTACTTTTGGCGGCGAAAAACTAGATACTCTTTATGTCACCTCTGGTCGTGTATTTCTGGGATCAGATGCACTTAAAGAACAACCTTTAGCTGGCTCGCTATTTGCCATTCACGGTACCGGCGCCAAAGGAATACCCGAACCATTTTTTAAAGGTTAACACGACTGTATCGTTGCGAGCGAACTTAAAAACAAGCAACCTGCATACCTTCGGCAAGATTAACTTTGTGCTCTAAACACGTCTACCTGCCGTTGAATATTGGCTTACGTTTTTCTGCAAAAGCTTTCTGCCCTTCAAGAAAATCTTCGCTCAAATTGCACGCCTCCACGGCCTGATCCGCTGCCAGGTTGTCGCAATTGTCGGGATGTTTCATCGCTTCAGCCGTCGTGATCTTCACCGCACGAACTGTCAGCGGCGCATTGGCTGCTATCTCTTCCGCATATGCTGAAATGGTTTCATCCAGGGACGATGCTGGCACAATGCGGTTGAGCGCCCCCCATCGATACGCATCGACTGCTGGAAAATGACGCCCTGTATAAAGTAATTCTCGAACGACTGCTGGCGACATATTGTCCATTAAAAGGCGAATGCCGTTCATGCTGTACCCAAGTCCAATGCGGGCCGGGGTCACGCCAAACGTAGCGCGGTCCGCTGCGATACGGAGATCGCACAGCATTGCCAGCTCAAACCCACCGCCAATACACGCACCGTCGATGCGCGCGATGGTCGGCTTCGGAACTTGCCCGACATTATAAATAGCACGATCAAAAACTGCTTCGTAGTGGGCAATTTGCTCAGACGTTTTGCGAACTGCATCGAATTCCTTTATGTCAGCCCCAGCACAAAAGCATTTATCGCCGGCACCCGTTACAACAATAACTCGCACTTTCGGATCGATAGACCATTCCTCAAAAATGTCACCTATCTGTTCCCACATAGCCAAAGACACACAATTCCGCTTATCGGGATTATTTATGGTGAAGCGCCCAACATGGCCGTCCTTCACGGCGAGAATTTTATCGGCAAATTCGGTCATTAGCCTTCCTCGGCCCTAATTAATAAATAAAAACTTTGATACACCATGCAGGGATTGAGGTGGAGGTTAGAAACTTACAAATATAAATGCTTGTGCGTCCATGATTAGGCTTATTGATGCAGACTTTGGGTTCGGCAGGGTAAGGGCACCGTAGCCGCTTTGCATGCCTTTCATATACCATGTTAGAACACCTAAATTGCGGGCTTTGAAGTACCGTACGTAATCTCGATAAAGGGTACCAAATTGCGCTATCGCGCTGTAATTGACGGCTTGCGAGCTGTTGCTGTCTTGCCGGTTATCCTTTTTCATGCAGGATTCCAATCGTTTAGCGATGGCTATGTCAGCTTCGTTTTTTTCATGATCAGCGGCTATTTGATTACATCGATCATCCTTATAGAAAAACAAGCAGGAACTTTCAGCCTAATTAATTTTTATGAACGCAGGATGCGGCGCATTCTAACCGCACTGTTTTTTGTAATGCTGGTGTGCATACCTTTTGCGTGGTTGTGGCTTACGCCCAATAATTTCCGCTATTTTTCGCAGAGCGTTTTTCCGTAACGGCCTTTCTATCTAATGTATATTTCTGGCTACGCAGTGGATATTTCGACCTAGCATCAGAATTTAAACCGTTGCTCCACACCTGGAGCTTGGCGGTAGAAGAACAATATTAGCTAGTCTTTCCACTTTTCATTTTTCTTATGTGGAAATTGGGCCGAGGTTGGATTGCTGGGCTGTTGGTTGTTTTTTCGCCGGAAGTTTAGCCCTAGCTGAATGAGGTGCTTACAATAACACATTAACCAATTTCTACTTAGCGCTGGTCGACAAGTCTGGAAATATTTTGATGTATGACGGCCTTCACAAAACATCAATCGGCTTGCGCTACTTTAGTGATAGGGTCGAAGACTAGTTCTTTTCCAATTTCTCAAATTGAAATTATACGCGATCTAGGCAGAAAATTTATACGATTCCACTGGTAAGTTTGACTCAACCCTGGCAGCTATAGCGTGTCTGAATGTTATCCCCTAAATGATATTTCCCAAGGTCGGTTTTCANGAAGATGATTGATTTTTTCCGCGAATTTTTGCCCTCTCTACCACAAGCTTTTGGCATGCTTTCCGTTTTAGGAGTAGCGCTCTGTTTTACACTCATTGGCCGGTTGGCAAATTATGATAGAGGTTTAGCAAATTCATCCACCTTATGTGGGTGGGCGCTTGTCATATTCGCCTACACGGTAATTTCGACCTTGAGTAAATTGGATCTCGAATATGTGGTCTGGGCAACTGTCGCGTCTGCAGCCATAGCCACATGGATTTTGCAGTACCGCCCAAGCGGTCTTGAGGTGAGCAATGCATGGCGCACTTTTGCGCTAGGCGCTCCCTTTCTTCTAATCGTTGCTGCTAAATGGCCTTCAGAGGTCGATGTCCTCAGTCATTGGCTCTATAATGCACAATATTTGTTCGATAATGGAATGCTGCCGAGACCAGAGTTACCAAAATCGTTATCCGCCTACCCGGGTTTTCCGTACAATCATACATTCGTTCTTCATTTTGCATCCATACTTGCCGGCCAATTTGCTGATTCAGCTGCCAATGTGGTGAATTTCGGCCTGGTGATTTTTTTCGCAGTTTTGTTAGCGCGCTTAATTCAGCTAGCGCAGGATTTGAAAATGCCAGCCATCCAAGGGTCGCGTCCCGTAAGTTGGACACTTGCAGCCCTCGCTTTGATCTTGGCCACATATGCTAATCCTGTTTTTGTTCGAAAAATTGTCTTAATGGCGAACCCAGATACTGCGACCAGCGTTGTGCTTGCGTTTTTGGGCATCGTCGCCTGGCAGCTCATGGAGAGGCTCCGGGTTACGGATAACCGGATTCTACCATGGGCACTACAATTTAGTTTTCTCGCCTTACTGTTCGTGAATATGAAGCAACCAAATCTAGTAATCTTATTCATATTGTTTGCCAGCATGGCTCTCGGCTCATTATTTGGACCGCAGAAATCATGGCAGAAGTTGGCGCGCTGGACCNCACTTTTACTCCTTCCAGCAATTATTTCTTATGGNCTATGGCGATATTTTTTGAGCACAACCTTCGCTCTAAACGAAGCAACACTTTTGCCAATCTCGCAATGGCAGTATGAAAATATTCCAGAGATCTTGCGATCGATGTATGCAAACGTAATTAAAAAAGCCGGTTATTTTGGTATTATGTTCGTCTTGACCGGTTGGACGATATGGCGTTTTTGGCAACCTCGGAATGATTTTGATCGTTTGGCAATGCTCGTTACAGGCGTTTTCCTAGGTTGGAACGGCTTTTTATTCTTTCTCTATTTTGCGCACTGGACCGGACATGCCAGCACAGGAGCGTCGTCCTATTGGCGCTACAATACCTTTATCGGTTATTTTGGCTATGCTGTGGCGGTGCATGGTGTTGCACGCCTCGCGTGCCAAGGCCATTTGCGGGTCTTATTAAACCAACTAGCCCGATACCGGCTAACGTTAACGAGAAAGAATCTTGGGTATTTGGTTTTGGTGATTGCGATTTTGATGCCGGTTATGACAGCGCCCTATTTGCGCTTTGATCGTGAACAACCAAAACCGTATTTGCGTAAGATTGGTATTGAGTTCGGCAAAACCCTGCCGAAGGGAACCCGGGTCCTGGTTCACATTCCCGGAGATGCAGGGGATTATGCCACGGTTATGCAGTATTTCGGTAATCGCTACCGGATCGACATGTCCATAGCGCCGGCACCGGTATTGCCCACCATCAAGAAAGATATTGAAAAACCCTACCCCTCTATTCCAATGGTTTGGGCCTTTTGTAGGAGTGCCGCTTTAGAGCGTTACCACGGCATCAAGTTGCCAGAAGATAGGTCCGTACTTCTAGAGAGGCGCGGCGGCAAGTGGCGTATCCGCCAAAGCTGGTCGCATCCAAGTCCTGGATGGTTCAGCCGCTTTCACAAAAATTTTAAACGGACTGGCTGCAAGATTAACCCACAACGAGGCCCTACATGATGCCCCAGTACAACGCTGTCCAGTAANAACCGTGATCAAAAAAAGTGTGGTGACCCCGACAGGATTCGAACCTGTGACCCTCAGATTAGGAATCTGATGCTCTATCCTACTGAGCTACGGGGCCGCAAAATGATTTACATCATAGCGCAGGCCGCGCCCCAAAGCGCTCGCGAAAAATCCAAAATCAATGGTTTTACTTACTGTCAGAGAATAAGCTTTTCAACGGGTGAGAATAGATCAGCATAACTGTCTCCGTGCCCGGGTTTTTCTCACCAATATTGGCATTTGATAAATGCGTAACGCCAATACCTAGACGAGAGCGATTATCGAAACGATAGGCCAGATCGATGCCGGACCTAAATTCCAGTACGTGGCCTAAATCTTGACCTTCCCCATCCAGATAAAAACCAACCGCTGACCCAAGTGTCAATACGATACGTCGCCCGAAAAAAATATCTCCGGAAAGACCAAACCAGCCATAAATACTGGCGTCAGTCGTGCCAAAAGCGCCCAAAGATGGTCGAATATGAAAAAACTCCAGTTCTGGGCCCGCGCGATACTCGATGCTAAAAACACCCGCCTGATCGCGGTCGGCAAAAATGCTGCCCGCATCACCAGTACCCAGCTTAATAAAGGCAGGGTCCTTATTACCAGCCACAGCCGGTCCAACCGCTAGCCATAAGACAATAGCGACTGAAAAGCTAAATTTTAGCGCTTTTCTAAACACAATTTGCGATGCTCCGCTTATTTTTGGCGCATAATAGGATCAATTGAGTGTAGCGCAAGTCTTTAATTTATATGGATTCACGTCTAATTAATGTCTTACCTAGCGCTGTTTATAATCTATTCAAATTTTCGAAAATAATCGGTCGCCCGCACGAGCGCTTTGCGGATACCTGGCTCCATTGCCGAATGGCCAGCATCAGAGACGATCGTATATTCCGCATTCGGCCAAGCGGCTGCCAAATCCGCAGCCGAAGTTATTGGACACACTATATCATAACGCCCTTGAATAATCGCACCAGGCAAGTGCTTATACTGATCGGCCCGAGCCAACAATTCGCCTTCATTCATAAATAATTTATTGACGAAGTAATGTGCCTCAATGCGTGCTAGCCCAAGTGCTAAATTTGGATTTTCGAAGGCCGCGACAGTCTCAGTGCTCGGTTTCAATGTCGAGCAGGCCGCTTCATATCGACTCCAGGCTTGTGCCGCCGAAAAATGGATTTCGGGATCTGGGTCGGTCAGCCGCTTATAATAATTCGCTAATAGATCACTGCGTTCCTCTGCCGGAAGATAACCCGAGAATGCATTCCAGGCTTCAGGAAATATTGTCCCCATGCCGGTCATAAACCAAGCCACCTCACGCGCTCGACACAGAAAAATGCCCCTCAAAATTAGACCGATACAGTGCTGCGCATGAGAAATTGCGTATGCCAAGGCCAGACTTGAGCCCCAAGAACCACCGAAAACCAACCACCTATCGACCCCAATATGATTCCTTAACTTTTCAAGGTCGCTCACCAAATTAGAGGTCGTATTGTCCTCAATGGCGCCAGGCGGCAACGAACGTCCTGCGCCTCGTTGATCGACAATGATAATCCGATAATGGGCCGGATCGAAAAATCGGCGGTGAGCTGGAGTCGCACCTGACCCAGGTCCGCCATGCAGAAACAAAGCCGGCACTCCATCGGGATTTCCAGATTGTTCCCAATAAACCTTATGCAACGCGCTAACGTTAAGTATACCCATCTCATAAGGTTCTGTTTCNGGGTAAAGGTCTGGCAAAAGGTGTTTGGAGTCCATGTGCTCTCAATACCAGACTTTATATTTTGTTATAAGTTGAAAGCACCTACCCGGGTATACTAAAGCCATGCGAATATAGGAAGATCTTTAGCCTTATCTTTTATTTCACTCTGTGAGAGTAACGTACAAGCGATAGACGGAATCTTACAAAAACTAGGCTTTAGATACCGCGGCGCTAAGTCCCTTGTTAGACGCTGGCCAAAGCCAACGCCCGTTCCAGTGACGTAACGTAAAGATATTTGGTTATGCAGCTTTCTCAAGAAACATGCATTGCCTCAATCAGCAAATAATTCATCCTGGCTGCGAACCGAAGTCTCAATATGCTGCCGTAGCTTACCCAAAGCTCGCTGCTCTAACTGCCGCACGCGCTCTTTGCTGACACCAAGAACTTGGCCCAACTGTTCCAG
Organism: Rhodospirillaceae bacterium; assembly: GCA_002715005.1. Classification (GTDB taxonomy): domain Bacteria; phylum Pseudomonadota; class Alphaproteobacteria; order UBA8366; family UBA8366. Next base: position 26,077 of record PAXN01000033.1, read on the forward strand.
AGTTGCCCCTTCATCTACCAATCGCCTTTCCCGAATAATCTTCTGCTCACGATCGCTGAGCACGCCTAATGCCGATTCAAGCCAGCGTGATCGGGTCTCGGAGTCTCTCAACCCGATCACCACTTCTTCAGGCGATGATCTGTTATCAGGAAGCAAATCTAACCATTGATCGTCAGACTCAGTACCTACAGCCACATTTAAAGATTGATCTCCACCGTTTAAACGCGCTTCCATGGATTCTACATCAGGCATTTTCACTTTAAGCTCCGATGCAATTTGAGCGCGCATCATTTCTTTCGACATGCCTGAGCTCGCTCCTTCGATCTTTGCCCTTAGGCGACGAAAGTTGAAAAATAAAGATTTTTGAGCTGAAGTCGTACCAGTTCGCACAATCGACCAATTTCGAAGGATAAAATCTTGAATGGCNGACCGTATCCACCAAGACGCATACGTGGAAAAACGCACCNCTCGAGCAGGCTCGAACCGGTCAGCGGCCTGCATCAGGCCGACCATTCCCTCCTGCACTAAATCCCCAAAAGGAAGGCCGTAGTTGCGAAATTTACCGGCGATACTTACCGCGAGGCGAGCNTATGCATTAATAAGACGGTGGAGCGATTTTTCATCTCCTTTATCTCGCCAATTATTGGCGAGCTCGTATTCTACTTCTCGNGAAAGAAGCGGCTCACGCATTGCTTTCCGCACGAACCGCGCGTTGGCTGCTTGTGTCCCCGGATCATCATAAATTGCCATATTTCACCTAACTACCTTTCTAGACCATCGTTATCTAAAACGATTACCAGGTTGGATCGTATCACCTTGAAAACGGGCCACAATTTTAGGCCTTAATATCAAAGTCCATTTTTATACAACATTGCTTTGTACNAAATAGATACGGTCATTCTAATCGAATGGATCATTCTAAGTGGCTGCTGATAACGTTTGTAATGACCAAATTATAAATTTGTTTCTACCGAATGTGATTTGGCACCTATCGGTTTATCCGTTTGAATGATGGATGACACCAACAAACCATTTTGATCTTGTTTGCACGCGGCCCTCTGCCAGCGGCTTATAAACAGCCCATGGCCGTCATACTGGAAAAGTCCTTCGAGCACCCTACCGGTCCATCGGGTAATTGACAGTAGCAAATCATGGGCGCAGGCTAGGCCATCGTTTTGATCGCCCAACACCCGATTCAATTCCCGAGGAAAACCAGCCTATCTCACGTTTAAACTTGAGATAAGAGTGTATAACAGATGGACCTAAGCCGATAGACTTCCCCGTGCATTGCGCCAACCGTCCAAATCTTGCGCGCGCCGTTTAATATGATAATCGGCACCTGACTGACAATAATCATCGCACCACGTTGGACCAACCGACCACAGCCGGAAAAGGTATTTAAGAATTTGGCTATACCCAACCAAACATCTGAGAGTTATTCGTAATTTGCACACCTCTTCGGACGCTCTCATGCGGCGCATCGCTTTAAAGCCTATGCTGCAAGCAATATTTCCTCAAGCTTCTCAGTTGCCTGCTCTTCATCAATAGATTCTACAGCAGCAAATTCTCGGGATAACCGTTCCAATGCAGCTTGATAAATTTGTCGTTCGCTATACGATTGATCTGGCTGATCGGCACTACGATGAAGATCACGAACAACCTCAGCGATCAGCACAGGACTGCCGGAATTAATCTTTGCTTCATATTCCTGTGCGCGGCGGCTCCACATGGTCCGGCGAATACGGCTGCGGCCCTTCAACGTCTTCAACGCCAATTTCATTTCGTCTTTTGATGCCAAATTGCGCAACCCAGATTCTTCTGCTTTAGTCACCGGAACACGCAATGTCATGCGGTCTTGCTCAAAACTAATGACGATGAGGGTTATCGATACATCTTCAATTTTCTGCTTTTCAATTCCCGTCACACGGCCAACACCGTGGGTAGGATAGACGACCCAGTCATTTTTTTTAAATTTTTGTTTTGCAGTCATTCTTCGTACTCTCCGACTTTAATCTCTTTATTACCAGCAGCGCCATTCTCCACCACGTAAATCAAAGGTTTTNTGGCGCACAAAACCATAAACACTAGCGAGGCGGCGCTTCTCTTTCACGCTTCACATTTTTAAAAAAAGGGCGAAAATACCGCTTTAAAAAAAGGGCGAAAATACTGCTAAGCCAGAAGGCCAATGTTACCGCTCAAGTGTTTTGGAAACCCAAGTGTGCCTATCTTACTATTCTGCCCCGGGATTCTGTCTAAAGTTCTGCCGAACTTAACGATCGACCAAGTCTATATCCCTTTAGAATATCACATTTTCTAAGGCTTTTGTAGTGCGGCACATCATTTCTACAATTGTGTGTCCAAACGTCTTTTTGAAATATTTACGCCCTATGCCTCACCTGCTTCAGCGCTGAAATATTTCTCGAATTTTCCTTCTTCGTCCTTGAAATTATCAGCATCAGGTGGCTCTTCGCCTTTTCGGGTAATATTTGGCCATTTCTCGGCATATTCTTTATTTAGCTCCAGCCAAGATTCTCCCGCACTGTCAGTATCAGGCACAATCGCTTCTGCCGGACATTCTGGCTCACAAACACCACAATCAATACACTCTTCGGGGTGAATAACGAGCATATTTTCTCCGGTGTAGAAACAATCTACCGGGCAAACCTCAACGCAATCCTGATACTTACATTTAATGCAGCTTTCGGTGACGACATATGTCATTTCGTCCTCTTTCCGCCTTGATCGGCAATCAATCTCAGCTCTAAGCCAAAATTATAGTTGGCACCTCAGAACCCTTAATTCTAGCAAACGTAATCAACGTGCACCTTGCCACTAACATATGCGGCGTCAATCCATCAACCCTCTACTGAATTTCGTTATTTCCATTCGATTCCGAACCAGCCCTTGAGACGATCAATCGCGCGACGTTGTTTTTTTGTTGGTCGCCCAGTCCCTGTGTCACGAGCAGCCGCGGACGGAAGCTTAGGGTTGGAGTTTGTCGACTCATGCGGCTCCAGGTCTTTATAAAGTTTGCGGGCTTCAATTGCCGGGCCACGGCGTTCGCCGAGGGCAACAACTTTGATAACGCGGATGTGCGAACCCTGCGCAAAGGTCAAAACATCACCCGATTGAACGGGGGCCCTGGCCTTCCTTGCTAATTTTCGGTTGATGCGAATTTTGCCTGCATTTATTTGCTTTGCCGCAAGTGTCCGACTCTTGAAAAACCGAGCATACCACAGCCATTTATCCAGCCGGGTTTTCACTGCTGAGCTCACTTTCGCTCGACGAGATCTTGCAAGGCAGCGAATGGAGAGTCCGGGTCAATCGGGTTTTGCCTTTTTCGTTGAAACTTTTGCTTGGTACCACTGGTCAATTTTCCATTGCGTTTGGAGCGCGGAGTTTTCGGTTGCAGCTGAATGACTAGCCCCTCTTCATTTTCCTTCATCCTAAATCCCAGCCCTTTAGCTATTGCACCAAAACCAGACTCGTCACATTGTGCCAAAGCTAGTATCTCTGGCGTGACAAAAAAATCACCTTGTCGACATCTACGGATCAGCAATTCGTAGACCTTTTCTAATCGATCAAGTCGAAGAGCGAGGTCGCCGAACACATCATGACCTGTAGCCTGCCAAAACTCCTTCGTCGCCAGTGCGCTTGGATATGTGGCTGAGCAACGGTCAAATTCTATATTGGGTAGTTTTGCGTTGCGGGCAACACTCCACAGAAGTGCTCTTAGGCGAATTTTAGATACATTCAAAAGGACCGGGAAAAATACCGCAGAAATGCCAACCTTAATCCCGCCTGCTCGCAGGGTTTTTCGACCCCTTTGCCCCAAATCATTTACTAGCGGCCTGACAGTTTGGCGGGGTACCGAGCCCAACCCCTCAACCAAATGAAACAAAATNCCGCGAACTACGCCAGTCGTTCCCGCTTCCAGCATCTTCGTGAGCGGCCCGAAATGGTCAGCCAAATATTTTTTAAGCCAAAGCGACAAACGTTTTTCAATTTGTTGGCGCTGAAGATTATCTAAAAAATCATTACTATCAATTGAGATTGAGGGATATAAAACGGATCTCCCTTTCTTAATTCGGGCAATAGTTGCGGCCTTCCATAAAATCTTGCCGTCATAGCTCAACCGAAATGCATTATCCTGCGCATTGATCAATTGCTGGACACGCAAGCCCATATCGCGGCGTAAAGCTTGCCGTGCTGCCGCCAAAATCGCCTTATCCGCAAGCGCTTCCTCGGATGGAATAAATTTCAGCCCCTCCAAATAGCCAACCCGCTCTCCTTCCACAATCAAAATGCCCTTCGCAGTCACCGCCGAGAGAAGTTCGCAGCCGTCATCGCGCTTGCGGTCAAAATAGGCAGCACGCCTGTCAACAAATTGCTGGGTTAGCTTACGGTGCAGGACATCGGACAATCGGTCTTCTATCGCACGTGCACGTTCCTGCCAATGCTGTGTGTCTTGCAGCCAATCTGCGCGGTGCGTGATGAATGTCCATGTTCGAATATGTGCTATGCGCGTCATCAGGCTATCGATGCCGCCTTCCTCCGCATTTAGCTGGCTAATTTGAGACGACACCCAATCCTCCGGCAACCAACCATCATTAAAATTGAGCAGCAAGTAAATCGTACGCACCAGTCTCAGGTGATGGTCCGCCAGCATTTTGCGAAAATCTGGAATTTGGCAAACTTCCCAGAGCTGGCGAACCGCAGCAGGGTTGGTTGCAATATCTACAATCTCCTGATCAGCAGCCAAATGGAGCAGCGCATCATGATCATCGGCCATGCGCGCGGGGATCAATTCAAAGCGCGGTGCTTTTCGTTCCAAACTTTTCAGCAACCGCTTAGGTGAATTAAAATCCAGCGCGGCGTTACGCCAGTAGATATTTTTCAACGCATCAAACCGATGCGCCTCAACCGCTTCCACCATTTCCTTCTCGAGAGGCCTCGCCTCATTGGTGACACCAAATGTCCCGTGATTCATATGGCGGCCTGCGCGCCCAGCAATTTGGCCAATCTCCGCCGAACTCAGCAAACGAGGGCGTTTGCCGTCAAACTTTCTTACACCCGCGAACGCAACATGATCCACATCCATATTAAGCCCCATGCCTATGGCATCAGTGGCAACCATGTAATCCACCTCACCTTCCTGATACAAAGAAACTTGGGCATTTCGTGTCCTAGGGCTAAGCGCGCCCAACACTACTGCTGTGCCACCGCGCTGGCGGCGGATGGTTTCAGCGATGGCGTAAACTTCATTTACGGAAAAGGCTACAACGGCAGAGCGGCGTGGCAGCCTAGAAATTTTCTTGGGCCCTGTGTAACTGAGAGTCGAAAATCTTTTTCGATCATCAATTTCCGCTTCCGGCACCAGCCTCCGAAGCAAGGGTCGTATAGTGTCCGAGCCCATAAAAAATGTCTCCGAGAGGCCACGCGCATGGAGTAATCGTTGCGTAAAAATATGCCCGCGCTCCGGGTCACCACATAGCTGTATCTCATCCACCGCTATGAACTCCACAAGACGATCCATAGGCATCGATTCGACTGTGCAAACGAACCAACGCGGGTTGTCGGGGATGATTTTTTCTTCGCCCGTAATAAGCGCCACCGCTCCTTTACCCTTGAGACCAACAATCCTGTCATAATTTTCTCGGGCCAATAGCCTCAGGGGAAATCCAATAATGCCGGAGGCGTATCCAAGCATACGGTCCATTGCGAGATAGGTCTTGCCCGTATTGGTAGGACCCAAAATGGCGCGCACGCGCCCGCGGGAAAAAGTAGCGGTCATAAACTTAGTGAAAACGGATTCGATGGGAAGACGCAATAGCAGATTGTTCTCTCTTTGCGGTAATTTTCGCAAATCCATCAGCAAGCACAACGTTTTCCATACTTCGCCCCTTGCAAGATGCGGCAACCGGCCTCATATAGCGGCAAAACATTAAACATTAGTGGAAAAATGCTCCATGGCAAAGGCAAGCAAAACTAAAAAAACCGAGAAACTATCCTTCCAAGCGGAAGTCAGCCGACTTTTGCATATTGTTGCGCACTCGCTTTACAGCGAACGTGAAATTTTCCTGCGCGAATTGATCTCGAACGCATCCGACGCATGCGACCGTCTGCGCTATGAAGCATTAACCAAACCAAAACTGACCCAAGGCGATCCAGATTTCTGCATAAAAATTTCATCGGATAAAGACGCTGGCACCCTTACCATCGCCGATAATGGCATTGGCATGAATAGGAAAGAGTTAATTGAAAACCTCGGCACCATCGCACGATCCGGCACTGCAGCGATGATAGACAATCTAAAAGGTGACAACAAAGAAGATATTAACCTAATCGGACAATTCGGAGTGGGGTTTTACTCGTCTTTTATGGTTGCCGATAAGGTTACAGTTACCACACGAAAGGCCGGCGCTGCCGGAGCTTTTGTTTGGGAATCTGACGGTATGGGCGAGTTCACGTTGAGAGAAGGTGAACGGCCAGCCCGCGGCACCACCGTGACGCTCAAAATCAAAGACGATGCCAAAGAATTCCTCGAGCCTGACCGGATTAAACATATTGTTACCACCTATTCGGACCACATTCCGATAGCAATCAATCTCGTTGAGGGCGAGACCAGCGACCGTATTAATGATGCCTCAGCACTCTGGACACGTCCGCGGAACAAAATCAAAGCCGACCAATACAAAGAGTTCTATCATCACGTTGCCCACGCGACCGACGAGCCCTGGGCAACCCTCCATTTTAGAGTTGAAGGCGTTATCGAATATTCCGGCCTTTTGTACATTCCGACCGCGCGGCCTTTTAATATTTTTCACCCTGATCGGAAGAACCAGGTGAAGCTTTACGTAAAGCGCGTTTTTATCACTGACGAATGTGAAGATCTGCTCCCGTCCTGGCTGAGGTTCCTGCGAGGCGTAGTAGACTCCGAGGACCTTGACCTCAATGTGAGCCGCGAAATGCTGCAGAACAATCCGATTGTGGCCAAGATCAAGAATGGCCTGGTCACCCGCGTACTCAACGAGTTGAAGAAGAAAGCGGAGAAAGAACCAGATTCCTATGCGGGTTTCTGGGAAGCGTTTGGTGCACTGATTAAAGAGGGAATCTACGAAAGTTTTGAGAACCGGGATGATTTACTTTCCCTGTTGCGCTGTCATTCCACATCAGATGAAGGACTGGTTAGCCTCGAGGGATATTTAGACCGAATGAAAAAAGGCCAGGATGCTATTTATTATATTACTGGTGAGAACGCCGAAGCATTGAAGCAAAGCCCGCAGCTTGAAGGTTTCCGCGCCCGAGGCGTCGAGGTACTGCTACTATCCGACCCCATTGATGATTTTTGGCTGCCAGCCGTCGGACAGTACAAAGAAAAACCATTCAAATCCGTAACTCAAGGCGGCGCCGACCTCAGTAATATCAAATCACCAAAAGGTAAGAAGAAGGACGATAATAAATCTGCCGACGATGTCGCGAAAATTACGGGCGAAATGGGTGATTTAATCGCGCTGCTGAAACTTACCCTAGAAGAGAAAGTCGCCGACGTACGAACTTCTGAACGTCTGACCGATAGCGCGGTTTGTTTGGTGGCGGACGAGACTGGTCTCGATATGAACTTGGAGCGGATTTTAAAACAACATAACCAACTCAATCAGGTCACTTCGCGAATTCTTGAAATCAACCCGGACCATAGCTTGATCCAGTCACTCGCTGTATCAGCGAAAAAGAAAGGGGCCCAGGACAAACTAGAAGACGCAGCGCTCTTGCTATTAGATCAAGCGCAAATTCTGGAAGGCGAGCCCGTATCCGATCCGGTAGCATTTTCCCGCCGAATGGAAGCGGTGATGGCAAAAGGGTTTAAATAAGCTGCTTTAGAGAAGAAGTTTCCCTATAGCGATTACCATACCAAGGCCTGAGATGTTTTCTGTTTCTGTAGCACGACGGTCCCTGCCACGACCACAAATACAAAACGAATAATACACTCAGCGTGATATCAAAATAAGCGGAAAACTGCAAAATCAGTCGAAAGTGTTGTTCACTTGATTTTCAAGACATCAAGTTAGACCGGATAAAACCCGAGAACTCCCAATGGGTTAAGGTGACTTTGTTTATTGGGTGGCTATGCCGACGGCGAAAAGGTGGTCAGGTCAATTCCATCTACTGCCGACTTGTATTCCTCTATGCTAGGTGTACGGCCAAGAATTGTTGAAAGAACGACCACCGGCGTGGAGGCGAGTAAAGATTCCCCTTTCTTGTCATTTGAATCCTCAACCACGCGGCCTTCGAAAAGGCGTGTCGATGTGGCCATAACTGTATCGCCTTTTTCCGCCTTTTCTTGATTACCCATACACAAATTACAGCCAGGTCTTTCTAAGTACATGATATTGTCGTACTTCACACGATTAGCTTCTTTCGGCGCGCTATCGTCAAATACAAATCCGGAGTATTTCTGCAGAATGCTCCAATCGCCTTCCTCCTTTAACTCATCAACGATGTTGTAGGTTGGCGGAGCGACAACCAGGGGGGCGTTGAATTCCACCTTGCCATGCGACTTTTCGAGGTTTCGAAACATCTGGGCTACAATATTCAAATCCCCTTTGTGGATCATGCAGGAACCAACAAAGCCGAGATCAACCTTCTTTTCAGCATTGTAAAATGAGAGTGGCCTAATTGTATCGTGGGTATAACGTTTCGACACGTCTATATTTTCGACATCAGGATCGGCGATCATCGGCTCATTTATTTCATCTAAATCAACCACAACTTCGGCGAGATATTTGGCATTACTATCTGGGGCAAGAGCCGGTCTTTCGCCGGATTTTATCTCCTTGATACGCTTTTCCGCCTTATCAAAAAGCGACTTGAGCATTTGGACACCATTATCCATGCCATGATCAATCATGCCCTGGATACGATCCTTGGCGATCTCTAGGGATTCAATGAGTGTCTCGTCATTAGAAATACATATGGAAGCTTTCGCCTTCATCTCGGCAGTCCAGTCTGTAAAGGTGAAGGCCTGATCTGCCAGCAGTGTTCCAATATGGACTTCGATGATTCGACCCTGAAACACGTTCTCGCCAAATTGATCTAGCATTTGAGCCTGCGTCGCATGGACCACATCGCGGAAATCCATGTGATGACCCATCCGCCCTTTGAATGTAACTTTCACGGACTCGGGTATTGGCATACTTGTCTCGCCGGTAGCCAACGCAAGAGCGACTGTTCCAGAGTCGGCGCCAAAAGCGACACCCTTGGACATCCTTGTATGGGAGTCACCTCCCATTATGATCCACCAATCATCGACCGTAAGGTCATTTAGAACCTTGTGAATCACATCAGTAAAAGGTGAGTAGTCTCCACTTGGATCACGTCCCGTGATCAAGCCGAATTTATTCATGAAAGCCATCAGTTTGGGGGTATTGGCTTTTGCTTTTTCATCCCAAACAGATGCGGTATGACATCCGGATTGATATGCCCCATCAACGATAGGTGAGATAACTGTTGCGGCCATTGCCTCTAATTCTTGAACCGTCATTGGCCCAGTCGTGTCTTGCGATCCGACAACGTTGACCTTTACTCGGACATCTGAGCCGGCATGCAAAACATCCTCTTTCTTGGACCCCACCAAATTATTATTAAATATTTTCTCCACAGCCGTAAGCCCTTGGCCGTCATGAGAAAGCTCTTCCGAGGGGGCAAAAACGGATTGCAATTCTACTCCGAGAGTCGACGCCGCATAGGCCTGCAATTTTTTGCCGAATTCAACCGCATATGATCCGCCAGCTTTCATAAATTCTAAGTTTTGAGGTGAGAACGACGAGGAAATATCCATCAGTTCTTCTTCACCATTTTCATCACACAGTTTGTGGTCCTTTGTGTTGATGGTCAAAACAGTGCCGGTCTCCACAGAGTACTTTTCTTCGAGGATCGGGTTTCCATCGTTATTCACTATTGGCTTGCCATCAGAGCCCAACTTCTTGGTCCAGTTTTTTAAATCAATACCGATCCCCCCGGTAACGCCCACCGTGGTCATAAATATCGGTGAAATACCATTTGTCCCCGCGACAATAGGTGCGTAGTTCACAAAGGGTACATAGGGGCTTGCTTTTTTGCCCGCCCATAAAGCCGCGTTATTAATCCCCGACATCCGGGAGGATCCCACACCCATCGTGCCCTTTTCGGCGATTAACATTACACGTTTGTCAGGATTCTGTTCTTGCAGTTGCCGAATCTCGGCCTGCGCTTTTTCGGATATAAAACTCTTACCATGCAATTCTCGGTCAGCTCGAGAATGCGCCTGGTTGCCGGGAGAAAGTAGGTCGGTAGAAATATCTCCCTCTGCGGCGATATAAGTTACAACTTTAATTTCGTCTTCTACATCAGGCTGATCTGTAAAAAATTCACCTTTCGCATAACTTTCGAGAATGTCTTTCGCCACCAGATTTCCCACCTGATACGCCCCTTGAAGCCGTTCCATATCGGCCTCATATAGGAAAACCTGTGTCTTCAGAACATCGGCTGATTGGCGCGCGATGGAGTCGTTATCCCCCAAAGCCAAATCTAGGAGCACCTCGATCGAGGGACCGCCTCTCATATGGTGTAACAGCTCGAACGCAAAGGACTGAGAGATTTCCGACACTTTCGTCTCACCTAGAATGATTTCTTTTAGGAAACCTGCTTTTGCAACGGCAGCGGTGGTTGTTCCAGGTAGAGTGTTATAGATAAAAAATTCTATACACGCTTCTCTGTGCTCGCCACTTGAACCCGTTATTTGGGAAATAATCTCGCCAAGTAATGCGCCGTCCTCGATGGGTTTCGGGCTCAAACCCTCAGATTTACGATTCTCAATTTCTTTTAAATACTCTGTGAACAATTTTAAAATCGCAGTCATGGGCCCCCCCCAATTTCCAAAAAATAAATCTTCGCGCCACCGCAAGGGCTGCATTTCGCCCGTTGTTTAAACCGAATCGCAACTTATGGGAAGTCGTATGAGCGAACTTGTGTTTCCAGTGTAAAGTCAACCTCAAAGCTATTTGCCAAACGGCGAGCCAAACCCTTCATCATTGCATGTTATGCAAGGACAGAGACCCGTGGACAGAGTGAATACTGGCAGACTTTTCGTTGGCGGCTTTAGCACTCTCTACTCATTTGTGGCGCCACAACGACCAAAGAAAAAAAAGAAGCGAAGCGATCATGACCGATAAACCTATTAAAGTAGGGCGGTAGATTTCGCCACGAAAAGTGCTTACCGCCAAATCAATTAGAAACGCTATGCAAAAAAACGACACATAAACCCTTCGTTTTTCTTGTTCGCTCGGGGTGTCACCTTTATCGTATTTCATGCCATACCGTTGATATTGATGTCAGATTCTGCGGTTATTTCGTGAACAGTAAGAACATTTTATCATGGGGGCTAGTGTCAACCATCTTGCAATTTTTGGCGATAACCGGTCTATACTATCCGTACAATGAAATCATCTTTAGCCCAAACAATTGAAAAAGACCCAGCCAATTGGCGCGGCAAAGATATGATGAATCGCACCAACTGGCGCGCTAGTCTTACCGAAACTCACAAATACGAGTTAAAAGAAGCAGTTGAAAAAGCACAGAGTTCTGCAGGCGCACTGCTCAGCCTTGAAAAGTGCGACTTTGCCCTTCCTACCCTTGGGCCGTTTTTAGCCGGCCTGAATACTCAACTCGAGGGTGGCCCCGGCTTTGTGGTAATTGAAGGGCTGCCAGCCCTCGACTATGATGAGAACGCTGGCAAGACCGCACTCTGGGGCATAGGCCTGCATATGGGCGAACCCGCGAAGCAAGACGGTGACGGCAACCTTCTTCATTCGGTTAGAGATACTGGACAAAAAGTAGACGGCTCAGACAATATTCGTTCTTACCAAACCAACGATCAGCTCTCATTCCATAATGACGGTGCGGATGTGTTTTTACTCTTTTGTTTAAGAGACGGAAAATCTGGTGGCATGAGCCGACTAGTTAGCTCTGTCGCCGTCTTCGATGAATTACTGAAAAGGCGACCAGATCTCGCCGAAACCCTTTTGCAGGACTATTGGTTTGATACGCGCGGACAGCGGACAGATGGTGCAAGGGTAGAGGTGATGCCGGTCTATCACCATCACCACGGGCTTCTTACCGCCAATATGAAGTACCGTTACATCCATACGGCACAGCGTTTTGCTGATGTACCCCGGCTAACTCAAAACCAGCGAGACGCGCTGGAAATGGTGCAGGATCTTGCTAACGAACCAGACATGGTAATGGAATTTACGCTTAACCCCGGCGACATTCTTGTTGCCAATAATTATGTCACACTACACGGGCGCTCAGCGTTTAAAGATTGGGACGAACCCGACAAACGCCGTCATATGTTGCGTCTGTGGCTCACTATTCCCAATGGTCGACCATTACCGCAGGCATTTAAGGGCTCTCGGATTTACGCAGAGGCCTATGAAAGGCGCATGGGACGCTAAAGCTTCAGATAATACCCGCCAAAAATTAATTAGCGCCTCAAAATTGCCTTATTTCAGGCAAAACCCCGCCACAGTCCAGAATGATATTAAGCACTCTGAGACCTCCCCTCTCAGCTGAGGCTAATCACATTGAGCCTCTTTGAACGGCACAAGTCGTTCCCAAACTAGACGGTTGCCGGCCCACCCCCGGCAACCGTCTCTTTCTTTTTTATTTTCTAAAAACCCGAACGGCTAGATGTTTGTGGTATACCTCGGCGTCGAACAGATCGATTTCGGGGCGTTAGATGACCGACCGCTTTGCCGGTTCAAACCTGACTTGTGTTCGAGGCGGACGTTTGGTTTTTGAAAACTTGACGTTTGCGCTCGAAAAAGGAGAGGCTTTAGTTCTGCGGGGGCCCAACGGCACCGGCAAATCGAGCCTATTGCGCTTGATGGCTGGGCTCGGGGCCCCCGCCGAAGGCGCTATCACCTGGAACGACACACCCATCGCCGACAATTTCCCGGCCCACGCTGAGCGCGCACATTATTTAGGGCATAAGAATGCTATCAAATCAACTTTAACCGCCAACGAGAACTTGACCTTCTGGGCCGACCTACAAGGCACCAAATCAGACATTGACAAAGCGCTGATCGAGTTCGACCTAAAACGTTTGGCTTATGTTCCTGCGCGACTATTGTCTTCAGGGGAAACACGCCGTTTGACTCTCGCTCGACTAATTGCCAACAAAAAACCCCTTTGGTTGTTGGACGAGCCGACCGTCGGCCTCGACCAAAACTCAATCAACCGCTTGGCCGATTTGGTCAGCCGTCACCGCACTGATGGCGGTATGGTCATCATATCTATACATGGCCTATTTCCGCTGGAGAATAGTCAAACCTTAGATTTGGGCACAGACACATGAGAGGTTTTAAAACGATCTTAGTGCGTGACCTTCGGCTCGCCCTTCGCCAAGGCGCCGATGCCGCCATGGTAGTCGCTTTCTTCATTATTGCAGTCGTCCTGTTTCCGCTCGGCTTGGGCCCGGAACCAAATTTGCTTGCGCAGATTGCGCCAGGCCTAATCGGCGTCACAGCATTACTTTCCGCAATGTTGTCGCTGGAACGATTATTCCAACAAGACTACGAAGACGGCTCTTTAGAATTATTTCTAATCAATTCAAACCCGCTGACATTGCAAGTCTATGCCAAAATAGCAGCACATTGGTTGACCACTGGCTTGCCCTTGATCGCAACGACGCCTGTCCTTGCAGTACTGCTGAATTTACCTTCTGAGGCCATGCCTGTGCTTCTACTCGCCATGTTTTTAGCAACACCGAGTTTAAGTCTTCTAGGGGCGGTGGGCGCCAGCCTAACCCTAGGAGCTCGGCGTGGCGGAGTATTGATTTCGCTCCTTGTTCTACCCCTCTATATCCCTGTATTGATATTTGCTGTTTCTGCTGTTGATGCGGTTTTATTAGCGCAATCTGCAAAATCAAATTTACTATTGTTAGGCGCTATTCTGGCTGCAGCCCTGCCCCTGTGCCCTCTTACAGTCACAGTAGCATTGCGCCAATCGGCCGAGTGAAACCTCTAACCAAATAATTTATCAGAAAAACTACTGGGCGTGATCTAATTGCCCCTTATATAAAGTTTAAATCATAAGAGAGACATATGCATCGATTTGCCAACCCAAACCGTTTTTTGAAAATCGCTGACCGTGCAATCCCTTGGGCGGTGGGGCTCATGGTGCTCGCTTTCGGCAGCGGTCTTTACCTAGCGCTTTTCGTTTCGCCACCAGACTATCAACAAGGCGAAACCGTTCGAATAATGTATATCCACGTGCCCGCAGCCTGGATGGCTATATTCACTTATACTACAATAGCCGTTGCCTCAGCCGCCGCGCTCATTTGGAAACACCCTCTTGCAGTTTTAAGCGCGAAAGCCGCAGCGCCGATTGGCGCCGGCTTTACCATTATTTGCTTGGTTACCGGCTCACTCTGGGGGAAGCCTATGTGGGGCACTTGGTGGGTATGGGATGCGCGACTTACCTCAGTTTTAGTGTTGCTGTTCTTATATCTAGGCTACATGGCCTTAGTTGATGCATTCGATAATCCAGAAAGAGGGCAGAAGGCCGCCTCTTTACTGGCCATAGTCGGGGCGGTAAACGTGCCGATTATCAAATACTCCGTTGATTGGTGGAATACCCTACACCAACCCGCCAGCGTGGTACGTCTGGACGGCCCGACGATCCACCCAGACATGCTATGGCCTCTTTTGATTATGGTTTTTGCATTTAAAATGTTTCTTGTCGTAACCCTTATCATTCGGGTCAAAACAGAACTGGCCGCCACTCGTTTGCGTAATGTTCAGATGAGCTTACGGGATATTTAAGATATGGAATCGCTTAGTACGTTTTTGGATATGGGCGGTTACGGCGCGTTTGTTTGGTCTGCCTATGGCCTAGCCGCGATTATCCTAATAGGTCTTGCTATTCATTCCTTAATAAGGCTCAAACGAACCCAAACGATGTTGCAACAAATCCGAGCTATTCGCCAGAAGGCCAGTGATGAGTAAACCCATTAACGATATAACGGGCGTCAGCCGCACCCGGCGGCGCAAACGCCAGAGACTCTATGCAGTATTAGCCGGGCTCATTCTTTTAGGCACAGCTGCCGCACTCGTCTTAAATGCCTTAGAAGATAGCGTTGTCTTTTTCCACAGCCCCTCTGAAATCAAGAAAAAATCGATTCCTGAAGGCCAACGCATCCGTATTGGAGGCCTCGTTGAAAAAGGTAGTATCAGAAAACAAGAGGGCGGGGTGGTTACCGCATTCAAAGTTTCTGATGGCGACGACGCCCTTACGGTAACCTACAGAGGTATTTTGCCCGATTTATTCCGCGAAGGTCAGGGCGTTGTGGCCCAAGGTACTTTGCAGTCGAATGGCACTTTCTTAGCCTCCGAAGTTCTCGCCAAACATGATGAGAATTATATGCCACCGGAAGTTGCCGATGCTTTGAAAAAAACCGGCCACTGGAAAGAAAAGCAAAGGAAGATAAAATAATGATAGCGGAACTCGGACACTTCGCACTAGCATTGGCGCTTGCTTTTGCATTGGCTCAAGCAGCGTTTGGATTCGCCGGCGCCTCTAGAGGGCTAGCGGACTGGATGAGTGCCTCTCGAGTAGCGGCTTTCATGCAGTTTGCTCTAATCGCCGTTGCATTTNGCGCCCTCACGTACTCTTATGTCACCAGCGATTTTTCAGTGAAAAACGTTGTGGAGAACTCCAACTCTCTAAAACCCATGATCTACAAAATCTCCGGTGTTTGGGGAAATCATGAGGGTTCCATGGTGCTCTGGGTCTTGGTTCTAGCTCTATTTGGTTGTGCCGTCGCGCTTTTCGGCCGTAACTTGCCACCGAGTTTGAGGTCCCGAGTGATAGCTGTCCAAGCACTTATTGGAATCGGGTTTTTACTGTTCATACTACTCACCTCAAATCCGTTTGAGCGTGTTTTCCCAGCCCCCCCCGATGGACGTGACCTCAACCCGTTGCTCCAAGACCCCGGCCTCGCAATTCATCCGCCCATGCTGTACGTGGGTTATGTCGGTTTTTCCATAGCATTCTCTTTTGCTATCGCAGCACTAATCGAAGGCAAGGTAGATGCGGCATGGGCGCGTTGGGTTCGCCCTTGGACACTCCTAGCCTGGTCCTTCCTCACCGGAGGTATAGCGCTGGGCAGCTGGTGGGCGTATTACGAACTGGGCTGGGGTGGCTGGTGGTATTGGGACCCCGTGGAAAACGCATCCTTCATGCCATGGCTCGTAGGGACCGCATTATTGCATTCATCCATTGTAGTCGAAAAGCGCGACAGTCTTAAAAGTTGGACAGTATTGCTCGCCATTTTGACTTTTTCGCTTAGCCTAATTGGTACGTTTTTAGTTCGTTCGGGCGTATTAACCTCTGTGCACGCCTTTGCGACCGACCCAGACCGGGGCGTCTTTATTTTGGTATTACTCTGCATCGCTATCGGCGGCGGGCTAGGCCTCTACGCATGGCGTGCCCCCAAAATGCAGGGCGGCGGCATGTTTCAGCCGATCAGCCGTGAAGGAGCTTTATTATTGAACAATCTGCTCCTCACCACAGCAGCAGCCACCGTGTTACTCGGAACCCTATATCCGCTGGTGTTGGAAGGTATAAACGGCTCGAAAATTTCGGTTGGACCGCCTTATTTTAATGCCACCTTCGTGCCCTTGATGGTCCCGCTTGTAGCGGCATTAGCAGTTGGACCGCTTCTAAGTTGGAAACGAGCAGATTTAGCCGGTGTTTTGGGCCGCTTAAAAACAACTGCGGGTGCGACCATTGCTACTTTTATCATTGTCCTTTGGGCTGCAGGTGAAAAAGCAGTTTGGGGCGCGCTTGGTATCGGCATCGCCGTCTGGCTAACCGGTGGCGTCCTAACCCAACTCGCTGATCGCGTGGGGCTTGGCAAAAACCCACTCAGCGAAGTTGGCCAACGGCTCATCGGTTTGCCGCGAAGTGCATGGGGCATGAGTTTCGCGCATTTCGGTCTCGCTATCTTCATTGTAGGAGCCACCGCAATGTCNCTTTGGCAGGAAGAGGAAATCTTGGTCATGCAATCCGGTCAAACGGCGAAGGTCGGCGGGTATAAAGTTACATTTAATGGTGTTCAGGACAAAAGAGGACCCAATTACGTCGCAATGCGGGGTCTATTTGAAGCCAAGCGCGGCAAAAGCAGGCCGTTCAAACTGATTGCTGAAAAACGGCGGTATGTGGTTGGCGGCCAGGAAACGACNGAAGCGGCCATTCACAATAGTTGGCGTGGCGACCTGTATATTGTGATAGGTAGCGCCGATGAAGGTGCGGGCCAAACAGTTCGGCTTTACTTTATGCCGTTGGTAAATTGGATATGGCTGGGCACCTTNGTNATGGTTTTAGGCGGCTTTATATCACTNTCGGATCGNAGGCTCCGGATTGGNGCACCCGCNCGTAAATCGATATCTGGCCAGCGCAGCGCTAAGACCGCACCGGNGGAATAANAATGCGTCGGGCATTGTATCTGCTGCCNTTNGGCTTNTTTCTCTGGCTNGCAGTCNATTTTGCNCTNGGGTTGNAGAAAGACCCTNGNCTTATTCCTTCGGCNTTGGTTGATAAGCCNGTACCGGCCTTTTCCCTNCCAGCGCTATACGATGACNCGCCGGGTCTTTCCGAGAAAGACTTNAAAGGTCGCGTNGTAATTCTCAATATATTTGCGTCTTGGTGNGTGCCCTGCCGTGNCGAGCACCCTCTATGGATGCAGATTAAAAAAGAAAAGGTGCTGCCTATCCACGGAATTGCTTGGAAGGACAAGAAAAGTAATGCAAAAGATTGGCTAAAACAGCTAGGCGACCCCTATGACCTAATTGGCCATGATCCGCAAAACCAAGCGGGCATAGAGTGGGGCGTGTATGGCGTGCCAGAAACATATATCATCGATTGGGCGGGCCGCATTAGATATAAGCATGTGGGACCACTCCTCCCGGAAATATGGAAAAAAGACCTTTTGCCCGTCGTGCAGCGCCTCAAAAAGGAAAAGAAGGTATTATGAGATTTTTAATGATGGTGTGCATTGCGCTGCTATTTGCGAATGTGGCAATAGCCATCAATCCAGACGAAGTGCTAAAAGACCCGGCGTTAGAGACGCGTGCACGCGCGCTTTCCGTAGATATTCGATGCCTCGTTTGTCAAAACCAATCTATTGACGATTCTGATGCCGACCTCGCCAAGGATTTGCGGACGCTTGTGCGCGAGCGTCTGACCGCTGGCGATTCGGACGAGGATATCAAAAAGTTTTTGGTAGCCCGCTATGGCAAATTTATATTGTTACGACCGCCCGTTCAGGGTGAAACGTATTTGTTGTGGTTTGGGCCTCTTTTGATCTTGCTGTTGGGCGGTATCGGTACCTTCATATTCGTCCGCCGCCAACGCTATAAGCCTTTGCTGCCCAGTGATACAGGCCTGACAGCAGATGAAGAGAAACGCATTACGGCTTTATTAAAGGGCGACCCCCAGCCATGATATTTTGGGTAATCGTGATAGCCCTTCTAGGGCTCGGGCTCTGTGCCGTTCTTATTCCGTTAACAAAACTTAACGAAGCATCCGGGAACAGCGCTGATTATGACCGCGAAGTTTATAAAGCCCAACTTGCGGAGCTTGATCGTGATGTGCTCAGCGGCACGCTTAGCGAAAGCGAAGCCCAAGCAAGCCGCACCGAAATTGCCCGACGTCTGCTAATTGCAGATCGCAGTTCGAACGAGATTGAAATGCAAAAATGCCCCACCCAATCGGGCCGGGCTATTGTCATCGTAACGGCCATCTTAATTCCAGCCGTCGCACTCGGCTTTTATGCACTCCATGGCCGGCCGGAATTACCCGGCCAACCGTTTGCCTCACGCGAACTGGCGCCCCAGCAAACTGCGCAGCCGGGTAATATTGAAACAATGGTACAGCGTTTATCGCGACAATTAGAAGCCAATCCGGAAAACTTAGAGGGCTGGATACTTCTTGCCCGCTCCTTGCTCGCCCTTGGCCAGCATCAAAAGGCCTTGCCAGCTTTTGAAAAAGCCTTAGGACTAGATGCCGGCAACATTCAATTGCGTTCCTCTTATGGTGAAGCCCTGTTTCTAGCTGCAGGGCAGGTAGTTACCCCCGCGGCGCGGGCAGCCTTTCAGGCAGTTCTGGAAAAAACTCCAAAGGAACCTCGCGCCCGCTATTACCTAGCACTAGCAGATTCCCAGGCTGGTAAATTCAAGGAAGCCCACGCGGCTTTTAAAAGTATCGTCGGAGACGCACCGGCGGGCGCACCCTATTTGCCAACGATCATCGCCCAAACCAATCGCATGGCCGAAAAAATAGGCGCGCCGGTGTTACCCCCAAGCTTTACTAAAACGACACCAGCACTGACACCTGAAACCGCGCAAAACCAGCAGTCGGCCAACACGCGGCCCGCCCCCAGCCGCGGGCCAACCGCCGAAGATATGCGCGCGGCAGCCAAAATGTCATCCTCTGATCGCAATCAAATGATCGAAGGTATGGTGCAGCGCCTAGCCGACCGATTAATAGATCAGCCGAATGACCTTAAGGGGTGGATGAGGCTCGCAAATGCCTATCGTGTGCTAGGGAAACCTGCCAAACAAATGAAGGCTCTAGAAAAAGCAACAGAGCTCGCACCGAAGAATATCGAAATTCTGCTGTTGTACGGACGAACACTCAGAGCAGCGGCTGGAAACCGTCAAACGTCTAAATCTATTGCCGCCATGCGCCGTGTATTGGATTTGGATCCTAATAACTTAGAAGCCTTGGTCCTGGTTGGGCGTGCGGAAGTCAACCAAGGGCAAATCGATGCGGGGAAGACATTGATGAAAAAGGCCTTGGACCAGCTACCGCCGGGCACTGCAGAACGCACAAAAATACAAACCGAAATCAATTCCCTCGGTAAGAAATAACACCCCTTCCCAAGGCACTCATCTTGCCGTAGCGGTAAAAGCTCGGGTAGCTTGCTATTCAACAATACTAAAAAAGGGGTAAAGACTTTGAGCGATAATTCTCACGTCCAGTTCGTCGGCTGCGATCTTACCTATCACGCACACGAACCCTGCTTCAAACGCAACCCACATACGCTCGAATCCCACACGCCTCGCCCAGTGACCATCAACGGCAAAAAACAGTTGGTTATTGACATGCATGCACATTGCCAGTTCCCTGAAATCGGCCCGCTGGTTAAGGGGCGACCCGAGCTTGGCGGGAAAGACCCGTTTGGCCAAGGCGGGTGGGGCAAAGGCCAAGAGTTGGAAAGACGCTTAAAGGCGATGGATGATATGGGCGTCGATATGCAAGTACTTTCGGTCAGCGTCTTCCATCATCATCATTGGGCCGAACGGGATTTGGCGGAAGAACTTTGCCGTATCCAAAATGAAAAAATGACAGAATTGTGCGCATTGCATCCAGACCGTTTTGTTCCACTCTCCATTGTCGCCCTGCAGCATCCGGACCTTGCGGCACAACAACTCGAATATAACGTCAAGGAAATGGGACACCGAGGGGCAATGATTACCGCCGCCCTCGATGGTGAGGAATTAGCAGCCAAAAGGTTCCACCCATTCTGGGCGAAAGCAGAGGAGTTGGACGTAGTGATTTTTATTCACCCTAGGCATTTTCGTGAAGGCGCACCACGTTTCAAAGGTCAAGGGTTTCTCTCAAATATTATTGGCAACCCATTGGATACGACAGTCGCAATTGCGCATCTCATTTACGAAGGCACACTCGACAAGTTTCCCGGGCTCAAAATCGTTGGCGCCCATGGGGGCGGCTATTTAGCGTCTTATATAGGCCGTTTTGATCATGGCCATACTAGCGGCGACCGAGGAGGGCGCGGCGCCGAGAAAAAAGCGCCAAGCGAATATCTTAAACAGCTTTATTTCGACACCCTAGTTTATGGTACAGAGAATTTGCATCACTTAATCCGTGAATGCGGCGCAGACAGGCTAGTGCTTGGTACAGATTACCCGGCAGGCATGAACAAC
Source organism: Rhodospirillaceae bacterium (assembly GCA_002715005.1). Classification (GTDB taxonomy): domain Bacteria; phylum Pseudomonadota; class Alphaproteobacteria; order UBA8366; family UBA8366. The sequence goes on from PAXN01000033.1 coordinate 47,124, forward strand.
CTGAACCCCATTGCTCATCTTCTCAGCGTTGAAGGGTTGAGCGATGATGATATAGAAGCCATTTTAAGCGGCACGGTTAAAAAACTGCTTAAACTATAAAGCACAAGTAACTAGAGGCACCACTATGCAAAAACCCATCCGATCCCGTGACGGCCAGCAATGGATTTATGATTATGTGCTGAAAGCCTCAGGACGGGCGGTTCATTACGAATATGATCTGCGCGATATGCCAAAACAGGCAAAATCAGTCCGTATGGTCTCGAAATATTTTGTCAAGGAAGCGGAACACGCGGAGAAAATGGCCCGCGGCGCAGATGCCGGCGGTGATTTCCTGAACTCACGCAAGCTCTACCAAAACGCAGCAGAATATTATAAAGAGGCACAACATTTTTTCATTCCACCCACCAGCCCTAAACGATGGGATATTCTTAAGCGCTCCCATAAATGTGCCCGACGCGCATATGCACTTGCCGATTACCAAATCGAACAGGTGGAAATTCCCTATCGCGACACAACTATACCAGGCGTGCTTCATTTGGCGCCGGGCGATGGTCCAAAGCCAACGGTTTTGTTTATTCCAGGTATGGACAACACCAAAGAAAATTATCCCAATATAGACAATAATCCGTTTATCCAGCGCGGAATGAACCTATTGTGCATCGACGGGCCGGGTCAGGGTGAAGCATTGATGCGCGGAATCTATGTCCACCCCGGCGACCATTCGATCGCCGCATCTAACGCCTTTGACTTTTTAGCGGCACGAGAAGATGTTGACAAAACTCGCATAGGTATTTCCGGGCGTAGTTTCGGCTCTTATTGGTCGCTTCGGGCGGCAGCGGAAGACGGCAGATTCGCCTGCGTCGGCGGTGCGGTGGCGTGTTATTACTGGGATAGGATTGTCATTTTTCAGGAAGTCACAATCCGCTTCAAACAAGTCTTCATGGCGATGGCCGGCGCAGAAGACGAGGAAATGTTTGATAAAGAGATCGAAGGATACACGCTAAAAGGCTTCGCTGAGAAGGTGAAGTGCCCGGTGCTTATGGGAATCGGCGAGTTCGATCCACTAAATCCGCTGGAGGACGCGGAAGCCGTCTACGACTCTCTTACCTGCCCAAAGGAAATGTGGATCTTTGAAGACGAATTTCATCGCATCCGCGCCCCTAAAAATCTTGGCGGTGGGGTTACCTTCGATTTCATCGCCCAATGGATGCTTACCGCCATGAATGGCGCGATCAAAAAAGGCCATAACAAAAAGCGCTTCATTAAGCTAAATGGAGATGGAATGTTCGACTAATGGCTTTGATCAAATAAATAGCCAAGCCGTGATTTGGCTACATCAAGTGATACTGGGTTAAAGCATTCTTCGGCAGCAAAGTCCTCGGTCTTTTTTACGTTCCAGGATAAACCCTCGACAGCTTCCGCTTCAGAGAAACCCGGCATGGTCGCCGCCAACTGCGCAATGCCACTCTCAAACGAGAACTTCGCGCGCTCGGTAATTAACGAGACAGGACCTGGCGGAAGGTTTAAGTCCGCGCGGACAGCATCACAACCAGGACTTGTGATAAAGTCTACCTTGTCGACAAATCGGCGCGGATCGTGGGGCATTAAAATTACTAAACGCTGGACGAGACACGCTATGTCATGTGCGCCGCCAGAGCCAACCATACGTATTTTTGGATTATGATAGTCACCAATGACGGTGCTATTAAGGTTCCCCCAAGGGTCCACTTGGGCCGCCGATAAAAGTCCCACGTCAATGCGACCTGCTTGAAGTTCAGCAAAGACTGCCAACCCGTCGGTAATCATCATAGCCCCATCGGCTACCGACGGGCTACCGGTGGAGAGTGGCGGGTCTTTAGGGTCTGAACCAATGACCCCGGATTCATAAATTAGACTCATGTCGGGAGCATGTGAGTGTTTAGCGAGTAAGGCGGCATCAGATGGGTTACCGATACCCACAAAACACACCTCACCGTCTTGCAATTCCAACGCAGCGGCAAGCGCCAAGCGTGCGGCAGCAGGGAAATCCCTCATGAGATTCTCCGAGCGCTAGCTTGTGATTGCAGTTCCGCCAAAACCTCTTCACCCACCATACCTAAATATGCAGAGTGACCTGAACAGTCAAAAACCCACCGCTTGATATAGGCGGCCAAACCATCCTCACTCCGAGCTTCCTTGTCATAAGTAAAATAATGGTCATCATCGCGCCCGTAATATCCTTCAACATAGGAGGGATGAGCTCCCCATCTAAGGTCAGCAACGCCGCTCACTCGGTAGGCGGGAATACGCGTGCTTTCTGGCGACTTTTGAATTTCAGCCGGTTCGACAAAACGTTCGACCGTGACCAAAACTTTCTCAGATGCCAAGGCACCGGTCACCGTATCCCCATCAACCCCCATGAACTGCACATTGCCAGACCGATCCGCCTGTTGCGCGTGGACCAGTGCTACATCGGGCTTTAATGCTGGGATACAGGCGAGTTTTTCACCCGTATAGGGGCAATCCATAGTCTTGATTTCAATGGAAGCGCCAGCGATGTCGCCGAGCTGCAAGATACGGGACGGCAGGAAGGGTACGCCTTGTCGCGCCGCCTCAAGCCGAAGGATCATTGCCATATTGGTCCAATCCTCATAGGCGATCGTACCCGCCTTTACCGCACGGCGAAAGGCATGGCCAAGCCCTATGCCGGGATTACCAAGATAACCATAAACGACCTTTCTCGCCGCACCAGCGCCAATGAAAATATCAAACAGTATGTCCGTGCCTGATCGGCAAAGCGTCAGGTCTTTTATGCCTTGGCGAATAATTTCGAATCCAAGAGCAAACGGTACGCAATGACCGAACCCGCCGACAAAGACCGTATCGCCGTCATTAATATGCTCTTCAACAAGGGCACTTATGCTCGTGGATTTATCCATGCGCTAAATAACACCGTCGCCGCGCAAGGTTTCCAATTCCGCCTCCAGCACGCCGCCGATCTCAACCAAGACCGCGTCCGTATCCGCCCCCAGCTCTGGCGGCGCAGAGGAAACACCCGCAGGCGTATCGGAAAAGCGGTAGGGAATACCCAGCATCTTTATGAGACCTGCGGTCGGATGCTCGATTTCCTCGATCATGTCGTTGGCCTTGGTCTGTTCGCTGTCCAAGGCGGCACCCACCGGGTTGACCATACTGCACGGGATGCCTGCCTCTTGAAGACGCGTTATCCAGTTCTCGGCACTATCGCTACTCAGCGCATCGCGCACCATGGTATCGACAGCGGCCCGGTTTCGCACCCGGTTCGGGTTAGTTTTGTATTTTTCGTCCTCGACCCATTCCGGATGACCCAACAAATTAGCAAGCCGGGCGAACTGCATGTCATTCCCCACCGCCAGCGCGATATCGCCTTTACCGCATACAAAATCCCGATAGGGCACGATATTCGGATGGCCGTTGCCGTAGCGGCACGCTTCATCGCCGCTGATCAAATAGTTTGATGCCACATTAACCAACGCGGAAAGCGCTGAATCGTAGAGCGTCACCGAAGTCTTTTGGCCCTTACCGGTGCGCGTTCGGGCATTCAGTGCGCCGAGAATACTCATCGCCGCATACATGCCGGTACATACATCAACAATGGCAACCCCCAGCTTCATGGACGAGCCACCTTCTTCTCCGGTGATTGCCATCAAGCCCGATTCCGCCTGGAGCAGGAAATCATAGCCGGGCATACCTGCTTTAGGGCCTTTCTCGCCATAGCCGGTGATTTGAGTATGTACCACCTGCGGCGCATTTTTCTCCATCCAATCGCGGGTAAGCCCCCATTTTTCGAGCGTACCTGCTTTGAAATTCTCTATCAGCACATCAGCGCCCTTGATCAAGGTTTTCAATATACCTAGACCACGCTCTTCTTTCAGATTGAGCGTAACGCTTTTCTTGTTGCGATTAACGCCCAGAAAATAGGCTGCTTCCGACCCGGCAAAGGGCGGGCCCCAGGAGCGGGTATCATCCCCCTTACCCGGTTGCTCAATCTTGATAATCTCGGCGCCCATATCGCCGAGATTCATGGTGCAGAAAGGCCCGGCCAGAATTCGGGTCATGTCGATGACCCGGATGCCCGAAAGGGGCCGTTCAGGTGTTTCGTCTGCCATTAGATTTACTTCTTCGGCGGACGCATATTCTCGTCATTCGCCAGCCCGTCAAGATAGCGATCCATCTCTTTCTTATTGCGCTCGCGGAACTGACCAAAATTAGGCTTCCGTTTCTCCATAAAGGCATTCATTCCTTCAAGGCTTTCTTCGGAGCCCCAGACATGGGCTAACAGCTCCATACCGTGTTGCCAGGAAGCGTAAAGCTGATCGGATTCAAAATTAAGTGACCGTTTGGTCTGACGAATAGTTTGCGCGCTATAGCCTTTGATGCGTTCGCAATATTCCTCTACAGTTGCCCGCAGTTTTTCCTTTGGCACTGAGCGATTGATCAGCCCGACTGCTTCCGCCTCGGGACCTTTGAAAGTGCGGCAACCGAAGATCATATCGCGGGCAAGGCGCTCGCCGATCAGGCGCGGAATGTATTGCGTCGCGCCGACGGTCGGGCACGCACCAACGCGTGCGCCGGTTTGACCAAGGGTCGCATCGTCGGAGGCAATAGCAAGATCGCACCATAGCGCCAACTCATGGCCACCGCCCATGCACCAGCCATTGATCATGGCGATCACCGGAATATGCAAGCCGCGAATTGCCATTGCGCACCCAAGCATCCGGTCGTTCCATTGCGCGGCATTCTGCCAGTTCAGCCGCATCATTGCGTGGAAATCACCGCCGGCGGAAAAAGCCGTGTCACCAGCGCCAGTCACCACCGCAACCGCAATGGTTGGGTCATGGCGCGTCGATTGGAAGGCGTCGATCAATTCATCCAGCGTCTGCTCGCGGAAGGCATTCTGAACCTCCGGGCGGTTAATGGTGATCCAGGCCACCCCGTCCTTCACTTCGTAGAGTATTTCTTCATATTTGGCGTCACTGCCCATTTTTTCTCCCCTTTTAAGATTTGTGGTTCTTAATTTTTGGCTCTTCAATCTCAATTAAAGTGCCGAGTGTATCTTTTGGATGCATAAAGAATAAATCTTGACCTTCATAGCCTTTGACCGGCTTGCCGTCACCCAGCACACGAATGCCCGCAACCGATGCCCCATCAGCGGCTTCCGCCACATCCGGTACTGTTAAACATATATGGTGAATACCGCCCTTTGGATTGCGGTTGAGAAATTTTGCGATCGGCGAGTACTCATTCAGGGGTTCCATCAGTTCAAGCTTAGCATCCGCCAACTTAACGTACGCCATACGCACGCCCTGAGACTCGACCTCAACGATCTTAGTAACCGTGCAGCCGAACTTTTCTCGATAGAAAGCAACAGCGGCATCCAAGTCCGGCACCGCAATTGCTACATGGTTAAGCCCTTCTACCGGCACCGGCGCTTCGTCCACCTTGTTTGTCTCTGCCATTAAATTCCTCTTACGCCCCGTTTGCGGTGGGCACCTTTACATCACGCAGGATGGCATACACCAGGGAGGTGGCTGCCGCCAAGATTATCCTTTCATATTTCAATTTTTGGTGAAACACGTGAGACCAACACTGCTATAAAAGGGGCTGCATTCACCAACGCCGACACGGAATAGGGTACATGATCGAGTTTTCCAAACATTTGCAACACATCGTCGAGCAGGAATACCCCATGTTCAGCGATGATGAGTTTAAGCGTCGCCGTGCTGCGTTCGAGAAAAAAATGGCGGCACGCGATGTTTCCCACGCTCTAATACGAGGTTTTTTGCGGATTGGGCCTGCGATTTCCTACTTCACCGGCTGGCCCACTACCCATGATGCTGTCATTCTTATGACACCAGGGGAAGAAGCGGTTCTTTTCGTTAATCACTACAACCACTTCCCTATGGCGCAGATGATGGCGCGCATGGCTGATGTGCGTTGGGGCGGGATTTCGGCAGTGACTAGCGCTCTCGAAGAGTTTCAAAATCGCGGCGGCGGTCGGCTCGGTGTAGTCGGTAACTTTACCGTCTCCCAGCATGAAAAATTATCTACAACGGCGGACGCCTTGGTCGACATGGGTGGCGATTACACAAGCCTGCGTCTGATAAAATCTGAAGAAGAGCATGATTGGATGGAGATCGGCACCCTCCTTTCTGATGTTGGTATCGGCGCAATTCCCAAAGGTTTACGCATTGGTATGAGCGAATATGAACTAGGCGATATCGTAGAACGCTCCTATATGCCCTACGGCGCTGTCAACCAGACCCATTATTTCATGATCAACAACATGGAGCAGGGCGGTTATTGCGTACCTCGGCAATTCTCCTCGAACCGTAAAATTCATAAAGGCGACATACTGGCGACCGAACTAAGTGCAAATTTTTGGGGTTATTCAGGCCAAATTCTTCGCACCGTCACCATCGGCGCCGATCCGACGCCACTCTATAAAGACTTGCACGATGCAGCCATGGCGGCCTTCGACGCCATCGTGGCAGTACTCAAACCCGGCACGCGGCCCGAAGAAATTATCGAAGCGGCAACCGTCATCGAGGATGCGGGCTTCACCATCTGGGACGATCTGGTGCACGGCTTTGGCGGCGGCTATTTGCCGCCTGTATTGGGCTCAAAAAGCCGCGATATTTTTCCCACACCAAACATGGTGCTCGAGGAAGGTATGTATCTGGTCGTCCAACCCAATGTGATTACGCCAGACAATAAGGCTGGTGTGCAAACCGGTGAGATGATGCGGATTACCGAAACCGGTGCGGAACCGGTGCACAATTATCCGCGCGGCATGGAGCGGGTTGATCCGTAATCTATAACTTGATCGTCTTGCCTGTACGCGCGGATTCCTCGATTGCCAAGGTGACCTCTAAGGTTCGCCGCCCGTCATAGGCCGTAGGATGCGGCGTGGGGCGGCCCGTGATCAAATGGTCCAGCCAGGAGCGGGTTTCATTGGCGATAGGGCCCCAGTAATCGCCCTGGGCCCAATCGCCGGACGAGTTGGTCTGCATGAACAGCATATTGGTCTTGTGACCCGGTACATAGGCGTGGTCTGCGCCATTGTCGGTGAACAACAAGCTGTCTTTATTGTCCGCGTCCAATAGGATCACGCCTTGGTCACCGAGAATTTCAAACCTCGGGCTCTGCCCAAAGGTTGGATACTTTGACGGTAGCGCATAAAAAATACCGAGATTAACGATACAACCATTATCGAAGGTTATGATCGCCCAGGTCGCTTCGTTGATATCGTGTCCAAGCTCCCGATAAACCCTACCATGGCTGCGTGCAACCACTTCGACCGGCTTGTTCTCGGCCAAGAACCAGCAAGCCATATCTACATAATATGTCAGCACATCAAGGACCGGCGTCGCCTCCGGCGAACGTTGGAGAATTTGCAGCATCTGCGCCCGCGAATTGTAGACGCGTTGTTGAATAGCCAAGACTTCCCCAAGCCGGCCTTCTTCAATCTGTTGTTTTGCCATCATCCAGCGGCGGTCATGGCGTCTTGAATAGCCAATCACCACTTCCACGCCGGTTTTATCGATTTCGGCAATAATTTTGTCCGCCTCTTTCAAGGTCAGCGCGATCGGCTTTTCCAGGAAAACTGGCTTGCCTAGCGATAGCGCCTGCAGCACCGCCTCCATATGGTCATGCTCCGGTGTGGCAACGAAAACCGCGTCGACTTTTTGGTGGCTGATCGCTTCGTAATTATCGCTGGTCGTCAAATCAGCACCGGTTTGCTGCGCCAAGATATCGGCTTTGGTTTTGTCACGATCCGCCAGCGCTAGAAAATTTACCGACGGATGGCGCGTGGCCATATTCGCCCGCAATGTGCCGATGCGACCCGAGCCGACCACAGCGATACCGAGTTCTTTTTTATTCATTTGCCCCCCCCTGCAGCTGGATGCGTCTATCTCGTTTGGTATTGGCACCATAGCGGGATTTCTCTTATTGTGCCGCCTCAAATTCTATTTTTGGGGCAAATATGGCGTTAGATCAAATAAATGTGGGCATTATCGGCACCGGATGGTGTGGCGGCATTCGTGCGAATAGCTGTGCAGACAATCCGCTGATCGACCAACTGCATATTGCCGAAATTAACCCGCAGCGGCTGGAAGAGGTTGCAAAATCCACCGGTGCCATCTCGGCGACAGCGGAATATGAATGTATCGTCGAGCATGAAGATATCGATGCAGTTTTCATTTCCGCAACCCCCGAGACGACCCATTACCCTATTGCCAAAGAATGCTTGCTAGCAGGTAAGCATGTGTTTTTGGAAAAGCCTATTGCGCTCACTTTAGGCGAAGCAGACGAACTGATCGCTATTGCCAAACAAAGAAAATTGAAATTCACCATCGGCTATTCCCAGCGCTTTAGCCCGAAATACGCCTATGTCAAAAAGTGCATTGAAGACGGCACAATCGGCGAGCCGGTAAGCGCCTTAGTCAGCCGCCATATCACACGAAGTTTAGGCAAAAAAATTACCGGCCGCATCAAACTCTCGCCGGCCTCTATGGAAGCCACCCACGATCTAGATTTCGTGCTGTGGTGCCTTGCCCCGGCCCGGCCCATCCGCGTTTATGCCCAAGCCGTCGAAAAGGTCATGATAAAAGATGTAAACGCGTCCGATTGTATGTGGATTACGGTCACTATGGATAACGGCGTCGCCTTTGTGGTCGGCGCCGGTTGGATTTTACCGCCGGGCTATCCGAACTTTTCCACCACTTGGATTGAAATGGTGGGTTCGGAAGGCGCACTTCTTGTCGATGACAGTCATAAAGACGTAACCCTCAACACAATGAAGGACGGCATTCAATTTCCCATGTCTTCCATGCCGGGCGAGTCTGTCGGTCATGTTTTTTCCGGCGCCATGGCTAACGAAACAGTCCATTTTGTTGATGCAGTAGCACGCGACCGCCCTGTCTTGGTCACGCCGGAAGAGGCGCGGCAGGTAATGGAAGTCTATATAGCTTCGGACCTTTCGGCCGAACGTAACGAGCCAGTCCGCCTTCCACTTCAAGAACCGCCGTTTTAATCGCGCTTGCTTTTTGGAAGTAAATCCCTTCGTGTAGTGTGCATCTGTCTATAGTTACCAAAAGGTCAGCCACCAAATGGGCAAAACAATCATTTCCGCTGAAGACGGCCCTATCGATGAGCGCGAACTCCGAAACGCTCTAGGACGCTTTGCGACCGGCATCACTGTGATTACCACAGCGACCAATGACGGAAAAAAAGAAGCGCTAACGGCCAATTCCTTTTCCGCATTATCGCTCGACCCACCGCTCGTTTTGTGGAGCCTAGTGAACGAAGCCCCATCACGCGAGGGCTTTTTGGCTTCCGGCCGCTTTGTCATTAATGTTTTAGGCTCGCATCAACGAAATATTTCGAACCAGTTCGCCACAACCTCCGATGACAAATTTGAACACATTGACTGGCATCCAGGCTTGGGTGGCTGCCCGGTACTCGACGATCACTTAGCAGCCTTTGAGTGCGGTATTGAGCACACTATTGATGGTGGCGATCATTTGTTGTTTATCGGGCGCGT
>PAXN01000034.1 GCA_002715005.1 Rhodospirillaceae bacterium
TAACAGATCGAAAGGATTTCTGCATACGCTAACCTTCAGCGCGTTTCTCCACCTGCCTGGATACTTGGGTTGTCCAGTTACTAGCTGGACTCTAGCATCAGCCTCGTCAACACAGGTTTCTGCATCTGGTCTCCACTCTGATACAGTCTCTATTCCGCCTGCGACTGCGAGGTGCTCACCCCCAAGCCAGTAGCCCTTTGGGAGGTTCCTACTAAGTACATTATTTAGCCACGTGCCTCCAGTCTTTGGAACATGAATGTGAACAATCGGTCTCATAGATTGTACCCCATCAGATCGCACACAGCTTTCATGTCAGTAAGGTTTGGGTCGTGCTTTACTGCACTGGCAAATTGCTTGTATTTCTCTAGTAGCTTTCCAGGCTCGCCCCAATTCTCAGTATCGATATGGCGACCCTGCATGCCTGTTCCTATATCAACTTCAGTATGAAATGATTTTCCCGCTCGCGAAGCATTTCTTTTGATATCGGTAAATTCTAAAATTTCGTTTACCTCATTCTCTCGAAGAGCTGGAACGATCAGCATGAACGCAGCAATATGAGCTATTCGACTTTCGGGATTGTTGTAATAATCTTCATACCGTAAGAAAAGAACTGGCCTGCCGTTGTCTCTGTCTTTTTTGTACGCATTGAAAACATCTGCAGACTCTAGTATCAATCGGCCTGCATTGTCAGCAGCGTATTGGTCGTTATACTCTTCACTGGAACCTACATCAGTCAGAAAACACCTATGTAGAGACAAGAAGGCTTCAACTGGATGTCGGTATGTATAGATGACCGGATTATTCCCAGAAAGATAATCATGCCGCTTAATCGGCCAATCTACAGGGTGACCAGTCCACCCACTCACCTCACAACCCGGATGCCAATTGAGCGGTCTCGTTTGTGGTGCTAGACACTTCACTATCTGCCACGTCAGTGTAGAGGCAGACCTTTGCATCCCAGTGCACAGTGGAACGATCATTCACTCACTCAGGTCGACATACTGCTCTTGATGCAGAAAACGATCGATCGCTTCCTTTGCTCGTAGGCGAACAATCTTAAGCTGTTTAAGCTTTTCTTTTTCCGTAGGAAGCAGTATCTTCCGCTCTGATAGTTCATCGACCTCATCATCAAGCCGCTGATGTCGATCAACAAGAATTTGTAGTCTTCGATTTGCTTGTTGGTGCATTTTCACTCCTTCAATTCATGATAGTTTATTATAGCTGAAGGGTTCAACTTATACAGGAAGAAATCATGCCCCCAAGCTGTAGCGTGGCCCATGTACAAAAAGCTAGCGCTCCAAAGAAAGCGATAAGCTTGATAGTGTTTGCGTTCATTATGCTGCCCTCCTCATCTCTTGTAAAGCTTCTGGTGGCACCAACCACCGGAATGCTTCTTCGTCATCGTCACGAACAAACTTCAAACCGACATTATGCCCGAGCTGCTTCCACTCTTTCATCCAAAGAAAAGCCTCAGCGTTTGCACGTGTGCTGTCAAAGTATCTTCCGTTAACGAAAAACAAATATGTCATTTAACCACCTCGACCATGTGACGCATAATCCAATTACATCGACCATCAGCCCACAAGACCTCTGGGTCTCTTCGGCCTTCTCGAGGATCAGAATTTTGGTGGCCTGACCACCCGATAATTACTCCTGTCATTCTAGACTCAGAGTTCAGGTTTTTTACCAAATCACCGATTTTCACTGACTTTCTCCAAATGCTTGTAGTGGATGTACTTTATTTCGTCGTCGAAAAGAACACCAACCAATGCCTTAGCGGTTTCATGAACCACAACAACTAACTTGGGATCACTCCAGTGACCACGAGCAGAAATCACCAAGTCACCGGCTTTCATGCGTTGCGAACCTTGTGCTTAGACTTACGAGTATACTTTGACTTGTCCTTGTGCTTACCAGCACCTGAACGAAGGAATGCGTGAACCGCGACCCAATTACGAGCCTTCGGTTTACGAACCTTTTTATTTTGCGATTTCTGTGACATCATCCGACTCCGAAAGGTCATCATCTGAACCCTCAAACCAACCCTCATCAGCTGCTCGAAACTCTACAACTGAGGGCGGCCCAAGATCAGCGACCATATCTTGAAAAGCTTTACGAAAATCAGGGTCAAGAGTGGTAACAAAAAAACCACCTGGCCACCCAACAAAAATACGGTCTTCTGACATTTTTATACTCCTAAAGAAACAGCATTCCGAAAATGCCGAACATCATCATCCACATAATCATCTCCCCAACGAACACGAGGGCGAGCCATGCGCATCCGTATGTGAGGGCTTCACCGATTTCGCCACCAGCGAAAACGTAGACGAGAAGCAGAATGAAGAAAAGAGTTGTAAACATCGAGGGCTCCGTGCTTGTTGAGGTACCTCTACCCCAACCATCAATTCTATTATACCACAAATTCAATATGTCTTGCACGATTGTCAGATATTTTTTTCAGCGGTTACTTTCATCAGCCCTTCGCAATTTATAACCTTAAAAAGATTATTGTTGAACCAGTATACTTCAACCCCTTCACGAGTATCAGATACCCTGGTAACAATCCCAAGAAACAGAACTCCGTTTTCAAACGGCAGTGGCTTGCCAGACTCCATCGTCCACCAGACTAAATCACCTTTTTTAAAGTCATGTGGTCTCATTGATCTTGTGCAAATAGTTTTCTGCGATGATGTCTATATCACCGCTGTCGTTCCACATCACCTCGACCATCTGGAATCCCATCGCGGTGCGTTTTTGAAGAGAAACGATTAAGCCGATCCTCTTTTTATCGATGAGGTGCTCACCTGCTCCGTAAGATGAGCTGGGCTGGATGCCCGGCTTTAAGCGGTAGTAGACTAAATCGCCAACGCTTAAGCCTTTAAGCATTGACAGTCGAGATCTCATCTTCTTCCACTTCTCGAATCTTCGAGAAGCATGTCTGCTATTCTGGCATTGTAGTCTTCAACCCTAACACCGATTACACTCATCCCGGTTTCATCAAGGTTGGGGTGCATTATGTGCGAAGACCTGCTGTGGTGCTTCCACCCAAGGGCGTGCCCAAGCTCATGCTCAACGATTTTCTCTCTATGGCTCGCAACTTGCGTCTGAAAATATATCTCAGACATGATTGTCTGTTGTGAAAGCCTATCAAACGAAGTTTTGGTTACTCCCAAGCGACTCATTTGCACTGCTTCTGATATCTCTTGTTGGGTTGGTGTCCTAAAGACAATTTCTCCGATATACGCCTCGCAACGGTAACCAGCAATACGCGGAGCCTGAATGATCGGGCCAAAGGTATACCCAGCGCGCTCCCAGAACCTAACGGCATATCGTACTCTTTCGATAGAAATACCCGCTCCGGGACAGATTTTTACAGTCGGTGGGTCGGGCCAATAGCTTGTTATCTTTGTGCCAAAAAGACTGACGTGCTCAACGTTATGTGAGATCTCAGTTACTACGATTTTCTGAGTCGGCGCATCCTCAGGAGAAGTACACCCCCAAGAAAATAAAATCGTAAAAAGTATAAGCCATTTATTCATTACCACCCAATTCCCTGATATTTGCATCGAGCACTGCGTATACACCTGTTTGGTCCCCGCAGTACGGCATCGCGCTTTCAAATAGAGGGTCACCGATCATTGGGTTACCTGAATAGATAAACGTTGCACGTGAAAACATGTCTGTTGCCCCGGGTTGTGAATCATAACAACCGAGAGCCATGCTCATATATTCTGGTCGCTGGACGGTGCCAACCGCGCTACAACCTACATGCAAAAGATTGACAACTATTCCATCCAAGCATGGTGAACCGCTTGGAGTGAATTCAAGTAAAAGAGCCTCGCGTGTACCCTCTGCCGGAACCGGCATCATTTGGCTCGCGTTTCTTTTTGCTGCACACCCTGCTAAAATAAAGCAAAAGAATACCACAAAATTTTTCAACATAATCCGCACCTCTGCTATTAATACATAGGCGGAAAAGAAGATATTTTTACTTTATTCACTCGAGGAAGGCGCTGGACCCTTATTATTATAGCGTAGTTAGTCTACCTTAAGTGAAGCAAGACGTGATGCCAGAACCCATCCCATTTGTCCGTCTTGCCATAAGACCTCAGCTAATACGTCTTTACCCGAACTAACTCTCTTGTCAACAGACCATCGGTGTTTGCCTTGAATGCGCACCACTGTGCCGTGCTTTCTGTTATCTGGCTTCGAGCCTTTCCAGTCGACGATCTCTACAACGTTACCTACCTGCATGTATATTCTCCCAATGCAATTTTTAATTTGTAATTTTTATTCTTCTGATGACTGCTTTCTTGCTTCAAGCATTTCTTGTAGCGCTTCGTCTATTCCAGTATCGATTACGGACTTGATTTGATCTTCGAATCTTTTAAGTTCACATAGCGCCAATGACGCGCGCCAGGCGTTACTGGCATATCTGTGAACATCATTATTACCTGAATAGTATCCTGCGATCCCCTGCTCGTCGATTTTCTTCAAGCAATCATCAGCAGTTTTTCTTAATTGTGACATAGCAATACGCAGAGAATCCACGTAGTGCCTCCTTAAATAGTCGAGGAAATATTCTTTATCCTTGCTCATCCAAAATTTTATCCAAAATAATCAATTTGTCAAATCTTCCTTTGATGTGGTTCTTTGCAACAGCAGCGCTGATCACGTTATCAAAACGTATATCATGAACCTTTATCATTATCATAAAAGCCTGATAAACATCAGCTGCTTCTTCCAAGCAGGGCTCCTGCTGAAACTCTGACAGCTCTTCAAATACTTTCGCGATGGTCGCTTCTTTTGCTTCATCACCTGTCGCAATATGAATGACAGGCGTTTTTCCCGATTCACGAATGATCGTGGGGATGTTGTCCCGAACAAGTTTCGATTTCACTTACCTCTCCTTCTTTGCCACTCATTTTAATCCACCAGCCCCACAGCACTGGGACCATGACCCAGTGGAGGCATAACAATAGGGAGGCTGGTACACCGGTGTAAAAGGCGGGATGAACATTATTTCCAAGAAATACAAAAAGCACAGGGAAGACGACATCTTCAACTATCTCCCACCCAACAATAATCACAACAAGCGCAAGACCGTGCTCTTTGAGCAAGGCCTTTATGTTCGCCCACTTTAGGTGGTGAAGCTTGTGCGAAAGACGATCCTTTATCCAGCGAAAAAATCTCATACATCACCTGCAAATGGGCGGCTGGGCGAAAAGTATTGTGTCCTCAATGTCTATCCACCCAGTTTCCTTACGAAACTTTTTAATCGCTTCAGGGCGTGTATTCGCTAGCACTTCTTTCATGTACTCGTACTTTCCTGTCTTATTGTCATACAGCTTGATAGAATATGCTACCATCATTTCTCTACTACCTCAATTCTTTTTGTTTGTTCAGGAGTGTAGTGCCACTCCCCGTTAATACCTTCCCAGATAATAACAGTATAATCGTTTGTAATTCTTTTTACATAGCCGTGGGCTTCATCATGTTTCCACATTGGAGCCATCCTGACTCTGTCTCCGGGCTTCATGCTTTCTCCGATTTAGAGTTGATGCTGGATAATAATAACCACACGAGCATAAAAGTACAAGCTTACTCCAACCGTATGGCGTCGGTCGAACGTCAAGAACCTGCGACAGACCCTTACGTGGGTCACAACCGTAGCCATGACATGACCCGATTACGAGATCACCTTTGTCTACTGATGACTTCAAGGTCCACCACTGGAATTCGCATCACGCCGTCGTCAAATAAAACGACGGCGTGCTTTTCAGGATCGATCTTCGACCAATCGACATTCTTACCGTGTTCGTCAGTACGCCAACATTTTCTGTCGATGAAGTCTGTCACCACACCCGCTCTGGTTGCGTACAATTTGAGTTTAACAATATCACCGATCTTCATTAATCACCTTTAAGTAGTTTTCGTTAAAGCTCTCCACGCCACCGCAGCTCATGAGTACGTCCCAAAACCAAGAGGCGCCATTCTGTGAACGGCCAACAATTACCCCAATTGGCTTGGGTTTCTCATCCGGAAATTCCATCCAGGGATTATGTTTTTCCCACTCATTAGTAACTGCTCCCACGTAATCACCGACTTTCATCATCTACCACCCTAAGAACATGAGCCTGTACATTTCCAAGCATGCCAGTATCCCACAAAACATCTGCGCTAGACAATCGTCGAGTTCTGCCGTTGGTCCAGACTTCCATAACAATGCCGGTTTCCGGATTGACACCTGAGTAGCGTGGGCCCCATGAACCTACAAACTTTACAATATCACCTACTTTCATTTTCTATAACCTTCAACTGTACAGAGGGCCACTTCATCAATTCTCCATCGTCAAGCAGCACATCACACCAGCCAGTTTCGCAAGTGTTGTCTACTACAATCCCACGTTGTTCACCGCGGTGCATGGGTAGAGTAACCAGAGCTCCGACTTCTGGGAGCATCCGCGTTCGATGCTGAGGTTCTTTGTTAGAGCTCATTGAGGTTCTCCTTCACGATTGAGGGCATCAAAATCATATCACACAACCACCAGACTCCACAAAGTCCAGCGGTACAAAACATAAGAATTCCAGATATCCAGCGCCGGTTAAAGAACCGATGAACGCCGAACAAGCCAAAGAACCACCACAGAATGTAGCTGATGACTAGATGAGTGGAATAATCTTTTTGCATTTTACTCCTTAGCGGGGCTTCCGCTTTGCAAGACTGTGACGACTGAGAAGGGCAAGGCTTCCGGTACCGGTAAGGACTGGATAAACGATACGCCCAGCCTCATTGACTTGAGGGGGACCCATAACGGTTGCGAGTCCGTACTCTCGAACCCGGCGCTCTCCTGGTTGCGTAGGGATGATTGCCCAGCAAGGCTTTTCAGGAGTGACGTAAGGTACCTCGAAAAGCTCCTTGAGCTTGCCCTTCATCGCAGTGAGAAGCTTATTGACATGCCAAGGTCGCGGCGGAGGACCGTCTGCTTCAAGATATTCAGCCGCGGCCTTCAAGGCCTTATAGGTACCAGGGTTGTTATTCCAATGAGTGCCAGAGTAACCACGCCCCAGCTTAATACAAGCCTTAAGCTTTTCAACTTGCTCTGCCGAAGGCAGCCAAGGACCATTCTCACGAATGTTGTCAGCCTCATCGAGGATGGCGTTCATCCAAGCAGCTTGCTTTTCGCTAAGGTTCCAGCCTCGATTAATCTTGTACGAAAACTCCTTGAGGATGTCAATGTCACGAGCCGACATGCCTTCCACAGCCTGAGCGGCAGTGATACGCGCGAGTAGAGCCGCGTCGCCCTTAGACTCCGGTACACCTTCTTCGATGAGGTTGTCGAGCCATTCGCGCTGACGCTTACTCAGACCCTTATTCCGCCCGAGTCGACCGACCATGTCGCGCGCAAACCGAGCGCGGTAGTCGTCACCAAAGTTAGCTTCCTCGTAAGCCGCCACGAGAGCGGTGGCTTGAGAAAGTCGAAGTTCGCGAGATTTGCGGGGCATTTGATATCCTGAGTAACTGGGGGAGGCTTATTCCATCCCCACCATCATTTATATTATACCACAGACCGCTTCTTTTTTGCATGATTGTCAAAAACTTCTTGATCTTTTTTTCCAGCTTTTTGACACCATTCTGCCCTGATTCGATGGATCACCCCGTCGTTATCCATCACCGTCGCGACCTTCTCCCACTTGTGATACTCAACTAGCAAACCGATCGTAGTTTCACCAGCGGCTCCGTACTCAAATACTTCGGTCGGTTTCCAAAACCGGATGAGGTCACCTGCTTTCATCAACTTCCTCGCAAAACTGAAGTATCCATTCCTCCGTGCCTGATGCTGTCAACACTCTGACTTTCTGAAACTGTTTTGCATGCGACACAGGTAGAAATTCAACGATCGTTCCGACAGTAAATTCACGCTTAACCCTCGGTCGCACAACTGGTGTATTGTATTTTATTAAGTCACCAATTTTCACTGCGTCACTTTCTGGAAGCAGCCCATGGACCTTCCTTGTTCATACATGTGCGCAGCCTGGGTTGCTAGCTCGTTTTCTTCTTGTAGCCACACTGAGGAAGCAGATTTAAATTCTACATCCTCGACGGTTCCTTTATTAAACGCCAGCTGGACGCCTTCAAATAGCTCTCGCCTTTCCTCGCGGGTATTCTGAACAGTGATGATTTCCCTGAACAGGTGCGCACATGAACGCTGTAAGTCTTCGTCATTTTGCAAGTCTGGTTCAGCTTGCTGAACTTGCGCAGCTGGTACAGCTGTTGTTGGGGTAGGATTCCACAGCACTATTGAAAAACAGCCTACAATCACAAATGCGCTAGCAAGCAGTGCTACCTTGGTTACGTTACTCATTCTAATTCATCTCCCTGCCAACCACGAATGAAAGTGATCAGCTCTGTCATTGCTGCTACCTCGCTGAGAGGAATTCCCTGGCTCAAGCCATCGAGACACCGCAGTTGAAGCTGTTCGATATCAAGCTCAATGTTTCCGGTCTCTCCTTCAACAATTACTTTCTTGATACGAAGCTGCGGCGCGATAAGACCCGCAGCATCGGCTCGAACCATTGTTCCCATCATCACCTCAACGGCATGCTTAGCCTCACGCAGGCCTGGGCGATGGATCAGACCAACAGTACCGTCGGGAAGTGTTCCCTCTTTCGGCGGAAAAGCTTTCCCGGTACTCCGGAGATGCTTAATCGCTGCGATCTTTCTGTTGTCTTCAAGATGCTTCTTCACTTCCTTAAGGTCGCTTGGAGAAATCTTGATCCTTACTTTTTCCATCTAAGGCCTCTCTATTATCATAATAGAATTTCTGTTATTTATTTACAACTTTTGGCTTCTGCGTTTCTACGAAGTCATTCCAGAAGTTGCTTGTTTTGTAAAGTGAAGATGTCTTATTGTAAGCGCTAGCTACAATGTGTTCATAATTTTTGAAGTTTTGCAAAACCTCACGAAGAGTGCACTCCAGTTCGCCGGGCTGAAAGTAGATAAAGTCTTCTCCCTCAGTGAACCACGTTTCTATGTGGCGAAATTCATCATAGCACACGAGCATAAGACTCTTATTTGCAGCTGCCTCAAATGATCTAGTTTTGAGTTGGGGCTTGAGGTACTTCGTATTGGTTGCATATTTCTTCCATTCGTTTGCAGAGTCCTTCATCAAGTCCACAAATTCTGGCGGCCATGAACCCTTGCTGCCTTTTATGAAATGAAGATGCCTGTTGGTTGGATTATTAAGCATGCTGGGACGATTCATCATCTGGTCTGCGGCGTTCCAAGTAAATGGAACAGCATTCCAGCAGATCATAACTTTGGATCTGGAAATGATCTCCATCTTTTCTTGATATCCGCCCCCTTTCATTTCGCACACAATCTCTTTCGGAATGTCTCCTTTTCCACGACCGACCCACATGTGGTCAAATGAAACAAGCGGCTTAAGCATGTTTTCCATGAGATATCGATCAGCGATCCTACCACAGATGACCACATCTCTTGGCTTCTTATCATGATCCTGATTGAACCAGTGGTCTGATGTTGGAGTATAAACATATACGTACTTCTCTTCTCCCAAGAGATTGTTTCTCCACTCTACAACGTCTGCGTCAAGTGTCAAGACCCTGTCGAATAAGTGCTCCCAGTCTTTGTGGTTGTTTCTGCTTTCAAAATCTATAAGAATGTTGTAGCGCTCTGGGTCTAGGTCATTGTCTGAATTCCAGACATGCAACCCATCTTTCCCGTCCCACCAACCGTTGCCAAGCCAGACGTCGAAATCAAGGCTATCGCTGTTGTGGTTAAGAAAGCTTTCGTACCAGCAGCGTATTGGGTCATATCTATGATTCCCTCTGAAATATTTCTTTACGTTCATGACCGAGCTCTACCTTTTCAAGTTTTTTTTCTTGTACAAGAACTAGAGTGCCGTCACAACTCAAGATTTCCCAGTATACTCCGGTCATATAGCTCTTTGTTTTTCTAATTAGCACTCCCGTTCCAGAACTTCCAGTCAATTGAAGAGCTTCCCGCCAGTGACACAAGTCTCCTTCTTGGAATATTTCATCGTGCTGGTCTTGTTTCATCAACACAATCTTCGTACGATGACATGCTCATGTCATCTTTTCTAAGCATACAATCACTGACAACCTCTGCGAATTCATCACGAGGTGCTACGTAAAAGTGGTTCCAAAGTGCCCCCAGCAGCATGCCAAGGGAAACGAAAATAAAGAAATCACGGTGTTGTTCTGACAGTGTCATTCTTTCTCCAATAATTTTAGCTCAATGCTATCGAACCAATAGACATCGTTTTCAATCAATACTTCAAACATGAAAAAGCCATCGTCCATTTCCATTTCATCAATGACGATACCAATGCCTCCGCCAGTGTCAGGGTGCCATTGACGCACCCCGTTTCCAGATGACGCCATGACAATGTCACCGACCCGAATCATTCGTGGAGGATGACTCAACCAACCCTCCTCAGGGCTGAAGGGATATGTCGAGAGCATTGTTCTGATCCGCTCCACTTCACAAGAATAATCGGCGGTCCTGATGGCCACCTCTTGGTCTTCGCGACAATGACGCCAGTCTGTCCTGGAAAGTCAACGTGTGTAACTCTATCACCGATCTGCATTTTCTTTTTCCTTTTCTAAATACCCTGAATGCTCTTTCGTAATTCTTCCATCTGCCCAGAGGATGACGTACCTCGTCTGTCTGTGACTATCATCAACCTCAACGATAACGCCCGGGTTTCGATAGCGGTCATTCGCTTCCTCAAACACCCATGCCCCTGTAAAGAAATTGACAACGTCACCGACTCTCATACCCTACTTAACTCGATCGCAGTCTTAACACTGCGCGTAAAGCAAGAATTGAACTCATCATACATGATGTTGTCAGGCCGACGGCCGTGCACTTTCAGCGCTCCATCGACCAACGTTTCACCGTCGTGATAGAAGCTAATGTCTGTTCCCCCGCCTTGAACATCCATCCACTGATCGTGACGATCTGTTTGGTGATGAGCGACGAAGCCGTTCTTGAGCAATTTGTTGCGTGTTCGCTTAAGGTTCATGCCGAAAGTCCTCTGTGATTTTTGCGTCTTTGTGGACAAGCCATCCAATATCTTTACCTGTCTTGCCCTTTGCGCTCTCTTCAGGCAAGTCAAGTACCTCATGCTTGAGGAGATTGATAATCGTTTCGCTGCCCATTCCGTCTGCCCCGAAGACAACAACATGCGCCTCAGTGATTGTGATCGTTTCCATGGCTAGCCCTCTACCAATTTCTTGGGTCGTTGGGGTGATACTCTCCATTATCGAATGGGTCAATGCGCTGCATGTCGGACCTCTCACCTTGGGGCGTCTGCTCAGTTTCAGGAAACACCTCATCATCCAGCTTCGCGCGCGGCACGTAATCATTCGTGTACGCACCATGAAGCATCTTTCCAAGCTGTTCTCGAACGAAGAGAACAGTGTTTTCTTCAGCGTTTGGCTCCAGCATAGCAATCAGTCTATCAATCTCTGTCATTTTAGCTCCAGCCGATATTCACAACGGCGTTGTTGTAGGGTTCGTGGTACACTTGCTCTGCGTACCCTTGAAGTGCGAGCGTCTGATTAACGTATTGGTCAACCTTCGCCCATTGGTCAGAATTATAGGAGCACCCGCCGGCGAAACCAAACTCGGGCATCGGCGGAAACTCGTTAATATCGGTGGCGTTGGGAATGCCACCCTCACAGTAGATCTCAAGGATTGAATGCGGAGACCACTGCCCCGGAGCCTCAGAGCCCTTATGGACGTCCCTCTTCAGCGCCTTGACTAGATATTCATCCGGATTTTCAGGGTCACCAAACACCTGGAGGAGACCCTCCTTATAAAGCTTCGCAATAGTTTTCCAGCTCGGCTTTTTCGTTTTAGTGACAGGTGGTTTTGGTAGATTTAGCATCTAGCTTCCTTACTTAGAGTTGACTTTCCGACCCATGCCTTCCATGTTCAGCGCAGGCTGAAGAAGGGCGATGATCTCTCTTTCACGATCGTGAGCGTTTTGCTTACCACGGACAATCTCGAGTACTTCTCGAGTGAAACCTTCCCGGCCGTGGTCCCGTAGAGCCATAGCAAGCAGAGTCTTGTGTCCGTAATCGAAGGCGTTTCGACAGTGAGCGTCAAATCGAATCCGAGCCGACCGCTTGAACGCACGACCTCGAGCGAACGTAATCCCGACGTACTCTTCGCCTGTAGGAGCTGTAAGCTTGTAGATTACGTGGTTTCGGTCGTTTCGACGTTTGCGAGCCATTTGGGTTCCTTTCCTTACCTTCAATTATATTATACCCTATTCTCCCCCTCTTTTGCACGATTGTCTAAAACTCTTGCATGTTTTTTGCTAACGATTATCACGTTTTCCCCGAAAAGCGCAGAAACAGAATTACCATGGTCAGCAACGACCACGCCCCGTAAGCCCCCCGTTTTCTTAATGAGCCTGTTAAAAAACTTCACAGCAGTTAGAGCGCCCAGGTTTCCGGTTGTGCAAATCTCTATGATATCGCCGACTTTCATTTCTTTTTACTCCGTACGATATGCCGAATGATCGTGCTTGATGGCTTGACTGCTGACACGTGTTCTTCACCTACAAGAGTGCGAATCAACTTTCCTCCACCTTCCGCACGATTCAGTACGATCCAAAGCTTTCCCTTGTACAAAAACGGTGTTCCGGCGTTGATCCTGCCGAGATGGGTCTTCTTTACACGAAAAGTAAAGTCAACGTCTTTCTCATCGCCAAGCTTCATAAAATTTCATACTCAAAATTTACGGTCGTTTCATTCATCCTAAATTCTTTTGCATTATTTCGTAGGTGAAATTTCCTTGCCATCGTTGTCAAGGGGGAAAGAGTTACGACTCTGTCTATCCCCAGCGCGGGGTCCTTCACCCGCTTAAGAACCTCATTTATGATTGCGCGCCCAGCGCCCTTTTCGTGACTCCAGACAGTGTAGGGAATTATGACATTGCCGTCTTCAACTGTCAATCTCTCTAGCTCATCCACATCCTTCGGGATAAGAAATGTTCTTGCGTAGCAGAGGAACGCCCTCCATTTTCCATCATCGCCTAAGAGTCCAAAGACCCCTCGTCCAGTTGCGGTCTTAAATTCAACATCTAGTTCAGGCCGTACAGGATCAGTCGCTTCCCAAAGCGATGGCCTGTCAGTCACATTTTCAAGGGTTTGATTCATTGCTGGTAATTTCCTCCTCTTCTTCGATTACACCAACGACATGCTCTTTTGAAAAAATAAAGTATCCGCCGATGCCTTCGACAGAAACTCTAACACTGTGTTCTTCAATTTCCAGGAGGCGACCCACAGTAAAAGGTTTTCCCCCATATCCTCTAACATTCTTGATCCTGACTAGATCTCCTTCTTTCATTTTGCCTCCAGCAAAATAAGGTTTTCTTTACGCGCCCAGACAAATTTAAGTTCGTCTATAAACATGATTTGTATGCAAGAATATTGGCTTACATTTTCTGATATTATAGCTATTTTCCCGCTATTTTTACACCACTCTCTTAAAGTTACTAAATCACCGGTCTTCACTGATGATTACCTCTAAGGTTTCAGTTGATATCCAATCAGTGGTATTGTCTTCGAACAGAACTAGCGCGCTCAGCGTATTAAACCCTGTTTTAGAAAGCTCTAAAATAATGCCTACGTCAACNATAAATTTCTCATCGAGATCTGTATAGACTGTATACCACTGAACCAGGTCACCAACTTTCAACAATCACCTCAACAGTTTCTGGATAGAGGCCACTGCCGAATGTACCATCCGCCCACTGGACATCGACCCTATGAGAATACACACCCCTTTCATGAATTTTGACGACAATACCGGTGCAATCTGGGCCAGTAATACGTACGCCACGCTCATCAGCGCCCGGAAAACCAACCCACTTTACGATATCACCGACTCTCACTTATTACCTCTAGCCAATCTTTTGGCTCGTAGTCAATGCGGTCGGAATCAGTCCACCACACGCCAACCCGAGTATTATCACCCGGAAGCCGGCCGGCATCCACAACGATGATTCCCACGCTAGGGAGTTCACCCTCTACAATAGTTTCTCCTGGCATATGTACCAAATCACCGACTTTCATACAACCACCAGCTGTTCAGGATATTCATCTTCGCAGGGAAAGTCTTCTCCCCAGAAGACCTGGACAAGTCCGCAATTGAAGCCAAGGACAAGACCGAGCCTATCCCAATCGACCATGGACAAACTCGCAGGGTCAAACACTTGATTAAGCTTTACTGTGTCACCTACTTTCATCAATCACCCTCAGGTAGTTTTCGTTAAAGCTCTCCACACCACCGCAGCACATAAGCACATCCCAAAACCAGGAAGCACCGTGCCGGGAGCGAGAGACGATTACCCCAAGTGGTTCAGGTTTTTCATCTGGAAATTCCATCCAGTTGTTATGCTTTTCCCACTCGTTAGTAACCTTCGCTACGTAATCACCGACCTTCATTAGCACTCCGCTTCGGAAGCCAAGGTCTAATCCAGTGAGCAAAGACGTAATAGCTCGCATTAAAGACACTTCTGACCACGGGTAACCTTGAAAAAGCAACACAGCGACGGAAACCTAATTTTTCATACATCTTTCGAAAAGTTTCTATTCCGACTGTTTCTTCTCCGTCAAATTTGCCGACCATCTCACTATCGTAATCACGATCCTCATGTTTAAACTCAGCGTCGCTAATATCAATAAACTCAATTCCGCAAGCTTCACCTCGCCTTCTTACTGCATTAATTTCTAGAGAACAAACGTAACAGCTTTCATCGTAGTATACTTTATCGCTCATTGATCGCTCTCAAGACGTGAGACTTGTATTTGCCAACTTCAGCACGGTCGTCATCAAGCTCAATACCGTATACCCATTCCTCATCAAAATCAGTGATAAGGACTATTCGACTCATGTATTTCACTAAATCGCCGACCTTCATGCTTTCCCCTTGTGGTTAGAGTTACCAGCGTTGTATGCAACATGCCGCATCGGGCGGGACCCGATGGTCGTTTGAGAACCTGAAAGATGACAAGACTTTCCTTTATGAAAACCTGTGACAGCTTTCCAAGCCTTTGAATAAGCTTGGCGGTCGTCATCGCTTTCGAAAGCTACGATAGAGATACCAGCTGTCTTACCATCGCCAGCCTGAAGCCCTAAGTACTTAACAGCAGTTTCCGTACCAAGCTCTTCAACGCAGTCTGGGCACTCATTAATCTTGCCGCCTACTCTCTTTTTCGCTGAAGAATTCGGGTTAAATTGCACATCACAATGAACACACTCTCTCACGCAGCCTCCTTAACTAATTCAATCAAGTTTTTCTGAATGGTACTGACGACGTCGCCATTCGGGGCGGGTTTGTCGAACCACATAACTTCAGCACACTCGTATGTGCCATCAAAAATTCGGTACCCCATGAAGATACCAAACTGCTGCTGGTTTTTACCAGCATCTTTTATCTGTACAATATCACCTGGACTCATGCTCGAGCCTCTAGATACTCAAGGATCCATTCATCTGGACATTCAGTGCGAGCTTTACAAACGCCATACGGCATCTCGCAAGACTCAAACGCAAAATATTCGTAGAGCTTGCCATAAGCTTCTGAGCCGTAGAACTCATCTTCACCCTCGATATAAGAGGGCATCCGAGAACGATCGTCTTCGGTTAGTCCTGCAGCGTCATAGATTTCAGTTAGTGCCATATTTGGTCTCCTTGCGCCATTCTACCAGCGCGAAAAAAGTGATAAGTAAAAGAAGCGGCCAGAAGAAGCCAGCCATTTTCCACATTGCTTGCGCAACGAGAGTGAAGTTTTCGACAGTCCAGTTTTCCATTATGCTTGCTCCTTAACGTAGCCGTATCCCTCAAGCGTGAGCATCCATCCGCCGCAAGGAGTTTTCTCCCACAGGCGATGAGCGTAATGAGGTCCTTCTTGGTAGTGGTAGTTGCTGAAATATCGACAGTACTTGCCCGGCCCCCAATCAGTATTTTTTACTGCACAGAGGTGACGAGTAAGCTCGGTGTATCGAGCTCCGGGATTATTGAAAAGATAAGTCGCGATGATGTTAAGATTGCTCATACCACCATCCCGATGTGTTTGCAGGTCTTGCGAAACTTGAAGCCCTTGCAGTTGCAGTAGCGTTTACCGTTAGGGTAAACCTTGACAGTGTATTCACCGACTTTGACAGAGCGAACCTGTCGTAGCGGGCGAGACAAGCGCCGGTTGATACAAGCGCAGCAAGAACCAGACTCGTGTTCTGTCTTGCTGTTGCAAGTGTAGCAGTAGCTCCAATAGAAGCCTTCGTCGTTGTAATCATTTCGACGATGATCCCAAACTAGATCCATGATATTCTCCAAAGAGTTGAGGGTTTAAGAGCGGTGGTATTTCCCCACCTTCAATTATATTATACCATATTCTCTAGCGTCTTTGCACGAGTTTCAAAACTTTTTAATTTTATTTTGCGATTAATTCGCGATACTTAAGAAGATGAAATTCGAGGTGGGTGATCTTGTGCGACTCGCATCCGCTGTTGATGACAACCACCACAAGTCAGCAGCGCTGGTCATAGCTGTGTATAAAGGCATGCCCACGATATTCCTACACAACAAGGAAGCAAACCAGCAGTGGCTGGAAGATGAAGATATTGAGGCTGGATGGATTTATGACATTATTTATGATGGCCAAGTAGAGGTTGCCGTATCTGAGGAGTGGCTTGTGCCGTGTAAAAAAAGAGGGAGGCGCTAGCGCCTCCCTCAGCAAGTACGTCAAACGAACCTATCGAATCTTAATCTGCACTGCTTCTGCTTCAGGACGCACTGGGACAGTCACTGTTAGCAGACCATTTTCATATTCCGCCGAGGCGGAAGCGAGATCGAGATTATCATCGTAATTGACGTATGTCCTCTCGAATGCCCTCTTGGCAATCCTGCGGTGGTTGGGCGAGCTATCTGTGTCTTCGCTCGCTTGGCCCGCGATCGTGATCGACCGCTTTTCAGGCTTTACCTCTACGCTGATCTCATCCTTTGAAAACCCCGCGAGAGCAAATTGCATCGATGTGGACCCGTCCTCGTTCCGGAAAATATCCGCAACGGGATAGCCAGTCGTGGACTGACGCACTGCTTGGTTCATATCATTAAAAACTGCGCCGAAAAAGTCATCAAAAACTCCGCGGCCCAGTAAGCTGGGAAAAGTCTCTCTATAATTTACTAATGTACTCATTGCTATTTCTCCTTTTTATTAAGCGAGTTGTACTTGATCGAAAAAACCCCAAAGGCGATTCTCACGATCAGTTAAAATATAAGCACAGAATTTAGAGTGTACACCCTGCTAGTGAATT
>PAXN01000035.1:0-323 GCA_002715005.1 Rhodospirillaceae bacterium
TCGAAATCCGCGGCGGCGAAATGATTATCCTGTCTCTTTTGTTTGGGTAGGCCTTGCTGCACGCCATCGACCGGATTTTCGCCGGTGCAAAAGCCTGTCGCCTTTGCCCAGTCCATCACCACACCAATACGTTGCTTCACCCTACGGGCGGTTTCGGCCTTTGTAAGCCATATCGGTGACAGGATTTTCAACAAATCTGCCGTTTCAATGTGATCGACCCTTTGCTTGCCAATTATAGGAAATGCATATGTCTTGAGCGTATTGATCCACTGAGCGGTATGTTTTTCGTTTTTCCACCCAGCTTTGTGTTCTTTATGANCCTG
>PAXN01000035.1:328-69696 GCA_002715005.1 Rhodospirillaceae bacterium
GCCTGCNTCTTGAAATGTTGGTACNGTTTGTTGGGATCGCTTCCGNTCNGCAATTGGATCACCNCCGTCTCGGGCGACACGGCGATATTTGGCAGCTAGGTCGCGGGCGTCTTTGAGGCCCACTANACGTACACTGCCTGGACCCNTATCACGGCGCTTTCCTTGAACAACGGTCCTNAATAGCCAACGCTTAGCACCTGATGTATCGACAATGNGATAAAGGCCGTTGCCGTCAGCATACCGCCCAGCTTGTTGCANCTTGCGAACCTTCGCNTCNGTCAAAGCTTTGTCGGNATGTTTTCCTGTTGCTTTCATTAANNCCNCATNNTNCCCCACATTNTAANTGAGATTTAGATGGACNGCAATNAACTGNATNGNTTGNGGGTGCTCAANAAATNNCNATATNACNNGGGNNTTTTGGATTNAGNTGGATGTGCTTAGATAGNNAAACGGCGGACTGTCTCTCCGCCATCCAAAACTTGGATTGCAGAGTGAGGTGATCCACAGCCCTGGTAAAAACGGTTTTTCCTTGCCGTTANATCTCTGGAAACTTTTAAGACCGTCAGTGTAGNNAATACGATTTAAAGTTATCCGCTTGTGGCTGATCAAGGGCAATTTCTGGCAGCTGAAGCGCATGTTTTTTCATATTNGTNCCAAGTCGTAATCCAGCTGTTAAAAAATCACCAATTCCATCTTCAACCAANAACCAGCTAGCTAAGGCTCGTGCTAATGCAGCATTGTTGTGTTGGCAGGCGGCCATGAAGCGAACCAAACAGTATTCGTCTGTGTCGAGACAGGGGCAGCAAGGCTTATGGAACCTAATCTTACGATTTCCGTATTTTACTAGCGTTGAAACAATTTTAGAAATGCAGATGACGATTTTGGACCCATCCTCGTCACCAAATGAAGCTCTGCATTCACGCAACATACAACGCCAAACATGGTGGTTTTCGTCCCAATGCCCCAAAAGCCATTTTCTCAATGACCGGACGATAAATTTTTCTGCTTCGGTCATTTCACGTAACTCCAACGAGTTAGGGTATGGAACCTGCCCAAGATCCGGCATACTCATAAGTCTCCCCTTTATTTTTTATTGCGATTAATTATTAGTTGCATACTTAGCAAAGTGTCGCTATAGATGCAAATGAGAATCATTCGCACTATGAGTTTATAATGGACTNTCATGTATCGCCTTGTTCGGAGGAACGGTTTTCATCGCTTCTATTTGCGGACAAACTTTTACTCTGGAGCGTCCGACTTTGGGCGGACGCGTTAAATCGCGGATGTGGCGTCTCTGAATTGTTGCGCGACGCTTACCGGTTGGCTGGTGCCGGAGATGCCTATCTAGACCTTGATGGTTTGATGTCAATCGTGGCGACAAGTGCAAGCACGAGTATCGACGTTCGTTGCACTAAGTGCGCAACTGTAAGTTTGGACGAGCAGGCCTTCATTCGAGCCGTNGCTATTTATCAAGCAGGCTTTCCTTTGTTTGATGCGAGCGAGATTTTTGCGCCCTGGCTGCCACCGACAGCGCGACGGCTTATCAAGCCAAACATCGCAAAATTGGGCCGTAAATTTCAACATGCTGGGCTTCGGCTCAGCTGCGAAGCCGGGCCCGGACCGCTACCTCGTGTCGATGCTGGCGTGGTAGCGCCGGACCCGGTGACCGCCTGAGAAACCCAATAGTCTAACATAAAGAAAGGCAAAACGAATATGCAACACCCTCAACANCTCCANGTTGGCGACCGGGTCCCAGATACAGCATTTAAGGTTCGCACTGATGGCGAATGGGGGGAAATTTCCGGTACCGAAATCTTCGGCGGGCGTACGGTCCTTTTATTTGCCCTGCCGGGCGCATTTACCCCGACGTGTACCACCAGTCATTTGCCGGGCTTTGCTAGCGCTATCGATCGGTTTAAAGAGCTTGGTGTAGATGAGNTCTTTTGCCTTTCCGTNAATGATTGGTTTGTGATGGAAGCTTGGCGGGAAAGTCTCGGTATTTCAACAGAGGTGACATTACTCGCCGATGGAAATGCGGATTTTACAAAAGGTATGGGATTGCTTGTCGATAAGCGCAACCTTGGGTTCGGTGAGCGATCCTGGCGCTATGCCATGATCGTGCGCGACGGAACGATTGACNCGATTTTTGTCGAGGATTTCGACGATGAGGGCGACCCGTTTTCGGTCAGTGGTGCGCCACAACTCCTTGAATACCTTGAAAAAGAAAGGGACGCAGCCGAGTAACTTAATATTTGAGAACATACCTNGCNAACTTAGGAGGCCGCATGCTAGGTCGCGGGCGAGACAGTGAGGAATTTCCTCCATGTCGTTCTTCGCTTCGCCCCTTAATTACAATTAGGCTCCCTCCAAACCGGCTTTTCTCCTCCAATTTTTTTGAGAAGTCGGTGCGGTGACGGCGGGGACCGGTCAAAAGATGTTGATAGTTGCAGTCTCTCTCTTCATCTAACCGGTCTCCGCCAATTTTTTTGGAGGAGATGGCCCAGCCTTCTTTTGCTCGGCGGGGTTATCTTCGCCGATCGAGTAANCTTGCAGCGCTTGAGCGAGCCTTGTAATTTTGTCCTAGATAGTGACCANCNTTTGCCGAGATGGGCGATGTGCATCATCCATNTTTGATGCCATTGCACCCCCATTCACAAAAGAGATATTGATCGGTCGGCCGGAAAAACAATACGGCGCGGTGGCAAAATATGCCGAAGAGCCATCAGGCTGCACGAACAACGCTTGNTTGAACGAGGNGGCAGTTCTGTATCTTATGTTGTTGTGGTCTAGCAACTTGTGTCGCTTCGCCAATCGCTTCTGATATTTCGCATTCACACTTACCGCAGCACGGTTCGCGATCAAAATGCGCATGCACATCTTCCCAATGGGTAGCGCCAGCGTCAATCGCCTCATTAACCTCTCTCTCGGTAATGGCATTACAGTTACAGATATACAAACCCGTTTCCTTACGCAGAGTTTTAAGAAATAGTATTGCGAATGCCTCGCATTCTTATNGNTTCTGCGTCTAATTGTCAATTGCACCNACTTAATCTGTTCAGTGCTAAACTAATTAGCTTGATAGGGTTTTTGCCCATCCCTGACGTAAAAAGGAGAGAGATATGAAAGGTCATCCGGCTGTTCTGGAACAGCTCAACTTAATATTGAAGAACGAACTTACCGCGATTAATCAATATTTCCTGCATGCTCGTATGTTGGAGAACTGGGGATTTCATCGGCTTGGCCACAAAGTTTATGAGGAATCAATAGGTGAAATGAAACATGCGGATATGTTAATTGAGCGCATCCTTGTCCTTGATGGGCTCCCCAATCTGCAGGATATGGGTAAACTGAGAATAGGCGAAACTGTGCCGGAAATTTTCACCTGCGACATGGCTTCCGAAACTGATAACCAAGGGTGTTTGAAGGTGGCTATCGCTATTTGTGAAACGGAGCAGGATTATGTTTCTCGAGAAATTTTTAAGGATATTTTAGAAGATACCGAAGAGCATATCGATTGGATTGAGGCGCAGGAAACAAGGATAGAACAGGCTGGGCTGCCTAATTATCTGCAAGAGCATATGTATACNGAGAGTTCGTCATGATCAGCTAAACTGTCTAGCAGCAGGCTAAAAATTTTATTTTAGGATTNTCAAAGCATAGGCGGTTTTGCATCGGCAGCTATCATTTCTCATCATAACTAATTGGGACTGCGAAAAGNTCTGATTTATGATCTNCTAAACNCAATCCATGTTCCCGAGNAATNCGTTCTTNAAGAGNTTCGATTTTTTTGTTGTTAAACTCGATGATTGTTGCATCTTCGATATTTANGAGGTGGTCGTGATTAGCCTCGGTTGCNTCTTCGAAGCNAGAAAACCCGTCCTTGAAATCATGACGGTCCAAGATACCAGTTTCCTCTAATAGTCGAACCGTTCGGTAGACGGTNGCAATTGAGATGCTGGGGTNTATCNTGATGGCGCGCTTATGGANGTCGGNAACGCTNGGGTGGTCGTCTGCATCAGATAGGANACGCGCNATTACANAACGTTGCCTAGTCATACGCAGGCCTTTATCTCCGCAAAGCTTCTCNATCCTATTTTCCGCTATTACTGCGACCCTNCGGGATAATTCTATTATCGATTAATAATNGTTGGAACTATTTCGGTNAAACGTGCGANANTTTCTGCAATTGATTATCACTTGCAATAAATGGTTTGACTCTATTCCCNGGGTTGCTATTTTGCGAATAATAATCAATATCAATGCGAATAATAATTAATAGCAAAATATGAGATGAGGAGCTTCCTATGCGAAAGACGTATTCTTTGATCGGTGCGGGCGGGTTAGTGCTTGCGATGGCATCGACTGGTGCATTGGCCGATGGTGATGTATACGGTCCGTTTCCAGTGACAATAAAAGACTATAGTGGCAAGAAAACCAATTCGGTCTCCTATTCCGGCCAAATTGCCCGCCATGCGCTGCACGATTCATTAAAGAAATTAGCTTCAAAAGGTAATGGAAGTCCAAATGCCGATCTTAAAGCTAAAATGATGTCTTACTTCAAAGGCAAGGATAAAGGCCGCACGATTATAGCACCCAAGACAAAAGGCCCGTATGTGGTCAAACAAACTACTATCGATGGGATCTCAAAGAAAAAAAATATCGCTGGTAAGACGTATAAAGGTGCTATTAGCGGAATGCCCAGCAATATGACTGGGCCAGAGTTGGTCGCTTTTTGGATCGATAAGGCCTCTTCAGCGAAAAAAGGTGTCGATTACGCCAACGGGTATGATTACAGCCAGCTCATCTCAAAATTTATAATGGGAGCAATGATGTACAACCAGGCGGTTGACAATTATCTCGATGAAAAGTTGAGCGCAAAGAAGAAGCCCAATGATAAGCCTTACAAAAAAGGAAAGCATTATACCGGCAAGGAACATTCTTGGGATGAAGGATTTGGCTACTTTGGGGCACCCGCACATACTCTGAAACTTACCCCTCGCCAGGTATATGAAATTGCCAAACAAGGTAAGAAATCGAAGCCTAAGAAAAATGCGCTTATGTTTGCCGATTACAACAAAGACGGAAAGGTCGACCTCAAATCCGAACACACATTTGGACCTGCGTATTATGCTGCGGGCTTCGATGCAGGGGCCTATGGAAAAAGCAATGGCACAAATTACCTTCACACAATCGTAAAGGCNTTTATTGATGGGCGAAAGTTGATTACATCGGCCAANGGTGAGAAGCTCTCCGACGCCGAGCGTTCGAAGCTCCGCGGATATGCAGCTGTCATTGGCAACAACTGGCAGAAAGTACTAGCCGAAGCGACTTATAAGTATGCGGGCTCCGTGTACAAGTCGATGGCTAAGCTGCAGACGATTATGGAAGCAAAGGGCGATACCAAAAAACAGCTTCGCAAATACATTAAGTATTGGGGTGAGCTGAAGGGTTTCGCGCTCGCGCTGCAAACAGGTAAGGATAATCTTGGCGAAACCGCGACCCGTTTAAACCGAATGATCGGATATGGCCCGCTAATGTTAAACCTGAGCCAAGTGAAAGATATTGACAGCAAGGGTAACTATGTGCGCGATCAAGGCTCGTCCTGGGGCGAGTACATGCTGCATATGGCAAAAGTCCAAAAGCTACTTGTAGATAAGTTCGGCATTAAAGCCCGCAAGAACACAATCACAGGTGACTTGGCCGACCTTGCCAAGAAGCTTGGCGGCGGAAAATCNGTCGAAAACGACTAAGNTAANANAGTATCGCGGCGGCTNGAAATTATATTCCTGAGCCGCCGCTTTTTTTTGGGGAAGGCATCATGGGCGGGTTCGCTGAAGAATACTTGCAGGAATTGACCGGTCCTTTATTAAATCCGCAAAAACGGGTGTTTGTTGGCTTCTTGGCAAGTGCCTTTTTTATTGCCTTTTCAGTTCAGATTCTTATCCACCGCATGAAGTTAAAGCAGGCACTAAAGGAACTTTGTGCTGCAAAAATTTGGTGGTCACAGTCGGCACGGGCCGACTACAAGCTGATGGCAATTAATCAAGCCCTAATGTTGGGTATCGCGCCGTTACTGATATCCAAACTAGTTTTGGCGACACTATTGTTCGAAAGCCTGCATGTATGGTTCAACGGACGACCGGCGTTGCTGCCTGACCTGCAGGGATGGACGATAGCATCTCTATTTACGGTAAGTGTATTCCTGCTTGATGATCTGTCGAAGTACTTTGTTCATCGTGCACTGCATCGCTGGCCGGTGTTTTGGGCATTTCATCAGGTTCATCACTCNGCGGAAAAGTTGACNCCCTTCACTGTCTTTCGGGCCCATCCAATTGAAGCAATTATCTTTACCCTTCGAACAAGCATAGTTCAGGCGCTCGCCATTGCTGGGTTTCTATTCTTCTTCTCCGAACGGGCTGATCTAGTGACTGTTCTTGGCGCAAATATCTTCTTGTTCGTCTTCAATGCGGTCGGCTCAAATCTGCGTCACTCGCATGTTTGGATAAGCTATGGTGCGTTCGTCGAACNGTTCTTGATCTCTCCAGCCCAACATCAAATCCATCATTCTATAGACCCACGCCACCACGATCGCAATTTTGGCGTTGTTCTTGCTGTTTGGGATTGGATATTCGGCACTTTAGAGTTGGCTGGTGCCAAAAAAGATTTACGCTTCGGTATATTGGGGACCGTTCGGCACGATTTGGCGGCCCTCTATATTTTACCTTTCTCGGCATCGGTACGATCGCTGAGGCCTAATTTACGAAAGGAATTCCTGAAAATGGTTCGATTTGTCAACCTCCGTCTCAGGCGCCCGACCATGATAGGCATCTTCTTCCTGATGGCGCTCATAGCTGGCAGCCCATTTATAACAAGTGCCGCTTCCAGTGCTGATTTGAACATCTATTCCCATCGCCAACCTTTTCTGATTAAGCCGTTCCTAGATGCTTATCAGGAGGAAACTGGCACTAATATTAACATTGTTTACGCTTCAAAAGGTCTGGCACAGCGTCTACAAGCAGAAGGCGCTCGCAGTCCTGCAGATGTCATCCTTACAGTCGATATCGCTCGGCTCTATGTGTATGCAGACAAGAAATTGCTCCAGCCGGCAGTATCTCCGATTTTGGCAAAGAATATTCCTGCGCATATGCGCGACCCGGGTAATCGTTGGTTCGCATTTTCCAAGCGTGCTCGTATAATCGCAGTCTCCAAAAGGGCGAAAGATGTCTCCCAAATAAAACGTTACGAAGACCTTGCTAATCCTAGATGGAAGGGTCGCATTTGCTCTCGCCCTGGCAGTCACGTTTATAATCGTGCACTGATCGCTTCCGTAATTTATACCTCTGGTAGAGCTGAAGCAGAACAATGGGCGAAAGGTGTTGTCGCTAATTTGGCGCGCCGCCCCCAGGGCAACGACCGAGCTCAGGTCAAGGCGATTTACGAAGGTGTATGCGATATAGCTATCATCAATAATTATTATTTCGGTAAGCTTAAGCATTCCGACAAGCCAGCCCAACAAAAATGGGCTAGCTCAGTAAATTTAATTTTTCCCAATCAGGGTGATCGGGGTTCACATGTTAACATCTCCGGCGGAGGAATAGCCAAACACTCAACTAATAAGGCCGAAGCTATTCGATTCTTGGAGTTCTTGACTTCCGAAAAGGCGCAGCGATTATACGGGTCGATCAACTTTGAATACCCGGTAAATGCTGCGGTAGCGCCACCAAAGGAATTACAGTCCTGGGGAAGTTTCAGCGAACACAAAATGCCAATCATCCGAATCGCGGAACTGGCGCCGGAGGCCCAAAAAATAATCGATCGGGTCGGTTGGTAGATTCTTTTGTTACCTGGGCTGTGGGCCTGCGCTTCGGCAGGCCGAGTCCATGGACGCTAGCCACGTCCTTTATCGCTTTAATTTTCTGCGCGCCAATTGTAGCTGTCTTAATTAATGCTGCGGGCGATAGCGCGGGTCTTTGGCAACATCTATTTGAAACGGTCGTACCGCGATACGTTCTCAATACTCTTGTCTTAATGACAGGGGTAGGCATTATTAGCCTGATTTTCGGCATTACTAGCGCCTGGGTTGTCGTTCGGTATGCGTTTTTCGGCAGACGAGTGTATCAATGGATACTGCTATTGCCAGCAGCCATTCCAGGTTACCTAATTGCCTATACCTATACGGATTTTCTCGAATTCGCCGGCCCCGTGCAGCATTTTCTGCGTACTTTCTTCGGGTGGCAATCCGCACGCGATTACTGGTTTCCTGAAATCCGGTCTATGGGTGGCGCAATGCTCGTAATGNGTGCCGTGCTATACCCATATATTTATATAATGGCGCGCACGGCTTTTTTGCTGACACCAGCATCCTATTTTGAGGTTGCCCAGGTTTCGGGCCGGAATATATTTTGGTCGGTCGCGCTTCCCTTGGCTCGCCCGGCAATTGTGGCAGGCTTGGCGCTTGTTTTGATGGAAACAATTTCCGATTTCGGAACAGTGGAGTATTTTGCTGTCGAAACGTTAACTCTTGGAATTTTTAATGTGTGGTTAGGGATGAACAATCTGACCGCTGCGGCGCAAATTGCATCGTGTNCGTTTCTTTTTATCATATTCCTTTTAGTCTTAGAAATTTTGGCGCGCGCAAAACGGCGCTTTATCGATTCAACTCGACGCTCGGTTTCACTAATTGCGAAGCCGGTCTCGGGCTGGCGCGCGGCATTCTGTGCAACCGTTTGCCTTATTCCAGTGATTGTGGGTTTTGTCATTCCTGTCGGTGTACTCATAGGATTCATTTTGCAGGGTTATTCGACAACTCTTAATAATACTATCATTCATGCAGCTGGAAATTCGATCTTAATTGGCTTCTCCGTAGCGGTCCTTGTCGTGGCTACATCGCTTTTTATGGGATTAGTCGTCGCCTTTAACCAAAATAAGGCTGTCCGGGGATTAGCGGCAATATCGTCTTTCGGCTATGCGTTTCCAGGCACAATCCTTGCCGTGGGCGTGGTAACAGCGGGCGGCGCACTCGACACCCAACTGGCGGCATTAGTCAAACAGAACTTCGGATTGGAATATTCCGGCTGGTTGACAAGCGGTTTTGCCTTGGTTGTTTTTGCCTGTGTTGTGCGCTTTCAGGCGGTAGGCTACGGCGCTGTCAAATCCGGCCTAGCGCGTATATCCACAAGCATGATCGAAGCAAGCCGCGTCCTTGGCTACGGGTTTGGCAGAACGATGGGCAAGGTCATTCTTCCGATGATTAGTCTCTCATGTATTGCTGGCGGTCTTTTAGTATTCGTCGATGTTATGAAGGAACTACCCATGACATTGTTGTTGCGACCATTCAATTTCGATACGCTTGCAACATATGTTTATCAGTTTGCCAAAGACGAATTGCTTGAGGAGGCGGCACTTCCAGCACTAGCGATTGTTATAACCGGCATTATTCCCATTGTACTGATGAATGCTGTTTTTAATCGATTCCGGAATTCCTGATANGTGCTATGAATTTTGGATTTTTAACTAAANATACGGTATCTGCCAAAAATTTTNGTTGCTGTTTACGAGTTATTTAAAACTGCAAAACCTTGCGTGCTTCGAGTTCTGCCATAAGCTTACCATCGCTTGCGCGTGTTAGGGTGGCTGTTGATGTGTAGCCTATATCGGTTAACGTGACTTTGTGCAGTCGATAGATGATCGCTTCGTTAGAAGCGCAATTAGCAAAATAAAAAACGTCACGTTTAACAGTGCCCATTGCTAAGGCATCAATGCCGCGTTCTGCATAGGCTGTTTTGGTAAAGCGCAGTTCGCAAATATCTGCAATCAGCGGATAGGCTGCGAAATACACCAGCGAGACGCCATTAATATCATAGAAAGGATTGAGTTCGTATTGGGTTTCGAAAATGGGGTCGGCCCAGCTCACCCCACGATGTTTGCGATATACTTTACCAAATTCAGGCATCGTGGTTTGTTCGGGTATCGAAAAATCTGGTGGTAATAATGGCTCACCGCGCGTAAGCGCTTTATTGTCATCGCCCTCGCGGCTTGAGAATGTCGACATTAATGCAGCCTTTATGGTTGCCGNTGCGTGCGTGNCTTTATCGNTTGTATCAGAACCNATTGTGCCTNTGGTCTCACTAAAAAATAAACTGGCTCCATAACGACTTATGTCTGCATCAAGTTTCAATTGGTCATTCTCCTTAAAACCGCCTAGGCCGGGCTCNATGGAATATTTCAGGCGTGTAAAAGTTGCATACAGTCGATTGCCGATCGAGTCCTCAAGTCGGCTCGACACCGTATTCAGTCCATCGCATATTAAATTCCAATGNAGATCACCAAGCTCGCGACAGAGCCAGGCCTCGGATAACCCGAGATAGCCAAGCGCAGGCATGCCGAGTTCGTAGTGGCGCGTTTTTTTCATTTGTTTTTATCGCCGGCGATTGATTGGGCGGCGCAATAGGAAACAATTGATTGGAGACAATCAAACTGGACCCAATCTGCATCGGGAATATTTAATTGAGCCGCATGTTGAATTGCCACACGAAATTCTACAAGGTCGAAACTATCGATGCCGATTTCGCCAAAGGTGGCTGNGTAGTCGTTGGCTGTAAGGTGAGGAAAATATTCCTCTATCAAAACTTGGATGGGCGTGTTTGCNTTCATGGTTTCTTATTCGTTATTTTTGCAGGGCATTGCTTGAAATGGTTTCTAAGAGCACCGCCGGAATGGTTTACGAAATCACATAGTGCTCCATTCACAAGCTCTTTGCCTAGAGACGGTTTATAATGCACCGGATCAAAGCTGAAGAATGTTGCCGGGCGGTCTAAGGCGACGCGGCTGAAATCATGCATATTGGTAAAGCTCCGACGTAATTCTCTCCGCAGCCGGTCAAGGGCAGCTTCTAAACTGTGTGCCTTTATTAACTCCATCACATGATGGCTGATGGGGTTTATAAGAACCACATGTTTGATTTTGTGCTCATCAAGGAGCATCCGAATTGATTGAAGGATGTGGAGCCGNTTTTTTGAGAAGCGAAACTCTCTGTATAAATTATTGTATGCAACGACAAGTTGCGGCTTGACCGCCCGTGGATCGTTTTGCAACGCTTTCATTTGCCGGTCCCGTTTAAACGCCTCTTCAAGGTTGGTCATGCCATTTGCGTTCGTATGCGAGGGAGTACCGCTAAGGAAACGATATAGGCTCTTAATACTTAAACGCAAAACCGGCCAGCCGATTAGTTGGTCAATTGATGATATTTCTGTTTGNGCCACGAACTCTTTTTCGGAGCGGAAGGGGTANAGGCCTTCGTTAAACATCTCTAAATCGAACCCAATGACGACGAGCTTTTGATTATTCAGTGATTGCCGGAGGTAGTAATATATCTCCTCAGGCAATGCCCCGGCAAAGGCGGCATTGAAGAAGCGCGGCCCAGCCAGACTGGTAGGGTCGATATAGCCAATCTTGCTGTTCCCCAGCAATAGGCCTTCATGGGGGTAGCGGCGCTGGTTACGAAGTTTGAGTTGCCGTTCACCACCTGCATAATCGCCCGTCCAATTTGTCCCAAAGTAATGGTAAGGGTCGGCTGTGATTGTGATAGCCATAATGATTGCTAGCATAAGTCCGATGCTCGTGATGCTTGCTATAAGATATCGTCTGAGTTGTTTCATCCTGGCACTCTAGAACTGGAAGTAAATAAATTCGGTGACGGTTGAAAGGTGGGATATGGCGAACGCCATACAAATGCCCGTTGCAATTGCCCAGAATCGCGTCGGGCGCCAAGTAAGATTTAGCCAAGAAGATTGTGCGGAAATATTTACATANGGCCGGCCATAGCGTGCCATCAGAGCAGGCGTATATCGGGAAAATATTTGCAGTGTGTTCGGCATGGCAAGGCAGATCGGGATAAGGCAGATAACACCTAGTAAACGCATCTTGGTTAAACCAATCAGATCGTTAGGCGATACACCTTCAAAAATGATGCCGAATGTAGAAAGAAAATCGGCATGCCCAATCGCATGCGGTAAAAAGGATACTGGGAGAGAGATGCCGTTTGAGCCGCAAATAGCACCTAAGATTATAAGCGCACTGGCAACAGACTCTGCTCGAAAAAATACAAAGGCGACCATGACCGTGGCCATTGTCAAAAGCCAGCCCGGGAATTTCTCAATGAGTGTATGCGCTGGCGCCTGGCGTCCCCGCAACTGGCGCCAGGCTAAAAATAGGATCACATACCCTGCGTGCAAAAAGCCGAATATAATAAATGTCCAGCCAGCACCATGCCATAAACCACTGAGAAAAAAAGTNATNAAGGTCGGAATCGCGAGGGCGATAATAAACCGGCGGATACTATCACGAGGCCAGCCTATTACGCGGCCAGTCAGGCGCGCCGCGATGGGTTCGTAAACATAATCAAGCAAAAAACGGGTCAAGCTGATATGCCAACGCTGCCAAAACTCGGCGATGTTTGTCGCTTTAAAGGGGGAGTTGAAATTAGCCGGCAGCACGATTCCGAACATTCGAGCGATGCCCAATGCCATATCGGAATAACCTGAGAAATCAAAATATAGCTGGAGTGGGTATAGGGTGACTGCACTCCAAGCCTCAAAGAAACTGATCGGTGTTCCAAGCGATGCTGCCGTAAATACTGGTGTCACCAACGGGGCAATCGCATCTGCNATAAGTACTTTTTTTGCTAGGCCAACACTGAAAATACTGATTCCCACTGCGAGGTTCATGAGAATAAGGCGCGATCGGAAATACTTGCCAAATTGTGGCATCATATCAGCGTGGTGAACAATTGGTCCGGCAATCAACTGCGGGAAAAAAGTCACGAATAATGCGTACCGAACTAGGGAGTTTTCCTGTTTAACCTTAAAGTGCACATCCACCAAATAGGCAATCTGTTGGAAAGTAAAAAATGATAATCCAATTGGCAGAATAATTTCCTCTAAATGCCAATTAGTGCCGCTCGTATCGTTGACCACTGATACAAAAAAATTTGCATATTTGAAGTACCCTAGCAGTGATAGATTAACGACGATCCCCAGCACCAGCCAAAACCGATTTTTGCCATGGCTGGCAAAACGACTGATGGCGAAATTGAATAGCACCGAGAATGCGAGCAGAAAAGTGAGGTTGGGGTTCCACCAGCTGAAAAACACAAAGGAGGCTAAAACAAGCCACGCTAAGTCGTATGTTTTATATTTTGCTTGTTTTAAAGAATAATAAATACATAGGGTTATGGGAAGGAACGCCAGTATGAAGATATAAGAGTTAAAAAGCATATTGCCCTATATACTCCGTGGCGCCCAATGGTTGATTCGCCATCCGAAGNGTCAATAATACGAATTTGAGCATATAACCACCAACATGATTATTGCTAGTGCTAATTCCCGTGGGGACTGGCCGCAGATACTATTATGGGATATGAAGCTCGAGACAAAAGAATGCAGGCCATAGTGTAGTATGACAATTCGAAACCCAATTGGTTCTGAGAAGCAAATCTAATAGTTCAGCGAGCAAAGCTATGGCGACAGAGACCCCCCTCCCACTTAAGGGGCTGAAGGTTATCGATGTGGCGACAGTGATCGCGGGGCCTACACTGGCGATGCATCTTGGAGACTTTGGCGCCGACGTTCTAAAAATAGAGCATCCGCGCGGCGATGTGNTGCGNGTNACCGGCTATCAAAANGATGGCGTTGGGTTGTGGTATAAAATGGCGAACCGCAACAAACGCGGTATCACGCTTAATTTTTCTAAAAATAAGGGCCAGGCACTTTTCAAGAAATTGGTCATGGACGCGGATGTTTTGATAGAGAATTTCCGCACCGGTACAATGGAAAAATGGGGTCTTGGCTGGGAAGATCTGCGGGCGATTAATCCTAAACTTGTTATGGTGCGACTGACGGGATTCGGTCAAACAGGCCCTTATAAGAATAGGCCTGGCTTCGGTACTGTAGCCGAAGTATTCAGCGGATTTGCCCATATTACCGGTGATGAGAAGGGTCCACCGACCTTGCCTAATTTCGGTCTCGCGGATTGTATCGCCGCATCCTACGGCGCCTCGGCGGTTATGTACGCGTTATACCATCGAGANGTACAAGGTGGAGAAGGCCAGTTTATCGACCTTTCAATCTACGAGCCGATCTTTCAGGTTCTAGGACCCCAGCCTTTGCAATATGACCAGCTCGGTGTGGTCCAACACCGTATGGGTAATCGCTCTAAGAATAACGCGCCGCGCAATACTTACGAAACGAGGGACGGCCAATGGGTTGCGATTTCTACCAACGCGCCGGCTATTGTCACGCGGGTGCTGACTTTGTGCGGGGGTCCTGAAGTTTCCTCTGATCCGAGGTTCTCGACGCCGCAAAGTCGCGTTGAACATATCGACGAGGTTGATGGCATTGTTGCCCGGTGGGTTAAGGCACGCAATCTCGATGAAGTACTAGCTAAATTTGAAGAAGCGGAGGCGGCTATTGGTCCAGCCTACGACATTGCACAGATATTTAAAGACCCNCAATACCAGGCGCGCAACGATATTGTGACTGTGGATGACGAAGACCTGGGCCCGCTCAAAATGGCCAACGCCTTTCCGTTTCTCTCTGAAACACCGGCAAAAATCCGTCATCCCGGTCAGCGTTTGGGGCAATCCAATGAAGAAGTTTATCGGGAACTTGGCCTGTCTGCAGACGACCTAGCTAAACTAAAAGACGATGGAGTGGTTTGATTTTATTGTGAAAATGCAACTTTGTAATCATAGTTTGGGGTCGAATTTTCCTTTAAAGAACTTGCTCCACTCAACACGACTATGTCTCTAGATTTCTTCTGCTCGGAAGCAGGGTTTTCCGATGATACGAAAGTGGCGATTATATAAAATAAAGCTGCCCTATAAAGGCTCAGCGATGACATTAAAGGCGATGCTAATGCGTCGATCAATTACACCTGTGGGAATGGTGCGGTGAAACATATATCCCGGAAATAAAATTAATTTTCCCACTTCGGGCTCGATCATGAGGGTTTCCGGATCAAGTGACACCGGGAAGTCCGGGGGTGGCGTCCCAAACTCGATCCAGCCGGCCTGTTTATTATTGCCGGAATTCACTATGTCCGGCAACTGAACATAATAAACACCGCTGAGCCACGCGGTGTTATGGGCATGGGAAATTTGATGCCCGGGTCCGTCGAGGACAATGCCCCAAGCATTGAGCCACCAATTGTCAGGCTTGCCGGCAATAAAGGGGTGACTAGGGTCGTTTGGGAGGCCAGCGATATAGCTCTCGATTTCATTCTCTAGAACATGTTGGAATACGGAGAACGGTCCCATAGGTTCTTCAAAAAGTTCTCCAGAGTGATAGCCGTCGCGGGTGGCGTTGCGTGGCGGAGACAGAATCAGAGAAGGGTGAGTAAGCAAATGGTCTGATAGCGCTTGGTTGAAGTCATCTAAGTTTTCGAATTCATTCGGCGTTTTAATGATTGTGGGGCGCAGGAAATTGTCGAAGTCTACGAGGTTTCTGATCTTTCTACGTTCGCCAA
Organism: Rhodospirillaceae bacterium; assembly: GCA_002715005.1. Taxonomy (GTDB): domain Bacteria; phylum Pseudomonadota; class Alphaproteobacteria; order UBA8366; family UBA8366. The sequence goes on from PAXN01000035.1 coordinate 15,851, forward strand.
GCCCCTCCAGTACCAGCGACAGGGTCACCAAAACGTGTGTGTCTCCGGGGTTATCTTTTAAATAAGTTTCAGCAGTTTTGCGGGCGGCCTCTCCGTTGCCAGCAGCAAGCTGGCATTGTGCCAAGGCGGCAACAGCGATGTTGTCTGGATGTTTGTCAACCGCCGCTTCAAATTCTTTTACGGCTTCCTCAAACCTCTCGGCCTCTTGCAGTAATATGCCCAGTAGAATGTCATCCCCACGATAGGCTGGGCGGAGCCGATAGGCTTTTTCGCAAGTCTTGATGGCCAGGTCTAGATCGCCCAATTCTTGGTAAGCACGAGCGAGATAGAGAAAAGCTTCCGCATAGTCTGGTTTTAAGCGTATTGCCTCCTTGTAGGACGGTATAGACTCGGCCCACTGACCTTTCTCAGCCAAGCACCGAGCTAGTTTGTAGTTTGGGAGCGGGTGGCAATGATCTAGTGCAACGGCGCTTCTGTAAATCTCCTCCGCCTCATCCATTCGGTAGAGGTCTAGTAGTAACTGTCCCTGCTGCAGTTTTAAATCAATTAACAGCGGGTGCCGTCTAATCATTTCATTTAAAATTGACACTGCTTCCGAGGCACGCTCCGTTTGGCTGAGTAACCGTGCTAAGTCGATACAAAGCTGATCGTGTTCTGGGTCTAAACGCCGGGCGGTCTCCAATGTTGCGATAGCGCATGCGTCATCATCCACCTCCTCCAAAACTTTTGCCATGCCGAGATATAGATCAATGTTCTCTGGGGCTACGGTGATGGCCTTGCGGTATGCTTTGCGGGCCTCTGGGAGGCGCCCAATTTGTCCTAAGATAGCGGCCCTATTGCCTAAATATTGTGGTGACTGAGGTGCTAGAGAAATAGCTCGCTCAATGAGCATGAGTCCTTGCTCGGATTCCCCTGATTCATGTTTCAATAGCCCGAAGAAATGCAGAGCATCGTTATGGTTGGGGTCGGCCAAGAGAATTTTTTGGTATAACGCGGCAGCATCGGAATAGCCCCCTGATTGGTGGGCGGCCATTGCCGATTCTAATAATTTCCCTAAGTCGCGAACCTTAACCACTATTGCCGCCGCCTTTTTGTAATGGACGTACTGGGCGTCATTGTGGCCCCCTGCTTAACTCGATTCAATCGCCTCTATTGTAGTGGAAGGAGAAATGTGGTTCAGGCTAATTCGCGTTTCAACTACCGCTGCGCCATCATGCTTGAAGGCAGCAGCAACGGTTTCAGCAACTTCGCTCTCATTTTGAATTAGAAACCCTTTAGCACCGAAAGATTCACCCCAGGTGGCAAAATCGGGGTTTCGCAGTTCGGTCGCGGTGACCCGACCGGGGAAATTCTTGGCCTGATGCATGCGGATGGTACCGTAGGCGCTATTATTGGCGATAAATAATTTCAGCGGCACGCCATATTGCACGGCAGTTGCCAATTCATTGCCAGTCATCAGCACCCCACCATCGCCACAGAAAGCAACCACTTGACGTCCCGGTGTAGACAAGCCACCCGCGACTGCGCACGGCACACCGGGCCCCATGGCACCTACGGTTGCGCCGAGGAAATCGTTCTTTTGTGTGAGATGCAGGAATTGCGATGGCCAACTAGAAAAGTTGCCTGCGTCGGTAGTCACTACTGCATCTTCGGCCAGATGCTTACCAATTTCTTGAATGACATGACCGAATACAACTCCGTCGTTTGAAGATACTGGGGTCCACGCCATGATTTTTTGGTGGGTTCTATTCAATTTCCCAACCCATTCTGAACGGTCTTTCCTTCCGGCACCGGCGGCTAGCATAGTATTTAGAAACTCTTTCGGATCACACGCAATGCCCAACGTTGGGTGCCAGAGGCGGCCTATTTCCTGAGGGTCCGGCCAAACATGGATTAGTGGATGATCCGGCTTCGGAGCGCGCGGGAATGTGAAGCTTTGGCTCATAGACGGGCCGCCACGGTCGCCAATAATGAGCATGAGATCTGTAGTCTTCATCAAATCAAGCAATTCCGCCGGTGCGCGGTTGGGCAATCGGCCCGCCGCATGGGAATGTTGGCTGTCGAAAACGTGGAAGCGCCGTTGTGGAGAGGCTACCGGTACATCGAACGCTTCCGCAAAAGCGGTCAGCGCCGCCATACATTCTCGCCCCTTGATTAAGCCACCGGCAATAGCCAGGGGGCGTTCGGCTTTACTTAACATTTCGAGAGCTTGCTCAGTGTGTATTTGCGATGGCCCGGATTTAGGCAATGGTACCGGCGATACGATGTCGGACTTACTATCGCCGTAAAGCACATCTTCCGGCAACACGACGACCACTGGTCCCGGCGTCCCAGCCTGGGCTACATGAAAGGCGCGGGCAATGTACTCACCAAGTCTGTCCCCATCGACAGCTTCTATCACTAGCTTTGCTGTATCGGAGAATGTTTTAGAATAATTCATTTCTTGGAGTGCCATGCGGCCGAGTTCTTCTAGCTCGGCTTGACCAACCAAAAAAACTACTGGCTCCGCATCGTGATAGGCAACGTGCAAAGAGATAGCTGCATTCATAGCGCCAGGCCCACGGCTGATGATGCAAACGCCAGGTTTGCCGGTTAGTTTGCCGTGGGCGACCGCCATTAAGCCGGCGCCGCTCTCGTGGCGGCAGACAACCAATTTCATTTTAGGAAATTCGAGAAACGCATCAGTGATCGGCAAATAACTCTCGCCTGGAACACAATAAGCTACTTCGACACCGTGGGCGTCGAGGGTTGCGGCAATTACTTTGGCGGCACCTGTGGGCATCAGATAATTCTCCCTTAAAGATTGTTGTGCGCAAAAATACTCTGCCGCTAAAGGCGGCCTTTGGCTAACTTTTTAAGCTGAAGCTGGGTCGAGGTCTAGCTACCGCCGAGTTTCAAAAAGATCCTTAATTCAATCGAGCTTTATCATTTTCGCAATTTCAATTGGGAATGGGAAAACGATAGTATTAGTTTTGTCGCTGGCAATATCTTGCAGGCTTTTCAGGTAGCGTAGTTGCATTGCTTGCGGTTCTTTAGCGAGTGCATTTGCCGCCTCCACTATTTTCTCCGCAGCTTCTTGCTCGCCCAGTGCATTGATAACCATAGCGCGCCTGATCCTCTCTGCTTCTGCCTGACGGGCGATAGCTCGAACCATGCTTTCGTCAATATCTACATGTTTGATTTCCACATTTGCCACTTTGATACCCCAGGCATCGGTTTGTGCATCGAGAATTTCCTGCAAATCCGTATTGAGTTTGTCTCTCTCGGAAAGCATTTCGTCGAGCTCATGTTTACCTAATACAGAACGAAGCGTGGTTTGCGCCAACTGACTGGTCGCCGCCATATAGTTTTCTACTTGGATTATGGCTTTTGAAGGTTCGATTATACGGAAATAGATTACCGCATTCACTTTAACCGATACGTTATCTTTAGAAATCACGTCCTGTGTCGGAACATCGACTACAAGTGTTCTTAGATCAACCCGGTTCATAGTTTGGATAAATGGGATCAGAATGATCAGGCCAGGTCCCTTTACTGAGGTGAAGCGTCCTAGAGTAAAGGTGACGCCTCGATCATATTCACGCAAAACCTTGATCGAGGTAGCAAATATTATGATAGTTAAAATCAGTATCGGCGCCAATATGTAAATCTCTGTCATGTTTATTTTTCCCTGAAGTCATTAGCACTCTTCTTTTGTTGGACTTTGTCCGATAGCTCCCCTACGAGGACGTTAAGCCCGTCCACCTGTTTTATTTCGACTTGTTGACCCTTTTTAAACTTGGGATCTCCGGTAGCCTTCCAACGTTCACCATCGGCCCAAATCAATCCTTGACCGTGTGTCCATTCAAGTATCTCTGCAGGGTTGCCAATCATAGTGCCGGTACCAGTAGCTAACGGTTTACGAAAACTTCGCCAGGCAAAACCCAGTACGAGTATAAATAGCAGCCCACATAATATGGAAGTGGATATGATGACCGGCCAGGATAGACGGAATTCTGGTGATTCTGCATCGAATAATAAGGTTGCGCCGATAACGAACCCAATTAATCCACCTATGCCCAATATACCGAACGAGGGTAAAAATGCCTCTGCTATCATGAAGGCTAATCCTAATAGAACAAGACCAGCGCCGGTATAATTTAACGGTAAAATATTCATGGCATAAAGGCCTAGTAACAAACAAATGCCGCCTATTACCCCGGGGCCGACAAGGCCAGGGTGCCAGAATTCGAAGACGATGCCATAAATGCCGATAAGCATCAAAATAAATGCAACATTGGGGTTTGTGATGACAGATAGAAACTTCATTTGCCAATCCGGCTTTATCCGTTCTGTCACCATTCCCTTGGTTTTAATTATGACTTTGGTTTTACCTAATTCGACTACGCGTCCGTCGATTTTTTCCAAAAGCTCTCCCATGTCACGTGCGATCAAATCGATAACCTTAATTTCGAGTGCCTCTTTAGACGGCAGACTTGCTGCCTCGCGGACCGCTTTCTCCGCCCATTCGACGTTACGGCCCCGTAATTGGGCGAGGCTCTTTATATAAGCGACCAAATCATTGACCATCTTGGACTTTACGGGGTCATCCGGGGCGAGTTTTTTATTCGGCAAATCGGCTTTTTTGTCTGGGCTCTCGCCCTTTTTCTGATTTTTGTCTGAGCCTTGTTTTCCCGCGGTCTTATGAGTTTGTTCTTTATCCCTCTTTTCACCGTCGGTTAATTTTTCGAGAATCTTTTCAGTTAAATTCTTTTTCTTCTCGCCGTCTTTGCCGGGGCTGCCTGGCCCGTCCATTTGTATCGGTGTAGCCGCACCTATATTGGTGCCTGGCGTCATTGCGGCAACATGACCCGCATAAAGAATATAAGTGCCCGCACTTGCTGCATGCGCTCCTGCGGGAGATACATAAACGGCAACAGGCACCTGGGCGGTTAGAATTTTAGTGATGATCTCTCGCGTACTAGTGACCAAGCCTCCGGGGGTGTTCATTTCAAGAATAATGAGATCTACTTGTTTCTCATGGGCAGTTTTAAAGCCTCGGTTTAGATATTGTGCTGTTGCGGGACCAATAGCGCCATTGATTTCCAGGATGGCCGCACGTGGCGAATTGTCCCGGGTTTCCTCTTTTGCAACGGCTACTAGCATGGTAGCAAAGGCTAAAATTAGGCCTAAAAGTATCTTTCGTAGCATCGAACCATAACTCCCGCGCCAATATATTGGCGTAGTCGTAAAGTGTAACGCCTGATTAGCGAGGAGTCTCGACTAATTGCCTTTAAATATGAAGGCTCACATGTAATACGCATTCGGCCCGAGCGGTTGTGTGTTTGATTAAAATATAAAGGATTCAAAATGGGGAAGACGACCAAGAACTTAGAAGATAAGGCTTTTAACTTTATTCGTGTAGCGCCACGTCCGGCCAAACCGCGTAACCACGGCATGACCCTTGTAGCTGACCGTGGTGTTGGCATGCATGCACAACAAGATTTATTGCAGTCGGCTGGTGATTTCGTTGATATGGTAAAAATCGGTATCGGCGCTTTTCGGCTACAAACCGAAGATTTTTTAAAGCAGAAAATTGATGCGCTTCATGCAAACGATGTAGAAGTGTTTTTTGCAGGTGATTTGATGGAAGCGGCCTTCCTGCAAGGAAAGTCTGAAGAATTATATAAAAAAGTCAAAGAGCTCGGCAGCGATGCGGTTGAGGTGTCCTCTGCCCAGGTTTCTATGTCGATAGACGATAAGTGCCGCTTGATTAAAATGGCATCCGATGCGGGCCTGAAAGTCGTCGCGGAAGCGGGCCAAAAGGGTCATGATAACTGGACTAACAGCTTGAGCTATATCAACAAGCAGATTGAAGCCTATTTTGAGGCAGGTGCTTGGAAAACCCTTATTCAGGGTGAAGGTGTTTCGGAGGGCGTAGAAGACCGTAAGGAAGACTTAATGTTGAACATCGCAGCGGCCTTTGATGTCAAAGATCTGATCTTTCAAGCTAAAGATGGCGGGACCCAAGCCTTTTATGTAAATACGCTGGGTAATATCGTGAATTTGGATGTTGATTATGATCAAGTAATTGATCTGGAGTTGATGCGCCGTAATATCAGGAAACATGGTTTATTTGGACTTGTCTCGAGTTCGGGTGAATAATGACAAAGAATCTTTATAAATAGCTTTCTTGGGCTTTTAAATATTAAATGGCCGAATTCTGCGATAAAGGCAGAGTTCGGCTAAATTTGCTCGAAACGGTGTTCTTTTGGGCCTCTTGCACTTGCCTTTTGTGAGCAGCCTTCCAAGCGACGTGACCGTATCTTCTAGGGCAGATGTGCAGTAAGGCCGACGTCCTCTAAAACCCCAGATCGGACCTGGCCACGCGGCATCGGTTTCGAAACGCGCAATCACATGAATATGAAGCTGTGGTACGAGATTGCCTAGCGCACCCATATTGATTTTGTCTGGCCTATGAAGGCCTTCAAGCACTCTGCTGCAAACTGTGAGTTCTGACATTAAGACCTTCTTAGCTGCAGATTCTAGTGCGTACAATTCCGTTACGTCTGGGCGGTCTGGCACGAGTACCAGCCACGGAAACCGCGAATCATTTAACAAGAGCACTCGGCTAAGCTTAAGTGTTAGGATTTCAATTATGTCCTGACGGAGTTGTGGGTGCAAATTGACCAAACCTAACCCTGTGTCTTTGGCGCGGGTTAACGCAATAAGGTCTTCTACACATGGGGCGGGGCACAGTGCTACACTGTCGTCCATTAAAAAGTACTAATACTAAACAATCGGGGAGAACTTACTGTGGCTGACCAACAAACGGGAACATCCATTTCAGAAGCCGTCGCCAACTGGTCGTCGGAGCTCAAATACAGTGATATGCCGGAAACGGTCAGTTCAATAGTTACGAAAGTGGTTCTCGACGGCGCCGGCCTCATGGTTGCCGCCCGTCATGAGGATTATGTTGAAGCTATCGTCGCCTCTGCGGATGGGGATGGACGGTGCACAGCGCTTGGTCATGACGGCGGGTTCTCGGCAGCCGATGCGGCGTTCATTAATGGCACTGCGGCGCATGGCGAAGATTATGACGATACTGCTGAAGGCTCGCCCATGCATGCGGGCGGTGCTGTTGGGCTGCCCACATTGTTTGCGGCCGCCGAGCGGTATGGCTTGAACGGGGAGAGGCTACTTCTCGGGGTGGCTGCATGTATTGAAATTTCGTGCCGCCTCGCGGTTGTTGCACCCACTGCGCAGCATCGTGCATCCTTCCACCCCACAGCAGTTCTAGGGTGTTTCGGTGCTACCGTTGGTGCCTCTGTGGCGCTTGGCTTGAATATTAAGCAGACCATGGATGCGCTGGGTACCGCAGGTAGTTTGGCGGCTGGTATTATTGAGTACCTCGGCGATGGTAGTTGGACCAAACGCATGCATCCAGGCTGGAATGCCCAATCCGGGTTGCGTGCCGCGTTAATGGGCAAGGCCGGTTTTTTTGGACCCAAATATGTCTTCGAGGGCGAGCACGGTGCTTATACGGCCTTTGCCCATCCGGACATTCCGCAAGACTTTGAAAAGGTAACCGCGACGCTCGGCAAAGAATGGGTCGCAGATAAGATTACTTTTAAATCCTATGCCTGCGGCACGATGACCCAGCCATTCATTGATTGTGCGCTTCGTTTCCGCGAGTTGGGCGTAAACCCTGATGAAATTGAAAAAATTGAATGCAATGTGGGCGAAGGCACAGTCCATCGTCTTTGGGAACCGTTAGCCCTAAAACAAAATATTCCGACGCCCTATGCTGGCAAGTTTTCCGTACCCTACTGTATTGGAATTGGCATGGTCGATGGTGCTGCAGGACTGGCTCAGTTCACCGATGATCGGTTCCAGGATCCAGTGGCGACTAAGATCGCCCAAAAGGTTGTTTACGTTATTGATCCAGCAAATGAGTATCCGGCAAATTACACAGGCCACCTCAAAGCTACTATGAAAGACGGCACCGTTCACGAATTCGAACAACCCCACATGCGCGGGGGACCAATAGAGCCGCTGAGTGAAGAAGAGCTTTACGGAAAATTTCGCTCGAACTGCGCTTATGGCGGTTGGGATGAAAGCCGGATTGATGCATTAGAGGGTTTCTGCGATAAAATTGGAAGTGCAGATAATATGGATGGGTTGGCTGAATTTCGGGGTTAGCGAGACCACCTATCGCGGTTATGGTTTTCCAAAATTCGTCATGACCGGTTCTTGGCCGGGCACCGGATTGTAACCGTAACTCCCGCCGCTTAAGATTTTTGCGATCCCACCGTGTAGTTTGATGGCTGTGCTCTGGTCTCTCTTGGCGCGGTTGTTCGCATCCTCTGGGTCAACGATAGTACGCAATTCTTTTTCAAGACTATCGCATATTTCTCTATATACCGGGTCATCGGCCAAATTTCGCATTTCGTGGGGATCGCAATCCAAGTCGTACAATTCGGCAGGTAGCCCTACATGATATATCAGTTTCAGGTTTTCGCGCCGTATCATAAACATGCCAGTTTTTGAACCATGGGCATGATATTCGCAGAATACTGGGCGGGCCGGAATTTTGCCAGCCGCAATGCGCCATAGAGAGCTTCCCCAAAGGTTGGCATCTTCGGGCTCAGGAGTGACGGCAAAAGATTCTAAAAAAGTGGGGAACAAGTCAACGTGGGATACCAAGTCTCCTATGGTCTGTCCTTTTGGTATGTCCGGGCCGCATGCTACCAACGGCACGGTGACAGAATGGTCATACCCCACGCTTTTCCCAAACATACCATGTTGACCCACCGCTTCGCCATGATCGCTGACGTAAACTACTCTGGTATTGTCGGCAAGCTCAAGGTCATGGAGTTTTTGCAGTATTTTCCCGATTTGCTCATCCATATGGGTAATTAGGGAGCAATAGCCCGCCACGGATTTCCTTAAAAACGGATCAGTCGCTAAATCTTCGAATCTATGAGTCCAGATCAAATGTTGTACAGCCGGATGCGCCTCTTCCAGACCGTGTGCGAATTGCGGAGGCAGCGGCATGTCTGTCTCTGGATAGAGGTCCATTAATCGCTGTGGCACGATAAAGGGTGGATGTGGTGCGGCAAATGAAACTTTTAGGGCCCAAGGCTTCTTGCCGGCTAATTTATGATCATCTAACCAGGCACAGGCCTCGTCAGCGATTTGGCGGTCATATAAAACATAATCGGATTCACCAATGCCAGTTTTCTTATAATTATCACGCGGCGTTCGCCTGGCTTCTTCTCCCTTTTCGGTTGCCCGCAGCAGACCGAATAAAGCGCCTTTGCGCTCGACGATATGCATTGCAAGCCGGCTTTCCGTGAAACCGTAGTCGTCTCCCTCATCGTTACCGATATAATGCAATTTTCCGATCGAAACTACTTCGTGTCCCGAAGCGCGCAAACGATGATGCCAGCTGGGAATTTTCCCATCATAGACCTTTACGTTATCCCAATAATTAGTTTGGTGAGGGAATTGACCGGTGGCTATAGAGGCACGGGCTGGACAACAAACCGCACTGCCCGCATAAGCGTTTTCGAATCGGATGCCACGCTTTGCAATACTATCAATATTTGGGGTTTGAACGAATGGGTGGCCGTAACATCCAGTGTAATTACGTTGATGGTTATCGGAAACAAGAAACAATAAATTGGCGGCTTTCACAATTAGGTTACCTTTCCTGTAGAGGCCGGTTTCAAGGATCGTGCTCCAATCTTCTATTTCCAGCGCATTTTATTTTGAGCCCTTCCTCGCTGCTTGGATGAAGCGCACAACCAAAAGTGGAAATTTCCTCAGCCACGGCAGAAAGAGCCTAATAAACATAAGGCTATGTTCCTCACATAGACCTGCGTTTAGCTAGCCTCTGAATTATAGCATTGCTCGGCCTAAGGTAGCACGTCCTGGGTGAACCATTCTGTCGGCATATGGTTGCCAACATTCTGGGCCTTGGCGCGCTCATATAATGTCGCACCGACAGCTGCAAACTGGATTGCAAGTCCGCGATAATTCAAAAAACAGGTGATATCATTTTCTGAGAGTCGCCCTTTTGCTGAACCGGTTATTAGATCGGCAAGGGTGGGGACTTCCCGCAGATAAGCCATATCTGGGCTGTTACCCGCCTCTTTTTTTTGGTCGGCGACTTGGATCCCGTGGGTGTTGTTATAGTGGTCAAGATCCATACTGCTGGAATCATGCATCACAACCTGATCGGCAGCTTTGATAGCGGCGAGTTCAATTTCATTGTCGCGAATGGTTGAAATATGCATACCCGGTTTGACGAATTTTTGGAACAAAACATTCGATTGCGAATTGGTGGCACATAAAACAATATCAGCGCCCTTGACCGCTTCCTCGATATCCTCGCAGGCATGCATATCGACGCTAATCTCCGGGCTCATTTGTTGACAGAAATTATCTCGATTATTACGGGTCATGCTGTAAACGCGGATTTGCTCAACATTGCGAACTGCAGCGATGGCCATGGCCTGCGCGCCAGCCTGCCAGCCGGAGCCTATTAATGCCACGGTTCTGGCATCTTTGCGCGCCATATACTTCGCCCCGAGCGCACTAGCGCCCGCGACCCGCATGCGCTGCATTACGCCATCGGGGAAAATCATTAATGGTTCGCCGGTACGAGTACTGAACAATAGAACCAGACCTGTCCACCTATCTCCGGGTGCTAACGGCACTTTCTTCCGCCGTTTTTTTCCGCAGACCGCCGGAAACGAAAGGATGTCAGAATTTATCCGAACAGCACCGACACCCAGGCTGGAGATTGACGAGCTCATCATTTTTAACTGGTAAACTGAGTCTGGATGGGTGGTTTCTGTAATGATTTCTGCGCGTGTCCCTAGAATGGCGCGCCCTGCTGCGGCTTCTAGATAAGCGATTTCTAAAGCTTCGAGGACGTCTTTTATATTTAGGAGGCCGGCTATCTCATCGTTCGAGAGCAGAATGGTCATAGGCGTTTACTCATACTTGTAATAAAGGGCGTAGCTCCGCTAACGGTTCTATTTTCTCAATGCCGAAAACCACTGTGATTAAACGACATCTGTAGCCCATTCGATGGCTAGAGAGAAGGCGGCTACCTATTCTGAGATAATGGCCTTATCTGAGTCAGCGCGTTCAGGGCATTTTAGTTGGCTGTTTCAGGCTGGAACCAGCAGTAGTCAGAATGCCACTGAATGTTGGTCTGTACCAGTAGTCGTGCCCGCGTAAAATTCGGGGTTGAGTTTAAGGGGATAAAGGCACCCATATTCCCCCTCCATTAGTAGTTAAAGTAAATTTATCACCCCCTCCGCCGGGAAGGGCAATCACCTCTGAACGTGTTTTTTGAGTTAGCGTGAATTTCGTTCGGGGTTTTTCATTAGAAAAACGCCAATAGCGGCCACAATACAAACCCAGACAAGGAAATTGAAACAATCCAAGTAGGCGATGAATTCGGCTTGTTCGTTAACCATCCGTCCGAATGCGTGTAAGCCGTCGCGGTCGCTGAGGTGCAGTCCGTCTGGCAAGACGAGGTGGCGTAATCGTTCGTTGTAGGGTGATATATTTTCGCCAAGCAAGGCACGGTTGGCCTGTTGAAATCTCAATAATTGAGCGACCAAGACTGAGACGCCGATACTAGCACCAATGCGGCGTGATAGGGCCAGAAAGGCCGTGGCGTCAGGCCTTAGTTCATTGGGTAAGCCGGCATATGCGGCTGCGGTCAGTGTTGTCGAAAAGAACCCAAAACTGACGCCTTGAATACCAATCCAGAATAGTAGGCTGAAAGCGTCTACTTCTGGCGTAATACGTGCGAGAAAGAAAAACGATGCACCCATCATCACTGATCCGGCAAAAATTAGGGGTTTTGGTCCAACCCGCGCCAAGACATGGCCGACAAAGACAGCTGCGACCATCGTCGCTAGTCCGCGCGGCGTAAGTATTAGCCCTGACGTCATCACAGGATAGCCAAGATAGTTTTGAAGAAGGGCCGGAAATAATGCGATAAAGCCAAACATCATAATACCTAACAAAATGAGATAGCAGGCGCAGATTGTGAAGGTACGATTCCGGAACAAAGCAGGGTCGACAAATGGCCTTCTAGCGGTGACTATATGGACGATAAAAAGGTATAGTGAACACAGCGAAACTGAGGCCCATATAACGATCTTATCGGACTCGAACCAGGCGAGCTGTTCTCCGCGATCAAGTACCCATTGCATGCAAATTAACGCCGTACCGAGAAGCATGAAGCCGGTAAGGTCGAAGTAGCGGCTGGGGTCCGGCTTATTTTCGCGTACGAATAAAAAGATAAGAGTGAATGCGGTGAGGCCGCCGGGGATATTTACGAAGAAATTCCAACGCCAGCTATAGTACTCTGTTAAAAAGCCGCCGAGGATTGGGCCAATTATTAGGCCAACCATCATGCCGACACTAAACCAGCCAAGTGCGATATTGTGGCGTTCCTTTGGCCATAGATCGAGCAAAATCTGTTGGGCTACGGGAATAAGTGTTGCACCAAAGACCCCTTGAATAAATCGAGCCGTTACAATTTCGAACAAAGTATCTGATGTGCCTGCGAAGGTAGATGCAACGACAAACCCAAAAATACCAGTGAGTAAGACGCGCTTGCGCCCATAGCGCCGTCCTAACCATGCTGTGAGGGGTGTAAACACTGCAACCGCTACCAGATAAGCGGTTAGGATCCACGAGATTTCATCCAGCGTAGTAGAGAAAGTCCCCATCATGTTCGGCAGTGCAATACCTGCGAGGAACGTATCCATGGATTGCATGCCTGCAGCAAGGCAAACCCCGAAGCTGATCGGGACCAAATGCCGAGGCATTGGGGTGGTGGGTTTGACGTCGGCGGTCAAAATTTAATCTCTGATTTTGCGTATCGGCTATTTTGCGCTGGTCTCGCGGGTTATCCGTAACAATAGAGCTAAAGGGATCATGGCTAAAGTGACGATTGTTAGCCACCAAAAATCTTGCAAATAGGCGAGGAATTCAGCCTGGCGTAGCACTTCTTTTTCTATTGCTGCGACACCGTTGGGGTCGGAGAAATTCCATTTTTCCGGCTTTGGCGACAATTCGAAGTTTTTGTTATAAGGCGTTATATTTTCGGAGATGCTGGTGCGATTGGTCTGAGCATTACGCACGAGCTGGCTGACCAGGAAGGATACGCCGACACTGCTACCAAATTTCCGGATGAGGTTAAAAAAACTAGTTCCCTCGGCACGTTGGTCGGGGGTCAGTGTGGTGAAGGTAGCGGTGGCGACACAGACGCTCACTATTCCCATGGTAAAGCCCTGCCAGGCAATAATATTCATGATTAGAGCTGCAGAGGTGTCCGGCGTGAAGAAGGTCATACGCCAGGTGAAATAGGATAATAGAAGACAACCGAGGATGAGGACGTTTCGTGGCTGTGCCCAAGCCAGCATAATGCCGGCGAGGATAGCGCCAACCATGGACGCCACACCGCGGGGTACCATTAGCAGGCCGGTCGTGAGTGCTGGTATGTCCATATGTTTCTGTAGCATGGTAGGGACAAAGCCCACATGGCCGTAAATCATAATCCCAAAACCGAAAGTGAGAAATAGACCAACAGCATAATTTCGGTTGTTAAAAAGCGATGGCTGCACAAAGGGATGCTTGGTCATCATGATATGGAAGAGAAAAACCCATAAAGCGGCAGCGGCGAGGCCGGCCTCAAGAACTATCTCTGGGGAGGCGAACCAATCGAGCCGCTCGCCTCGGTCTAACATTAGTTGGGCGCTGGCAACGGCTACTGTTAGTGCGAAAAACCCCACAAAGTCGAATGGTCTATCCCGTTGTTTTTCCGTTTCTGGTACGAATGCCCAGATCAGTATAAAGGTGGTGATCGCAATTGGTACATTCATCAGAAACACCCAGCGCCAATCGTGATACTCGACGATAAGGCCGCCTAAGGTGGGTCCAGCAATAACGCCAAACAGAATGCCTATGCTGAAGCAGCCCATAGCAAAACCGTGCAGTCTTTTGGGATAAGTGTCGAGCAAAACTTGCTGACAAAGCGGAGCAAGGCCGCCGGCGAATAGCCCTTCCAGAACCCTAAAGAAAACCATTTCGCTAAGAGTGGAGGAATAGCCAACGCAAATTGAACTTAGGCTGAACCCAACAATTAAAGATAGAAATACCTTCTTGCGTCCGAAACGGCGGCTTAGCCAGGCAATTGGCGGCGTACTGATCGCAATGCATACGAGATAAGCGGTAAGCACCCATGCAATTTCATCGGTACTGGCGCTCATAGCACCACGAATGGTTGGCAATGCAACGCTGGCAGTGTGACTATCTAGAGATTGCATAGATACTGCTAGGATAGCCGCCAGTGTCACTGCACCAGTGCGCCAGTAAGGACGTAAGTCTGATAGGTCAGTGGTTTCAGGAGCTGCCACCCGCAATCACCTGATTAGGCCAACAGAACCGTCACCTCTTGCCCCACTTTTTCTCTTCTACGGTCTCTTCTTCAATAGCGTAATAATCTTCCAGACCGATAGCGTCTTCGATACCTTGTCGGACAGAAATGTTTTCTTCGTCCGTCATGCCGGTGTAGCTGCCCGTAGCATGAATTTCCTCTAGCGCTTTCTTGGCNTNATGGAAACTCACCATGAGCCACAGTTGTGCATCGATGCAGGCCTTATAACCCATATCTTGCAACTCGTTATTGGAGTATAGAGGCCGGCCATCTCGNTTACCGCGACTTTGCACATATACTAAGGGCACCGTGCATTCTTTCGGTGCCTGTGCGGCTTCCTCATGGTTCGTCGGGAAAAGTAGGCCCATGTCGGCCCCTTCTTCGGCACCCATATTCACACGTTTTACGGCTTCATCGAGTCCTTCGAAACGGCAGGTGTCGGAACGGACAATTACGACAAAGTCCGGATCACTCTCATCTCGTTCGCGGCAGGCGTAACGTATTTTATAGGCAAATTCTTCAATCGGTATCGCATGGGCGACATACTTATGATAATGGGCGCGTTTTGGNTATAGCTGGTCCTCTATATGAACGCCTGCAACACCCACATTAATAAATTCCCGCACCGTACGCATGCAATGGAGAGGCTCGCCAAATCCAGCGCCGGCATCGGCGATGATAGGAATTGAGCATCGCTGCGCAATTTCTCCCGCCACGCTCACCTGTTCATCCATAGAAAGAAGTGGCTCTGATACTGCTTTGGATCCCCCAGTTACATAGCCACCAACATAGGCACTTTCGATACCAATTTGTTGTGCGACCAGCGCACAAAGTGGGTAGTAGGCCGATGGCATATAGAGAAAGTCTTTTTCTTTTAGCAGCTGACGAAGTTTGGTGGTTGCGCGTTCCATAGAGGTTTCCTCCGTTAAATTTCTATAGGCTTTATGAGCCATTGATTTGAGAGATTGGATTATGAACTAAAGCGCCGCAAAGCAAAACGCCCCGGACNNTGCCGGGGCGCGCGTCTCCTTCGACTTATGNCGTTTAACTNTCTAAAATTTCCTCNAATTCCTGGATAACGCAGTTTAGGGAATAGACGCTGGGCAGCAAACTAGGTTTTAGTTTGTCTAACGATTTTTGTTTTGTACGGGCCATGGAACTTATGAATTCTGGGCCAGGGTTGGCCAGCGTTACTGCCTTGGGGGCTGTTTGTTCGGCAACTTCGCCCAGGCCGCCCGCTTGCGGCACGCCTATAACCGGTGTGCCCACGGCAAGAGCTTCTAGCGACGCGTTGGACATTCCTTCCCAGCGCGAGGTGAGTAGAAAAGCATCGGCGCCTGCATAGGTGACCCAGGGGTTGTTCACGAAACCAGCGAAGCGAATTTTCCCGGAGACTGCTAGTTTTTCGGCTAAATCCTGTAACGCACCAATACGCGGTCCTTCGCCAAAGATGGTTACATGAGCGTTAGTTGACAACTTGGCGAGCCATTCTATCAAGCGGTCGAAGCCTTTTTGTTCGACTAACCGACCGGAGGCAACGAACCTCAAGCCATCGCCCGGCTCCCGTTGTATCTTGCTGGCCATGCCTCGCAGCCAATCCACATCCACCGGGTTGCGCAGTACGGATAGTTTTTCAGGTGGCACCCGCCAACGGTCACTGAAGTCTGACGCAATTCTCATTGTGGGTGTGATGACCCGGTCGGCACGGGGATAATGGTAGCGATAGAGGAATTTTCCTAATAACGGCACCCTAATCGCCTTAATAGTGGCATTCACTTCATTCGCTTCTCGGACGATTATTTTTGTGTTGGGGCTGATTTTTTTTCGGTTCATGAGAATGCCGAGATTGACGTAGCCCATTGTTGGCACAACCGCATAAGGATTAAATTCGCGAACGGCGCCAATTAGCGGCTTAATCGCATGGCGTAGGCGCTTTTGCCGTAGGTCAACAATAGTAATATCGCTAGCCACAGACGCTCGAAGCGGTCCATCGCTATCTAGAACGATAATGGATGGTGCAAAGCGGCTTCGGTTGAGGGCATTTGCGAGCGAAATCATCACCCGCTCAGCACCACCGCCGGCGAATGAAGGTAAAACGAAGACAATTTTATGGGTCATTAGTTTGCGAGCTCCTCCCATATGCCCAGTAAGTCTTGGGCACGCGAGGCACCGTCGCAAAGGTTCATGACCTGCTTTAGACCGGCCTGGCCAAGCCTCTTTGCGACTTCGGGGTTGTCGGCAAGGTCAGCGATCCTGCGTGCCATTTTGACGGCGTCAAATTTCTCAAGCAACACCCCAGTCACGCGGTCTTTGACAAAAGTATCGTAGGTGCCAATCGAAATAACCGGTTTGCCGGCCGCGAAAGCCTCCAATATGTCGCGCCCCCAAGGATTTGCTTCGCGTGTTGGTTTTATTAAAGCGTTGCAGGATGCTAAAACACGTTCCGGATCGGGTATGTGACCAAGAAATAGAAACATATCGGAAACGCCGACCTGCTCCACGTAATCCTGGAACGAACCGCCCGCTCGGGCAGTTTCCCCCAACTCTCCTGGGAGTGAATGGGGAAGTGTCATGTCGCCTGCCATAATAAATTGAATATCCCGTCGGCCATAAGTGCACAGTCCTAAAGCGATTTCTGCTGTACGGTCTACGCCACGTACCCAAGCAAAGTTTGAAAGGCAGGCTATTTTAAACCGATTATCATTTGGAATTTTTGGGTGTGGGTCGGCTTTCTCAGGAACGGCGATATTATAGATGACAGACTTCTTCTTATTTGCGGGCGCAAGGCGGTTAAAAGTTTCTCGCTCATTCTCAGTAATAAAAATTAACCGCTCAATAGTGTTTGCAATCGTACGATTTTGCCAACGGCAAAAAGGGGTACCGTATAGGTTGGTTCGAATGTGCATGGATAATTTTGCGCTTGTCCTCGGTTTTAACCATTGCGCCAATAGAAAAAGAGATTCGTGATTGAAGTGCACAATGTCGGCAGATTGAGCCGCCTTCACAAGCTGCTTTCGAAAGGCCGCTGTGAAGCACCAATTTGCAGCGAACTGCGAAAAGACAAATAGATTTCTGCTTAGTCTTGGTAATGCTGATATCTTCGGCATTCTATTTTTAATCGACACAGGTACGTTTATAGCGGCATATTTTGATTGAATTGGCCCGGTCCGTTTACACCAAACTCTTATGTCCACACGGCTTTTATCAATGTGCGCGATACTCTCATACAGGCTTCGAGAGGAACCACCATAACCGCCTTCAATATCGAGGCATAAAACTCGGAGTTTCGCGTTATTCATCTTATATNTAATAGGCGGCCTAGTCAGAGAGATATCAAAACATTATCCGCATGACCGGTAGACCATCGCGGAATTGGAAGATAGGTTGGTCTTGGCGTGTTTTGGATCATTATTTTTGTAATGGCTCCAGCTGAATCGGCATTTCAGTACGCTACAAATTTTAATAAACTTCACAGAGGAACTTTGGACAACAATTTTAGATACTAGAGTTAAAATTAGTTATAACGAATCATTGTTTGGCACGATTAGTCACAATAATTTGCGAACACTGGGCGGTGCCCCAGAGTCCATTCCTTTTTTCGATAAGGCCGCTAGTTCGCGACGCATAAATTTTCTGCTGCTAGTGACACCGTTTCAGAAATATCCTTTGGATTGTGGCGTTTTTGTATTGCGAACCGGTAAGGTGAGAATTTAAATTTATGATTATTGGCATTCATCAACCTAACTATATTCCTTGGCTCGGATATTTTCGGAAACTATGTCAGTCGCAGACATTTGTTTTTTATGACAACGTTCAGATGCCTATGGGCAAGAGTTACGTTAAGCGCTGCCAGGTTAAATCGCCTAATGGTCCCCAATGGCTGACTATTCCGACGCCTCAGTTGGGGACGCCGGGCGCAATTTGTCAAACGCCAACCCTGGCTGGGCTCTGGACGAAAAAGCATCTTGGGAGCTTGCGGAATTGGTATTCTAAGAGCCCTTGGCTTGACTCAGTCTGCACTATTATTGAGGAGGAAGTTGCTGAAAACCATCCTTCGGTTGGCGCATTCAACGGCGCTATTATTATGCGTCTAGCCGCCTTCATCGGCATAACTAACGTTCATTTTTTATTCGCATCTGAGATGGCGCATGGCATTGCTGGCGCAGAGAGCATATTGCCAATTCTTAAGGAAGAGGGTGCAACAACATACCTGACCGGCCGCGGGGCTGGGACAATGCGACATTTGGATGTCGAGGATTTCGCAAAGGCAAATATAGAAATACAGTTCTTGGATACGGCGTTCGCCACTTATGATCAGCGTCATGGCGAATTTTCAGGAGGTCTCTCCATTATTGACGCTATCCTGAACATTGGACCTGATGAAACGCGCGGGCTTATTTCTTAAGAGCTGATACTCGGATGTTATTCAATTCGCATGCGTTTATTTTTTTATTTTTACCGATAGTAATTTTTCTATTCGTATTCCTGTCAATCAGGAATATTCCCAAAAAGTTTTTATTTTATACGATTATTGCGGCTTCTCTGATTTTCGTTCTGATTGGTGATCTCCTNAGTCTCACGCTTCTTTTGACAAGCTTATTTTGTAATTATGCAATCCTGTATAAATTAGCTTCGACGGGGTCGGAGGGTAGGCGGCGATATCTATTAATCTTGGGTATCGCGTTTAACCTATCATTTATTAGCGTTTTTAAGTATGCGGATTTCTTTCTGGCCAATCTGAATTATTTTTTGGCAGAAGACATCGCGCTTTTGCAGGACAGGCTCCCCCTAGCTATTTCATTTTATACTTTCCAACTTATTGCTCTGTTGGTGGATAGTTGGAAAGATAGGCGCCGGTGCTTGCCGCCGGNAAGGCTTGCTTTATTTGTATCGTTTTTTCCACAGTTGATAGCCGGTCCGATTGTTCGCTACCAAGAAGTAGAAAAAGACCTGGACCAACTTGGTATTATTGACCTTAGAAAAATGGCGACGGGTGCATCGATTTTTTTTATTGGGCTCTTCAAGAAGACTGTAATCGCGGATAAACTCGCGCCGATCGCCAATATATTTTATAGCGCTGTTGAGAAAGGCCANTCACCTAGCTTCTTTGAGGCATGGGGTGGNTCTCTCGCATACACATTTCAAATATATTTTGATTTTTCCGNCTACTCGGATATGGCNATTGGATTNGCNCTTATTTTTGGCATCAGCCTGCCAATTAATTTTTATTCTCCCTATAAAGCAGCGTCGATCATTGAATTTTGGCGCCGATGGCATATTACACTATCACGATTTCTTCGTGACTATCTCTATATCCCACTCNGAGGAAATCGTGGCTCGGTTCTCGGTCGTTGGCGNAATGTATTTGTCACAATGCTTCTGGGNGGGTTGTGGCATGGCGCATCATGGAACTTCGTTCTGTGGGGCGGCGCACACGGTATTCTTATAGCAGCGAATCACGCTGTTCGTCGTTCAAGGCTTCCTATTCCTACTCCGGTTGGATGGATACTGACGATGCTAGCCTTAGTAGTTACTTGGGTGCTATTCCGCACGACGGAAGTAGAGGCCGCTGGCAGAGTTTTTGCCGGAATGGCTGGTTTCGGGGGGGTTGTGTTTCCAGTNAGCTTGGCACCATATCTTATTGATATAATTGGTGAGTCTTCTGCAATCCGCTTTGAATCATCCGAACTAATCCGAGTGCCGGCATTTGTGGTAATTACTTTTGCCGCGGCCATTGCTTTTTTTACACCCAATACAACCCAGATATTCTTCGAAAAAAAAGACACTACCTTCACTTTGCGTATTGCCATTCTTACTTCAGTAGCCGGGTGTTTCGGGATATTTGGATTATTTGAAGCCGCGTCTTTTGTATATTTCCGTTTCTAGAGTGCCAAAAATGAATGAATTAAATTACCTAAAAGTAGTGACATTGTTTTTTATTCTGGTATTCGCTGCGATGNGTGGACTTGTTNTCTTTGCTAACCCGTATGATTTGTACGAAATCGAGCCCACTAAATACACGCGTACCAAATACAAGGTCGCCTCATTTGAACGCGTCATCAAGCCGGTTGCTGTTTCACGACAACGCCCGAAAATCGTCATTCTAGGGACTTCTCGTGCCTCCGTCGGTTTGGATCCCAAAACACTCGCTGTACTGACGCGCGAGCGTGCATATAACTTTGCTATTACGGGTTCCTACATTGATGAAATTAGTGCGGCTCTTCGCCATGCGGTCCGTCAGGCAGGCTCCAACGCTGTTGTTTGGGGGGTAGATTACTTCTCGTTTACCCGCTTGCGAACTGAAGGGGTAAGAAAAATTGCTTTTATTGATGCTTGTTCGATTTTCTGTGTTGCTAGAACATTTGCAGAGATGACCGTTAGTCTAAAAGCCCTGCGTGATGCAATCGAAACGGTCGTAAGAAATGCGCTTGGACATTCTGCGGACCATACGGTTTTGGGCCATTATATTGGTTACAATTCAACTGGTACTTTGCCAGAAAAACCGGCCGTTCAACTGCAGTCGCCCTTTGAAACGGCCTACGATATATTTGATAAAACGCTTGGTTTTGGCATGTCTCGCGGTGTTAAGTTTTACCTTTTTATCTCCCCCACCTATCGCTCGCATTTGAAACAGGGAGAGAACTACCGTCGGTGGGCAGATCGCGTGGCAAAGATAGCTCAAAAGCACAACATTTCAATTATGCGGCCCGATCTAGATCCTTTTTTCACCGCAGATAAACGCCTTTATTTCGATTCTGGCCACTTTAAAACAGAGGTTGGAGATCGGATTTTAAGAAATCTATTTCTCAAGAACCTTACCCAGTGAACGTCGGCTTTTCGTTTGCCGGCAGGTATTGGTCTAAGGACTCTGCTCGTATAGATTCAAAAGTATTTAATTGCAAAACAGGGTTTGTAAATTTTCCTCGTTAAGGCAAAATCGTTAGGTAGATGAATAGCGACTGTTGTCATGTTGTACTGCCAAGCGATGTGCTCAGAATAACAAAATCCCCCTCTTCTGCCTTAAAAGAAAAACCGTTGCGGTTGTAAAATCGTAATGCGCTGACATTCGATTTTTCGGCCTTCAAGCTTAAAAGGGTTGCGCCCGCTGCTTCGGCTCGGTCGGACATTTCTGTAATCATCCGAGTGCCCCAACCCCTGGCACGATGATCGCGATTTATCATTAAATGATGCAAATGCACCTGATAGTCTGACTTTTTCGATAAAATCGCATAGCCTATTGGTAAGTTTTTTTGCCAAAGTGCGAAGGACAGATCCCACTTTGAAGGCAAATCGATAAGGAAATTCTGCAAAGTCCAATATTCGCCTGGAATATCGGCAGCGATGGCTAGGAACTCGTGCTGATAGGCTAAAATATCAATCCGGCTGACCGTTCGAAAGGCAGTTTCTGGGTCTTCGTCAAACATTTTTGCTTAACAAGAAATGCCCTAACGCCAAATGCTTTAAGCCTGATTTCTGCAGTACTTGAATGGCATCTCCTGGCGAGTGCACGATAGGCTCACCGTGAAGATTGANCGATGTGTTTACTAAGCCCCCACGGNCGGTTTTTTGCTCNAACGAGCTTAATAGNCGGTGATAATCGGGGTTGGCNNNNTTCNTAACCACCTGGGCNCGAATAGTATNGTCGCGTGGGTGAGTGCCGGCGGCCAGATGAGCGCGGCCTTCGACACCTGTTTTAAAGGTGTGGGTCATAAATTGGGGATTGATATTTTTGGGGTCGCTAAAGTAACGCTCGGCACTTTCAGCACGAATTGAAGGGGCAAACGGCATCCAGAAATCGCGTTGTTTGATGGCTTGGTTTAATTCATCGACAACGCGATAGTCATGGCCACTTACTAAAATTGAACGGTTACCGAGCGCCCGTGCGCCCCATTCCATTCGGCCTCGGGAGCGTGCAACGATTTCACCGTTCGCCAGCAAAGTTGCCACCGATTCATCGACGTTTTTCAATTCTTTGACCTTAATTTCGCCGCCGCATTTATCTTGAATAGCGACTTCTTCTTGTTTTTTTGTGAAGTCGCCGCCGAGATAGAGGTTGTCGAATATGCTTTCGGTGTGATCGAGCTTTGTATTGCCTTCATAATATCGATGAAGGCAAGCGCCGATGGAAAGCGATTCATCTGCCGCGCTTGGCATAACATAAAAACTTGTCACTTCGGGTANTTCTGCGATCAGCATGTTNGCTTTTACATTCATAAACACGCCGCCGCCGGCCACAATATCTGTTATGCCAGTTTTTTTGACACATGCCTTCACCCAATTGACCAGCATCTCCTCAGAGAAAAGTTGGGTAGCGCCAGCAATAGTATCGAAGCGAACACGTTCAAACGCATCGCGGAGCGCACGGTAACAGTAATTCATCGAGAGTTCACCGACTTGCTCGAAAGATATGCCATCATCAGACAGTTTAAGCATCCCACGAAAAATGCCGGCGGCCGTGTCTGCTCTTTCTAACTCTGCATAGGGAGCCATACCCATAAGTTTATATTCGTGTTCCCAGGGCGTCATACCCATCATCATGGTGATACGCGAGTAAATTTTTCCTAGCGACGCATGACGGTCGATAGAGGCTATTCTCTGTATGCCGTTACCTTGACAAACTGAAACCGANCCAGCCAGTCCGTCCCCGGCACCGTCGCAGGTTAGCCCAAGCGCTTTTTGGTTTGGTGCGATGTTTGGTGCGGTGAAGTAGGCAGCGGTTAGGTGTGCCAAGTGATGTTCGACAAAAGTGACCTTATCGCTGGCAATACCGAGATGATCTGAAGCGGTTTTAATACGATCCGCCGTGCGTTGTTTGAAGATAACTTTTTGGTAGCCTTGTGGCTTGGCAAAGTCTGCGCGTTGTTCTTCCAGTCCAACGCAATACCAGCCTTCTAATTCCGTTAAATAGGCCTGCTGGTGCATAAATAATGAAGCGTAAGCGACTTCCGATAAATCCGCCGCAGTCACACCCCCGATGCGCAGCACCTCTTCAATCGACATTTTTGGGTAGCCGACCTCGTTTTTGCGTCGACTTAACCGTTCCTCGGAAAGGGAAGCGATGATCTTGCCGTTGAGGGATAGGCTCGCGCCGCAATTATGACCGTCATGGATGCCGAGGATATATTTCGGGTCCGCCATCAAGTTACCTTTTTAATCCTGTTGTGAACGTCATTGTGGATCATCAGTATCAGTTAATTCTTTGTAGGCTTCTCGGTAAGGTTCACAATTATAGGCCAGTTCTCTCCGCAGGCCTTGATGCCGTCCCGCTGCAAAGCGGTCAAGTCTTGAAACTGCATTTTCGGCACCTTTGGTCGTCCACCAAATGGGATGTGTCAATAATTGTAACGCCTGACCTTCTTTCACTGCCTCTAAATCTAATGGATAACCGTGCTCCCAACGACCTCGGGAATCTGAACAATAAGCCATATCGGTAAAATATTTAGGTTGATAAGCATGGCGTCTGCCGGCCAACAGAGCTGCACGGCCTAACAATGATTTTGCGGGCCGGTGGAAGCTGATCATATCTACCTCGCGTCCCGTCACGCATTGCAGACAGCCCGATTCCCATTCAGCGGCTTCTTCGAGTTCGCCTTCTGAATAAAGAGAAGCGTCCAAATGGAGGCCAACCCGATGGCCAAGGGAAAGAAGTGTTTCAACAGCGGCCAGCCCATTTTTGGAAAACAAATTATACATTTCAGTTCGGAGCAACACAAAATAATGGGCGGATACTCCAAGTTGGTTTTCAAGAACCGCTATCTCCACCGCTGCATCGAGGCACATATCCACATCATGACGCAGAATAAGGTGTTTGCTTGCAGTGTCCACTTTCCGGAAGCTACTAATTTCGTAACCATGACTGATAAGTCCCTCGATTAAGCTCTTATAGCCGCCTACAGAAAACCCTCGTTGATCGCTCATGGCCCTACCTCCTCGAAAGGGTGTTCGGAAAACCAGCTCGAAAGAGTAAGTAATTGCATCAAAAGCTTTTTATGATTTGCTTTACCACTCATGTGACCGGATACCGCGACCCGCAGTCCATCTTGTTGGAATAGGCCGGTTGCATTGAGTACAGGATCGTCTGGAAGGGATAGAGCGAGAGTACGCCACGTCTTGTTGTGACGGAACAGGTTTGCTGCGTCCATCCACGATCCGTGGGTGAGGGAAGGGTCCGGTAAGGTCGGGCGTTTTATTAAGCCCGTTCGCCTCAGGATTGCACGCATGAGGATCAAAATTATCTGTCTAGAAAATCCATAACGAGCTGAAAACCCGGTATTTGCATCTGCCAAGCGCATAAGGTCGGGGTTGATCTGGTTCATAGCATCATGAGCGACTTTACCTTCGGCTCGCCAGGCTGGCGGCATAGAGAGGTAGAGATCAAAGACTACCGGGTCGAATGTAATTGCACGGTGATGAATAACCTCCTCGATCGCAACAAAATCAGAGTAAGCATAATGGCGCCCAAGCGAATGCAGAATGAAAGCATCCCAACTGTTATAGTCATCCTCAATTTCTGTATCTGCCAATGCGGCCTCCATCGCTATTATTCGACGGGTGTCTAGTTCTGCGGCGAAGTCGGGCTTTAAAATTTGTTTGGCGATAGCAGGAGAGATTCCAACGCGCAGGCTATTGGCAATTGTTTCCGGCTTCCCATTTGGAATTTGTCGGAGCCGCGGCAACCGCGTCGTTGAACCGGCGAGTTTTAGAGTGCGGCAGGGAAGGTAGTATCCGCGGAGAGTATAATCCAAACCATGACCACTGAGCATGACGTCGTGGTCGTGCGCAATGTCGGGCAGTGAGGAATAAAGATTGATCGGTGCCGAAAATAAGCCATCGCTTGCTTCGGTAGAGGGTTTAATTGCTGCCGCAAGTCCTTCGGGTGTGCAATTATGCAGCTTGAAATCTGCTCCCGTCACCTCTGCGCTCCGGCGGGCTAGAGCAGCTTCCATATTTTCCCAAGCACCAACCGTAGCGCAGGAAAGCGGCTTTCCGGATCGGTGAGCGGCGGCTAATACTGCTCGGGAATCTAGNCCCCCTGACATCAACAAACCATGNCGTACGGGGTCTGANAATCTTCGCTCNGTNGCACGCGTCAGGGCGGANGCCAATCCCTCTGCTGCATCCGTTTTCGAGAAATCTGGTTTTACCCAGGCCAGNTTNCGAGCGGTTTTTTTGGTGAGGNTCCCGTTCTCCCAAACCCAAATCTGTGCAGCGGTCATNGACTCGATATCGCTATACTGTGTTTGGCTAGCTACTGTTCGTTGATAGATTAGTAACTCTGTCAGTCCTTGTCGGCTCAATCGTTTCCTGACTATATCCTCGCGGATCGCCGCATCGAGTCTTGAACTCGCGATTAAAGCCTTATCATTATGCCATACAAATATTGATTTTGAGCCAAGCCGGTCGGTGATTAGGGCAACTCGATTTTGATTAGGGTCGAGTAGGCCGATGCTAAAGCTACCATTTAGCCAAGCGGTTTTGTGTAAATGGCCGGTTTTGTAGAGGTCCGCGATTAACTGTTCGGGCTCTTTAAAAAGGCCGTAGTCATCAAATATCTCACCTGAAATTGCGCAAACTAGACCATCACCGAACGTGACCGGTGCGCGCATGTGCGTCATGCCGGCATGCCACGTGTTCGCGATACCGAGCGACGGTGTNGGGTTTTCTTTACCCAAAGATTGATTGGAGGCAGAGAGCCGACCTGCCATACGCTTAATAGCGGCAGTCGTATCAAAATTACCAGCTGCAATGCAAAGACCGGTCATCTTAGATATCCGAAACCATATCCCAATGATCAATAGTAATCGTGTTGGCCCTATAGGATTGCATCTTTATGTTACCGGCACCGGCATTATTTTCTGCCACTATAATGGTGAAGGCACGACTAATATTGCAGATACGGTCACACGATATTTCCGCCATCACATATGGTGCGTGGCCGCGGCCAGTAATCCGGCCACCTANGTTAAATTTTTGAAACATTTAGATCAACCTTTTAGCTGGTGTGCTTATAACCGCAGTACGATTAATAAATTAACTTCTGTCNCNGGTATCGGCATAGTCAGCTTTNGCAANCTACCNAAGGCTTTCGGAAAAGCCACCAGTTTAGATCATCGAGGCCTGTAACTCGCTTCCAGAAAAATCCGTCCGCAACNTATTCTAATTCNGGACAGGCATCGAGAAANAACCCGCCGTAGTCGCGCTTAAANAAAAAGTCGTTGTGGCCGTGATANGGAATGGACTGTGGTTTTGGTGAAAAATATTCGAGNGTTAGAATATANCGGCTGCTGACCCGAAGAATTTCGCTAATAGCTTGNTCCAACGCCTCGTCGGGAACATGAATAAGGACGCCAGAGGTAAAGACGAGTTCAATTGAACTATCGTCAAATGGTAAAAATTGCAGGCTACCTTGAAGAGCCCGTTTGGCTGGTATGACGTTAGATGAAATTAGTTTATCTAAGGCCTCCTGGTTGGGTTCTACCGCATGAAGGGTAGCATTTGTAATCTCTGCGAGTGCATGAATATTGATGCCTATATTTGATCCGGCCTCCAGTATGGAAGCCGGAGCCTCTGTGTCGGCGATGTGGTCGAAAATACTCTTAAATGCAGTTTTGCGCTGCTCGATAGCACTCGCTGTCGCTTGGTTCCGCGAGACATAGTCTCTTCCGAATTCGTTGCTCCACGCATTAAGTTGTTTTTCGCCAATACTCATGAGTTCGACTCCGGAATGCCAGCCAATTTTGGCTGGACAATATTTGCATTAATTTCGAGGAGTTCCGGTTGGATGGTGAAAAGTTTGCGTAATTCCTCGAAGCCGAAATTTGGATTTTGTGGAAATAAAATATCGAATATCTGTTTTGCCAGCTGGTAATCTTCCGGCGTATCGACGGTTAGGCGCCAATAGCGGAAGTCCGGGTAATGATCTACCTCAAGCGCCGGGAAGCGTTTAGGTTGCCGTAAAATAAATGGGGTAACATGCTCTCGTTCATCATCGGCGGTTGCTTCTTCATGCGCGGATGCAAGAGCGTCCATGGTGAATACTTCTGTATCAAAACCGTGCGGATAGCCGCTGGTAGGGGCGGTTCGGGCATAGACTACCGGAGAGTTTTTAAAGGCTGCAAGTATTTCTCCACTCACAGTTGGATCGATTATGGGGCAGTCGGACGTGATACGCATCACCACGGTCGCATTTGCCTGTTTGGCAGCTTTGAATGTTCGTTCAAGGACGTCGGTTTCACTGCCTCTAAATAGCTTGACGCCGGCCGGCAAGATATTGACGATAGGGTCGTGGTCCTTCCCTTCGGGTATCGCCAGCCAAATGGCATCAAGACCAGTAATTCTTGAAACCCGTTCCAGCATGCGCAGCAACAAAGGCGCTCCAGACAGCGGTAGTAAAACCTTTCCAGGTAAACGTGTGGAAGTCATACGAGCCTGAATGATAGCTACGATATTGTCCTGCTTGATCATCCGTCCACACTTATGCCCAGCACAGATGCCAGCGTGTCCAC
The DNA here is from genome assembly GCA_002715005.1 of Rhodospirillaceae bacterium. GTDB lineage: Bacteria > Pseudomonadota > Alphaproteobacteria > UBA8366 > UBA8366. The sequence continues at coordinate 43,808 of PAXN01000035.1, forward strand.
AATACGGTCAATGTCATCCGATGTCATATCGGTGAAGAGGGGCAAACAGAGACAGCGAGCATAATATTTTTCCGCGCCTGCCATCCGCTGTGCACCATATAAGCGTTCGTAATAGGGCTGCCGGTAGAGGGGCATATATAGCACTTGGCTGCCGATGCCTTTTTTGCGAAGCGCATTCATAACGGATGCTCTGTCAGTGCCAGCTTTTTCAAAATCAATTAATACAACGGAAACGTGCCAAGCGGGTATTCCGTTTTCGGTGCGTTTTATTGGCTTAACAATTGGGGCAAGACCCTGAAGCCGTTGCTGATAGTATTCAGCTAATTTGTTTTTAGTGCTGACGAAGGTATCTAGCTTAGTCAGCTGACTTAGCCCTAAAGCGCAATGAATATCACTCGCACGATAATTGGAGCCGATATCCTGCATTTCGTAATACCAAGGATTAGCTTCGCCGTTCTGTGCAAATGCTTGTTCAGGGTTTGTGAATTGAGCCTGGTCACGTTCCATACCGTGGTTGCGAACCAGCCTCAGTTGTGCGGCTAATTTGGGGCTGGCAGTTGTGATGATTCCACCTTCTCCCATAGCTATAGCTTTGACCGGGTGCGCGGAAAACACGCCCATATCGCTAAAGGTGCAATTGCCCACAGGTTCCCCATCGGTATAAGCGCCGCCGAGTACGTGACATGCATCTTCAATTATCATCACACCCGCTTTTTTTGCGCGATCGGCAACGGCCGGCATGTCGCAACATTGGCCATTCATGTGCACCGGCAAAATCGCCCGGATTGAGGCAGCATTTTTGCTTTTCAAAGCCGCATCAAGTGTTTCCGTAGTCATCAAGCCAGTATCTGGGTCTACATCAGCAAACACGACATCTGCACCTGTGTAGCGAACAGCATTGGCAGTCGCGAGGAAGGTAATTGCCGGCACGATGGCTGTATCCCCTGGGCCAAGCTTCGCCACCGCGGTTGCCATATGCAGTGCGNCAGTGCCATTAGTGCAGACGATCGCATGGTCGACATTTACCCGTGAGGCGAAGGCTTCTTCAAACTCATTAATCTTCGGTCCGGTGGTTAGAAAATCACTACGTAAAGTCTCAACTACCGCAGCAATATCGTCCTCCTCGATCCGCTGTCGCGAGTAGGGTAGAAACGATAGTATTTTATTGGTCAAAGAGAACCATCCGAGAGCAATACAGAGAGAATTTCTGACGTTAGCCATTCATCATTGCTGTCGCTCTTATATTCAAACCCCTCTGCGACAGGAGTAGAATCAAATTCCAAGTAATTATCCCGAGACCAAAACCCCAGAGACGGTTCTATGACATAGCGATCCTCTAGTTCAAAGGTAGTGCGTGCTTCGTCTTCGGTTACCAGAAGTTCATGCAGTTTCTCACCAGGTCGAATGCCAATAATTTCGATTGGTAGGTCTGGCGCAAGTGCATTCGCCAGGTCGACCACTTTCATGCTTGGAATTTTGGGAACAAAAATTTCGCCACCTTGCATCATAGCTAATGACGACAAAACGAAGTTGACACCTTGGTCTAAGGTNATCCAGAAACGTGTCATTCGTTCGTCCGTAATTGGCAATGAAGTCGTGCCTTTATCGATCAGGCTGCGGAAAAATGGTAACACTGATCCGCGTGAACCAAGTACATTGCCATATCGAACGACAGCAAATCGTGTCCGGCGCTTGCCGGATAAATTATTGCCGGCAACAAAAACTTTATCCGAAGCCAGCTTACTTGCACCATATAGGTTTACTGGGTTGGCTGCCTTGTCGGTCGACAGCGCAAGGACTTTTTCGACATTGCAGGCAAGGGCCGCCATCATCACATTCTCGGCTCCGTTTACGTTGGTGCGAATGCATTCCATGGGATTATATTCGGCGATGGGCACATGTTTGAGCGCAGCTGCATGGATGACGATGTCTACGCCGTCCATGGCGAGTTTTAGCCGTTCCATATCTCGAACATCGCCTATAAAGAACCGAAGTGGCGAGATGTCCGAATTTTCGGCTTTGAACTCGATTTCCATATTGTATTGTTTGGTTTCATCGCGGGAAAAAATGATGAGCCGCTTGGGCTTGAAATGTTCGAGGATGGTACGCGTACAAGAGCGCCCAAAAGAGCCAGTCCCTCCGGTAATTAATATGCTCTTCTTATCCAGGGCGAGAGCGGAAAAATCGAAATTCATTAGTTTTTCTTTTTGCATCAAAAACCAATCTATGGGTTTGCTAGAAAGTTAGAAGTCGAATATTTGGTGTCAGATATTGATTGCGTATTGAATGCAGAGCGATACCAGTCACTGGATTCAGAAACTTCATCATGAGTACCGACCGCATCAACTTGGCCATCTAAGAGCACAACAATTTGGTCGGCATCCAAGATCGTTGAAAGCCTGTGGGCGACAATGATAATCGTGGTTGAGTGTTGTTTGCGAATTGTCATGAGTGCACGTCGGAAAAGCATTTCAGATTCTGCATCTAAATTGCTNGTTGGTTCGTCCAAAATCAGAATCGGTGCTTTTTGCAAAAGCACCCGGGCGAGGTCAAGGCGTTGGCGTTGTCCACCCGATAGTTTGATACCCCGTTGTCCTAATATAGTATTATATTTTTCCGGCAGTGCCTCTATGAAGTCATGCGCCTGAGCAAGCGCTGCTGCTTCCCGAACCTCTTCGTCCGATGCTTTGACATTACCGTATCGAATGTGATCGGTGATAGAGGTGTTTAAAACCAATGTAGTTTGTGATAGGTATGCGATTGAATTGCGAAGGCTCGTAATCTCTAGTTGATCGATATTTTGGTCATCAAAAGAAATTTCGCCGCTAGTCGGTTCTCGCAGTCTCGGTAATAGATCAATAATCGTAGATTTTCCAGCACCCGACGGCCCCACTAGCGCTGTCATTTTGCAGGCGGGAAAAACAATATCCAAGTTTGTTAGTGCTTTTTTGTTTTTCCGTGACGGATAGGTGAAGCTGACGTCCTGGAACTGGATAGCATGGGTCAAAGAAGTAAATGGCAAAACACCGTCCCGTATCTCTCGAGCTTTGAAAAGTGCATCTAACTTGCTCACCAAAGAGAAAAGGCTTGGCTGGTAAGCAAGCGTAAGTTGGCCCGTCGCCATCATTTCTTTGGCAGTAGGCAATAAGCGAACTATAGCGATAAAGGCAAATACGATAACTTCTTCTAGCCGCAATTCGAAATATGTCGTTCCGAAATAAAGCACCGCCATACCGACTGCCAAACCTATCGGTTCCATCAGGACGTTCACCTGGGCTAAGAACCGGTTTATCTTTATCAATCGATTGCGTTGAAATGCAGTGATGTTCTCCATTCCATTAATTTCATATTTCTCATTAGCGGAGATTCTGATGAGGCGGACGAAATCTAGTCGTTCGACCAAGTAGGCGGCGAACGCTTCGTTCGCGGTAGCAACGTCAACGCCGACACCCGAGGTTTTTATCAGTAATTTTTTAAGAAAATACGCCGTGATGCCCAATACGAAGATTGCGATTACGGTTATTGGACCGGTCAAAGCCAGCAGCAACACAATATAAAAAACAGCGAGAAAAACTTGTGCGAAGAGCTTTAGTGGTGCCAAGACGCTTTGGAGCGCTAAACTCAATTCAGTCGTGGAACTGTTCACCAATGCGCCAGGCTTTTCTTCATCCAAATAACCAGATTCTACATTTAAGTAGAGTCTGAAAATTTTATTCCGAACCCTCTCCTCGGTCATAAATTGTACTTTGGCCATATAAACTTGGCGGGCGTAAGAGAAAATTTGGCGTATCAAAATGCATAAAAAGCTGGCGGTGATAAGGGTTGGCAGGTTTACCGGTATACCGAATGTCCCATAGATTGCTATAATACTGCGCCAAAGACGCGATTCACTCGCTAATTGATCAAGCTGGTGGCCGCGCTGAATGAATTCGACGATTGGTAAAAACATCGTAATACCGATGCCTTCAAAGAAAACTGCAGCTATTAGCAGGAATATTATAATGAATTCTTCGCGGAATCCGAATCCTAGTGCGCGAGAATGCCGGTGATATTCGCGGTACGTCATGAGTTTATCTCTGAATCAGCCTTTACATCTGCGTGCGCACGCTCAAGGTCGGAAGGTCGTCCTACATCTAACCAATATTCATGAATCGGGAAAAGGCCGATTTTTAGGCCGGCTGCACGTATCCTATTCAATAAACTCGGCATATCCATTCTTGTATCAGGCGGGATCAGGGCGCAGCATTCCGGCGATAAATAGTAGATGCCCGCAGCGACGAAATGGCGGATCGTCGGTTTTTCATCAATGCCCTGAAAAAGGCCATTTTCATCTTGTTTAACCACCCCAAAAGGAACTTCGGTTTCGTGTTGTGCGACTGCAATTGATGCATCATGGTTGTGCCGCCAATGGAAGTTATTGAGTGCCTCGAAGTCGGTTTGCGTGATTAAATCACCATTCACAACTAAAATAGGGCCAGAAAGCGGTTCCGGCAAAAGGCTGAGGGCACCGGCGGTGCCAAGCATTTTTGTTTCTTTAACAGTTGTAATATTTGCCTTATTTTCTCTCGATTCGATAAATGCCTCGATTTGATCGGCGAGATAGTGAACCGAAACAAATATCCGTCTAACGCCGGCTGCTTCCAGGTCAAACAGGATACGTTGCAATATAGGCTTGTCGCCTACCGGTAATAGCGGTTTTGGTTTATCGCGCGTTCGAGCGCCCAATCGGCTTCCTTTGCCCCCTGCCATAACAAGAGCTGTTGTGAAGGTGGGAATGGATGAGGTTGGAACGATGACTTCAGCGATTCGATCTTGCTGGTCGAGAATAGGAAGGAATGGCAAACCTTTTAATAACTCGACGTTATTCGCGTCACTCCCGACGCGGCCAGCATGAAAAGCGCTGTGCATGCAGCGGCGGGCCGGATCAGATAATGTTGCTCCATCAAGGATCGCGCGGCGAATATCTCCGTCGGTGATTGTGCCCAGGGCTCGTTGTTCATTGTCGACGACAATAAAAAACAAGTGAGGCGACCCATTTAGGCGCTCTAAAATTGCGGAGGTTGGTTCGTCTGGCGAACAAGTAACCGCCGACAAATCGGATATGCAACGGTGATGGGGTATCGTCATTTTTTTGAATGATTATTTTCTTCTGATGATTGGGCGGCGAGAAAACAAATGTCCTCATGCCACAGCATTGGCTGCATCTGGATTTGCCTTATGCAGGCCTTGACCGCATCAGGGTTTGTTTCCAACTCGGAAATAAGGTTTTCTAAATTAGTTATCATTTTGCATGCTGTCGGGTCGGGTGCCAATGCTTGATAATGACACCTGACGATTTCGCTTCTGCGTTTTATCTCTTGAATATCAGTGGAGGCGTATGGGCCCAACTGATTGTCTGCATGGACACGGTATTCAGCAACTACAGCGTTTGTACGGGAGCCGGTCAAGCCGTTTTGCAAGAGTTGTGTATAAAACCACCAATCAACCGCAATGACCGTGGCAGGTATGGTAAAAACGGACGATGGCAGTTTATCGCGAATTACAGCTGTATTGGAAAATCCAAGCCAATTACGGTCGGCAATTTGACATGATTTTTGGGTACGGTTTGGTATGACAATATTGCTAAAGAATGTATCCCCAATCAACGATCCTGCGGCATCAATCGGTTGCAGGTCACCATAGCTAAAATCAACGCCGTTTAGTGCCTCAGAATGGTTTGTTAGAGCATTGGGGCGCAAGCGGTCATCCATGTCGCAAAAAACTATAGCGTCGGCGTTACCGTTTGCGGCTCCATTTATCATTGTTTCGCGAACAGTCGCCGTCGTCGATTTTTCCGGTGCTTTTACGAAAGTGACGGACATGGCATTTATGAGTAGCCCACAGGCACCCTCGGCATCTACAAAATCATCGATCGCGAGGTGTGCACATACCTCGTGCCTTTCTGCAGCGGTTATGGCGGCTTCGATCCAATCAGCGAGAAATGGTCGGCCGGCTTCATAAATGGATGTGCAAAGAGCAAAGCGCATTATTTCTCCGGTTGGCGCACATCGGAAAGGCTTAACAAAGTATCGGCTGGTATGTCCTTGGTAACTACGCCGCCGAGTAACAATTGATCTTGGTTCGGGGTTAATCCGCTGCCTGGTCGCCGATAGGCCAGGGCTGCTTGGTCGATGATGTCACCTTTCTTAAGATCCCGAGCGTTGACGATACTGCGTCGATACTCGGCTTTACGGCTTTCATCTTCCGGGGGAATGCGCCGAGAAGCACCCAGCGCTTCATGGATACGACCTGTTGCCGCCATAATTACCTGCATTTCAGCGGGATTAGCAGATATTTTATGGTCCCAACCAAACATTTCTTTGTCGAGGGTGAAATGCTTTTCGAGGATGACTGCGCCTTTGGCCATCGCCGCCATGCTAATTTCGAAGCCAATTGTATGGTCGGAGAACCCGATTGGGTAGTCGAAAGCATTCCGCAACATATCCATATTGTTGAGGTTTACCTGGTCATCGCGCGGCGGATACATCGAGACGCAATGTAGTATGACGATATTGGTATTGCCTGTTGATTCGATGGTGCCAACTGCGTGATCAATTTCCGCCATTGTACCAAACCCGGTTGATAGAAGGATTGTCTTGCCCGTGTCTGCAGCATGGCGGAGTAAATAATCATTATTTAGGTCCATGGACGCGATCTTAATAAATGGTGCGTTCAGGGATACTAAATCATCTATTTGACTGTGCTCAAATGGAGTTGACGTGAAGTCAATGTTCTTTTTGTCGGAATATGCCTTTAACTCTGCCAGTTCCTCGGGGCTGACCGAGAATTCCTTCACGATCTCCTCAAGAGTATAATCGTTGCGGCCTCTATAGTCATCATTGAGAAAATAATTATCCTCATAGACCTTCTTCGAAAAAATACTTGTGTCCCAAGATTGAAATTTTACGCAATCGCACCCTAAGTTTTTCGCGCAATCGATCATCTTCCGCGCTAAATCGATATCGCCATTATGGTTAGCGCCTATTTCGGCGATTACATATGTTTTTTGGCCTTCTTGAAATAACATGGTCAGGCTACCTTTATGGTTGCTCGTGATCACCGGTATAGCAAGTTTGCGCTGCGACAAAACCGGCAGTAGGGACTGAACGACCTTGTAAGATAACAGCCCCTGCACCGACGAACGTACAATCGCCGATATGGGTGTCACCCAATACAATAGCGCCGGGCGCAATGTGAGCCCCTGCGCCGATATTACTATCATGCTCTATGGTTGCATTCGTGTTGATGATGACACCTCGCCCAATTGAGGCGCCAGGCTGGACGATTGCCTTGCCGAGTACGACGGCGCCCGGCTCTAAAATAGCACGGGAGCTTACAAATGCTGATGGATGGACAATCGGTTCTGCAGAGAAGCCCCGTTCTATAATCTTATCCAAAATGGCTAGGCGGGCCCTTAGTTTTTTCGGGCTCAGACCACCAAGCCCAATCACGATGCTGCCATCGGACACTGATAAATTTTTTTCATCTATTTTTTGGGATGCATCCAGCCAGTCGGACGGTTTTGGATCCACATATGCACTGATTGATCCGCCGGTTTCGCAAATGGCCTCCACAATCGCTTTCGCATGACCTCCAGCACCGATCAACACAAATTTTTTCATGTTATTGAATTAATAGCGCTGCCACGCCATTTCTGAAGGACGTCTATGACACGGAATTGCTCCCCTTCGGTCAATTGACTTGAGCACGGCAGTGAAACAACACGTCCGGTCAAAGATTGCGAAACGCCATTGAGTAACTTTGGGGCAGATTTGAATGGGGCTTGTTCGCTGATCGACCGCCAAAATCCGCGCGCCTCTATATTTTGTTGTGACATTGTGACGATAAGGGCGGCACTATCGTCAGGCGATGCTGTAAGGATAGAGTACAGCCAACAGGAACCTTGCGTCCACGGAGCCCGAGGGATGCAAGCGAGGTCTTGCCGCCCGGCAATCACTTGATCATAGCGTGCGGCAATTGCGCGCTTCGCTGCGACCATTTCATTCAGGCGTTCCAATTGTGCGAGCCCAACAGCGGCATTCAAATTAGTCATTCGGTAGTTAAATCCGATCTCGTCATGGATATATTCCGCGCCAGTGCGGGCTTGCTGGGATAAATGGCGTAATCGGTCAGCCGCTTGACTGTCGTCGCATACGACCATGCCACCACCTCCGGCTGTCACGGTTTTATTACCGTTGAAGCTAAAGGTCGCAAATGTTCCATCCTTGCCTACATGATGATCGTGGTAAGAGGCCCCGATGGCTCCAGCGGCATCTTCAATCAAAGGCAGCCCCTGTGCATTAGCGGCAAGCGCATCCATGTCGGCCGATTGCCCCAGCGTATGGACGGCGATGATTGCTTTGATGCGATTATTTTCGATGGCCAATGCATCTCCGATGAGACTTGCATCCAATGTCCAGCCGTCATGTGATATATCGATAAAAAATGGTTCCGCTCCGGCATGATAGACGGCATTGGCTGATGCGGCGAAAGTCCAATCGGGTACCACCACACGGTCGCCATGCCCAACACCCGCTGCAAGCAATGCTAAATGTATCGAAGCCGTTCCATTTATGGTGGCAACTGCGTGGGCGCGACCGGTTAAAGCCGCAATTTTTCCCTCAAATGCTGTAACAGAGGGACCGGCGGAGGACACCCAATTATCTTCGACGCATTGGGCCAGATATGCGGCTTCCTTTCCGCGTAAGTCGGGGATGGAAAGAGGTATGAAAAGGTTATTCGTCATGATTGCTTGGCTGTATTTGGTCGGCTAAAAAAGCCAGTACACTTTCCATACTGAACACTTGGTCATCCACATAAAGTGTATCGAAGATCCGCCTCATAAAAATAAGATCTTCCGGTTCGTCGACTGTCCATACGTGGTGGCTGAGATCTGTATCATTGATAATGGGAATCACTTTGAAACGTTCGGTATGATCGCGAATGTAAAGTGCAAACAATTCTCGGTCTATTGGTTTGGTAAGGTTTTTATCACACCATTCAATTGCTTTACGCGAGATCACATCAGCGCTCAGACCCAGTGGATAGCTCCATTGCACTCGGTTTGAGACAAAATCTGCATTCCCTTTGGCGACAGCGACATCAACCATTTTTTGCAGAACGGCCGGGTCAATTAAAGGGCAATCACCGCCGGTTTTTAAGACGATATCACCGTCTACATTGCCAATAGCCCCGGAAATACGGCCCGCCAGGTCATCTTCGATAGGGTGCTGAAACGTTTTGAGGCCTTGGCTTTTGCAATAGTCAATCAGCGGCTTATTGCGAGGGTCACCGGTCGTTGCCAGTATTAATTCCGTTATGCCTTTGACCCTACTCATGCGGTCGATCATGTGCCAAATCAATGGTTTGCCAGCAAGGTCGATCATGGCTTTACCTGGTACACGGCTCGATCCCATTCTGGCTTGAATAATTCCGATAATTTTAGTCATGGGAAATTAGTTTGTTGTATAAATTGTGTAATAGTTCGGGCGCTATTAGCCACCGCATCACTCAGTGTCTTGGGGCTTGTCGGCGGATCGGTCATACGCTTGAGCAAGTCTTCCGCTGAATAGCCGCGCTGAATATATCCATGTCGGCTGAGCGGGCACATATCGATGCCCGTTGCATTGGGTTGTAGCGAAATGACGCGCCGACCCGCTAGAAAGGCGTGCACCATTGGCGCGGAAAACATACCGATAACCGTATTGATCTCCTGAAGGCATTTGGGTGTGTAGCGCATTATCGTGGCGTTTTCGATGTTGGGCCAAGCCTTCCCTGCGGGGTGCGGTGAGACAAGGAGCGCTTTAAATAGCGCGGGCTCTTTATGTCGAGCGGCTCTGACAGTAGTCCACGCATCCGTTTCGGTATATCCTAAGCTTTGACCATAATCTCTGGTCACCGGTGCATCGAGGAATAAGACCTTGTTGGATTTAGAGGGTGGAAGCTTGCCAATCGTTTCCCAGGCGGGTTGGCCAACCGGCACCATAATATCAGCGGGCAATCCCTCTTTCGTTGCTTCGTCAATCATCCGTTTATCGATCACCATAAGCCGGTCTGGTAGCATGAGGATGCCACGGAAGGTAAAACGTTGGCGGTAGCCATACCAAGTATCAAAAGATGAAATTGTGGGGATGCCATTTGCTTTGGCGGCGGTCAAATATTTTTCCTCGAGTGGGTAACCGCCTCCCGAAACGACGACTAAATCCGGCATCCAGTTATCGTCATCGTAGAATGGCTTCTGGCCAGAGTGATCTAGAGAGATGCGGTCGTGGTCATTGAAAACGTCAAACTTACTTTCGCCGAGTTTGACGCGCCAATCAATCTCCCGATGTTGTTTGTGCCAGTAATCGGTGACTGCGCACCAATATTGCTGGGCGGCTAGTTCGACCAAGATGAAAAGGATTTTCACAAGCCCGAACGCCCAAATTTACTCGGCAAGGTTAGGTGCGCCTGCCAATAAATCATCCTTATTGCGAATGACCTTTTTGCAGGCTTTTACGAAAAGATCCATATCTTGGGCGGTTTGCGGCGGCTGGGCGATTGGAGTGATCATTAATTCATGATTCTGCAGTCGCTCGCATGTTGGACATATTCCTTCGGCGTAACTGATTTCCGCATTGCGGTCATTTGCGGTGAATGGGAAGCCATTGGGCCCAAAACAAATTTTGCGCTGGTAGAGGGGTTCCAAATAAAGCGGTTTGACATATCCTGGTCGTAAAAAGAACCCTTCTGCCTCAATTGCCTTAGCGAAGAGATTGCGTGGTAAGCGGATTACAGCCTCATCATATCGGATTGCATACATATAGTAGACGTGGCTGCTTTCCGCAGTGACCGCAGGTGGCGTCAGACCCTCAATATCGGACAGTCCCTCCGTCAATCTGTTCGCAAGTGCTATACGCTGGTTGTTTAGTCCGTCCATTTTACGAAATTGTTCACGGGCTACTGCGGCCTCCATTTCGGTCATTCTGTAGTTAAGGCCTACTGTATTAACAATATCGTCGATTTCCATAGCAGCGACTACAGATTCTCCGTGATTGCGAACCAGGGCTGCTTTTTGGGCGATTTTGTCATCATTCGTTACAAGCACGCCGCCTTCGCCAGACTGCATGACTTTATGGCGGTTGAAACTGAAAATACCCGCACCTCCGATAGTGCCGGTGGATTGTCCCTTAAAAAGAGCACCGGGAGCTTGGGCATTATCCTCCAGTAGGAAGAGGTCATTTTGCTTAGCGATCTCAGCCAATCGATCCAGTTGTGCCGCGTGTCCGAATATATTGACAGCCAAGATGCCTTTTGTGTTTTTGCTGAGGCAAGCCTCGACCGAATTGGGATCTATTCCAAAAGTGGTATCCTCTATATCAGCAAATATTGGAACCGCGCCGGTCATGAGGATCGCTGTTGCGGTAGCACTCATGGTATAGGGACTGGTGACGACCTCGTCGCCGGGACCAATACCTGTCGCTGCGACGGCGGCGTGCAGTGCGCTTGTCGCTGAGTTAAAGGCAATAGCGTGTTTTATGCTAAAGCGCGTTTGAAACTCTTCTTGTAATCCAAGCACTTCCTGTCCGCCCCAGAAGGGCTCTCCGGGTGAGGCGATAAATCCGGAGAGTTCACCCTTTTCGATTACACGAAGAACAGCCGTTTTCTCTTCGTCGCTAATACTATTATTAAATTCAAAAGGCTTGTCTGCGGCCGGGGTGCCGCCAAGGATCGCTAGGAGGTCATTGCTGGATTTGGGCATATCTACCTTTTACCGTTTGAAAGAGGGAATCGTTTGGATTTCGCCGTTTGAAAAGGATCGTTCGGCGGCATCAAGTATGGCTAAATTCATTAGGGCTTGATACCCGTTGCAACCCGGCAGGCCTTTCGGATTATCAAAGTGTGCCTGTATAGCCAAATATAGTTCCGTCAATCCGCCAACTGGCGCGATATTTTCCGAGCCGATTTGTTCAAGTTGTGTGTAGCCTGCGTAATGTTTGCCAGCTTGAGGTCTGTATTGGCGGAAAACAACGCCGCCATCGGCAATTTCAAGACGACTGTCTTCGGCGAAAATGTCGATTTCGAATTGATCGTAAGATAGCCCGTCGATACCTACACAATAGGCGTCAAACCCTGCCTCTAAATGACAACAAAAACTTATGTTACGGTCTTGTCCGTTGTTCAATTCGGGTTCGTATTCATTCCCGATGGCTTTTACAGAGTGGATAGGCCCATACCAGTTCATCAAAAGATCGATCAAATGACTGCCGTAGTTATAAAGCCCTTTGCCATAGCGCAAGATGATAGTTTTTGGGTTGCTGGGTGCTACCGCTCTCAGGTCTATATGGCGTTGGTCGAAGCGGCGATTAAAGTTCACCCGTAACTCGGTGTTCGCGGCGGCGCACAATGTCACGATTTTTTGGCCTGTCTCAAAGTCTGTCGAGAGCGGTTTCTCTATTATTAATAAGCCGGGCTTCATGTTTAACAATTCGGTGACGAGTTCGAGCCGTTTTTCTGGTGGTGTGGCAATTACTATGGCGGCGCCATGGTTTAATCTTAAGGCGTCGAGGCTGTCGACAACAATATCGGGGTTGACCTTAGGATAATGCTCTACGACCAAGCGACGTCTCTTTTCGCTCGGATCGATCAATCCTTGGATTTCAAACCCACCAACAGATAGGGCTGCCCCCAAATGAGACAGCGGGATACTTCCCGCCAAGCCAATATTACCGGCGCCAATCCTGCCAAGACCTAAAATGATAAGCGGAATCAATCGGAACTCATTTCATCATATTCCGAGCGTAGGACACTCATCTCGACGACGTCATAGTAGCAATTATTGCGAAAAATCATTTGGCGCCGCAGGCCTTCGTGCACAAAGCCGCTTTTCTCGTAGGACTTGATCGCGCGTGTATTATCGGCGTTTACGCCAAGTTGTATGGAGTTCAGGTTCAGTTTGTGAAACCCGTATTTTAGCAGCAGCGATACCGCTTCGGAGCCATAGCCTTTGTTCCACACGGAGGGCTTACCAACGAGAATGTTGAGTTGCGCACGTCTACAAATCCATTGAATAAGGTAGAGTCCACAGGTGCCGACAGGAGTGCCACTTTTCGCTTCCGTAATGGCAAATACAATTGCGTCTTCGGATGTTTCAGTCATCCGGAGAAACGCCTCGCAATCGGTTTCCCGCATCGNACGCGCGCCCATTTCCAAAAAATGAGTAACCTCCTCATTATCTAGCCAGGTTTTATAAGCCTCCAGATCTGACTGCCGGAAGGCGCGCAACGAAATTTTTTTACCTTTCAAGAACGGGGTGTCACTGGGCATAGCAGAATAGCCTCATATGATTAAGATCAAACATTTTGAATTTAAAGGAAAGGGTTAAATATTTAACACGGTGGTTTTTTCTTGGCAGCCAGTGGAGGAAATCAAACTAGCAATTTGATGATCTCCTTCTTTTACATCGTACCACGAGTGCGGTCGTCAAATTCTTGAAGTGGTGAGGATGCGGTATCTGTTGAGATAGTTTTTAATCAACATGGCCGCGAGCGATAAGGACATAGCGGTCCTCCGCATAAGCTGGTTTACGCGACGTTGAGATTTCGAATTGGCACTTATCCTCTTTAGGATTTAGCTTTGCACGCCTGTGATTGTCGCCATAGGAGTGGCGGTCTACTCGGTCTTTTAGTTTCCAGTCACCGTTATCGTTACGGAACCAGATTGCAGGATCACGGAATTTATCTACCGTTTCCATGAGGGTGCTTTCGTTTATGCCGAGCCATTTTAGAAACAAGTCAATTTTAGCTGGTGGTTTTTCGGTGTAGTGCTGCACTAACTTGATTCCCTGGGATCGACTCATACGGCGCAGCCGTATTTCTCGNCTNGCATGNTCGGTAACCTTTCCATACCCAAATTTTAGNAATTTTAAATAGTCGTGCAGATCACTGTAGATTAANGAGTCTACATCTGAGTAAGTGTCGAAAGTTCTGGTTTGGGCCGCTGTTTCATAACCATACTGGCGTATCATTTTCTCGTGCTGGGCTTTGGTATCCCAACGCATGAAATTATTAAGATATATACCTCGGACGCCGACCCGTTCGATGTCTTTATCATGAGGATAAAAAAACGGCAGCAGGTCTCTTTCCGGTAATCCGTCGGCGTCCGAAACCAAATCCTCGGCTTCTAANCCCATCAGATCGTGGTNTTTGCGGTACTTACGGCTCATTTCGACGCCATCGTTGTGCGAGTACATACCGACTTGGTCAATGCCCTGATGTGCGCCCCAAATAATTAAGGGAATTTTGTATCGCACTGCCATATGGACTGGTAAAACTGTTTGTCCCGCAAGACAATGCCAATANAGCGATGCTCTTTTTTCCAATGTCCGCCAGGTCAGCCGCTTAATTATGTCAGGTGATAGAACTTGAGAATAAAAGTCACAATCGAAATGAGTTCGCAAATACGCGAGATTTCGGTGACCGCGGTCGGTATTATAATGGCAATTAAAGTGGACAAGTAGTGGGTTCAGCCCATAGAGATTTTTAATGGTATCGACTATGAAGTAGGAATCTCTAGCGCNGCTAACCGGAATTATACAATCGTAAAAAGATGCAGATGCACTTTTGTAGCGCATCAACAAGCGGCGAAGTTCTTCTTCCTTTTTACCCCAGTCCAGCTCATCTTTCTCTTCGTGAATTCGGCATCCGGAACATAATCCATCATCGTCAAAGGTTAGGTGTAGCGGGTGATTGGCCGGATAAAGGCAGCGTGAACAGTATTTCATATTATTTCTTTGGGATAATGCTGAAACAGTAATTCATGAAGTTGGTCATCGGCGACCTTACTGACGCGGCCTGCTGTGTCGAACTGGTGACCGCGGTAATCGGCGTAGGTGTCATGGCGCAATTCGATGCCGGTTCTTTCGATAAATGCCTTGGTTACTAAAACGCTGTGTTCGGTGAAATGAAAGATGTTAGCAGCAGCGACCGCTGAGACGTCGCTCTTAGACAGGCCATCAACGAAATGAGCCGGATGCCCAGCCCCCCCGCAAATGATGACTGGAATTTCCACCGCACTACAAACCGCTTGCGCAAGCTCAATGTCGTAGCCCCTTTGTGCGCCGTCACGGTGAATAGTGTTCACGAGTATTTCACCGGCACCCTGATCGCTGAAGCGTTTTGCAAGGTTATCGGGAGTGCCGCAGAGTGCGAGTGTGCCGGAGTGCGAAAACACCGTAAACTCGCCTGCTTCGTTCTTCCCGACGTCTATTGATGCAATAATGCATTGCCGCCCGAAAATTGTGGAGCCTTCGGGGATTAGTTGATCGTTTTCGTGGGCGGCACTATTAATAGCAATTTTATCGGCCCCTGAATTTAAGGCCATTCGTATATGCTCGACGGAAGAAATCCCGCCGGCTACGGTCAGCGGAATGAAAGAATTTTTTGCAACACGTTCTATAAGGTCGCATGCAATCACCCGGTTTTCTGGAGTGGCTGAAATATCCTGTAAGAGAATTTCGTCGGCACCCCAGCGGTTGAAATTTTCCGCCGCGACTTCCGGGCTTCCGACCGGAAGATATCGCTTGAAACCGATACTTTGTACGACGATCCCATCGCGCACAACAATACAGGCAATTACTCTAGGTTTTTGCATCAGTGCAAAAGTTGTTCGGCGTTTTTTAAGAAATTTCGGTATAGGCGGAGACCGTTATTCTGGCTTTTTTCCGGATGGAATTGACAGGCAACTATATTATCAAATTTAACGGCAGCAACTATTTCATGAGTGCCGAATGCAGCAGTTGCACAAACTAACGTTGGATCGGTGCAACTCATGTGAAAACTATGATCAAAATAGAAATGGGTTCCGGTCTCAATGTTTTGGAACAAGGGGTCGTCGTCCTTAAAGGCGATATCATTCCAGCCGACATGGGGCACACGCATGGCTTTATCCTCCGGCAGTTTATCTACGACTGCATCAATCCACCCGAGCCCTTTATGATATCCGTCCTCCGTCGAGCTCTGGCCAAGAAGCTGTAGGCCAAGGCAAATACCGAGAAGAGGTTTACCGTGNTTTGTCACTTGGTCTTGTAAAAAGTCAGCTAGGCCGGAAGAATTTAATCGCTTCATCGCTTCNGCGAATGCGCCGACGCCNGGTAAAATAAAGGNGTNACACGNATNCAACTGTTTNGGCTCGGCAATGACCCTNTANTCATAGTCCAGAAAGGCAAGAGCATTGGTGATGGAGCGAATGTTCCCGGCACCGTAATCGACTATCCCAACTTTCAATNTTGAATTCATNGNAGTTAGTATGCGANAGAATTTCTTAAACNTTACGACCNAGAAGGAAGCGAATTCCCGTTNTGCGAATAAACTTCATGATGGGATTCTTCGGTCGATAGCTGAAAGATATATCTTCCAAAGCGCTATCATAATATTCTTTGGTTGCAGTTTTCTTGGTATTGACTTTTTGAAAAACGATATGGATTAAATCCGTTAAAAGGTCTTCCGCTTTAATGTCCGGTCGAAAGCGTTGGATGTCTTTAAGGGCTTCTAAGAACTCTGGATGACTATCACAGGCATAGCCTTTGGCATGCATACCCATGCGATGGGAATAATGATCGGGCCGGACGGTACATAAATGGGCAACCGGTACTAAGCCATGCTTCATACCCAAGCGTACGTAATCGCTATAGGTCGGGTGCGATGGGTCGTAAAATTGGTAGGCTGCTTTGGTTTGTTCTGCGACGTCGGTGTGAAAATTGTCTGCATATTTATCAAAATCTTCTGTTTGTAATCGTTGGCGGCAAAACGCGAAATGCCCGGGAATTTTGCTGCAGTTATTACTGGCCCACCACTGAGCTATGTACATATAAAAAATACCGCCCTCCTCCAAGAGGTCGGACACTTTTTTCAGAGCATCGTCGGCTTTAAACCATTCGAAACTTGAATAGGCGGTGATCAGGTCGAACTTTTCATTCAGCGCATATACATCACCTTCTATAAATCGGTCTAAAATTGGCTCCCGTTTGAAGGATGTTTTATAAATGTCTCTTTGAAGAAGATGGCCTTGCGTATTTTTAACCTGTCGGCGGGGTGTGGGTATTTTTTCGATCAAGGCGCGTTGAAAGTTAGATAGGTCTTTCTTATCTCGCTGCTCGAGCCTTTCCAGGTAAGGTTCGATAAAACGAAATAACTTCATTAGTCGATGTTTTCGGCTAAGGGAACGTGAATCTAATGTGCTCGCGCGATCTATAATGTCGATTCCGACGGCTTCCTTCACTCGTCCGAGGGCGAGCAGGATACGCGGTTGCACGCCGAAGCCGCAGCCAATGTCGAGACATTTTTTGAAGGTTCTCGAATGGCCGGCTGCTGAAAGGAGGTCGAGGAATATGCATACCGGCGTGTAGCGAGCCGCATAGCCATGCAATGACAGCTCGGTCCGTTGGTCTCGGTTTTCATCCTTGTCTGATTCATCAACTTTATCAAAATCACCGGCTAAGTTTGTACTGGCACCTTTTATAAAACTAAACAGTGAAGCCGGGCTTTTATAGGAGCCAATCGTTTTTAGGTGAAAGTCGAAATGATTTTTATCAATCCGGATTTTCACGCCATCGGCGGTTTCGAAATTATTTTGGTCAGGCATTGCTGTGGTAACTTTCTAAGCGTTTTAATTTTTAAGGGTCGATGTGCTGGGGTTGTCGTGCGAAGAGTTAAACGATGAGATTTATTTATTATTCCGGTTTAAAGCGAAGTTCCCATTCACCCTGATTGGTCAACTGCCAAAGGTCTCTGTTACGGTTTTTATCAACGACGTCCCAGAATTCTTCGGTGGTTATTTCCAAGTATTGACAAAAATTTTCGATCAGGCGGTCGCTGCAGCGACCATCAAAGGCACGGGCAAGCTTTAGACCTTCTTCCCGGGTGATCTCTCCGTGGCGAATTTGTACACTCACTTGTTGAATTACTTTTCCGAACCCTAGTTTAATAAATTTAAGAAATTGATTTACGTGCACGAAATCTTCGTCGACGCATTCGAACGCGTTAATTGAGCCTGTTTCATACGGATCTGCTTCAATGCCTTTGCGTGGCATAAATCCGTGGTCGAGCGCAAACTGCCCATTTGCAATATCGTTAAAATCGCGAATGTAAAATCCGAGATAAACCAATCTTAAGGCGGCACGCTCGATTTCATGGTCACTTGGGAAGGTGTACCAATAGAGCTTCTCTTTCGGTATGCCCCAATCGAGCCAAGGTTCTATGTTAGCGCCACTTAAAGTGTCATAGGCGCGAATATTTTTGGCGTCTCCATCGAGCGAGCCGGATTTGGAGCCAAAGGCAAGGGCCGGGTTTTCGCCGAGGAATATAAGCGGGATTTTAAACGATGTCGCGCAGCGCACGACACTGCTGAACAAGGCAAGTTCCGTCGGGCGCGTCCATTGCGCAAACTCCCGAAACGACAGCCGCATCATTTTTTTCCAGGTTTCAGGTGATGGGCTGACATAATGCAAGTCAAAACCGTGCTCTACCAGATTACTTAAGTTTTCCGCGCCGCGATCAGCGGCTTGTTCTGGTGGGTAGGAGCAGCAAACGAGCAATGGCTTGAGCCCGAGCTCGTCACGTACATAGAATGCCTGGCGAGTACTATCTTTACCGCCACTGACACCGATTAAGCAGTCATAGCCACCGGACTGACGAGCGCGACCCCAATCGGCAATTTTTTGAAGATCCTTACGGCGCGTTTCCCAATTAATTCCGTCCAGGCTTTCTGCGTAACGGCATGGCATACAAACACCTTCTTCATCAAATGTTGCACCGGGCCGAGAACTCGGTTCCAAACAGCGCGTGCAATATCGCAGTGTCATTGCGGCATTGCTTTTTGATGCTGCCGGGGAAGCTTTAGATTGGGACAATTTGGATCTCTCCATTCTTAGCCGTAAATTTCAAATCGGCTTTTTCTGCAGTACGTTGCCAATACTCCGTTTCGACGGAAAGATTGCTTTTAGCGTAGTTCGGGTGTTCGCGTAGATAACGAACCACTTGATTAAGGCTGAAAATTTCGTCGGGTTTGTATAATGCTCCAAATATCCTTCGAAAGAGCGCGAGATCAACTTCATAGTCCAGTGTTAATCGTGCCGCGTCATGTACATGATTCTGTGAGGCAGGCGAAATCTCCACATGGTTGCAAAGGCCAGTTTTGGTGAAAAAATAGATAAACCCGGTATCGTTTTTCTCAGTTTTATAAGAGCTTAGGACCTTCCGCATGGCAGCTTTCGTGAAGCATTTCGTTGCGGTTCCCAGTGGTAGCCCCTTCACGGTAACAATATCGGTTCCGGGCGTTGCGAGCAATTTATCCACCACCAGATCCATGTATTCAGTGGCGGAGAGCGGGTCGTCCCCGTCGGCCTGAACCACCAGATCGAATCCGAACTGCGCCATGGCAGCGCCGAAACGATCAATAATATCGTCCGTGCTGCCACGAAAGATACTTGCACCGTATTCACGAACAGCATCTTCGAGTGCATCGTCACTGGTGTCGCCGGTGGTACAGACGACTACGTCTTTCAGGCTGTCTATGTGTTTGCACCTGGAGACGCGATCTAGCAAATGTGCAAAGACGGGCCGCCCGCACAAATCCATTAGAGCCTTGCCAGGCAACCGCTCCGAAGCGAGCCGTATAGGGATTAAAGCACCGATTTTCATGTCGATAAACTACATTGAAAGACTGGTTTCTAAAAAATCGCGACTAGCCCGAGATAGATGGTTACTTGAGTGTTGCCGCGACGAGGTGGCTAGAAAATTTCATGCCCTTGCTACCAATTGGATGGCCGACATTTTGGCTTCCGGCACCGGCCACCATTTTATCTGTAGCATTTTGAGCTACTAGCCCTACGCTTTCGATTGCGTCGCAATACCACTCTGGCGGACGAAACCAATCTTTAGCGTTGTAACGAAAAACGTCGTTATAGCCTTCAATATGTGTATCAAGTGCTAACAGTGTGGAGTTTTCATGCATAATTTTTCGAGCGTTCTTGAAAAAAGCGACTACGTCTTCGTCCGGCATGTGGCTTAGTACGGCCATTGTCCAAACGTAGTCGAATTTTCGACCATTCAACCAATCAAAAGTATTATCGGCCGTAACCAAAATTTCCGGTTCCTTGTTCGATAATCCTATGAGCTCGAAATATTCAGTCATCTGCCGAACGCGCCCTTTAGAAATATCGTTGCCGCAATATTGTTTTTTCTTGAGATAGCTGATGAAGTGTTGGGCCGAGCGCCCGAAGCCGGTGCCAAATTCAAATAGTGAGTGCTCCGGTTTAAGGCCAAACCGTTTTGCAACTTCCAAATCTTCGCGACCGGTCTTCATCATCTCATGCGCTTTGAGATGCTTTCCACCCTCACCTGTGGAGACTTGATTCGCGGCTTGGTCGAGCCGACGAGCATACCAGTTTAGAAAATTTTTGCCCAAAAGTCTCTGTGTTTGGAGGGCAAGCCAATCTCTGGGGCGATCAATAAATCTCGCGCTACAGTAGTTATAGTCGCCCCTTAGCAAAATTTTGGTGGATTCGGGGACAAGATTCCAGAGGTAATGAAACATGTTTGTCTTCACCTTGAAATTGATAATTAAGTATCGTGATAGGGGTGCGGTCAACGCCGGTTTAGTATGTGTTGAGATATTTTGGTTTGGCGTTTAGCTAAAATGGATGATTGTTTTTTGTAACGCGTCAACCTTTGGTTTGGCTTCTTCAAGACTTCCGTAGTTGTTGACGAACTGCATGATTTTGGGCTGCACGGATTCCGCGTTTGGGCATATTCCGGCTGCGGGATAATTGAGCGGTTCGTATAAGGGCGGACAGCGTTTTTTCCAGTCCCCGCTTGCGAAAATTGTTTCCTGGTATAGCAGTGCCCAAGCGGCATAAATGCTATCACCGCCAAAGTCGATAAATTTATGGCGAAATTCCTGCCAGGAAACCGATTCGTGTTCAAAGCGCATAGCGACAGTCCAGAAGGAGTTGTTGTAACCACTCGGAATTTTTTGTGGAATAAGATAATCACAATCGGCAACAGCATCGATAAAAAGCGCTGCGATGTTGGCTCTTAAATTCAGGAAAAATTCCATCCGCTCCGTTTGTGCTAATCCAACCGCGGCGGCCACTTCGGGCATACGGTAGTTATATCCAAACCCGTCATGGCGCTTATAAGTGGGGTCTTGGAATATATCTTTATTACTCCGAATTCGACCGTCTCCGGCTTTCAGGGCGGCATAACCAAGACTACCAAATTTCCGCATCTTTTCCGCATATTGAAAGTTGTTAGTGACAACAATACCTCCATCCCCGGTAGTGATGTGTTTAGAGTTTTCGGTCGAATAAGATGTGATATCAGCGATTGCAGCTATGGGCTTGCCTTTATAGATTGCGCCGACTGCTTCTGCAGCGTCATTTATAACGGCAATGCC
Source organism: Rhodospirillaceae bacterium (assembly GCA_002715005.1). Classification (GTDB taxonomy): domain Bacteria; phylum Pseudomonadota; class Alphaproteobacteria; order UBA8366; family UBA8366. Next base: position 65,279 of record PAXN01000035.1, read on the forward strand.
GTATTTTTTTCCAAGTTCCACAAGCGGGTCGAGGTCACAGCTTACCCCGTATAGTGAAATGGGCATGATCGCTTTGGTTTTTGGGGTAATTTTTCGTGCAACGTCGGCTGGATCTATATTAAAGGTATCCGGGTCGATATCCGCGAATACTGGGATAGCATTTTGCGCCAGAATTACATCTAAATTGGATATTACGGTGAGCGGCGCTGTTATAACTTCATCACCATAGCCAACGCCAACCGCGTCTAGGGCCGCGTGCAATGTTCCTGTGCCGGAGTTAAAGGTGACGGCATATTTTGCGCCGATTTTCTCTGCAAAGGCTGTTTCAAATCGATTGTTCATGCTGCCCGAGGTGCTGGAGCCAAAACCAGAATCAAGCACTTCTCGAACATATACAAATTCTTGATCGCCAAATCGCCAAGTATTTTTCATTTGATGAATTCTGTTTTCAAGCAGCCAAGATGAATGTGATCGATGTAGAGGTCGCCCAAGCGGTCTTGTTCGCGAAAACAACCTTCTTTTCGAAAGCCAAGTTTTTCGAACACACGGACCATTGATGGATTATTCGCCATAACACCGGCGCTTAGGCGGCGTAGGTCTATTTCATCGAACATGAAATTGGCGAGTGCGCGTAGGCTATCTGTCGCAATTCCCATACCCCATAAACTCTTCTCGCCGATCATCACGCCAATATCCGCGTGCCGGGCGAAGAAATCGATATGGCCTGCCTTGGCCGTTCCAATAAATCGGTCATTTTTATTTAGCAATATGGCAAAAAAGAAGTCAGTATGCGAAGCAATCATGGTTCGGTAATAGTCTCGAACACCATCCTCTGAGATTGGTGATTCCAAATAGGTCGGCAAATTGAGCGTTTTTACGATATCGGGGTTACGCAACCAGCTCGCATAAGCCGCTCTTCTGCCGTGGGTTTCAGTGAAGGGGACCAGAGTGGCCAACTTTCCTGCTAACCGCGTTTCTTCAGTCATGGCGTGTGCGTTATTCGAAATCATATCGCAGTCCAGCCGCCGTCGATGGGTAATACGGTGCCGGTGATATAAGCAGCTGCATGGGACACAAGAAAAGCAATGGGCGCGCCCACCTCGTGGGCCTCTGCCATACGACGAAGTGGTGTTCGTTCAGCATATTTTTCAACAAACCCGGCGGGCTGGTCAGCAGCGACCCCACCAGGGGCAACAGCATTTATCCGAACATTCCGCGGCCCGTAATGGCTCGCCATATAGCGTGTGAAACCTATTATTCCGCCTTTAATTGCGGCATAGGCTGGCGGGGTCATCAGACCATTATCTTCATAGATTTGAAAATCCGGCCCCACTAAACCGTAAATGGACGCTATATTGACTAGGGAACCCTCATTTCGCGTAGCCATTATTTTTGCGACGGCCGCAGATAGAAGGCAGTTACAATTCATCTGAAGCTGAATATTTGCAGCCCAACTTTGGGGTTCTATATTTTCAATATTCGATTGCGCCCAGTCTTCAGTTCGGGGGTAAGCGCAATTAGCCCAACCATAGGCCGGTCCAAACTTTTTTTGGAGCACGAGCAGGCGTTCCTCGAGATTCTCTGTATTGGTTATATCAAAGACTGAATAGTGAATATCTGTTCTAACTACAGTCTCGGGAAGGCTGCGATCTAATCCAACAACAACGGCACCGAGTTTTGATAATTCGTCGCAGACCGCTTTGCCAATGCGCCCTAGTCCACCGGTTACGTAGACTACGCGATCCTTTAGCTGAAATAAATGTTTATTATTTTTCAATGGATTGACTGAATAAATGACACTATACTGCCATTGCTACCGCAGGGCCGGTGAAAAGCCCGTCCATTATTTTGACAGTTCTTTTAAGCGTGTTCCTTGCATGAACACGATGTTATAATAAAATTCTATGAGTTTCTGTCAACGTGAATTTTAAGATAGATTTGACGCAATAAAATGTCAGATTGGCCTTAATCAGGAAATTATTCCTGTTTCTTGGACGCAAAGTATATGGATGTTAAGAAAGAGTCGGACTTGGAGCCTCTTTGTTCTTGTGCCAGCCTAACTTATGGAGACGCGCGTAAGTTATTGGCCCGCCCATCTGGCATGACCTACGACCAGCTATTGGCCGAAACGGGCGCTGGGCAAACGTGTACAGCCTGTTTGCTCAATATGGAGTATTTTTGTTCATCCGAAGGTGCTGCCGCGGCTGCAACAGGTCTAGTAACGGACGCGAATTTAAAAGCTCAAGAAAGACGATCATTGAAACGTCGCCTATATGATTGGTTAGACACTGTGTTTCCTTTGATTGCCTTTAACCGAACAAATTTTATACCAATTCTCTGTGGCCCGGACATCGAAACAAACTTGCGGGTGACAAATCATAAACTTTTGTTCAAAGAGGGGCATAATCCACCGTTCAAAATACGGTACGCGATTAGAAATGCTGCGGGTGGGTTGCTGAAACGAAACACAGCTCTATTAGGCGTTGGCGAGGAGTTGAATGTGCCGGTGTCGACTTTTCTAGATCCACCGGAAGAAGGACAGCCCTTTTCGATTGGTATGGTTGAGATTGACCGGTTCGGCAAGTTTCCCGGAAACCGCGGTACTACTAGACCGCAGGTGGAAATATTGTCGAAAGATGGATCGAGTGCGGTTCACAGTCAGGCTTCTAATTCTCCTGGCGACATTTGGTTCACAGCTCAAAATAGAACCGACGAGGAGCGGCTTTTTGTAATTGTGCTGAATGCGTCTCACGCCGATCTGGAATTTAGTATTGCTTATCCATTTTCGCCGCTAGGGGTTGCGGCAGATTCGCTAAAAGAGAAGCAGGGAACATTAGCTGGGAAAGGCGCATATGTTCACGAGGTTACAGGCATTGCGCCTGATGAACTTGTTTATTCCTTGCGCGCTCAAATAGGCCATGCGGCGAAAGTGATGCTGCTTTGTGCAACACCCGACTTGTCCCGAATTTCGGTCGATCATCCATAGTGTTTTATGACTTTCAATTACCTCATACCCTCGATTTCTGCACTTTATCCAGGTCATTCGTGCTGCCTGACAGGTAACCTAAGGGGTGTCGGGGAGTGCTTGCTTGATGGAACCGGCGGTATTGTTCAAAAAATTGATGTCTATTCAGAAGGTCAGCGCATTTTTGCGGATCAGATTGAACACCGGTTTGAAGATGGAAACTTGCTTGGGGACCCGCCGCCGGCATTTCATTGGCCCGCCCGGCCGGATCAATGGCCGGGCGGTTATTTGGAGATTGGATTTTATACTCAGGATGAGGCACCGTTGTTCTCAAATAATATACCGCCAAATTTTTATTCGATTTATACACGAGCAGGTAACAAATCGTTTTTCTCGGACAACACGTTGAAGTATTCCTCTCCATCGGTAATTGCGCAAATAGCGGCTTATGGAAAATTTGTCGATGGATATCCTGCAGTCCGAATTGATCGAGCGCGTGACTTCAGTGAAACATTGGTAATGATTAATCCCTACCAACGACCTATCATCGCAAATGTGCACAGCGATACAGCAGGCGAAATCCGTCGCATCCGTGTAGAGCCTAATAGTGCAGTCCATGTCCAATTGGACCGGTTATTGAAGGACAGCGGAGCGGCATGGTCCGGTCAAATTCAAGTTAGTGCCAGCAATCGTGTTATCACTTATATAATAAAACACTCATTTGCAGACCCTTTGCTTATTACTGACCATGAACACCTAGACCCTTACCGCGGGGAGGCCACGCATTTACCAGCGTTTAGATGGTTTAGATTATATTTGGGGTTTTGGCTGAGGAACCAGCGTTTGAAGAAGGGATTATGAGCCTGGGATATTCGACTGATGGCGGGTAGCATGGCGCAGGCTCGACCAGCAGGGTATATGTCGATAACAATGGATTATTGGAATAGTTGCGGCTCTCAAATATGATGTCAAATATTTCCTACAAACAAAAAAACGTTCTTGTCACTGGCGCAGATGGCTTTATAGGCTCCCATTTATCAGAAGAACTCGTTAAAAAGGGCGCCAATGTCACCGCTTTGGCACAATATAATTCTTTCGGCTCCAATGGGTGGTTAGACAAAGTGGACCAATCAATCCGCGGTGACCTCACGATAAAGCGCGGCGATATTCGTGATTCCGCTTGCGTGAATGCTATAGTCGAGAAGCAAGAAATTGTGTTTCATCTCGCTGCGCTTATTGCGATTCCTTTTTCTTACGAAGCGCCTCAATTATATTTAGATGTAAATGTATCTGGGACTTTGAATGTCCTTGAAGCCGCGCGGCGGTTTGGTATCGAACGTATGGTGCAGACATCCACATCGGAGGTTTATGGTTCGGCTGAGTTTACACCAATAACCGAGGGCCACCCGTTACACGGGCAATCTCCTTATTCTGCAAGCAAAATTGCGGCTGA